>JABDIN010000074.1 GCA_013003715.1 Desulfobacteraceae bacterium | reverse complement strand
CCTTTGTACCAAACCCTATCAATATTCAATTTTGTAGATGCCAAGTATTCTCTTGGATCAAATGATACACCATGGGCAAACAATTCAAAGTGATTCATAGTTTAACGTAGTTTGGACAACCGAATAGCCGTCTTATTTTACGTCTAAATAGCAGACGAATACGAACTAGACGGCTTATCAGTCGTATAGTTCCCCCTAATTCCGATTTAGACGACTGTTTGGCCGTCTAATTTTTTTATTGATCGTATATTATGTTGGTCGTTGTGGAAAAACCTATCTTCATGGTCGGTTCCTGGAATCCAAACTATAAAACGAGCATTTATAGCCCAATAATCTGAAAATAAATCCTTCCGGCCATGCCTTGCTTTCCGATTGCAGCATCTACGATATTGCGCAGTGACGTGATGACCTTTCCCTTTTTGCCGATCAAAAGGCCATTGTCCTCTTTTGCAATATTCAATTCAATCACGGTCACCTGGCTGCTTTTTACTTCATTGATTTGGATCTGTTCAGGATGGTCAACGATCTCTTCGACGATAGTTCGTATCAAGTTCGGTATGGATCCCATTGAGCTACCTCCTTAACGATAAACCAACAATAACAATAGAGCGCTATAAAGGAAAGAATGACGACATTTCGTACTTAATGGAAATACGAATGTTTGTCAAAGCTGAATAACTACCGCCAGCATTGATAAACCGCCTGTTGAGTAACCGGGTTACATCTCAAGCCGTATTTGATCCGGATCTGACTTCCGCCAATTTCGCACTATGAATTTCCATCTCTTCGTTATATCGCCGGACCTCGGTGCGGATATTGAAAATCGAATAGGGCCATATTATCAGATGAATGATACCGGCGGTTAACCAGCCCAGGAAAAACAGAATCAGCGCCTTTCCCCACTTATCGACGTATATATAGGCCAACGGTCCGATTAAAATGGCGATAATGGTCCCTTTATTAGCGGTCTTAGGTGGGATGAGGGCCATAATCAGAAGAATAATCGGAGAAAGAACCACAAGAAACATAATAATAATTATCACCAGCTCCGGTGCGCCTATGCCAAACATACCGATTCCTCCTTAAAGAATAATGTCCGTGCGGTTCAATATCTGTTACCCGAGCAACCCCTCCGGCGTCAAGTGTTTTAACGACATCCCTCCCCTGCACCGGAATATTAGATTTTTGCGGTGAGTGGATTTTATTACGATTTTGTGAAACAGGTCACATACATGGGGCAATTCATTTTAATATTCTGAGATTAGACTGGATTGCAATTGTGCACTGAATTCGAATCGTGAGGTTATTCATGGAAGCTAAAAAATGCTGTGCGAATCATTGTGACTGCCCGAACCCGTGCTACATTGGTCAATTACTCCATCGGTTGATTAAATATGGTTTTGTGAAAGAGTTGGTTACGATTTTGAGGATTAGAAATCAGCTTATTGATGAATTGGAGGAAAGGAAATAATTATTTTTTAGTCACGTAATAGTGCCTTTCCAGCATGAGCACATAAAGTTCATTTTTATGCTCTTCCGGAAGTGACCGCCAGATTTCAATTATTTTAGACTCTCTGGCACTGAGGCCGTAAATTTGCGCGGCCTCCGGTGATTGTATAAGTGTTTCTATATTAGGCATATCGTACGGATGGGGTTCACCGGAAAGAATACGTTCGCCTATTATCAACATTTCCGTGAACGTCTTACTGAGATATTTTGCAATCTCTTCCAGTCTTTTACCCGAAAAATCCTTCCGGCCCTTTAAAAAATCGTTCAACTGCGTCCGACCGATTCCCAGGGTGTCCGCAATATCGGATTGCGGCGGATTCTTCTGATCCGTAAATGATTTTAAAGCAACTCTAAATAATTCAAGATGTTCCATAATAATTATCACTATCACGGTGAACAATAAGTCACAATTCTTTTTATAAGTGAATTTTATAGTTGACTTTGTCCTATTTCATGTACTATTGATTCACTTAAGGAGTGAACTTATATGAGAATACCCCATAAGTTATTAAAATCGTTATCAGATGCCACCGGCTTCAGCGTTACTTATTTGTCCGATATAGCCGCCACAAGAAAGCGGCCGGGGCGAACACGCGCGATGACACTGGAAAAAGCGGCTAAAAAGATCAATGCGGATGTACCGGCGATCCTTTGGTTGTACGGATCATCCACGGAAATTAAAACAGCGCTTTCCAGACCTGCATAGCGACTTGGTCCGAATAGACGATCCCAACACAGTTCTTCTTTTTTTTGGTCTGTTTTTAAACTTCGTAATATTTGAAAAGGTGAACTTATGGCTAAAATCGAAAGTTTCCGTATCTACAACGTGGCCCGCAAAAAGCTGCCCCCCGGCCGCCTGCGTCTGATCTACACCCGATCCATCCCCCAATTGAAAAATGAATGGTGCCGCGATCCGGACGCAGTCGAAACCTGTCCGCAATGCGGCGGTGCGGTGGCCATGGAAGCACCTTCGGAACGGCTGTTTCAGCAGTGGGCCGCCAACCCCCGCCACTGTGCTGTCACCTCGCGCAACCCCCTCGACCGCATCCGGCTGCTTGTCGAGGAACTGGACCTGGCCGGAGAAACCGAATATGCACGGGCTGCGGTGGACTACATCGCCGAGCCCCTCGGCGGCCATTTCTCCATGACCGGTCCCGAGGAATCCGACAAGGGTTCCGTGGACGGCGAGATCGCCGACATCGCCGTGCGCCTGGGCAGGTTCACCAGCAAGCTGCGGGAAGCCATGGCCGACGGCCGCATCGATTCCAAGGAGCTGACCGGCATCCGCCAGCACGCCCGACAACTGATCTCTGAAATCAAACAGGCCATGGATGCCTGCGGCATCCGGGAAGGCATCTGATGGAAAAGTCCATAGATCACCTGATCACCGGCTTCATCGCAGCGGTCATCATTATAACGATATTGACCCTGGCCGCACTATATCTCCCCCCGGCCATCAGTCACGAACAAAACCACCGCCGCACAGCGGCCATGAGAACACTTAACGCCAGATGACAAGGATAAGATCATTTTGACACTGCAAGCATTGATGTTACATAATCCCCGGAATACGGTTTCAACATCATCCAGGGGAGGATTATCAATGGCAGGCAAAATCCATTCGGATCAACGATGTCCTGTGTGCGGTGGACGCTTCAAACACGACGAGAACCGGCGGGGGCTTATCTGCACCGGGCAGGGTTCTCACCCGGAAACCCGGGCCACCGGCAGGTTCCGCGTGTACTTCAAATCCACCACCAGCCGTTTCGGCAACGATTTCATGGCTGCGGAGCGCTTTCTGAACTATCTCCGGGCCAAAGAGGACAACAACGAGTACGATCCCAGGGACTACCGGGCCGATGTCCCCCTGGGCTTTTCCACCCTGGCCGACAGATGGTTGTCCTTCAAAAAACGCGACATCAAAAGCTCCCGCCGGAAAAAGGCGTTGTCCGATTCACACTTGCGCAATCTGTCCAATTATATGACCCGGGCCAAGGCTCATTGGAATCACAAAAACATAAAGCACATAACGGAAGGCGATATCGACGATTTTCTCTTCAGCATTTCGGAGATATCGGAGAAGACCCGGGCGAATCACAAATCATGTCTTCAGGATTTTTGGAAATGGGTGTGCCGCCGCGAAAAAGATCTTAGAATGCCCATATTCCCGGAGGTGGAGTTCGAACTCGAATATCGAAAGATTACCACATGGGAAACACAAAGCGCCATCATCGATAAGGTTTATGAGCAAACCTACCATCTGAACCCGAAAATCTGGCTGGGTATCGACATGCTGGCAACCTATACCAACATCCGGCCGAAAGACCTTCTCCAGATCAAGGAAGAACATATCGACATGGAAAACGGCATCATCGTATTCCTTTACCCTACGAAAACCCGGAACAAGACCAAAAGCATCCGGCTGTTGGATGAGCACATCGAAGAAATCAGAATTTTAAAAAAACGATACCCGGCGTTACCGCATATGTACTTTTTCCGCCACGTGGGCGGCATTCAAAGCGTGACCCGGGACGAACCCTTCGGAGAAAAATACTTTTACAAATGGTGGATCAGAGCATGCGATGCCCTGGGAATCGAAGGTATCGACCTGTACGGCGGCACCCGCCATACCACCACAACCGAAATAGCCATGCAAATGGGCAAGGAAAAAGCCATCCAGGGCCTGGGCAACACATCCAACAAATCCATTGAACGCTATTGCCAGGTCCAGGACAACGACACATTTGAAATCGTCCAACTGAGCACTGAACTGAAGAAAAAAAGAAGTAAAAAAGGTAAAGCTAAAGTTGTCAAACTCAACCGAAAATAAAAGGCCCATTTTGCCAAATTTTTGCCGTCCGATTTCAACCCCTCGAAATCACGCACAAAAACCCCACCCCCCCGGGTTCGACTCCCGCCGCCTCCACCATTAACTTTTAAACAAGCCGATCCTGCTGCCGAGTCCGGCACGCGGGATCGGTTTTTTTGTTTTTATAAATTAGCACCTTACGCAGACAAAAGCATTCATCCGAATGTCCTGCAATCACTCCCGTTTCGGGAAATCTTGTTCAATTCCCTTCTCTGGCGGCATTATTTTCTCTGATTTTTCAGATTCCCTTTCGGGTTCAAGTCCGGTGAAGCCCGGGTTGGTTGAAGCCTGCGCCTGCTCTGCCATTTCCGCCTGATACTGCCGAAACGCTTCGGCAATTCCGTCAAACAAATCATTAATATCCATCAGTTTCTCCTGTGTTCGGGTTTCTCAGCACCTTACATACCGGAGAAACAGAGAACGTGTCGGGCCATTTGAATTTTTTCTTTGGTCATGTCCTTCCCGGCGGGTACTGGGTCGGCAAGAAATTCGGCTAAACTCGGTTAAACCCGGAAAGAAAACTTGATTTTTTCATTTCATCTATATATCTTTAACCCTGTTTAACCTAATGTAGCCGGATTGTGCCCCTATGGGATGCCGTCCGGTTGAACAACTTGACGAGCCGCCTTGTACTTACCAGAAAGAGACGGCCCTCAAAGAATGATGGAGTCGAAAATGGAAGACAGATGGTTGTCCGTGGATGAAATTGGAGACTATCTCGGGATCAAGCGAGATACCGTCTATAAATGGATAAGCGAAAAGGGCATGCCAGCCCATAAAATCGGCCGTCTTTGGAAATTCAAGAAAGATGAAGTGGACCAATGGGTACGGTCAGGCGGTGCGGCTGCAGGTAATGAACAAGATGATGCAAACAAAGCCGAATAACGGAATCAGGAGTTTATAGATGACAAGTAACCAACAACGCGCGGCACTGCAACGCCAGATCTGGCAGATCGCCAATGATGTACGAGGCGCAGTGGATGGCTGGGATTTTAAGCAATATGTGCTCGGCACCCTGTTTTACCGCTTTATCAGTGAAAACTTTTCCATCTACATCGAAGCCGACGATGACAGCATCAACTATGCTGAATTGGATGATGGGGTAATCACTCCGGAAATCAAAGATGATGCCGTTAAAACCAAGGGCTACTTCATCTACCCCAGCCAGCTGTTCGCCAATATTGCCAAAGGCGCCAACACCAATGAGAGCCTGAACACCGATCTGGCCGCCATATTTGCCGCCATTGAAAGCTCCGCCAATGGCTACCCCTCGGAGCGTGACATCAAAGGGTTGTTTGCCGATTTCGACACCACCAGCAACCGCCTCGGCAACACTGTCACCGACAAGAACACCCGTCTGGCCGCTGTACTCAAGGGCGTGGCCGGGCTGGACTTTGGTGCCGATTTTTACAAAGAAGGCCAAGGCAACCAGATCGACCTGTTCGGTGATGCCTACGAGTTTCTCATCTCAAACTACGCTGCCAATGCCGGTAAATCCGGGGGCGAGTTTTTCACCCCCCAGCATGTATCGAAGCTGATAGCCCAACTGGCCATGCACAAGCAAACCAGCGTCAATAAAATTTATGACCCGGCCTGCGGTTCAGGTTCCCTGCTGCTGCAATCCAAGAAACATTTTGACGCCCATATCATTGAAGAGGGCTTTTTCGGTCAGGAGATCAACCACACCACCTACAACCTGGCGCGGATGAACATGTTTTTGCACAATATCAACTACGACAAGTTCAATATCCAGCTGGGCGACACCCTGATCGACCCGCATTTCGGCGATGACAAACCCTTTGATGCCATCGTTTCCAACCCGCCCTATTCGGTGAAGTGGATTGGAAAAGATGACCCGACCCTCATTAATGATGACCGCTTTGCACCCGCCGGTGTACTCGCGCCGAAATCCAAGGCCGACTTTGCCTTTGTGCTGCACAGCTTAAGTTATCTTTCAAGCCGTGGCCGTGCGGCCATTGTCTGCTTTCCCGGTATTTTTTACCGAGGTGGTGCCGAAAAGAAAATCCGCCAGTATCTGGTGGATAACAACTATGTGGAGACCGTCATATCTCTTGCGCCCAACCTCTTTTTCGGCACCACCATTGCCGTCAACATTCTGGTGCTCTCCAAACACAAGACCGACACCACCACCCAGTTCATTGATGCCAGCGGCCTGTTCAAGAAAGAGACCAATACCAATGTGCTCACCGACAAGCACATTGAACAGATTATGCAGGTCTTCGACAGCAAAGAGCCGGTGAATCACTTTGCCCAGTCCGTCGATAACGACAAGATAACTGCCAACGACTACAATCTTTCCGTCAGCAGCTATGTGGAAGCCAAAGACAACCGCGAGGTGATTGATATTGCAAAGCTCAATGCCGAACTGAAAACCACCGTTGCCAGGATTGACCAGTTACGCTCGGATATTGATACCATTGTTTCAGAGATTGAAGGAGGTGACGAAAATGATTAGTCGCGTCTTTAATCTAACGGAATCCAGTTACATGAATCCCGTCGAATTCAACGGGATTGGAAAACAGGTCGGAGGGCGGTAAAACATGAGCAAAAAAGAGGCGATACAAGTTTTTGAAGACCGCAAGGTTCGTACCTTGTGGGATGATGAAACGGAAGATTGGTATTTTTCTATTGTTGATGTGGTGGCCGTATTAACGGACAGCGTGAACCCGACTGCGTATTGGCGTAAACTCAAAGAACGTCTGAAAAAAGAGGGAAATCAAACCGTGACAGATTGTCACGGTTTCAAAATGCAGGCGGCTGACGGCAAAATGCGAAAAACCGATTGTGCCGATACCGAGCAGCTTTTCCGCCTGATCCAATCCATTCCGTCACCCAAAGCGGAGCCGTTCAAGCTGTGGATGGCACAGGTCGCAAGCGAACGTATCGACCAGATTCAGGACCCGGAACTCTCGATTGAACAGGCGATGAAAGACTACAAACGCCTGGGCTATTCGGACAACTGGATCAACCAGCGATTAAAGTCCATTGAAATCCGCAAGGAACTCACGGACGAATGGAAAAAGCACGGCCTGGAGGAAGGCGTACAGTTTGCTGCACTCACTGACATTATCTATAAAACCTGGGCGGATAAGACAGCCAGGGAGTACAAAAAGTTCAAGGGACTGAAAAAGGAAAACCTGCGGGACAACATGACCAATAAAGAACTGGTTCTCAATATGCTGGCTGAACTCTCCACAAAAGAAATTTCCGAAGTGACCGATCCGGACTCATTTCAGGAACACAAGCAGGTAGCCCGGCAAGGCGGGGAAGTCGCCCGAAACGCACGATTGGAGCTGGAGGCCAAAACCGGAAAAAAAGTGGTTTCTTCCCTGAATGCCAAAGATGCGGCCATGCTGCATCTGCCTGAGGATGGTCAGGAGGATGGCCATGAGTAAGCTTATGGAAGAGGAACCACAGATGAACACGGATAAACACGAATTGAATTCGTTTATGGAAAAACTTCTGAATGGGGTTGAGGTGGAGTGGAAGGCGTTGAAGGACGTTGCTTCGTTCAGGCGAGGGTCTTTTCCTCAGCCTTATGGTAATAGTGAGTGGTATGACGGCGAAGGAAGTATGCCTTTTGTGCAGGTGGTGGACGTATTAGACGGCGGCTTTTCATTAAAAGAAAATACCAAACAAAGAATTTCCAAAATGGCTCAGCCTAAAAGTGTCTTTGTTGAAGAAGGGACGGTCATAGTAACGCTACAAGGTACAATTGGCCGTGTAGCTGTAACACAGTATAACTGCTTTGTAGATAGAACTTTGGCGATCTTCACAAATTACATTCAAGGTGTTAACAAGAAATATTTTGCGTATCAACTAAAGAATAAATTCGATATAGAAAAAGAGAATGCTAGAGGAAGTACGCTGAAAACTATCACAAAGGAAGAGTTTTCTAAATTTGAAATCCCCATCCCATGCCCGGAAAACCCCAAAAAATCCCTGGAAATCCAGACCGAAATCGTCCGCATTCTGGACAAATTCACCGCGCTTACAGCGGAGCTTACAGCGGAGCTTACAGCCCGCGAAAAACAATACAACTACTACCGCGACCAGTTGTTGACGTTTGAAGAAGGCAACGTGGAGTGGAAGACGTTGAATGACGTTTGTTCCTCGATTTCCGCTGGTGGTGATGTACCTAAGAATTGTGCGAAAGGCCAAACTCAACCAACTACTGAACTCCCTTATCCAATTTTCGCAAATGCGACTAAAGACAATGCTCTGTATGGTTACACTGATGGATACAAAATTGACAGCGATGCTGTGACAATTTCAGCCCGAGGTGCAAAAATTGGGTATCACACGGTCAGAGAAGCAAAGTTTACTCCGATTATTCGTTTAATAGTTTTAGTTCCTGACAAGAGTGTAGTTCTAACCAGATATTTAAATTACGCATTAGATATGACACCGATTGGTGGGGATAAAGGTGGAATACCTCAGCTTACAGTTCCCACCGTCAAAAAAATTAACATTCCTATCCCGTATGCTAACGACCCTGAAAAGTCGCTTGCAAAACAAGCCCGCATCGTCGCCATTCTGGATAAATTCGACGCTCTCACCACCTCCCTTACTGAAGGTTTGCCGCGCGAGATTGAATTGCGGCAGAAGCAGTATGAGTATTACCGCGATCTGCTGCTGAGCTACCCAAAACCGGAGGCAGAGGCATAATATGAGTAAGACACTACCGGAAATAGCCCAACAACTGCGCGACGCCAATAAAAAGATACAGTTGATTTACGCCTTTAATGGCGCAGGTAAAACGCGCTTGTCTCGGGAATTTAAAGAGCTTATTGCGCCGAAATTAGAAGAGGGTGAAGAAGCGGAAGATCGCCGGGCAAAGGTCCTTTATTACAACGCCTTCACCGAAGACCTGTTTTATTGGGATAACGACCTTGAGGGGGATACCGAGCGGAAGCTTAAAATTCAGCCGAACGCCTACACGCAGTGGGTGCTGCAGGAACAGGGGCAGGACCGAAATGCGATCACTCATTTTCAGCACTACACCAATGAAAAACTGACACCGAAGTTCAATGAGGATTTTTCGGTGGCCACCTTCTCTTATGAGCGCGGCAATGAGGAGAAGATCGACAATATAAAAATCTCTAAAGGCGAAGAGAGTAATTTCATCTGGAGTATTTTCTACAGCCTCATTGAACAGGTCATTGACGTCTTGAATGTCCCCGAACCCGGTGAACGTGAAACAGATCAGTTTGATCAACTGGAATACATCTTTATTGATGACCCTGTCAGTTCGTTGGACGAAAATCATTTGATCGAGCTGGCGGTACATCTGGCACAGCTCATAAAATCCAGCACATCTGAGGTGAAGTTTATTGTTACTTCGCATAATCCGCTTTTTTATAATGTGTTATGCAATGAATTTAATAACGATAATAGACCTACAGGCTATAAAAGGAGGGATGCCCGGAGATACAGGCTGGAGAAATATGAGGATGGAAAGCATCAACTGGTTGACCAGCCTAATGATTCACCATTCTCATATCACCTTCACCTTAAGTCAGAGCTTGAAAAAGCAATTCAAGAAGGGCGGATTCAAAAATATCATTTTAATTTTTTAAGAAATATATTGGAGAAAACTTCGACTTTTCTGGGTTACAATAGATGGGCAGAATTACTTCCTCAAACCGATGACGGCAGACCTAACCCTTATGAAGCGAGAATGATAAATCTTTTTAGTCACTCCAAACATGCAGGTGAAGAAGTGGCTGAACTTGATGATGATGACAAACGTGTCTTGGATTATTTGGTAAGACAAATAAATCAAATGTACCGCTTCCACTCAAGTGCGCCTTAAATTTTGGGAGAATGAATAAATGATTAATTACACCAAGCCCATTGCGCAATCTAAAACCTTCATTGTTTTAGACAAATACACCCAGGAGTGGCAAGTTCGCGAAACCTACCAAAGTGAGTACGATTTAGAGTCTGAACTGATCGCTGACCTGCAAAATCAGGGTTATGAATATTTGCCCGGTCTAAACACTCCCGAGAAAATGCTGGCCAACGTGCGCGAACAGCTTCAGGCGTTGAATAAGATGCACTTTTCGGAGGGTGAATGGATGCGCTTTGTGGAATCCTATCTGGATAAACCCAGCGATACCATCATCGATAAAACCCGTATACTCCATGATGACTATATCCACGACTTTGTCTTTGATGACGGTCATATCCAGAACATCTATCTCGTGGATAAGAAAAATATTGCCCGAAATAAAGTTCAGGTGATCAAGCAGTTTGAACAAGCCGGCACTCAGGCGAACCGCTACGACGTGACGGTGCTGGTCAATGGTTTGCCGCTGGTGCAGATTGAGCTGAAAAAGCGCGGGGTTGCCATCCGTGAAGCCTTTAATCAGGTGCACCGCTACAGCAAGGAGAGCTTTAACAGCGAACATTCCCTGTATAAATATCTGCAGCTGTTTGTGATCTCAAACGGGACGCACAGCCGCTATTTTGCCAACACCACCCAGCGCAATAAAAACAGTTTTGATTTTACCATGAACTGGGCAAAGGCCGATAACAGCCTGATCAAAGATCTCAAAGATTTTACGGCCACCTTTTTCCAGAAAAACACCCTCTTGAATGTGCTGCTGCATTATTCGGTATTTGATGTCAGTGATACCCTGCTGGTGATGCGCCCGTATCAGATTGCCGCAACGGAGCGCATATTGTGGAAGGTGAAAAGCTCCCATGAAGCAAAAAACTGGAGCAAGCCGGAAAGCGGTGGCTTTATCTGGCACACCACCGGCTCCGGTAAAACCCTGACCAGCTTTAAAGCCGCGCGTCTGGCCACGGAACTGGAGTTTATCGACAAGGTGTTCTTTGTGGTGGACCGAAAAGACCTGGATTACCAGACCATGAAGGAGTATCAGCGCTTTTCGCCGGACGCCGTGAACGGCTCGGACAGCACGGCGGGTTTAAAGCGCAACCTGGATAAAGACGACAACAAGATCATTGTGACCACCATCCAGAAACTTAACAACCTGATGAAAGGTGAAAGTGACCTTGCTATCTACAACAAGCAGGTGGTGTTTATTTTTGATGAATGCCACCGCAGTCAGTTTGGTGAGGCACAGAAGAACCTGAAGAGAAAGTTCAAAAAGTTTTATCAGTTCGGCTTTACCGGAACACCCATCTTTCCGCAAAACGCGCTGGGTGCAGAGACCACGGCCAGTGTATTTGGCCGCGAGCTGCATGCGTATGTGATCACCGACGCCATTCGCGATGAAAAGGTCTTGAAGTTCAAGGTGGACTACAACGATGTTCGCCCGCAGTTTAAGTCGATTGAAAGCGAGCAGGATGATAAAAAACTGGGCGCGGCGGAAAACAAACAGGCCCTGCTGCACCCTGACCGCATCAGGGAAGTCACGCAGTACATCCTGAATAACTTCCGGCAGAAAACGCACCGCCTGCAAGCCGGTGCCAAAGGTTTTAATGCCATGTTTGCCGTGAGCAGTGTGGATGCGGCCAAGCTCTATTACGAGTCGTTCAGGCAATTGCAAAAAGAGAGTGACAAGCCACTGAAAGCGGCCACTATCTTCTCGTTTGCTGCCAATGAAGCACAGGATGCTGTGGGTGATATCCTGGACGAGAGTTTTGATATTTCAGCCATGAACAGCAGCGCCAAAGAGTTTTTGAGCGCGGCCATTGCGGACTACAATGCGCTGTTTAAAACCAATTTCGGCGTGGACAGTAACGGCTTTCAAAACTATTACCGCGACCTTGCCAAACGCGTGAAAAACCGGGAAATCGACCTGTTGATTGTGGTGGGAATGTTTCTGACCGGCTTTGATGCACCGACGCTGAATACCTTGTTTGTCGATAAAAACTTGCGCTTCCATGGCCTGCTGCAGGCCTATTCACGCACCAACCGTATTTATGACGCCACCAAGACCTTCGGAAATATTGTCACCTTCCGTGATCTGGAGCAGTCGACCATTAATGCCATTACGCTCTTTGGCGATAAAAACACCAAAAACGTGGTGTTGGAGAAAAGTTATAAAGAGTACATGGAAGGCTTTACTGATGTAGTAACCGGTGAAGCCCGACGCGGCTATATGGAGGTGGTAACAGAATTACAGCGGCGCTTCCCCAACCCGGATGAGATTGAAAAAGAAGCGGATAAAAAAGCCTTTGCTAAACTGTTTGGCGAGTATTTGCGGGTGGAGAATGTGCTGCAAAACTACGATGAATTTGCCAGCCTGAGAGCCTTACAAAGTCTCGACATGACCGACTATGAAGCTGTTGAGGCGTTTAAAGCCCAGCATTATGTAACCGATGAAGATTTGCAGGCCATGCAGGAGATTGAGATACCTGCTGAACGCAACATTCAGGATTATCGCTCTACGTATAACGACATCCGCGACTGGTTGCGCCGTGAAAAATCAGGTGCAGAAGAAGCAGAGTCCACAATCGATTGGGACGATGTGATATTTGAAGTGGATCTGCTCAAATCGCAAGAGATCAACCTCGACTACATTCTGGAGCTGATTTTTGAAAATAATAAGAAGGTTAAAGACAAGGCGGCACTGGTTGAAGACGTGCGCCGGGTGATTCG
>JABDIN010000015.1 GCA_013003715.1 Desulfobacteraceae bacterium | reverse complement strand
ACTCGTTCATACTGCCGGAATTGTCGAGAATAAGCAGCACATTGGGTTCCACTCGACTGGTCAAAAACGAAGGATAGGCCAGGTAGTCGGTTTTGTCAGGGGGACATGTGGTGCTGGCCGCGGCCGTAAGGCAGAACACAATCAATATGCCCATCGATACATATCCGGTTTTTATTTTATGCATTATTCCAATTCTCATGACCTGCTCCTTGGGCTTCAATATTTTATTCACAATCGTTAACATGGGTAGACATCACTCAAAGTCCGGAACGGAAATGGAGACCAATACCTTGTCGTCCGGTGAGAAGGGCTCGCTTTCTGTTGAAATTTCATATACCCGGTAGGTAATCGTGACCCTCCTCGGTAACGACAAATTTGCTAAGGGAATTTCGTAGCGCGTCCACTCGTTCAACCCTTGGTATACCTTCGTATACTTTGAAAAAATATATTTTTCACCATCAATGATGCCGGCGTCTTCTTCCACCCCTGTGAATTCAGCCTTTTGCAGGGTTATTTCCTGATACTTCGCCGTGTAGGCATCAGAGGTGATCTCCTCTGCCGCCAGGGCACAAAGCGGAGTCATGAGAAATATGAGAAGTACTGCCGTCAAAACAGTTTTGTGATGGGAAATTTTTATTGATTTTTCGGAAGTGCTCATGGTTTGTTCTCCCGGTAGTCGCTGTTGTTTTGTATCGATATTATGGTTAGTTGACATGTCGCCATCTCAGGACAACATTTGAACTGCTTTTCCGTTCATGCATCCGTTGAGACCCGATATCATAATAGGTAAACGAACCCCCGGCGGCCGCGCTCTTGCCGCCACCTTCATAACCAGCATTCTGCTCGATGGCCGCGCCTTCTCCAATCACCACCTCACTGCCGAACATTAAGTTCGTATGGGTCTGGCTGTCGGTGGCCGTCGATGGATAGCGGGCCATACGGTTGTCATCCGCCGCATTAATACTCTTGAGTGGTGCGCCTTTCATGTAAAAATTCAACTCCGTGCCGACCACTTCGCCGACTTCAAATGTACCGTCACCTTTATCATTGAATCCGGCCGTTTCAATACTCTGCTCCACCAACTCCAGCCCGAGTTCCGTGCCGCCATCCGCCCCGAAAAAGACATTGGTATACATGGCGTCATAGCCCGCTATCTGGAGTTCAAATCGGCTCGAGGTGATGGACGTGATACCGATGATGGTCACTATCACCAGGATCCCCAGAGCGAAGATCAGCGCCGATCCCCGGTTGTCGAGTTTAAATCGTATTCTTTGTCTCATATGCGGTTTCCTTCATTTTCTGCCGGTGATATGTTTATCTCAACTGATCAAATGATATCCGCTTTTATATATTGGATTATCAGTGTCTTATTACCGTTTTGAACCGTGACACCAATTCTTTTGCAATTATCTATTGGCATATCTTTTTCAACCGTATACTGCAGTTCAATTTTACCGGATGCATCGTCGGCATCATCGATTTGACCATTGCTGTCATTGTCTATGCCATCCGCATTTTGAGCGGGCATATAGGTGGTCGGATCATCTGTTTCATTTAAGAGGCGCGGATTGTCATATGGTAGCCTGGCGAACTCTTCGGTGGTGCTTGTCAACCATGAATCCGCGCGTGTGAGTTTAGCAGCGGACGAGGTCCCGTTGGTGGCTCTGATCTGCATATTGGCCACACCTAGAATACCGATGGACAGGATCACCATGGCTATCATCACTTCTATCAGTGAGAATCCCGCGTTTTGATTGTTACCGAATAGGCTGATCATGTGCTACGCCCCCTTATTTGACATCGTAGTTTCTGAGTTTCACCTCGGTGGTGAGTATCATTCGCCGGAACAGGTCGTTCTGTGCTGGCAGAATGACTTCGTCCTGTTTATTTCGATATTCCCTTGTATCCGTGTGTTTGTTCGATAACACTGAAGGTGTGGCCCCTTCACCCGCCCGGGCGATGAGGGAGATTTGAGCGGCGACCATGTCATCAGGTGCTGCGGGAGTACCGGCCGCATTCACCAGAACGATATCCATGACTTCGATATTCAATCCCAGGGGTTCCCCGTTGCGGGTCAGCTCATTATCGGCATTGACGGTATAGACGATTCTTTCACCGAAATCGTCGCTATCCCCATCCGGCATCCATTTCTCTTCAGGATCATCTATGACACCATCACCATCATCATCCAAGCCGTTGTGAAAATCGTTGACGATTATGAGGGAGGTGGGCGTTGTGGTGATGCTGGTATTCGCATCTCCATTGGGCGGCCATCCCCCGTCGCGAAGGTCTCTTTTGATCAGGGCCATGGCACCCCTTCCGTTTTGCTGCATATCCGCCACTTGCTGCTGGGTGATATGGGACCGGAGCTGGGACTGGAAGGCGGCAACGATGGTGGTCACGACAATGGAGAATATGGCAATGGCCACCATCAGTTCGATAAGTGAAAACCCTCGGCTGTTGTTGAGTGTTCGTATGGTCTGATGAAGTTTCACTGCTACCTCTCTTGGGCTCATTAAAATCAACGTGATCATTGATTAGTCTATGGTATTACAATCCGAGAATTACCGGTCTCAAACAAATTAACCCGCCGGGTTGTGCCGGCGGTATTGGTTAGAGTGACTGTCCCACTGTTCGAGGCTAATCCGCGATTGCTAATACGGACCCAGGTGTTACCACCGAAGGTGACGCTGGTGAGGGTCACCCCTGCCGGCATTTGCCCCCTAGCGATAACTGCCTCCCCCGCATCAAAAGTATCTTTTATCCCGCCACTGTCAACGAATGACAAATAATTATTGTCGAGTGAGCCGTTGTTGTCCGGATCAAATGTGACCACAACATTATTGTTGTGCCTCGCGGCACCGATGCGACTGGACTGCAGAACGCCCAGTAATTCCCTGGCTCCCTCGCCCACGCGATATTCCTGGAACCGGCCGACCATGTTGGGAATGGCAATGGCCGACACAACGCCGATAATGGCGATCACCACCATCATTTCCATTAAGGTGAAACCTGATTTATTTCTCATTGCTTGCCTCAGAAGTTGTCCGGCTGATTTCATAATAAATGTCTCTCGTTTTCCACCCGTGGGTTGCGGTGCACATTGCAGACCCTTGTTCAGCATTATCGGCCATGCAATACAAAAACATTAGTGGCTGCGGCGAACTTTGCATGCCGGGTTTTCGCATCGGCCCGGACGGATTCACGAATGATACAAACAATCCTCTGAACTGGATTCAGCAAAAAACATACCAATCCGCAAAAGAGTTGTATACGTAATAATACGAAATGGTTGACGGCAGGAGGTCCGTTTTGTGGGAGGGAGGGCTGTCTATTTGTGTGAACCTTTTGACAATTTTTGTCAAATACGGTTAATTTTATGATCTACAATAATTACAAGTGGTTGTGTTGCAGGTGGCCGGCGGATCGAAATGGCCGAAATACGAAGGCCGATCTATCGTGTTGTGTAACTTGTTGAAAAAAAAGAATAAAATATACATGTGACAAATAGCGTCCAGTGACGACCGGTACTTTAACCGGCGATGCGGTGGTATCATGGATATCGTCTGCGGCCGGATATCGCCGGCGATGGCGGTATGCGGCCTTCTGTCGTGGGAGATAAAGAGAAGTAAAATGAGGATCTTAATGGGTATGTATACAATAGTGTCCGATTTTAGGGGGTTATCGCCAATGATAGATCATGCTTGCCACGCACCCTGCTGTTGCCCCATGGAAATGTCCTGCCGCTAGCGGGTTCTTTCCCAGACGGTCACCTGCGACCGGGTGTGCTGGAACTTCCGCCGTGTTTCCCGGATGACAAAGGAAATATCCGCGGGCTCATCGATCATTTTAAAATGCGGGGACAACAGACCGGTGATTCCCTCCAGGGTGGTAAACGGTTCGCCGTCTTTCCTGATGCCGCCGACCCAGCGGCTTTTCGGGGTATATTCTTCGAGCCAGGTATAGGGCGATGCAAGTACCAGTATACCGCCGATATGCAACCGTTCATGAACGGTGCTGAGAAACTTTTTCGGGTCGTTGAGCCGGTCGATCAGGTTGGCGGCCAGGATCAGATCATAATCCGTAAAAAACGGCTTCAGGTTGGTGGCATCCGCCTGGTGGAATTCCACCAGGTCTTTGGATTCTGCGAGTCCGAAATCCGAAAGCCGTTTCTCATGGAATGAAACGATCTCTCCCTCTTCAATCAGTTCGTAGTGGGTGACGCCTTTTTCCTTCAATTGAAAGGCGATGCGGATGAACCGGGCGGAAAAATCCAGCCCGTGCACCGTATCGAAGGCTTTTGCCAACTCGAAACTCGACCGGCCCACGGCGCAACCCAGATCCAATGCCCGCCGGCGCGGCCGTTCCCCGGTGTATCGGATGCCGATGTCGGCCATGGCCTTGGGAAAATTTTCGATATCGAAATATGCCGGTCCGTAATGGGCTTCACAATACTGGGACACCCCACTATCCGATTCGTACATGGCTTCCGGCAACACCACGGGTTGGTCCGATTCGACGTACCGGAATCCGGCATGCTGGAAAAAATGGCGCCTGAAGGCATAGCGCGAATCCCTGGTGGCCTCGTTACCGGTGGAAATCCACGATCCGCCCTTGATGAGGTTGTGCTGGGTGTCAAAGGTCGGGGTTGAAAAATCATCGTAGTATGGGTGCACTTCAAAACCGCCTAACCCGGTGATGGGGGTTTCCGTCCACTGCCACACATTTCCGATGACATCGTAGAAATCGCCGAACTGAAAGGTATTCACCGGGCAAGACGACGCCCAATGTTCCAGGTTGATATTGCCGGGCGCCTTGTCCCAATAGGGTTGATCCGGGATGTCGGCCAGCTCTCTCAACCGGTACCACTCGTCTTCGGTGGGTAACCGGATCGTTTTACCCTGTTTTTCACTCATCCAGTTGCAGAAGGCTTTGGCTTCCAGGTAGTTCACCTCCACGGGCCAATCCCACGGCATGTCCGTAACACTGACCATTGTCCTGAATTTATACCCACTTTCGGTTTTTACCCAGAACAAGGGGTGTGCTCCCTGGGTATAGGAGGCCCAGCGCCATCCCTCTTCGGTCCAAAACTCCTTGCGCCGATAGCCATCAGCTTCGACAAAAGGGAGAAACTCCTTGTTCGACACCAGGTATTGGCCGGCCGAAAAATCCCATACCTTGAATTCGTGATGCCCGAATTCGTTATCCCACCCGTACAATTCGTGGTTTCTGGATTTGCCGAGGCGTATGGTGCCGCCCGGCACGGGCAACATCCGGTTCTCGGGCGCCTCCCCGGTGACCGGGCAGATATCCCACAGCTTCAATTGTCGGACATGTTCGATGGGAAGGCGGCGGATGATCACCGACGAGGTCTCCAGATGAATTCGTTGATGTTCGATGCCCATCATGACCGCCCAGAACGGATTGTCCCAGGTAATCGGCATGGAAAGCGGCAGGGTACGGATCAGATGATCCACGAATTCGCGGACCTTCTCCCGGTAGGCCCTGACCTCGGACACGCCGGGCCAGTCATAGTGTGATTCATCCAGATCGTCCCATGACATCTCGTCGACACCGACGGCAAACATGGATTCAAACCGCGGATTGATACGCTGATCCGTTATTTTGGCCATGATGAATTTGTTCATATAAAAGACGGCGGTATGGCCGAGGTAAAATATCAGGGGATGGCGCAGTGGTTCCGCGCGGAGATAGAATGCATCGTCATTGGACAAGGTATCGTAAAGCTGTTCGTCAATGCTGTAAGTGTTGTGGAAGTATTGCAGGATTTCCCCGCGTTTTTCATCGGCAGATCCCTGATTGAGGATTGTAGTGCGCGTGTTGCGTAGATTCATCTCCATTCCCTCCGGCCGGCATACAGCAAATAAGGTGACCCTATATATTAAGGATGGGGTAGCTAAAAATGCGTTTTGTCCGCTTAACCTAATGATTACTTCCAACCTGGTCAAATCCGGCAGGTTGAATCCGTGCTATATGAATGAACCCCGGAACAGGAGAAGTTGAAAGCCAGAGCGTCGGCTGAGCACCGTGTATGAAATAAAAAAAGGGTTTAGACTTTCATCTAACCCCTTGATTTTGGGTTGGTAGCGGGGGCTGGATTCGAACCAACGACCTTCGGGTTATGAGCCCGACGAGCTACCAGACTGCTCCACCCCGCATCATGATTTCGAAACACTTACTATATTAATTAAACCTCATTCGTCAAGTTCTTTTCTCGAATTAATTCCGAAAGGAATCGCGGCGGGCGGATGACCCTGCCTTCGGGATTCAGACAAGCGTGCAATGTATGGCCTTTGGCCAGAAGCCGTTTTTCATCCTCATTGAAAATCCGGTAGTCGAATTTCACACCGCCCCTTACCCGGGTGTCCAGACCCGTTTCGATCACCAGCAGGTCGTCATATGTGGCCGGTTGAATGTATTTGCATTTCACCTCCGATACCGGGAGCATGACACCCTTTTCCTCGATGGCCTTGTAGGTCAATCCCAGCGCACGGAACATTTCCGTTCGCCCGATTTCAAAGAACCGCAGGTAGTTTGCATTATAGACCACGCCCATATTATCCGTGTCGCCGTATATGACGCGATAGGTGGTTTTATGTGTCCGCATCAGTCCATACCTATGCTTATCCAATCAGATGATTTCTTCAATAATGGATTTCAATTGGTCGTATTCGGTTGCCATTGGAAATTGAGGGTATTCATCCACGACATTCTGTGGGGGACGGAAAAGAATGGCCTTGTCCGCTTCCTTGAGCATTGTGATATCGTTGTAGGAATCCCCCACGGAAATGACCTTGTAAGAAAGCTTTTTCAATGCCAGGACCGCCTGCCGTTTACTGTCCTTCTGTCGCAGCTTGTATGAGGTGATGGCGCCGCTGCCGTTGGTACTTAAAGAGTGGCAGAACAGTGTGGGCCAGCCCAGTTTTCTCATCAGGGGGTGGGCGAACTCCGAGAAGGTGTCGGAAACCACGATGACCTGGAGCCTTTCGCGAAGCCAATCCAGAAATTCCCGGGCACCGGGCAGGGGATCCATGGTGGCGATAACATCCGTAATATTTTTCAGTTTGATATGGTGCGCGTCCAGAAGAGATAGCCGTTGTCGCATCAGCACATCATAATCCGGTATATCCCGGGTGGTGGCCCGCAGCTCTTCGATTCCGGTTCTCTCAGCAACATTAATCCAAATTTCGGGTACGAAAATACCCTCCAGATCCGTGCAAACAACATACATGTCGGTTTTTCTCCCAGGTACAGGTCTATAATGATGTTTAGTTTACGGTTGTTTCCGAACACGATGGACGATCAGTATTTGTTGTTCTTATCCTCAATGCGGATCACCACCGGGTCGTTTTCAACAACATTCAAACCATTTATCTCTGCCAGCGCATTTTTCACATCGGCTTCCCGGGCATAATGGGTCAACATCACCACCGGAACCGATCCGTTCGTGCGGCGGCCCATTTGATGGACCGTTTTTAAACTGATTTGAAAATCACCTAAAATACCGGATATTTTTGACAGCACCCCGGGTTCATCCAAGGCTTCGAATCTGAAATAGTAATGCGTCACCAGTTCATCAATGGACATGACCGGAATTTTTCTGACCTTGGCGGCTTGATATCCCATGGTCGGAATGCGGTCGGTCCGCGATCCGCTGAGAAGATTCCGGGCAATATCCACGGTATCGCTGATAACCGCGCTTGCCGTGGGCATCATCCCCGCACCGTGTCCGGATAAAAAGATCTCGCCCACCGCATCTCCGGTAATGGATACCGCGTTCAAGGTGCCGTCGACATTCGAGAGGATATTGTCCACGGGTATCATGGTCGGGTGTACCCTGGCCTCCACCTTTTCTCCGGTGTTCTTGCTGATGGCGAGCAATTTGATACGATAGCCGAATTGTCCGGCGAATTGGATGTCCAGCGGCGTGATTTTCGAGATACCTTCTATATAAATATCATCGAAATTGATCCGCATGCCATATGCGAGGGCGCCGAGGATGGCCAGTTTGTGTGCGGCGTCCAACCCGTCGACATCCAGCCCGGGATCCGCTTCGGCATAGCCCCCGGTCTGAGCGTCCGCGAGCGCTTCTTCAAAGGATATGCCCTCATTGGTTATCTTGGTCAGGATATAATTACAGGTGCCGTTCAGAATGCCGGTTATTTTCGCGATATTATTTCCGATCAATGCTTCCCTGAGGGTTTTAATGATCGGCATACAGCCGCCGACACTGGCTTCATATGCCAGATCCACCTTTTTCCCGGCAGCCGCACGCACCAGTTCATTGCCATGTTTTGCCAAAAGGGCTTTATTGGCAGTGACGACGTGCTTTCCGTTCTCGAACGCTTGAAGTATAAGCGCTTTGGCCACGGATTCACCGCCGATCATCTCGATAATGATATCAACTTCAGGGTCCGCAACGACCTTAAACGCATCATCGACGAAGACACCGTCCGCAAAATCGATACCGCGATCTGTCCGGGTGTCCGTATCGGCGACATATTTGAGTTCGAGCCCGGTACCCAGGCGTTTCTGGATCAGTTCGCCGTTCACCAGCAACATTTTTGCAACCCCTGTTCCCACAGTTCCGCAACCGAGCAGTCCCACCTTGATATTTTTCATATCATCCCCCACTTTTGCCATTGATGTATCGAGGATTCATATCTGGTTCTGATTGATTTAGATAAAAATGTTTATTTCATATAAACCCTTTGAACATGTCAATAAAAAATAGTGGACACATCATGGGAACCGCATTTGTCTTTTTCATCTATTCCGTCAGGTTGCCAGCTAACCGATATCCATAAATTTATTTTGACTTTTGGCGGGGTTTCGGATTAGTTTCTGGTCATGCATTCGTATTCGGAATGTCGCCATCTAATGATTTTTCCAGCCATCGTGCGTCGGTAAACACATCTGCCTTATAGCTGATCCCGCTGAATGAGATTGTTTGGAGATTATTTCCGGGTGGCATCACCGGAATAGGTGGAGAAACCAGCAGGAATTGTTGAAGAGAGCGTGTGATTGTCAGCGTGTGATATAAGACACAGATAATATTAATATAAGGGGAGCTTGGAATGGCAAAATCGCTAACCTATGCTGATGCAGGGGTTAATATCAAAAAAGCCGACGATCTGATTTCAACCATCAAAAAGATTGCCAAAGATACCCGGCGATCCGGCGTAATGGGGGAAATCGGCGGATTCGGCGGCTTATTTTCATTGCACAGCGCCGATATGGGGATGGAACAACCCGTTCTGGTCAGCTCCACGGATGGTGTGGGAACAAAACTTAAAATTGCCTTTCTCATGGATAAACATGACACCATGGGCATTGATCTTGTGGCCATGTGTGCCAACGACATAGCTGTCCAGGGCGCGAGACCGCTTTTCTTCCTGGATTACCTGGCCACGGGCGAACTGAAAACCGATACAGTGACTCAGATTATAACCGGCATCGGCGCCGGATGCCTTGAAGCCAAGTGCGCTCTGATCGGCGGTGAAACCGCGGAAATGCCCGGGTTTTACCGCAAAGGTGAGTATGACATGGCCGGATTCATCGTCGGCATCGTGGACAATAGCAAAATCGTGGATGGCTCCGAAATTCGTACCGGACATCAACTTATCGGTATTGCATCCAGTGGACTGCACAGCAATGGCTATTCCCTGGTCCGTAAGGTCTGTTTCGATGTTCTCAAGTTAAGAATTGATTCCTATGTTGAGGATTTGGGTAAAACCATCGGGGAGGAATTGATTACCCCGACCCGGATATACTCTGAAACCATTCAGAATACCATTCGTAATTTACCTGTTCAAGGTCTCGCCCATATCACCGGTGGCGGTATCGCCAATAATATTGTGCGCATCATTCCAAAGGCAAGTAACATCGTCATTAAGAAGGGTTCGTGGGATATTCCGCCGATATTTCCGTTCCTTCAAGAGGCAGGCAACATCTCGGAATCCGAAATGATGAAAACATTCAATAATGGGCTGGGTCTTATCGCCGTAACGCCTGAACATGCCGTACAGGATGTAATGGAACGGCTGAATGGGGTCGGTGAAACCGCCTTTGTCATCGGCGAGATCGTGGAACGCAAGAAATCAAGCCGGAAACGGATTGAGTGGGTGTAAAAAAAACGGCAACACGATGTTGCCGGCATGAATGTTTTCATGATGTAATATACGATATAGCGGTCATCCGGATGATGTGTCTTTGTCTCTGAATGGGCGCTATTTTAATGAGAGCTCGGGGCGTTTTTAATTGATTTTCACAACGGAATGAAAAATTATCCACCTCACGACCCAACAGGAAATGTCATATGTCGCATAATTTAAAGCTTTTTTTCTCGCGGTTGATGAAATGGATTGCGGACGGTCACAGGAAAGAACCGGTATGCCGGTCCTGAACGCCGAAAAGCGCGCGCACCGGGCCGGTGAGAAAACGGAAGGTAAAATGAATCGGGAATTAACACCATGCTAGTGCTGGGTATTGAATCCTCATGTGATGAAACCGCCGCCGCGCTGGTAAGGGACGGCGTGGACATTCGGTCGTCGGTGGTTGCTTCCCAGGTGGCTGTGCACCATCCGTACGGCGGTGTGGTGCCGGAACTCGCCTCCCGGCAACATATACGCGCCATCGTTCCGGTGGTGAATCAGGCCATCGCCGAGGCGGCTGTTGAAATGGAAGATATCGATGCTGTCGCGGTCACCCAGGGACCGGGCCTGGTCGGATCCCTTCTGGTCGGGTTTTCATTTGCAAAATCCTATGCCTTTGCCCGCAATATCCCCTGGATCGGTGTGAATCACCTTGAGGGACATATCCATTCCGTTTTTTTAACGGAAAATCCGCCGGAATTCCCCTTTGTGGCGCTGCTGGTGTCCGGCGGGCATACCAATATCTACCATGTGACCTCACCCACCCGCGCTGAATTGATGGGGCAGACCAGGGATGATGCAGCCGGGGAAGCATATGACAAGGTCGCCAAGATGCTTGGTTTGGGATACCCCGGCGGATCAGTGATCGATGATCTCGCCGCAGAGGGAGATGCGGAAAGTATTATATTTCCGCGGCCCTACCTGGATAAAAACTATTATGATTTCAGTTTCAGCGGCATCAAGACCGCGGTGAATCGCCACATCCAATTGCATCCCGCCACCGGACATGCGGAACAGGCCGACGTCGCCGCCGCCTTCCAGGCCGCGGTGGTGGATGTTCTCGTGCACAAAATCATCCATGCCGCTGTGGATAAAAAGTGCAGGCACCTGGCGGTGGTCGGCGGTGTTGCCGCCAATGCGGGACTGCGAAAGGCTGTCAACCAGGAATGTGCCGTGCATGATATCGCCAGTCATATACCCGACATTCAATTGTGCGGTGACAATGCCGCCATGATTGCCGCGGCCGGATATCATCATCTCAAACAGGGCAGACGTTCGGATCTTGCCGATGACGTCTACTCCCGAATGAAGCACTGAAAGAAAGATGGGATGCGTCCTCGTGGTTCGTATGGATCTGTCCGCAATGGACAAAAGGACGCTATCGACGATGGTGTTGCCCGCCGCCATGGCCGGGTTCAACGTTTCAGAAAGCGTTTTTTCAAGGTCAGAATACGATTCACGGACACCTCCGCAGCCCGCCTCGACGCCTTTGAATGATTCATCCGTCTTAATAAGTGATTAAATGCCGATTCCAGGTCTGGGCTGTCATGGCAGATAAGCGGCATATCGATGCCCGCATCCATAATGTTATCCATAACGCTATTCAGGGGAAAGTTTTCTTTGATTGCGGCCATATCCAGATCATCCGTCATCACCACTCCCGCATATCCCAGTTGGTCACGCAGCAGGTCACCTGCAATCTTTCGTGAAATGCTGGCCGGCCATTGCGCATCCAGCGACAAATAGCGAATATGGGACAACATGATTCCGGCAACGTTAGCCCTAACGGACGCCCTGAAGGGCACAAGGTCCGAATCGGTCAGAACTTCATAGTCGGTATCTAGATCCGGGAGGTTGAAATGGGAGTCCAGTGTGGTGCGGCCGATGCCTGGAAAATGTTTTGCCACCGCCATGATATTGCGGCTTTGGAGACCGTTTATCACTACTGTACCCAACGCCGCCACGCGTTGCGGGTCATGACCGAATGCCCGGTCGCGCATGATACTGTCGACATCGATCGGGGCCACATCCATGACCGGCGCAAAATTCATGTTAATGCCGACGCCGGATAATTCGGCTGCGGTGACCCCGGCAAAACGGTCCGCCGCTTTCCGGTTTCCGGTGTGGGCCATGCCTTTGAATTGGGTGAACGGCGGTTTCAACCGTGCAACGGTCCCGCCCTCCTGATCTATGGCAACTATCAGCGGCGGCTGACCGCACGATTGGGCATACTCCTGGCATGCACAGCAGAGCGTTTTCAGTTGACCCGGATCTACGATATTCCGTGAAAACAATACGATACCACCAATCTTCAGATCACCTATGATTGATTTCATCCTGGCATCAAGTGTCGTGCCGTTAAAGCCGACCATCAAGCGCTGGCCGGCCATTTGCCGGTCCGAAAGCGGACGTTTTGTCATGTCGTTACCATTTGCTGCTAATGCCAAGTGGGTCACCTTAAGCGACTTCATCGCCTGAGCTGATATTTTTTCACCGCCTTGTTATGTTCGGCGATGGTTTTTGAAAAATAGTGAGTGCTGTCTTTTTTAGATACAAAGAACAAAAACGAGGTGTCTGCCGGGAACAAGGCGGCCTTTACGGCATCCCGGCCGGGCGAGGCGATGGGACCCGGCGGTAGTCCTCTGATTTGATAAGTATTATAAGGTGTTTTTGCCCGCAGATGCGATCTTTTTATGTTGCCGTCAAAGTCCTCGATGCCATAGATCACCGTGGGATCGCTTTCAAGCCGCATCTTTTTTTTCAGGCGGTTATGAAATACGGAAGATATGAGCGGGCGTTCCGAAGCCGCTCCGGTTTCCTTTTCAATTATCGATGCCAGCGTCACCACCTGATGGATGGATAGGCCCAATTCGTCGGCCCTTGTTCTAAATTCGTCCGGGAATTGCGTCCAGAACCGGTGGACCATGGTGGCGATGATTTCATCCGGTGTCACACCGGACGGAAAAAAATAGGTATCCGGAAAGAGGTACCCTTCAAAGGTGTCGGCCGGGATGTTCAGTTCGCGTGCGTATTTGGACCGGGTCGCCGCGAACAGAAAGTCAGCGGATTTGTTGAAACCGGCGGTTTCGGCGGTTTCGGCGATTTGGTTCAGATTGTAGCCTTCAGGTATGGTCAAACGATGGAGAAGGACTTTACCGCTGACCAGTTTGTCGAGAATCTGTATGGGTGTCATATCCGTGGACATCAGGTATTCACCGGCTTTGAGTTTTTTATCCGCCTTTTTAACCCGGGCGACCAACCGAAACCGCCATTTATGGGTGATCAACCCCCTCTCATATAAAATATCGGTCACCTGATTGAATCCAAGGCCCGACCGAATAACGATTTGCTGATCGATCTGCTCGGTTCCAGCCGGTTTATGTGAAAAATTGGACAGATCCCAGGCCAACAGGGTCACAGCGATGGCACCGGTGAGTACAATAAAAAACAAAACAAGCAGCACTTTTTTGATCATATGGAATTATCCCTGGATACCTATTCTTTGATAATCGAGGTGGAAGTGATTTCAACCGCTAACCAATCAACCGGGTCTACCAGTCGATCCATGGAAAGTCGAATCTGCGATGGTCACGATACGCCATCAGTTTTATGCCATTGCCCTTTATCTTGTCAAAACAGAAATCCATAGTTTTTTTGATCTTTTGTCATCTTGTGCTATACCTATAGCCGTTCACGTTCGAAAATGATAAACACCACACCAGAGGTTGTAAATATGGTGCAATCAGACCGTAAAACAAAAGAATATCATGGATTTGAGCAGGGACCCATCCGTCCCCCCAGCGAAGCGCAAAGTTTGTTGATCCGGGTCACCCGAAATTGTCCGTGGAACCGGTGTACCTTTTGCCCGGTATACAAGGATACCGATTTTTCCATACGTCCCGTGGCCGACGTCAAAACAGACATCGATGCCGTTCACTTTGTGATAGACGCGTTAAAGAAAAAGGCGGATGCTGCCGGTCGGCTTCAACGGCATCAGGTCGATGAGATTGCCCGTGGGATGAAACCGGAGGATACTGCCGTGTTAAACGCCGCGCTGCAATGGTACGCCACAGGTATGCAGTCGATTTTTATTCAGGATGCCAATAGTCTTGTGATCAGGCCGGAGGATATGATCGATATCCTGAGCCATCTGAACAACAGATTTCCATGGGTCGAACGCATTACCTCCTATGCGCGATCCCACACCATTGCCCGCATCAGCGATGAACATCTGAAAACCATGCGCATGGCCGGCTTGAACCGAATACATATCGGCCTCGAGTCGGGCAGTGACGAGGTATTGAAGCTGATTAAAAAAGGGGTAACCAAAGACACGCATATAAAAGCCGGTATTAAAGTAAAAACGGCTGGTATGTCGCTTTCCGAATATGTGATGCCGGGGCTTGGGGGAAAAGCGCTGTCCAGAACCCATGCATTGGAAACCGCGGATGCCCTCAATCAGATCAATCCGGATTTTATCCGGTTGCGGACCCTGGCCATTCCGGAATTCATCCCAATGTATGAAGATGTGGTAGCCGGTAACATTGAAAAATCATCGGATATCGACATGGTGCGTGAGATTTTGCTTTTTATCCAGCACCTTGATGGTATTACCAGCGAGGTGAAAAGCGACCATATTCTGAATCTTTTTCAAGAGGTGGAAGGCAAGCTGCCGGATGACAAGGCGGCCATGGAAGGCGTATTAAAAACGTTTCTATCCATGGACGGCCGCCGGCAGACCCTATACCAGGTTGGTCGGCGCCTGGGTATCTTCAATTGCCTGGAGGACATGAACAGTCCGCGCCGCATGGACCGTGTCGCGTCCTTTTGCGATCAGCACCGCATCACCGACGACAATGTCGATGAAGTGGTGGAAGAATTGATGAAACGGTTTATTTAGACCGGTATTTTCGTTGTTCAAGCAATAACCGGTGGGATTTATCAACGGATTGACAAACCGGGATCTGCCGATAGCGAGCCTGTGGCGGCCGCAATCAAACTATTTCTTTTCACGCCTTGTGTTTTTCTTGACAATATACAACAAAGAAACTAATAGGGCCCCTTCGTCGACCGATATATAGTAAGACGAACCATTTGTTTTGCATTCATTTATTACCGTGTACTTTTCAATGAGGCTTCGGATCTCAATAAGAGAGAACAAAGGCGAGGCGCAGAGTACCGGAAAGGGATAGCCAGATGGCCAAGCCAAAACTCAAAACACATACCATTGACAGGGATTGGTGCAAAGGGTGCAGTATTTGCGTTGAGTTCTGCCCCAAAGACGTGCTCGAAATCGACGATATGGACAAGGCGGTAGCTGCCAGAAAAGACGACTGCATTGCCTGTAAACTGTGTGAACTTCGTTGTCCGGATCTGGCTGTCGAAGTCAGGACCGACAAGGACTAACAGGAAAAGCGCATGAATCAGAACATTAAATTTATTCAAGGTAACGAAGCTTGCGCGGAAGGTGCGATTTACGCGGGTCTTGATTTTTTCGCAGGCTACCCGATCACGCCGTCCACGGAAATTGCGGAGCACCTGGCCGCCCGACTGCCGCAGAAAGCGGGCAAGTTTATCCAAATGGAGGATGAAATCGCCTCCATGTGCGCCATCATCGGCGCCTCTCTGACCGGTCATAAAGTGCTCACCGCCACCAGTGGTCCTGGATTTTCCTTGATGCAGGAAGCCCTGGGATATGCCGTGATGGCTGAGATTCCGTGTGTCATTGTGAATGTACAGCGCGGCGGGCCTTCCACCGGTATCCCCACCCATGTGAGCCAGGGAGACGTGAACCAGGCGCGGTGGGGAACGCACGGCGATCATGCCATCGTCACCTTGACCGCATCCAATCATCAGGATGTGTTCGCCACCACGGTTGAAGCGTTTAATATCGCGGAAACCTACCGCACCCCGGTGATTCTCTTGTTCGATGAAGTCGTCGGACACATGCGTGAGAAACTGGTCATTCCCGAGCCCGGTGAAATAGCGACCGTTGAACGTCTTCGAACCTCGGTGGCCGAAGGTGTCGATTATCATCCTTATCTGCCGCGGGAGGATGGCCGCCTTCCTATGTCTGATTTCGGCCATGTGCACCGGTACAACGTTACCGGCCTATACCATGACATGTGGGGGTTTCCATCGGACAACCCGGATGTGGTACATGGGCTGATCCGGCACCTGGTGGACAAGATCGAGAACAATGTCAACGAGATCGCCCTGTACAAGGAACTATACCTGGACGATGCGGATTATATTCTCATTTCCTATGGTTCATCGGCCCGGTCGGCGCGGCATGTGATTGAGACCCTCCGGCCCCGGGGTGAACGCATCGGTTTGCTCGAGCTACAGACCCTCTGGCCGTTTCCCGCCGATATTGTCCGGGAGAAATGCCGGAACGCCAAATATATCGTCGTCGTGGAAATGAACATGGGGCAAATACGCCAGGCAGTTCAAATGGCTGTTGATGATCCGGACCGGGTTTTCCTGGCCAACCGCATTGACGGTGTGTTCATCACACCCAGGGATATCCGCAAATTGCTGCGGGTCATCGTAGGGAAGGGGGTATAGAAATGGCAGTAAAAGATTATATCAGGGAACGGTTCTTCCCCCATATCTGGTGCGCCGGCTGCGGACACGGAATTGTATTGAACAGCATGATCCGGTCCATCGAAACTCTGGGCATGAGTAAAAATGAAATCGTCATGGTGTCGGGTATCGGGTGTTCTTCCCGCATATGCGGCTACGTTGATTTTCACACCTTGCATACCATTCACGGACGGGCGCTGGCATTTGCCACCGGCGTGAAGATGAGCAAACCGGAGCTGAATGTCATCGTCCCCATGGGCGATGGAGACGCCCTTTCCATCGGCGGCAATCACTTTATTCATGCGGCCAGGCGAAATATCGATATCACGGCCATCATCATGAATAACCGGATTTACGGCATGACCGGCGGTCAGTATTCGCCGTTGTCCGGTGCCGGTACATTGGCCACCACAGCGCCATATCACAATATCGATCCAGATTTTGACGTGGTGAAAATGGCCATGGCTGCCGGTGCCACCTTTGTCGCCAGGACCACCACCTATCACGCCAAAGAAACCACCGATATGATCCGGCAGGCCATTTTACACGAGGGATTTTCCGTTGTTGAAGTGATGAGTCAATGTCCGACGTATTTCGGTCGGAAAAATCGATTGGGCAGCGCCGTGGACATGATGAAGCAAATGAAGTCAATCACCGCGCCCATCGGATCAAAGGCGGCCAGGGAAAATCCGGAAATCATCGAACGGGGAATTTTCTGTCAGGAGGAAAAACCGGAATACTGCAGTGAGTATGACAAGGTGATAGAACGCGCAACTCAAGGACAGGGCGTATAAAAACGATCAGGTAAATAAGGAATACATCATGGAAAGGTGCAGGCTTGTATTATCAGGCTCCGGTGGCCAGGGGGTCATCACCGCCGCAATTCTGTTAGCGGAGGCGGCGGTATTATATGAAGATTTAACCGCAGTGCAGACCCAGGCATACGGTGCCGCCGCCCGCGGAGGCGCCACCCGGTCCGATGTGATTATTGCCGACAGCGAAATCAATTTTCCCAAGGTCCTGCAGCCCAATGTGCTGATATGTCTCACCCAGGAAGCCTACAATAAATTCTCGTCCATCATCCGTCCCGGCGGACTGCTCATCACCGATACGCGGTTCGTGAAGACACAGCGAAAGGTCGATGCCATTCAATATGAGCTGCCCATGTACGCCACGGTCATGGAAAAGATCGGCAAGCCGATTGTATTCAACATTTGCATGCTCGGTGTCCTGGTCCGGAAAACAGCTCTGGTCAAACCCGAGTCCATCATGAGCGCCTTGAAAGCCAGAATACCTTCGGGCTTTCTGGAGATGAATGAAAAAGCATTGAATATCGGCATGGAGCTAGTGGACACCGGCTCCAGGTGATTACCTTTTTTAATTACGGCACACCGGTTAATGGAGAAAACCATAGCGTCACCTGCCGCAGGTATTTATATTCATATCCCGTTTTGCGTTAAAAAGTGCCTGTACTGTGACTTTTACTCGGAAACCGCTCTGTCCCGCCGCAGTGAATTCGTTTCCCATCTCATTGAAGAACTATCCCTTCGGCAAAGTGAATATCCGGTGGATACGTTGTATTTCGGCGGCGGAACACCTTCGGTGATGGATCCGGATAGCATCGGCACCGTAGTCGATACCATCCGGCGTTTATATCGACTCTCGCCCGATGCCGAAATCACGCTGGAAGTCAATCCCGGTACCCTAGACCGCACCGCACTGGATCGGTACCTGGCCATGGGCGTCAACCGTCTGAATATCGGTGTGCAGTCTTTCAATGATAAACACCTGACCTTGTTGGGGAGAGTTCATACGGCTGATGCCGCATGCCGGGCGATAGCGGATGCCCGCGATGCCGGTTTCAAAAACATCGGTCTGGACTTCATTTATGCCCTGCCCGGCCAATCCGTTCAGGCGGTGCTGGATGACCTGCAACGGGCTGTGGCCTTCTCTCCCGAACATCTCTCGTGTTATATGCTCACCGTTGAACCGGGGACACCGCTTGAACATGGGGTGAAATCGGGTGACTTTACACCCCTGGATGAGGAGCAAACGGCCGACCACTTCCGGCTGGTCTCTCAATTTATAAATACAAACGGTTACGCGCAGTATGAAATTTCGAACTTTTCACGGATAAGTCGTGCCAATGGTGTTGATTACAGATCGAAGCACAATTTGAAATACTGGAACCATTATCCCTACCGGGGATTCGGTCCGTCCGCCCATTCCTTCATCGACAACAGGCGTTCCTGGAATCATCAGACCTTGGATGCCTATGAATCGTCCATCGATGGGGGGCTCCTGCCCGTTGCCGGTGAAGAGGTGTTGACACGTGAACAGCAGTTCACCGAATTCATTTACCTGGGACTTCGGCAAACCGATGGGATAGACGTGCAGGAGTTCGAACGCCGCTTTGATGTTTCGTTTTACCAATGGTTTCAGCCGGTATTCGAACAGCTCCGGCCGAAGGACCTGTTCCGCAATAGCAGTGAACGTTGTGCCCTGACCCTTGAAGGGCAGTTGATCATGGACGGTATCTGCCGAATAATGGTCGACAGAAATCTCCAGCCAAACCTTTAAATCGCCTCAGATGTTCACCAACTTTTTCCAAATTGAATAAAAGGTATTTCGAGGAGTTGAACAGAGTTGCGAACACAGGGATTGGGTCAAAAGACTTTTTTGAGATAGCGTCTATCCATGCCGTCCATACATACGATCGCCCCGGTACGCGGATCCGGTCAGGTGGACAACGTCTTGATCAATATGCCGATATAAAATCTGGCGTGACTGATGGGGGCGGCAATATTGGCCCGGTGGTTGGCCAGGAATCCACTCAGGTTCGATTCCGTAATGATCCACGGATTGATCTCCCGGGCACGATGGCAGGACTCGATGGCGTGGTGAAGTATCTCATAACCATTTCGTGTTTCCAAGGTCACGGCGAAATCTTCGATCGCAGCCTCTAATATGACGACCATGGCGCTCACGACACCCTGGGCATAGTACAGATAATCGTCGGCACTGAAAAAACTGACCTTTTTGCCGTCCTTTTCCCTCCATTTCACCAGATTTTCATCACAGCTGCCGAGTAAATCCTCATAGGCCGTGAGCAAAGGGATCAAGTTGTCCGGGCGTGTATAAAATGAGGCCTCGTGTTTCCGGAGCCGCGTGACATAGGCTTCCATTTCCGCCAATCCGTCGGCGAATTTTCCTTCCGGAGAAGGGAACCAATACCGGTCCGCCTTGACCATGAACCAGTTCATGGCATTTTGTAAGTTTGTATCAAACGCATCGGTTGATCCGGTACGGGACAGGCGTTCGGTCAGCGCCACCACGGTGCGACGGGTGACCTCCAGCACACCGAGTTGATAATTCTCCACATTGTCGCCGATACTGATGATGTCGTTTGGCCGCCATCCCCAGAATCGTTGGTTCAACTCGTAGGTCAACGGGGTTATGGCCGCCTCGACGAATTTCACACCGGCGGGTGTCGGAGTAATCCCTTCAGCCGTTGCTTGTCCCTGGACCTTCCCATGGGGTTTCCCGGCAGGTGGTTCCGCCTGGCCGTTCTCCGCCGGTTTACTTCTACCAGGTGGTGGGAAAGCCTCGCCGTTGTCCCCCGATTGATCGTCCGGAATCGGTATGATCGTCACCTGCGGCTCGTTCATATGATCCGGATCATTGGCCACGGTTCCGTCCGGTGTGTCCCCGGGTATTGATCCGGCTGTCGGAACCGACGCCGTAAAAGTGAGGATTTCATTACCGGTGTGCGTATCTGGGGGTGCATTGACCCGGACATCCCCGGATTCAAGTGTGATATCTTTCTCTCCGGGGTTATCGGTTGCAGGTCCAAAAATGTTCCATGGATTTGCCAGTGTCAACACTGCCACCCCCATGATCGCACAGAGCAACCGCTTGTTGTTTTTTCCCCTTATCCCAACGCATTTGAATTGGTATTTAAAGATCCGCATCATCACTGCCTTTTCCTTAATTTGCGGATATCGCCAATGCGGATGGTCAGGTTTACGGCATCAAAATACTCAAGCAGCGGTATTACATATTTCCGGGATGCGCCTGTCATGTCCTTGAACTGAGGGGTACTGATTTCTCCGTTTTCATCAAGAAATGCCAGAAGCCTGTCTTTCAATCCATTCAAGGATTCCGGATGATAATACAAGTCATCCTTGATTTTAACCAGGAGCGATTTTTCGAGCAGCAGCTGCAGGATGCCTTTGGCCTGATCCACGGCCATTCCCAGGTTTTTGATCACATCTTTAAAGTAGGGCGGCATCAATTTGTGGTCCTGGTAGATGGACAGGATCTTGTTCCGGAGCTCCTCCTGGTCCACCGCCAGGGCGACCTTGTGTCCGGAAAGACGGATTGTCTCGTCCTCCTGAATCATCTCCTTTGTTTTAAGGATCTGGTTCAGGGCCAATGTGAACACCTTATCGGACCGATTCCTGGAAAACTTGGATTTCAGCTCCTCTTTTGAAATACCGGATTTCAGCGGATGGCGTTCATGATATGCGGCCACATACGCAACGAGCTGGTTGATGAGCCCGTTAAAATTGTCGCCATGAATATAGATCCGGGCATCTTTATCGACGAGGATAGCCTCTTTTTTCGACAACATGCCCTGGAGCAATTGATTTAATTGTTTCTCCGGCAGGTTCGTCATCAATAGCAATTCATTGAACGAAACCCCGAGATACCGGGATGCGTTCAGATGGTAGGGGATGACCTGCTCGGCAGCGGCGTCTATCAATCCCATGAGGCCGTCGGAGATGTCCTGATGAAACCGTTTGTGTTTGGGCGGGATGGGATCGAGCACTTGTCCGCCGCCGATGGTTCTTACCGGTGAATAGCTGCGGATGACGAACCGGTCATCCTTAATCAACGCCACGGGTGCTTCCAGACGGACCTGAACGACACTTGCATCTCCGGCCGCCAGTTCATCACGGTCCAGAAGAATCAGTTTGCCCAACGCTTCGCTGGTGCCGGTATGAAACCGCACCCGCGTACGGTTTTTAATCGGCTTTTTATTGCTTTTTAAATAGGTGAGATACACATCCGTCATGTAGCTTGACCGCAGCGCATCCTTTTTGGCCAATATCTCGCCACGACGTACGGATTCCTTGTCCAGGCCTTGGAAATTGACCGCCGTTCGGGCGCCGGCACCGGCGGTGTCCACACTTTTGTTATGTACCTGGATACCGCGGACTTTGGAGGTGATTTCCGATGGATAAATCATAATGGTATCGCCAACCGAGACGCTGCCGGAAATCATGGTGCCGGTGATGACGGTACCAAAACCCTTCATGGAAAACACACGATCCACCGGCAACCGGAATATCCCTGATGGTTTTCGCGTGGCAATGCCCTTGCTCAGATCATCTATCGTAGCGATGAAGTCATCCAGACCCTTCTTTTTTACCGCGGATACCGGCACCATCGGCGCGTTTTCGAGAAAGGTTCCCCGGGTGAATTCGGCGATATCGTCCTTGACCAGTTCCAGCCACTCTTCATCGACCATATCGATCTTGGAGACTACCACCACACCGTGCTGAATACCCAGCAGCGCACAAATTTCCATGTGTTCACGGGTTTGCGGCATCACTCCCTCGTCCGCCGCAATGACCATTGCCACCATATCGATCCCTGTGGCCCCGGCCACCATGTTCTTTACAAATTTTTCATGGCCCGGCACATCCACCACGCCGACATGGCGGCCGCTGGGCAGGGTCATGGATGCAAAGCCCAATTCAATGGTGATCCCCCTCAGTTTTTCCTCTTTGAGGCGATCCGTATCCGTACCGGTCACTGCCTTGATCAGGCTTGTCTTGCCATGGTCAATATGCCCGGCTGTCCCTAAAATGAACTGTTCCACGTGTCCGACCTCTTTCGTTTATGACAGAACCATTGGATAATTGTAAGTCGTTCTCAGGCAGGGGTCTTATTTCACCGGTTTTTCCGACCCCTTAAATATTCAGCGAAATACGCAAGACCGACCAGGATGGCGCCCAGTCCCGCCACATAATGAATTGCAACATCCGGATAGAAAAACCGTGTGAGAATAACGGCGAACACGACACCGAGTATGGCCCTGATGATGAAAATCTGTGATTTATTCAATTGATGTCCCTATGGTTTACATTGAATTGAGGGGGCAGGAAAATTTTCCCATTGAGCCGCGTGCTGGATAATTTTTCATTCCGTTGTGCAAACTCATGCGCAAGGACTCGTAGCTAAAAAACTGTATTTTATGTATATTTTAAAATGGTTACATGCATTGACGCAACACACGCAAATGAACATGTCTCCATTGCCCTGTTTTTTACCAACGATTCCTAACGCATTCAGACAATGCACAAGCGTGCTGAAAAATCATCCAACCCGCTTGCCACCTGCTTTCAATAAAAAACGCCCCGAACCCTCATTTAATTGTCTGATGTGCCGGTAATGATGGCTGGTCAATTCGGTTACCATGCGATTTAGACCCGTCATTGATGTTATCAATTTGATATCGTGGGAAAAATTGATGTCGACGATTTCGCAAAGAAACTGGGGTAGAATATAATGGAAATATCCCAAGCGTCAATAGCTAGGGCGGCCCGGGTCAGGGCAAACGCATGTAAAAATGATGCGGTTGGAATCGGATCCGATGAAAACAGGCAATTTCACAGGTAATGTCGCAGGAAATGTCAAATGACAAAGCTCAATTTTCAATTGAAGGTATTCTATCCAAATTATAAGGACGGCTTTGTTAATAAAGAAATTCTAAAAGCGACAGCATTCCACCATTTGGCATTTGGATTTTGTCATTTGCATTAAAACCAATCAACCATTCAACCAAGTAACCAACCAACTAATTAACCATTCTCTATAATGCTACTTTTCCTGGTACTTTCCAGGAGTGGTACAATATAATTTTTAATGATCACGCTTTTATTGTTGAAATGTGGTTCCCGTTTTGGTAGTAAAACGGCTTCACCTATGGTGGGTGTAGCTCAGTTGGTAGAGCACTTGGTTGTGGCCCAAGTGGCCGTGGGTTCAAGTCCCATCACTCACCCCATATGAAAATAAAAAAACCATTGCCGGAAACGACAATGGTTTTTTTATG
>JABDIN010000010.1 GCA_013003715.1 Desulfobacteraceae bacterium | reverse complement strand
TTCCCAGCGCATCCATCTTTTGACTGCGACGGAGCAACTCTTCCTGTTTTTTGCGATCCGTAACATCGCGCCCCTCCGGCACTAAATAGATCACATTCCCCTGTTGATCGAATATGGCGTGCATGCTATATTCGATCCATATTAACGAGTTATCCGCCAGCCGTACTTGAATTTCATGAATCAGGCTTTCTCCTGCCGCACACACCTGAACATCATGTTTAATCGTATTGCGGGCATCATCAGCGTATGACCACCAGTGTGCATCCCAGAATTTTTTCCCTTTTACTTCATCCAGAGTAACACCCGCCAAATCAAGTGGCGTATTGTTTACAAAAATCACTGTCCCGCTTGGATCCAACACCGCGACAAATGTGACCATATCGTCCAACAATGCCTTGAAAAAATGCAGGTCGTCACTTTTGGGTAAAGCGCTGTTTTTCAAATCGTCGTCTTTGCTGTCCATGGGATACCTTGACGAAATTGGGAGATATGAAAATCAAATTTTAACTCGTTAATACGGAATGGAGAATTAACCATTTCACAGTTCAATGGAAAAAAACACCCCGGTACCGGGTAGAGTTTTGGCCGGCACTGGTTCGGAAAAACATGCGGTCTACAAGGGCAGCTCCCGGCCGATCCCCATCTCTCTGGCCTTTTTATAGATAATGACGGCTGTTGCCATATCTTCCAAAGCAATGCCGAGATTAATACAGATCGTACGCTCTTCGTCAGCCTCCCGCCCCGGTTTCCGGCCCGATACGATTTCTCCGAGATCGGCAAAGGGTTGCGGGGTGTCTTTGAAATAACCGGCCCTGCGATAGTAAGCCATTTGGGACAGGTCGTCGGTCGCCAGTTTGTCCGCCTGATGAAGCGCATCACCTTTCCAGTAGGAATCAAAATCCACCGGACTGGCGAACGCCCCTTCGGCCAGCCAATCGGCATCGATCAGCGGGGTGGGCTTCTTCAGTATCGGACCGCTGGTAACCACAATGTCCATATCGACAACCGCAGCCCTGGGAGCGTTCACAACCTCTATTTCAGCATTCACGAGATCAGCCATATCGTCCGCAAATGTTGTGGCAACCGCAGGATCTATATCAAACGCCTTTACCTTTTTGATCCCGAACGTGCATGAGAGTGCTTCAAGATTGCTTCTGCCTTGAACACCACAGGCAATGATGCCGACACGCGAACTGTCAGGCCGGGCCAGATACGTGGCCGCAATGGCGGTTGCAGCGCCTGTGCGTTGCGCCGTGATCCAGGTGGCGTCCATCATGGCGATGGGGATACCGGTTTCAGGATCGTTCAGGATGAGAAGGCCGCTGATGTAGGGCAGTTTTTTCCGCTGATTATCAGGGTATCCGGAAACCCATTTCATCCCGGCGGCCTCAAGCTTCGGAATATAAGCCGGCATGGCGTGGATAAAGGCATCTTTGCGGGTATGGATACCGGGCTTGGGAGGCATCTCCACACGGCCCTCCCCTTTCTCTCTGAACATGCTTTCCAGTGCATCGATAATATCGGACATGGGCAGACCGACGGTTTCGACATCCTGACGACTGAGGTACAAGAAGGTATTTGAGTTCATTTCAGGCCTTTGTCTGTCCTATACGCAAAGAAATCGGCGAATTGGACGTCGTTTAGGGTTATCAGCCATAAAGTACGGTCAATCAATGCTCCCAACCGCGGTTCCAACAATGCCTTTAAGGTGCGGTTATCGAACCGAGCATTGCCTCTCTTCTGTTTTATTGCTATATAATATGACAAAAAGCAATGCGGAATGTATTCTCCATGCCGGCCTTTTTCACGGATTTCAACAACACGAATAACCGAAAGGAGAGCGCAGATGAAAGCAAACGATAGCAAGGCGCCGTGGAAGATATTCGTTGTCATTGCGGTGCTCTTTGGTAACTTGGTATTGGCGAACGGTTGTTCCGGCGACCCCGTTTTCCCATTAAGGTATCAGCAGCGAGTCAGCGGTTGTGGGGGATTTGAGCTAAAAGAGGATAACATTTCAGAAGCACGGGCCGATTCGTATAGCGATGCCGAAGTCCTGTATTGGACGTATGATAGGGGTACTAAAATTCTTGAAATCAGAAATGAGAGCGTTTCGCTAAACTGCTGTGGAGAAAACAGCATCGAAATTGAGTTGGTAGACAAGGTCTACACTATCAGGGAAAAGAGTGCGCCTAAACCACCTTCAGGCTGGTGCCGATGTAAGTGCATGTTCGACTTTGCCGCCACCATCGAGGCGATACCCCAAGGCAGGATCCGGTTGAACATATTACGAGGCATTGAGAACAAGTGGAGGCCCGTATGGGAAGGAACTTTGGACCTCTCAGCCCTGAAAGGCACTGCCGTCGTCAACGGCAAACCTTAGCCGGAATGTCGTCCACCGATGGAAGAAAAAGCGAACTTACGGGCATGACGACCTGCAGGTCCGGGGACACACCCTTTTTACCAGAAAAAAAACCAAGATCAACACCAGAGACCTAAAAGGTGTTGGTAAAAAAAGCCATAACGTTTAGTATAAGTCATGGATCGCCCGAATCATCTTCTGCATTACTGTGCGTATTCAAAATCTCAACCACCGACCACCGATCCTTATCTTTTTTTAACGCGGCAACGATATCCTCGTAGTGTTGCGATCCATCTTTTGACTGAGGGAGCACATGGGTAGTTGCAAACCCGTTTTGCACATTCAATTTAATGACCACAAAAACAGCATCGATGCCATGCTTGTCTTTAAGCCAAGCACGCAAACCATCAAGAATGGCTTTGCGTTCAGCGCTGCCGGGGCGGGGGGTATATCCATTCACACCGTCTGTGACCCGCTCGAATTGGTATATGGTTGTCCTATCCGGCCGGCTATTGCCGTCGGTAAAATGTATTTTCTCTTTTATCTCTATATGGTTTTCATCCGAAAGCGTCAACCACATTGTTGATTCGATGTTCTCTTCATTGTAGACAACCGTTAATCGGTTGTTGGAAGCACTACGACCGACAACTTTACCCCAGTCGCAATCAATGGGATGACAACTTCCCCAGGTCTGCACGTTCAGGGTGTTGCCGGTGACGGTGATTACCATACGGGTAACACCTCTGGTTTGCAGGTCCGTATTCTGCCACTCTCCCACAAATGAGCCCGTCTCGGCAAGGCAGGCCCCAAGGGGAAGCAGAAATAACATGATCATGGTAAGAATCAACTTGAACCATCGCATATCGTCCTCCAAATGGATAAAAAGTCATTTCAGGGAGCATAATAGTCGTCTCACAAAAAGTCTGTTTGTTTAATATGGTAGTTGAAAATGAAATTTTACGGTTTATTTCAAGTGAGCCATATTGAATTCTTTATTATCGGATTGTCAACTCCACAATGTTTGAACTTGTTTGGCCAAACCAGAGGTTTTCCACGGAGGATTCATCAGGAGCACCACTGAATATCCATTCTTTGTCTCTCTCACCGGCCTTATAAACCCATTGAAAGCTGAAATCTCCGGGTTTGTCCAAGGACAACCGCCGGCCGGCCGAAATATATTTGTCCGGATAATCCGGTGGGAGGTTGAGCCTTTTTTTAAAATCCTGAAAATCCGTGCCTTCTCCACGCGAATTCATCTCAGCGCAGACCATGTCGTACTTGTCATCCACTAAAGCGTCTATTTTCAGGGCCAGAACTTTCCCGGACGCCAGCAGATAGGTCCGGCCGGTAAAATGACCGGCTTTGGGCGACCAGGTATTATACCCCCCACTCACCGGGATGATGTTGCCGGATGAGTCAAGGCATGAGAAATTACTGCCGATGAATACCTCATCAACCAGAATGCGAATAGGTTTATCACCTCGGTTTGCATATTCCACCAGCCAATGAATTTCCTCATTCCGGTCATAAATCCGTTTGTCCGCCTTCAGTGTGATCACGAGATCAGGCACCACCGCCTGTTCAGGCAGTATCGTTCCATCAGAAGCCGAACAACCCATTACCTGGATGAGGATCAAGGCAAAGCACACACCAGCGATGAACAATATCGGGCTTGTTTTAAAAATTGTTTTTCCAATTGTCGTCAATGTCATCTCCTCTTTAAAGTGATCACTTTAAAAAACGCATAGATGGCCGACTGGAGGTGTCTGAGCAGGTGATTTCGTGGATTTCCACCGGCATATCACACCCGGCAGCATATCCGACGGTTCTGTGCTATGTGGTCCTCAATAATTTATACACCAGAAAACCATAGTGTCCAATAAAAAAGATACTGAGAGCCGCCGACCAGATGGTCCAAGGCGGAATCCGTGATGGAGATATGCCATCGATCAGGCTCCCAAGCTTCTATATCCTGCGGGTATGCGAAGATTTCCACCCCCTGCATACCCGCAGTTATGATATTACTGCCAGTTCATCTCGTCCCAGTTCATCTCATCCCACATCCCGGCGGCATCACCATCTGGATGTGTTGAGGTTCCTCCGCCTCCACCGCCACAACCGGTGATCACAAATACCGTGAGCAACAGGAGCAACACGCACTGAAGAACGATCTTATTGATACACCGGATCGGTACTTGTATTTTCATCATCATACTCCTTATTATATATGATTTTTAGCGTATTCGGACCGGTTTACATCTCCTCGTGCAGACTACCTGCCGCCCAGTCGTCCTGGCCAGCTGCGCTACGATCGGATCCACCACTGACGCTGCCGAAGGTACCTCCGGCTGTATTCAGACGACCACCACTGACACTGCTGGTATTGCCCTCGGCCTTATTGCTATATCCTCCACTGACACTGCTATACCAACCGAAAGTATAGTTGTCGACTCCCCCGCTGATGCTGCTGTACCTCATAGAAACAGTATTAGTTGATCCGCCGGTAATCGTACTATGGTCGGCTAAGGCAAAATTACGGAAGCCGGCCACGATGCCAGCATATTGGGAATAACTATGTTCAGCGCCCACAACAAGGTAATGCGATCCTGTCCTGAATGTGTGATCCCAGGTCTCTCCCGCCGCTTCACAGCTTTGCTGATCCGGTTTGAGACCATCCGAGCAGCGATATATACCTGAGTAATCATTCACCTCATCATATCCGATAATGATATTCCCGAGACCATTGCTGGTGTTCGTGCTGTTCTCGCCGTTGACCACCTGGAGGTTCACCCCCGTCAATAGCACCAAGGGCCCGCGGCCATCAAAGTTCTCATCGACGGTAATATAGGGATTCAGACCCATGACATGGCTGTCTTTTACAGCAGCAAGGTTGTTTTGCAGGCTCTCGATGGTGGACGCCTGGGTAGAAATAGTCTTTTGCATAGCGACCAGAGCCGCTTCGAGATCAGCGATGCGGCTGTTATTGTCATCCACGGCGATCTTCACCGAGTCAAAGTTGGCATTGACCTCATCCGCCACGGCCGGCGTTCCGGCGGTAAATGCATTGGGGATGGCAAGCTCACCGGCGCGGACTGTATTCAGGGTTAAAACGAGAATAATCGAGGTCAGCGTCAAAATGTGATTGAATAATTTCATGTCGGAATACTCCTTGTTATAATGGTTTAAAAAGCTGCCGGCCTCATTGGATAAACCGGACAGGCGGTTACACAATTTTAGATTTTTCCCTTAATAACCCCGGTTTAAGACACACCGCATTTCCTATTTTTGGGTCAGTCACGATTATCCTCGCCGAATTGAGACAACTTCGTGATTTTTGAATGTGCGCCGGTCATCGTCCGATCGGGGCTATTCCTCCTCGAGTAAGCTACCAGCCACCCAGTTGTGAATGCCATATACAGTGCGTTTATTTCTACCGCTGACGCGGCTATAGTCGCCGGTGACGGTGCTGCCGGATCCACCGGTGGCGGTGGCTATAGCTCGAAGTCGTAAAGTTCTGAAATCCAGCCACTAAACCGCCGTATTGGGAATAATTGTTTTGGGCGCCCGTCACCAGGTAATGGGAGCCCGATTTATGGGTGTGGCTCCAGGTCGCTCCTATATTTTCGCAAATGGATTGATCCGCATACCGGCCACCCGAACAGCGACTGATCTCCGCTTCGTAATTTGCTTCGTCATACCCGACGATGAGCTTGCCAAGCGCATTGGCTCTCGCCGCACTGCCCTCGCCGTTGACCACCTGAAGATTCATCCCCTCCAGTTGCACCAAAGGTCCACGGGGATCGGTGGTTTCATCCACCCAAATCACATTACCGAAACAGATCCATATCCCCATAAAATCCCGCCTCCCTGTCCGATTCGTTCCCTGCCCTAATAATGATTTGAGTCAATTCTCCGATATTTTTAATGGCTATTTTCTGATCGCTCTCCACGATTTCCACTATCCCGGCGATGTTCTCCGGATTTAGTGGGTCCTGCCGATAAATATGCAGAATGTAACAATGCATCGAATCTATCCCAGTAAATGTCGATTAAAATCACTCCGTGCCTTCTGTTGCTCAATCAACGGAAAGTCTCCGCACCGAAACAAGGAGACCTGTCGCAATGCAGATTGCACTTGGTCCGCTGGCACCTGATTTCAAATATCTGACCCAGGGTTACGTTTGTGTTACACTATGAAAAAAATATTGGTGTCAAAATTTCCATTCAATAAATTATACTGCACTCGATCCACTGACACATGGATAGCGAATATCAGGTATTTGGTTACCTTTGTGTTACACTTTCAAAAAAACATTTGCCGTCCGGATAACTGTTCTTTATAGTAAACCTGAATCTGGGGAGGATGGCGTACTTTTCATCTGGTATTTGTCATCCAAACAACTCTCAGTTTTTCTCTGTTTTATTGTATGCGACAATAATCCGTTCTCATTTCAGACAAAGTCGAAATACAGATTGACTGAACAATGAGCTGTCAAACGTGATCGTTTATGGAATGGCATTTGAACAAGGAAGGCTTATCATGACACATGGATACCCGGCCGGAACAATCAACCGTATCAGCAAACTCAGCCCGCCGTCCCTCCCGGATATTGTCGATCGCAACAGGTTGTTCAAAATATTGAAGGATAAACATCATTTTCAGATTTCCTGGATATCCGGAATGGCCGGGTCCGGCAAAACCACATTGGCCGCATCTTTCCTGAATATTTCAAAAATTCCGAATATCTGGTACCGGATGGATCCGGGAGATGAGGACTCATCTGTATTTTTTCACTATTTGGTTCAATCCCTGGAAACTGCGGTGGGAGATAAAATAGAATTGTCGCTTCCAAAACCTGATTACCAATATGGCATTACTGTTTTTTCACAACGTTTTTTCGAATTATTATCCCTACATCTGCCTTCGCCTTTTTACATCGTCTTTGACAACTACCACGAATTACCGTTGGATTCCGAGTTCCATGAGATATTTAATGCCTGCATGGATGGGCTCGGGGGCAACGTCCACGTCATCGTCCTCAGTCGGCTTGATCCGCCGCCCCAGCTTGCAGGCCTTACCGCCAACAACCGTTTACGTCTGATCAGTTCAGACCGCCTGGCCTTTACCCGAAAAGAGCTGCTCGAATTGACAAACAAAAAATCCGCTGTTTCCATTCATCCTGATCTGGCTAAAAAGATATACGACAGATCCATGGGGTGGGCGGCCGGCATTATACTGCTTTTGAGAAGTGTCGACGCCGGCATCATCCGGGGAAACAACCTCGGCGAATCCTTACCGGAGGATATTTTTAATTATTTTCTGACCGAACTATTTCAAATATCAAACTTACAAACACAATTGTTCTTGGTCAAAACCGCGGTCCTTTCACAGGTCACATTAGAAATCGCCGAAGCACTGACCGGTGATTTGAATAGTGAGGCAATATTCCAGGAGCTGAGAACCAAGCGATATTTTATCGAAAGTTATACTGAGCACGACTCGATATTCCAGTATCACCCATTATTCCGAGACTTTTTAATCAGACAAGGCCGGTCCATGCTCTCCGAAGAGGAGATCACGCATCTTCGCCTGAAGGCTGCCGCTATATATGAGGCCTGCGGCATGATCGAAGAAGCGGCTAATCTGCATCATGAAGCGAAACAGACGACGGAATTGGCCCGACTGATACTGGAACAGGCATTCTTGCTTATGGTACAGGCCAGGCATAAAACGCTAGAAAAATGGTTGGGATGGCTCCCGGATCAATATATTCACAAAAACCCATGGCTTTTATTTTGGTCCGGATCATGCCGTTACCCATGGGACCACGCCACATCGGAAAAATACTTCAGAAAAGCTTTTGAATTGTTTGGTGCCAACCAGGACATGACCGGTCAGCTATTATCCTGGTCGGGCCAAGTCGGCTGCATCTTTTTCGAATTTGAAAGCTATAAAACCTTTCAACCATTGCTCGATTGGTTCGATGAACATGTCGGACCCGACTATGACTATCCTACGCCTGAGATCGAAACCCAGGTGGTGATCAGTTACTTCTCGATTCTCGGGGCGCTGTATCCCGGTCATCCGAAAATAAGATACTGGTTGGACCGCGTGTGGTCGATTATACAGGAGAAACGTGACATGGAAAGCCTGACACCGGTCTACATGTCCATTGTCCTGCTTCACTACTATATGGGCGAATTCGATCTGGCGAGGCTCTGCGCCCAAAAACTTGACCAGGTGGCAGCGGATCACCAAAATTTACCGAGCTGGAATGTTACACAGGCTTTGGTGAGGGCTTACATATCCCTCTGGATCGAAGTGGATATCGATACCGCGGTTAATGAATTGAACCAGTCGCTCCGGCTGGCTGAGCGTTCGGGCTTTCAAACCCATAGCCAATTTCTTCTGAATCTGGCCTCCTTCCTCTTTATGATATCGGATTCGCCTTCACTCGCAAAAAAGTTTTTTAATAGAATGAAAAAAACAATCACTGGTCGCAACAAATTTCTGCATTTGTATTATCAAGCACTAAGCACTCGATATCTCATTGAAAAGGAGAGAGAAAATGCGGTGAGACATGCTTTTTTATCTCTGGACATGGCAAATAAATCAGGAATACGATTTTTGCAGATCGTGTGCACGGTCACACATGCTCTGGCATTAGTTGAGGATCAACAGGTAAAAGCCTCTAAAGCGCAGATTCAACAAGCCCTTCGGATGAGCCGGGAGGTCAAAAGTCCCTTGCTGACATATGCCAGCCAAATGGCCGGGGCGTATATTTACGTGAACGATCAAAAAGAGAAGAAGGGGCTCTCATTCTTAAAACGGGCTTTGAAATCTGCCAATAAACATAACTACATATTGATACCCTGGTGGTGGCACCCCCGGATGTATTCGCGCTTGTGTGCCGAGGCACTGGACCATGGTATCGAACCGGATTATGTAAAGAAGATGATCTATAAATTGCGGCTGACACCGTCCGACGAGGCGCACATACCCACGAACTGGCCGTTTTTAATAGAAATCCGGGTATTTGGCGGTTTTTGTATGACAAAAAATGGTGAACCGATTCGTATCTCCGGTAAAGTGAATCAGAAACGACTGAACATGCTGAAAGTCATAATTGCTTCGGGCGGGACCGACATACGTAAAGAACGAATCATTGACGCCCTCTGGCCCGATGCGGACGGTGATCTGGCGGCAAACTCTTTTTCCACGACGCTGAACCGCCTGCGGGAATTTATGGGAAACAAGGAGTTGATCCGGTTGACAGAAGGTAAAATCAGTTTAAACCGCAAATATTGCCGGGTGGACGCCCTCGAATTTCATCGTTATCTATCGGAATACAAGGCAGCAAACCGAGGGAGCGATAAAGGAAACTCGGGAATGATTACGGAAAAAATCATTGACTTGTACAAGGGACCTTTTCTTGCCGATGAGCAATGGAGCCCGGAAATACTTTTCGCCCGGGAAAAATTCAAGAAACAATACCTTCACATACTTTTGCAAAGCGGGAAAGCGCTCGAGAACAAAAAGAATTTCAGAGAAGCGCTTGCCCGATATCAAACAGGCTTACGGACAGATGATCTGGAGGAGGAGTTCTATCGGCGCATCATGTATTGTCACTCCCGCCTTGGCGACCTAGCGGAGATCAAGCGGATATACCACACCTGTGAATCTGTTCTGAAACAAAAGTTGAATGCAACTCTTTCTACGAAAACACGGGATCTTTATCGAAAAATCACATAAAATTGATACCGAAGTCTTTCACGGCCTGCAGTATCAGGTGATTATAGTGGATAGACCGGAAATCAAATGGTGTCTCCGCCATCAGTCACCGGGTAGTGGTTTGCAACCGGTTCCGCCGTATGTGGAAAATCAAGAGCCCACCGCATAATTTTCTCAGCCACCATTTTGGCATCTACGGGTTTGGGGATATAGTCATCCATCCCCGCTTCGATGCATATCTCCCGATCACCTTTCATGACATTGGCGGTTAATGCAATGATAGGAATGGTGTGATTTTTTACCGGCGATGCAGGATCCCTGATGATCCGGGTTGCTGTCAATCCGTCCATCTCCGGCATTTGGGCATCCATCAGTACGAGATCGTAGGGCATCATTTCAAGCGCCTTCACCGCCTCAAGTCCGTTCGCCACAAGATCGGCACGAAATCCCTGCTTTTCAAGAATGAGCCGGATCACCTTCTGGTTAACGATATTGTCTTCAGCAACGAGTATGCGGATTTTCTGTTTGCGGGCATCGGATATCGAGTGTTTGGTCACTATTTCTTTATTCGAACCCGCCTCGCCATCCGATGTCTCTTTTGAAACGGCTATCAGGCAATCATATAGTTGAAAACGTTTGATCGGCTTCGAGAGGTATGCCGCAAATCCGATATCTTTCAACCGTGCGGCATCACCGATCATTCCCATGGAGGTGAGCATGAGTAGTTTGGTGGAACTTAGCACCGGATCTTGCTTTATCTTTTCACCCAGGACTTCTCCGTTCATTCCCGGCATTTGCATATCCAAAAGGGCAATGTCAAATGGGTTGCCATCTGCTTCGGACTGTTGAAGCATGGCCAGGGCTTTTTCGGCATTTGACGCTTCATCAAAATGGTACCCCCATAGTCCGAGCATTCCTTTCAACACTTCTCGATTGGTGGTGTTGTCGTCGACAATGAGAACCCGTTGACCGTTTCCGGTGGCCGGCAATCCGGCATGTTCGATGGTCGTCCCCGTCTGTTTTTCAAGTCGCGCGGTAAACCAGAATGTAGTGCCTTTGCCTTCCTTACTGGAGACACCTATCCGGCCACCCATCATCTCACACAATTTTTTGGATATCGCCAGTCCCAATCCGGTTCCGCCATATTTTCTCGTGGTGGATGCGTCCACCTGGGAAAAAGAATCGAACAGATCCCCGATACGGTGTTCCGGAATGCCGATACCCGTATCAATCACCTTGAACTTCAGCATGACATGGTCGCTTGTTTCCGAATCCAGGGAGACATGCACGGCAACTTCACCTTTTTCGGTGAATTTGATGGCATTGTTGGCCAGATTGATCAGTATTTGACGCAACCGGCCGGGATCCCCATTCAACAGGGCGGGAACCTCGTCTTCGATCAGGCTGGCAAATTCAATATTTTTAGCGCCGGCGGTTACGGCCAGAATATCCGCCATATCTTCCATGGTGACCCTGAGGTCAAACTTGATATTCTCCATATCCAAACGATTGGCCTCGATTTTCGAGTAATCCAGAATATCGTTGATGATGGAGAGTAGGGCTTGACCACTGACCTGTACCGTTTTGATCCAATCCCGTTGTTCCGGATTGAGTTGGGTATCGAGAACCAGCCCCGTCATGCCGATGACCCCATTCAATGGTGTCCTGATTTCATGGCTCATATTCGCCAGAAACAGGCTTTTCGCTTCACTGGCCGCCTCGGCGTCCCGTTTGGCCTCTTTAAGCTGGTGCTCGGTGCGTTGACGGACGGCGATTTCGGATTTCAAGTTGAATACCGTTTCGGCCAGCTCAGCGGTACGGTCTTTTATCCGGGCTTCCAGCTCACGGTTGAGTGATTTTAGCTGGTGATCAGAACGTTGCAGTGATGCTGTCATCTCATCAAAGCTATCGGCCATCTGGCTGAACTCGTCGGTTCCGGTCAGGCGGGTCCGATAGTCGAGATTTCCGCTGCAAACATTGGCGGTGGATAAAATGAGCTTTTTTATGGAATGGTATAGCCTGTAAATGATACTCAGCCAAAAAAACACGATGGTGGCAACAACAAGACCCATGGTACTGATCCCCATCAACCCTCTGCTGCGGACATACCGTTGAAGGTCGGCATGGGCTGAGTTGATCTTCTCCATTTCATTGTCAAATGCGGCCATCAGGATCTTGTTCAAGGCGTGATCACTGATGGGTTTCAGTCCGGGCGTCAATACACCACCGGTCATGTTTTCCCGGTCCGCCACTTCGAATAACTCGTGTTGCCGGATGATCGAATCGGTGATTACCGCATAGAGATTTATCACATTATTTGATTTCCCGTCAGTATCCACGACCTCGCCGGTCACATCATTTCCCGGACTGTTTTCAATGGGTGCGAGCCACTTTTCCAAGTCGATTCGGGCAAGTGCACCGTATTTAATAAAATCATTATCATGGGTACCGGCGGGATAAAATGGTGGAAGGCTTCGGAACTGACGGACAATGTAATAATGCGCGTTGCTCAGGGAAAGCAGGTCTTCAAGGGCCGCCCGGAACGCATCGGCTTTGGCTCGACCATCCCTGGACACCCAAGATAATGCGCCAACGGCGGAGACCACCTTGAAATACGATGACTGCACTGCACTGAGTTGATCGGCCACGGACGATTCGATCATGTGCTCCACGGTATTGTCCACCAGGTCCATAAAGCGCTTTCGAACCGTCTCACGAGGGGCGCCCGTAAGCCCGGATACCATCGAAGCAAACGCCGATTTTTCCATTTCGACCACTTGCTCGAAGTTGGCTGCCAGCACCTGCAGGCGTTCAATATCATCGGCATCCGGATCAACGCCACCCCCCTCATCACCGCTTGCATATACCTCCCATAACCGCAAGGCATCACGGGTGGCGATGGTATAAGTTTCCGATTTCTGTCTATAGAATTCGTCCGCCGTTACAAGGTATTCCATGGCGGCTTTTATCTGCAATTGGATGTATATACGGATTTCCAGCGCTTTCCTGAGCTCAAATACGGCCCGTGAAGATTTGGTCAGTTCTCGGTGAGCGCTCCGGTAGCTATAGATCTGATGGCCGGCGACCAGGGTAAGGGTCGATAACATCACCACCAGCATCACGATCAGTTTTTTACGAATATTCATGAAACCGTCTAATATTCCAAATTTTATAATGTCAATTCAGGAACTTGGGAAGCGAAATAACCAAGGCATCATGGTCGAGGCCGGAGAATCGAGTCGGGAGCGGTGTCAACGCAGAGGTGATCTATTCAGCAGTATTTATGTTCAGCAGATGGAACCTAACCCCAAGTCCTTATAAAATTTATTATCGGCCGGGACGGCCTTTTCTTGACACCGGAAACGATTTGATCATGGCGGGGGCATAAAAGAACAGGACCGGTGCTCGGCACCGGTCCTGTTGATCGTGTTGTGCGGATGATTCGATTTTGGATCAAAACCCGGTATGATACTCATACGATTCATTGGGGATATCATTGGAATTAAACCAGATAGCATCCGGTCCCGGATCAACATACCAGAAGGCGTCCAGCCGGTTGCCATCCGAATCATAACTGAACTCCGTATAATTGGTCACCTGATCATCGGTGGTAAACCAGGTGAGGTCTCCGCCGATACCATCATACTTGGTTTGCTGAAGCAGCTGACCGGCGCCGTCATAGGTCCATTCCTGATATTCATCGATGGGATCATCTACGGTAAACCAGTCCAGATCACCACCCGGTCCGCTATATTCGATCGATCGCTCGACAAAATGATTATCATTGAACTCAATGTCGGAATACTGAGCCGGCACATCATCATCGTTAAACCATACGGCATCCCCGCCCGGGTCGGAAACCATGGTCATTCGTGTGGCATCATCGTCCACGTCGTAGGTAAATTCACGATATCCATCGATATCATCATCAGGTGTGAACATGTCGCCATCCGCCCCCAGGCCATTGTAGAAAGTGAATCGGATCAAATTGTCATTGGCATCGTATTCCATATGAAGAAATCCGGTAAACAAGTCATCTGATGTAAACCAGATCCCGTCCGTACCAGGTGCAGTGAACTGCCCCCTGGACACGCGGTAATTCCGGTCATTAATGTCCCAACCCATGTAGCTGCCAATACCGTCATCGGAGGTAAACCACTCCGCATCAGCACCCGGATCGTTATGACTGATAAAATATGTAAAAACACCGAAATCATTATAATTCAGGCTTGCGGCGGTAGAAACCACATCATCAGTGTTGAACCACACGGCGTCCCCACCCGGCGAGTCGTATGTGAACACCTGCGTCATCAGGCCAAAGGTATTATAGGCAAAGGTGGTGTACCGTTTCACCACATCATCGGTGGTGAACCAGTCGGTATCCAATCCCGGATTGTCATAATAAACCCGCCGTATCATGTTACCCTCCGCATCATACTCATTGGATTCATAATCATGCACGATATCATCGGGAGTGAACCAGATCAAATCGGAACCGATGTCGTTATATTCGATGCTCTTTGTCCGGTTCCCGTCCGTATCATAGGCATGGCCGGTGTATCCGGTTTTAGTGTCATCCGCGGTGAACCAGGTCGCATCGCCCCCGATTCCGGTACTATCCACCTCCACGGTGAGGTTATGATTGCCGTCGTAAGTGTCTTGTTCATAACCGGACTGATCGCCGGTGGCGGTATAATTTATTTTACGATATTGCGGATTCCTGAATGTCTTGAACGAAATGTAAGAAAGCGGCATCTCCTCGCCGTTATTGTCCTTGATCCCCGAAAGCACGATGCGGTATTCGCTATCCCATTCGAGGTACCTGCCGAAAAAACCGGCCCCAAAGGATTCACCTATAAATTCATAATCCCTGAATCCCAGGAGGTCAATGGTCAGGGTGCGGGTGGCATCGTCATAACTGAGGTATTTCATCAAGTTATAGCCTAACGAGAACATCAATTCCTCTTCGAAAACAAAAGTGCCAACAACCATGGCATCTGTAAAACTGTCATCGATACTTTCCGAAAAGGTGATCCGGACCTGGGAGGTGGTCACCTTGACCCCTGTAGCCCCGTCCTCGGGCACACTCGATACGATGGAAGGGGGATTTCCACCCCCGCCACCACCCCCGCCACCACCGCCGCCGCCGCACGCGCCCAGCCATGCAACAATGCCCACGGCCGCCAAAATTAAAAAAAATTTCCCTCTGCCCGGGTTCCTGGTCAATGCTCTCATAAGTTTCTCCTTCTCACTACAGAGTCAACAATGCTGGATCTATACAGGTATAATGCCTGAACCAATCTTTATATATTAATCGAATCTAAACAACACTCTCCACCGGTTTACATTTGTGTAGTTGTAAATTTCAATCTTATTTGGCGTGCCATTGGCATCACTGTCATATTCAATGCCGGTTTGGTTGCCGTTGGCATCGTAGCTGTAGGTCTCCACAGAATTGGCTGTGCCGTTGGCATCACTGTCATATTCTCTGCGTATTCGGTTGCCGTTGGCATCGTATGTGTAGGTATAGATAGAATTGGCTGTGCCGTTGGCATCACTGTCTTCTTCATAGCGGGTTTTGTTGCCGTTGGTATCGTAGCTGTAGGTCTCCACAGAATTGGCTGTGCCGTTGGCATCACTGTCATATTCTCTGCGTATTCGGTTGCCGTTGGCATCGTATGTGTTGGTATAGATAGAATTGGCTGTGCCGTTGGCATTACTGTCATATACTTGCTGGGTTTTGTTGCCGTTGGCATCGTATGTGTTGGTATAGATAGAATTGGCTGTGCCGTTGGCATTACTGTCTTCCTCATCGCGGATTTGGTTGCCGTTGGCATCGTATGTGTAGGTATAGATAGAATTGGCTGTACCGTTGGCATCACTATCCTCCTCATAGCGGGTTGGACTGCCGTTGGTGTCATAGGTTATAGTTTCAATTTTATCCACCGTGCCGTTGGCATTATCGTCATACTTAATTTGAGACACCGCCGCAATGGACGGGGTCAATCCCAATCCTGCATACAAAGCGTCAATTGCGTAAAACGGATTACGAATCGCACGGGTACCGCCCCATAGGCCGTCGGACCGGCCGGCGGCCAGGAGTCGACGAAAATTGATATCATCCGTAAACTCATAGAAAAACTGGCCAAAATCCAGGGTCACCCCGGTGGAAAGGGTATGCATGCCTGTGGGTATCACGATGCCATTGGCGGCATCGCCGTCTTCGTCCAGGGTTTGCAGAAACACCGCGATGTTAACGACCCTGTTATACAATGTGGGGGAATTCGCATTGTAGAACTGGTTTACCAATCGACAGATCTCGATGGCAGCGGTGGGTGGGGTCAGGCCGGCCAGATCAAACGGTGTAATCGTTGCCGCCCCGGCTGCCTCGCCGATCTCGATATCTCCGACAGAAAACCGAACAGTTTCTCCTTCAAAGTAAAAAAAGTTGCCGTCGGTATTGGTCTCTCCGGACTGGGTGTCCGTTTCGTATGCCAATCCCGCCACCGGGCCATCGATGAAGCTGCCGGTCTGGAGTTCCGATCCGTCACTGCCACCCCCACCGCCGCCACCGCAAGCGCCGATCAATGTGATAACTCCAATTGCCGCAATCACTAAAATAATTCCCCGACATCCCCGGTTTTTGATCAATGTTTTCATAAGCTTCTCCTTTTCACTACAGAGTCAACAATGCTGGATTTATAGCAAAAACATTAAGGCGTACGAACAACCTTGCAATATCAATCTGCGAAACTCGAACGATTAAAGAGTATTCAAGCCCATAAAACCACGTCTGTCAAGGCTTATGGATCAATTAACAGATTGAGCGCTTTGCAAGATTGTCCTTTAATATAAAATTCGACGATTGGGAGGCTTTCATTCAGGCAACCACTACAGATGCCTTCTCAGCTTCTCATATGGTTGATCGATATCGTGGCACTCACTCCGTAATAAAACCACCTACAATATTGTGTTGTTTTCCGCCATCCGCCCAACACTACAATAGCGATTCAGCCGAGTCGGTCGTATGAATGTCGACAATCCAGTTATAATAGTGTCCATCCACCATCTCTGGATGGGCACAATACTAATACAAAAAACCCCGCAGGAGCCCTGCGGGGTTTTTGTAAAAGCAATAAAGACAGAATGAAGAATCTACTTCTATCCGTCAACAATCAATCAAAAATCAGACAGCATTCCGTTCATTTTAAATTTGTAATTTGACATTTGTAAATCTCGCAGTCACCCGCACCCCTCATCCTCGTGACTCGAACCGAACGCAACCGAACCAACACCCACTAAAAGCCCCTCAACTCACTCTTCCCCGGATCAAATATCAAAACAGACAGCATTCCGTTCATTTGAAATTTAAAATTTGACATTTGTAATTCTCGAATTCACCCGCGCACCTCATCCTCGTGACTCGAACCGAACGCAACCGAACCAACACCCCGCGAGGGACTAAAGGTATTTCTCTGGCAGCACCGCCTTGTCCGCCCAATCCGATGGCAGGAGTTGCCGGGGATTCTCACCGAACTTCTCCTTGAGTTTGTCAAGGCCGGGCCGGGCGTATTTCATATGTCCCTCTTTCAAAGTCCGCCCATTGATCACCGCCTCACTGCGCAATCGGTGACCCACGGTTTTTTCCAGCCGTCCCCCCAGCCAGAGCACGCGATCCACATCCCAGCCGTGCTCGAGGCCCATTTCGTCCAGCTGTACCAAGGTGTCTTCGAGGGTGACCAGGCCGACATAACGGGGATCATCGTAGTAATACTCACCGGTTCCCGGCACCGGACAATCGTCCAGGAAATTGGCGGGCTGCCCGCCCAAACCGCCCATGGTGGCTTCAAACCGGGAAATACCGGCCTGGAGCGCCGCCAGAACGGAAGCCGCGGCCACGCGTTTGGTTTCATGGAAATGGGCGACATGGAATGCCGGATTGGGTATTTCGTCCAATATCATGGCAAAATAGCGGTAGACATCCGGTGCCGAGGCGCTGCCGTCATGATCGGCGTGCTCGATATCAAAGGCGCCGATCTCCAGCCAGCGCTTGGTGAACTCCACGGCGTCCTTCATATCCGTTGCACCGCCTATGGGGCTGCCCCAGATGGTGCTCACGGTACCGCACATCTTCATACCGGCGTCGTTGCACTTCTGAATGGCCCGCTCGCACTCTTTCCAGTAATCGGGCAGGGTGGTGCCGGAGTTGGCGAAATGGTGCTGCTCTTCGGTGGAGACCATCATGAGAAGACGGTCCGGGCCGATGCCTTCCTTGCGGAGCTGGATGGCCCGATCCACGGCGGATTCGCGGATGGTGATGGCGGTGAGCACCAGATCGTCATAGTTCACCCCTTTGCGGACGCATTTTTGCTTGAACCGGTCGCTGCGCAAATGGCGGAACAGCTCCTCCGCATCGCTGAACTGGGGCATCAGGTACGGATTGCCCAGGTTGGTCACCTCAATGTTCCGGCATCCGGCAAAGATGAGTGCTTCCAGGTAAAAGATCTTGGCCCGGGTGGAGA
>JABDIN010000002.1 GCA_013003715.1 Desulfobacteraceae bacterium | reverse complement strand
CGGTTAGCAGCATAGCATGAGATCTTTGAAGGGACATTATCCCTCCACCACCCTGAGGTAGCTTTGATGCCTGCATAGTCTTACCAATTAAATATTTCATATCTTTAGCTGCTCTATGCTGATTGCCTTCAGTTTCTCCAATGTAGTAAAAACCACAATTCTCAACAAAGGGCCAATACCTTAGCATTTCTGCTGTAATTTCGATAAATATTGGCCTAAGCCCACCTATATGCCACCTCTCTTTTGTAAATTTTAATGCGGCATTGGTAATAACAGTGGATAATCCAAGTCCACGCAACTCAGGATAAACAACGCATCTAGAGATTCGGGCAATAGCATTGCCATATTTTTTTTGTATTTTGTGTGTCCATTTTGACCATGCGATACCTCTTTCAGAATCAGAGTAGGTAGCATTAAGGATTTTATTGCGAGCGGTATTTACTAAAAAGCTTGATGATATTTCAATAAAGCCTATGACTTCCGGCAGCTCCCATTGAGTGCTTTTTGCTATTAACGGGAGCCGCCTTCCAACGCCTCCATTTCCTCTATAATGAAACTGAGTTAGCTGTTCATAACCATCAAGTTCATCTTTAGTATCGATTTCTTTGATTATAACATTAAAATTGGGAACTGAGTCTAACTGAGTCCTGTATTTCCAAGAAGGTGTAATTCTAACCTTCTCATTATTGGGAAGTCTTGCCCAAAGCCTCCTTTTAATGCATTCTATTGTATCACGCACTCCGACTGGGACGAACCTTCTAAGCTTTAGAGTTTTTTGATTATCCAGGCGTAACTCCGCTTTATCATTCTTAATTCTTCTGTCTAAGATTTTAGCTACATATGAACCGGAAGAATCGCTAACTTTCCTAATGGGCATATTGTTCCTTGATTGGCAAAAGCTGAATAGATTTCTTATTACAAATTTTGTATTAGAACATTTTTTCCTAATGAATTCAAGTACCCTGTAAGCAGAGCAAAGGAATTGATGAAAGAGGGACTGATGTGTGGGGAATAAGGTGGGGAATAAAACAAAAAGGGTTTAGCGACATCCGCTAAACCCTTTTAAAAAATGGCGGGAGCGACGAGACTCGAACTCGCGACCTCCGGCGTGACAGGCCGGCGTTCTAACCAGAACTGAACTACGCCCCCAAAGCTGTTTTTAAAAGATTCGCTGATACTTATTTTTCTTCACGAGACGTGATTCGATCTTGCTATCTTCCCGCATAATATGCGGGACGTTCTAACCAGAACTGAACTACGCCCCCAAAACTGTTTTTTTAAAGAACCGCCACTTGAAGTGGCAAGTGGTAGGCGGAACAGGGCTTGAACCTGTGACCCCCGGCTTGTAAGGCCGGTGCTCTCCCAACTGAGCTATCCGCCCATGTTCATCTGCCCTGAAATACGGGCTTCCTCCCAGAAACGAAAAGCATAACTAACAGTTGGTGCCGGTAAAGTCAAGCGCAATTTAACACGATTGTTTTTTTTTATAAGTTATACAAATTCAATGGGTTAATTAATGGATGGCCGGTCCGCGGAATTGTCTCCACCCATGTTGAATGGCACGCCGCGCTTGGTGAATATGGACTCCCCTTCACCGAGCACCAGGGCGTGCGGCAGGACTTCGTCCAGGTGATCGACGGTGACGATCTCGAGCTGCTTGGTGATACCATCCGGGATGTCCTTGATATCCTTTTCGTTTTCTTTGGGGATGATGACTTTTTTAATACCGCCCCGATGCGCGGCCAGCAGTTTTTCCTTTAATCCCCCGATGGGCAGGACCCGGCCTCTGAGGGTGATCTCCCCGGTCATGGCGATATCGCGACGCACCGGGTACTTGGTCAGGGCGGATACAATGGCCGTACACATGGCAATTCCCGCTGATGGGCCGTCCTTGGGAATGGCGCCTTCGGGAATATGGATGTGCAGGTCAAGTTCCTTGTAGAAACTGCTGTCGATGGAAAGCAGCTCGGCACGGGATCTTACAAAGCTTACGGCTGCCTGGGCGGATTCTTTCATCACATCGCCCAGTTTACCGGTGACGGTGAGTTTGCCTTTCCCCGGCATGGTCAGTGTTTCGACGCAGAGCAATTCACCACCGACCTGGGTCCAGGCGAGTCCGGTGACGATTCCCACTTGATCCTGTTCTTCGATCTGCCCGATGCGAAATCTCGGCGGGCCCAGGTATTTCTGGATGGATGTGGCCACCACTTTATAGGCTTTTTCTTCCTTGTTTCTGGCGACGTCCCGCGCAATTTTCCGGCAGACCGAGGAGATTTCGCGTTCAAGATTGCGGACCCCGGCTTCGCGGGTGTACCGCTGGATTATGGTGAACACCGCATTCTTGGAAAAAGTGACTTCCCTTCCCTCCAATCCGTTGGCCTTCAATTGCTTGGGGACGAGAAAACCTTCGGCGATATTGTTTTTTTCATGTTCCGTATAACCGGGCAGCCGTATGATTTCCATCCGGTCCTGCAGGGGCAGCGGAATGTCCGGCAATGTGTTGGCGGTGGTGATAAACAGGATATCGGAAAGGTCATAGTCCAGGTCCAGGTAGTGGTCGTTGAAGCTGTAATTTTGCTCGGGATCAAGGACTTCAAGCAATGCGGCAGAAGGATCGCCGCGAAAATCCATGCTCATCTTGTCCACTTCATCCAGACAGAATACCGGATTGTTGACCCCCGCTTTTTTCAGAGACTGGACAATTTTTCCGGGCATCGCGCCGATATAGGTTCGCCGGTGGCCGCGTATTTCCGCTTCATCCCGAACGCCGCCCAAAGACAGGCGCACGAACTTCCGGCCGGTGGCGCGGGCAACGGATTTGGCCAGGGATGTCTTTCCGACTCCCGGAGGGCCGACGAGGCAGAGGATGGGGCCGCGCAATTTCTTCACCAGGCTTTGAACGGCAAGATATTCCAGAATTCGCTCTTTGGGTTTTTCCAGCCCATAGTGATCTTCATCCAGTATTCGTTCCGCTTCATCCATGTCATTTCGAATCCTGCTGCGGTCGTACCAGGGAAGGCTGATGATCCAGTCAATATAATTTCGAACCACCGTCGCCTCGGCGGACATGGGGGTCATGAGTTTGAGTTTCCGCATCTCCTGCCGGACTTTTTGCGCCGCCTCCTTGGACATGCGTTTTCGCTTAATGCGCTTTTCAAGTTCAATCAACTCATCCCCGGCATCCTCTTCCCCGCCCATCTCTTTTTTGATGGCGCGCATCTGCTCATTGAGATAATAGGATTTCTGGGTTTTTTCCATCTGATCCTTAACCCGCCCTTTGATCCGCTGATCCATGCGGAACACTTCAATTTCAAGCTTTATGAATTTAAGCAGCCGGTTGAGTCTTATATCGATGGATTTCTCTTCGAGAAGTTTTTGCTTGTCTTCTATTTTAAAAGAAAAGTGTGACGCAACGGAGTCGGCGAGTTTTGACGGATCTTTGATGGCCGAAACCTTCTCGATCAGCTCTTTTGATATATTTTTATTGAGTTTGGCGTAGGCTTCGAAGTTCTCAATAATGCCGCGCAGCAATGCTTCGCATTCCACGGAGGATACCAGTTGATCTTCCTGGGGGATAAGCTCCACCTGGAAATAATCTTCTTTTTTGTGAAAGCGTAGTATCTTTGCCCGCCGTTTTCCTTCGACCAGCGCTTTTACGGTGCCGTCGGGCAGTCGCAATAATTGAAGCACGGTTCCGATTACCCCAACGGGATGAATGTCTTTTTCCGTCGGATTGTCGATACCGGCTTTTTTCTGGGTGGACAGGAAAACGCTTTTGTCCTTGTTCATTGCTTCGGAAAGGGCATTCACGGATTTGCTCCGCCCGACAAACAGCGGGGCCACCATATGCGGGAAAATTACAATGTCACGAAGCGGTAACAGTGGTAATAACATTGTAGACTCCGAATTGTCATTCTTGAAAAATTTAGGAATATTTACCATTTTTTACCATCCACCAAACAACGAACCACCGGCTGCGAATCTATCTTATTGACAGTTTTAGGAACAGGCAACCGATGGTTTTTTATACGACTAAAATTTAACGACGCCATTCTGCATATCACATCGAACTACGCTTGCTTTTTGGTCTGTTCAAATAATAATATCGGATCCTCTTTTTTGATGACAACGTCCTCACCGATCACACATTCCTTGACGTTTTCGATGGAGGGTATCTCGTACATGATGTTCAGCATGCAGGATTCCATTATCGCCCGGAGTCCGCGGGCGCCTGATTTCCGCTTTAACGCTTCATCGGCGATCGCCGAGAGTGCGCTGTCGGACAGGCGTAAATTAACGCCTTCCATCTCGAACAATTTTGTATATTGTTTTACCAGGGAATTTTTCGGTTCGCTCAAGATGCGGACCAGGGTCTCCGCGCTCAGCTCATCCAAGGTGGCGATGATCGGCAACCGGCCCAAGAATTCCGGTATCATACCGAACTTCACCAGATCCTCCGGCTGTATCATTCGCAGGATATCACCGATGGGCTGATCCTTTTCCTTTTTGATATTCGCACCGAAGCCCATGGATTTGGAGCCAAGCCGCCGCCGAATCACCTGCTCCAGTCCGTTGAAGGTTCCACCGCAGATGAACAGAATATTGGATGTATCGACCTTGACAAAATCCTGTTGGGGATGCTTCCGCCCGCCCTTGGGAGGCACACTGGCCGTGGTGCCTTCAATAATCTTCAGCAGCGCCTGTTGAACCCCCTCGCCCGAGACATCCCGGGTAATACTCGGGTTGTCCGATTTGCCCGCAATCTTATCAATCTCATCGATGTAGACAATTCCCCGTTTGGCCTTTTCCACGTCGTAATCTGCGTTTTGAAGAAGGGAAAGGATAATATTTTCAACGTCTTCGCCGACATACCCCGCCTCTGTGAGGCTGGTGGCGTCCGCGATGGTGAAAGGCACATTCAGAAATCTGGCCAGGGTCTGGGCCAGCAGTGTTTTACCACAACCGGTGGGTCCGATGAGCAGGATATTGCTTTTCTGGATTTCCACATCCTCAGAGCCGACATTGGTGTCCAGCCGTTTATAATGGTTGTACACGGCGACGGCGAGGATTTTTTTGGCATACTCTTGTTCGATCACATAATCATCGAGCATGGTCTTGATTTCTTTGGGCACCATGAGATTTTCGAATTCTCCGGTGCTCTTTTCGCTCTCTTCCTCGATGATCTCGCTGCAAAGCTGAATACATTCGTCGCAGATATAGACGGCCGGACCGGCGATCAGCTTTTTCACCTCTTTTTGGTTCTTACCGCAGAATGAACAAAAGAGATTATCGTTTGGATCCTCTTTCTTACTCATCTTGTTCCTCCGTGCCGTTTAAATGGCCGAGATCTTCGCGATTACGGGTAACATGATCGACTATCCCGTACGCTTTTGCTTCTTCTCCGGACATAAAAAAGTCCCGTTCAGTGTCCTTGGTAATATGATCAACGGTTTTTCCGGTATGGGCCACCAATATCTCGTTCAAAGCGCTTTTCATCCGCAATATTTCTTTGGCCTGGATGGCGATATCGGAGGCCTGGCCCTGAAAACCACCCATGGGCTGGTGTATCATAATTCGTGCATTGGGCAGTGAAAACCGTTTGTTTTTGGTCCCTGCAGCCAACAGCACCGCTCCCATACTGGCAGCCTGTCCGATACACACGGTGGATATGTCCGGCTTGATGTACTGCATCGTATCATAAACGGCCATACCCGCGGTCACCAGCCCTCCCGGAGAATTGACATAAAAATTAATGTCTTTATCCGGATCTTCGGATTCCAAAAACAGCATCTGTGCAATCAACAGGTTTGCCACTTCATCCGAGATCGCCGTACCAAGGAATATGATTCTGTCTTTAAGCAGTCTGGAATAAATGTCATATGCACGTTCCCCTCTGCTTGTCTGATCTATTACCATGGGTATAATCGGCACGATCTGCCTCCTTAATTAGTTATATCAGAAAAAAGAATCACCGGTAAAGCGCTATATCCGCGCCAGTGGTAACATCGTTTTAAAAATGAATGCCCGGCCCATAGCAGGTGAAGCTTTATGAATCCTTTGCCTGCGGTTCTTTTTCAGGAATAATTTCTTCGATTTTGCTATTATCAATAATAAGCTTAATCGCCTGCTTTTCAAGTAGCGTATGTTTAAAAAGCTCCAGTTTCTGTTTATCCGTTTCATAAAACTTTTTAATATTTTCAACCGGTTGCTGGTATGCATCCGCAATTTCCTGAAATCCGGCATTCAATGCATCATCGGCAACTTCCATCTTTTCCTGCTCAATCAGCTTTGACAGAATCAAATGGCGGCGCACCTGTTTTTCAGCCGTGTCCCGATATTTTTCCGAAAGGCCTTCCCTGCTGATACCCAGGTCTTCCAGCGAGGTATTGCTGTTTGCGAAAGAGGCTTCAGCTTCGCGGATAATCCCGTCGAGTTCCATATCCACCAGGGATTCAGGGACTTCGAATTCTGTTTTATCCAGCAACTGGCGAAAAATCTGTTCGTTCAATTCCTGTTCAGACCGCTTATCATAACCCTGGGTCAGATTTTCCAGAATCTTGTCGTTTAATTCTTTCAGCGTTGCAAATGGACCGAGTTGTTTTGCGAACTCGTCATCTATGGCCGGTAATACTTCTTCCCGTATTTCATTCAGATGTGCCTTAAACAAGATCGTGTGTCCGGCCAGTTTGGAATTGAAATGGTCTTTGGGAAACTCGATGGTAAACTCTTTATCGGTATTGCCGGTCATCCCCAGAAGCGCTTCGTCGAAGGTTTCCGTGATCATCGCATCCCCGAGCTTAAGGGTAAAATTTTCGGTTTTCTGGGTTTCGGCAAAGGGTTCTCCGTCTTTGAACCCTTCGTAATCAATTAACACGAAATCACCGGTTTGTGCCGGACGATCGTCCTCAAGGGGCGTTTGCTTGGCCAGTTTTTTCTGCAGCATGGTCAATTGCGCATCCACTTCTTCATCACCGGCGCTATACAGATTTTTCTTCAGTTCGAGTCCTTTGAACTCAATATCGGCAATCTCCGGATTTACTTCAATGGTGGCATCGAACTTGTAATCGTCGGTTTCACTAAGATCCGGCGGATCCACATTCGGGTTCCCAACCATTTTAAGCTGGGTTTCCTTCAATGCCTCGATAAATGCCTCCTGGATCAGCTTGGAGGTGACATCCCCTTTTACGTCCTTGCCGAACCGCTGTACCAGCACGGACCGGGGAGCCTTTCCCGGACGAAAGCCTTTGATTTTGGCCGTTTTCCTGATGGACTTGTATGCATCATCAATCTCCTGGACGACCTTTTCCTTCGGCACCTCAATGTGCAATACCTTTTTGACGCTGCTTTGATCTTCAACCGTTACTTTCATTTTTGTCCTTTCTCAAATTCCAGTGCCTTGATGCAGATCAAGGCACTGGAAGTATTTTTTTGTCTATGGATGACGATGCTGATCAGTAAGATTCAAGTATAGGTATTTGTATATGCCGTGCCGTCCCTATCCCCTGGTGGATTCGCCAATGGATTGACATGAGCGACACCGCCATGAACCTTCATTATTCCGGGATAACAGGTAAAAAACATCATTGTCCTGACCGGAATAAGAATCTTGAAATCGGCGTGCCCGCTCCAAACGAACGCGTCCCGCCTTGGAGCGGTCCATGGATGGAAATGGTGCGAGAGGGGAGACTTGAACTCCCACTCTGTCGCCAGAGCTGGATCCTAAGTCCAGTGCGTCTACCAATTCCGCCACTCTCGCACATATACAATACGTTGTTTCAACAACTTGACATTACCTAAAAAACCGTTAAACTTCACTGAAAAATAATTTGATGAAAATAGTATCAAACATAGGACGTGTCAAGGGAAATCAAGGTTTCGGGCGAACCGCGACACAATTGAATTATAGGCCCATAATCACAGGTTTGGAGCCGGTCCGCATCTGAATCCACATCATTCTCAGGGCAGATAAACAGGATGAATACCTTACAAACGCGTTACACGGCCAGTTGTATTTTCCTGATTGCACTGGCAACCGCAGCCTCCGGGTGGTGGTTGTTTTGTCGACCTCCCGTAAGTTCAGCGGCTGAGTCTCCCCGCCCGGCCATCGTTATCGATCCCGGCCATGGTGGTAACGATTCCGGCGCCGCTGGTGGATCCGCAGGCGTGGAAAAAGATATCTGTCTGACCTTGGCGCAGATGATCTACATCGAGCTTGAAAGTACCTACCGGATCGTCCTGACACGAAATGCAGATTACACGCCGGAACTTTTTACGAGAACCCAGACCGCCAATCAATCCAAAGCATCCACGTTCGTCAGTCTTCATACCGGGGCCAGCGTGCAGCCCCATGCCAATGGCGTGACGGTTTTTTACTACAGCCATCCGGCACTGCGGCCTTCTTCACCGTCAGATACGACCACAGGTGCAGAGGGTTTGAATTCTTTAGGGCCGACACATTGGGAACATGCGCAATGGCGCTACCTGTCCGGCAGCCAAAAACTGGCCGGCATGGTTGGAGAGCACCTTTCAAATGACCTGACGGATGTACCGGTCACTGTTCAGGGAGCACCCGTGGCCGTCCTGGCCGGCGCGAACATGCCGGCGGTCATGGTGGAGATCGGATATCTGAGCCACCCGAAGGAGGCCCGGAACCTTAAAAACAGGGACACACTGGAAGTATATGCCAAATCGATATCGTCTGCCGTACAGGCGTTTTTATCGCAGCATCTGAACACTGAATAGTCACGATTTTTACCGCCGATCAAGTATGAAACCCCTTGCACGCAACATAAAAGCGTGGTACTGACCGGCATTCATCGCATCGGGGCGTGGCGCAGCCTGGTAGCGCACCTGCTTTGGGAGCAGGGAGTCGCAGGTTCAAATCCTGCCGCCCCGACCACTATATTTAATCAATGAGCGACAGCTTTCCACCGGGCAAACTTTGCTTACCGTTTTGCCATTTGATCTCCAGCACTTTCCACTCTCCACTTTAGTATCAGTGAATATCTAAGGGTGCGTTCCACGCATCAACATCTTCAATGCGCCCTGGCATATGGCTTTATGAGCATCCGTCCCGGCCGCCATCATCTTTTTGGGTGCATGGAATGCACCCTGACTATGAGGGGCCGAGGTCCTGGCGAAAGGTGGTGCGGGTATAATTGTCACCGGGTTCTTTTATCTGCCGTGGGGTGACCACTCTTCAAAAACTTTGACTGGTTAGGAAACAGATTAATTATCGATTAAAATCATACTGTTTAATAACAGAAACTTGTTTACAATTTTAACAAGATTTCTCCTTGCACACCGGCGCTATCGTCTGATAGATTTCCGCGGATCCTGTTGTATCTGAGTTAAATGAGGCACTATTCAAAATGGAGGTTAACATGAGTAAGTGTGCGCAAAAAAATTCCCACCTTAACAGAACATCCGTTTCTAACTTCATCACTAATACGCTGCTCGTCGCAATAATGTGCGCTTTTTCCAAAGGAGATGGTTATGAAGCATAGTAATTGGTGTATCGGATTGAATGCATATCGCAATATAAGAATGATTTGGGTCTTGTTGGTTCTGGTCTTAGCGTTCGGATGCGGGGGCGGGGGCGGGGGCGAAACGGATAATTATTCCGCAAGCGGGATGACCATGGGTGAGGTGGAAGACATGATGAGGGCTTCTGATGGTGTGGACACCGATTCCGATTTCCTGCCCGACAACGTGGAACTCGCTTGCGGTACCGATCCTGAAAGCGTCGACACAGACATGGATGGGATATTCGACTACGAGGAAATTTTTGGAGATGGGGATTTCGATGATAATAGTCTTGTTCCCGATCGTGATGCAGATGACCTGATCGCGGCCCTCGACAATGATGACGACGGTGATGGGTCACATGACGGTGACAAGGTGGACAGTGATGGCGATGGCATTGCCAACTACCTGGAGTACTTCGGGTATACCTATAACTGGGTAATGGATGAATACTCGCTCTGGGATGGAGAAGACAATGGAGTTCTCTACTTCAAATCCGATCCCATGCAACCTTCGACTGACCAGGACCCTTACAGCGACAGAATGGAGTCGTCCGGTGTGTTGATGGATGTGTTGGTGGAAACACCCGGTGATCTGCCCATGGTGCCCGCCTACCCCAATATCATTGTTCGGATGGAAGGCTACGACATCACCCTGGATTCGGAAATCACATATTCCCATGGCGGCTCCATGTCGCGGGAGACGAGTTGGAGCCGGGAGGCGTCGGTGGAGAGTGCTTTTGAAGCCGGGATGAGTTTTGAAGTGGGCGCAGAGGCTAAAGTGGGTGCTACTGAGTGGCTTACGCTTTCCACAAAGGTTGGCATGAGTTTTTCGGCCACTCAAACCATCAGCACCACCCGAAGTTTTGGCGAATCGATTACACGCGATGAGAATTGGGAAAGAGCGATCAGCTCCAACCCCGCCACTGCGGCGCGAGTCAAACTCAAACTCAAAGTTTATAACGTCGGTACTGCTGCTGCCAGCAATATCATGCCCACCCTGACCATGAAGATCGGTGGTATGAGCGTGCTGACATTCATGCCCAACAACCCTATCGGCATCTTGGAACCGGGCGGTGTTTATCCCGTAAACCAAGGTACATACTGGGTGGTTGACCGAACCGGGGACGATACGGTGATCTACCTGACCATGGATGAGCTGCGCGCTCTGGAAAGTGGTGCCCCGCTATCCATCGAGGTTACCCAAATGGATGGCGACGTCATGCTGCTCAATAACGAAGGCCAGTGGGCCAACCATGGTAAATGGGCGGAGTACATGGCTCGCTGCGAGGCTGTTTGCGCGAATATACGGCTGGATATCGGCGATGGTAATTTCATCCATCAGCTTGTCTATGCTGACGATTCGCCATTCACGCCAAGGGTCAACCTGGGCGATGCGCTCCGTTGGATAGCGTACTTTGAAGATCGCGAAGACGGTGCCGTCATCCAATACCCCGATCAATACGGAATATTGCAAGAGACGTCCCTGGCGGATTGGAATTTCATTTTTGACCGGCAGACATTGTTGGAAAACAACCTCTGGCCCGCTGATTCCGATCCGGAGAATCCCGTGAGCATAACGGACATCGTGTTGAATCAGGATTCAAACATCATTGCCCGGGCGCCTCGGGAAATCCTCGAAATAATGGCACCGGAGATCTATTACGCATACTATGATGTTGCTGACGGACTGGTTCATGTCAGGGCTGGGGACTACAACGGAATCACCGGAGCCTATTTTATCGATGTCAATGGGGAAACTCATGAAATGACTGAAGTGCTGCCCAATTCTGGTGTGTTTATTTTTGATGCGGGTTCACTGGAAGACGGGACTTACGAGCCTACGTATTTTGAAGATGGATTGCTTGAAGAAACGATTCGGGTCATCAACCGGGATGACGACAGCGTGCATCGTCGTTTGTCGGCTTCGTTTGTGCCCACCAAGCCAGACAGCCCCATCGACATTATTGGCGTCTCCATTAGTGAGGCCAGCAATACAGTCATTGCAACACTGTCCCACGATCCCTACTTTCCCCCGAGCAGCATGGGTCTTTATGTCAATGGGGAGAAAAAGGATATGATCCCGCACCCCATGAACTGGCATCCGGACTATACTAACAAGTGGATTTATGTTTATGACGCGCTTACCTATCTCCCGTTGGAATTCATCGACGCCTGGATCACCGCGGAAGTGAGTAGCGTCAATTGTGAAATAGAATTTGATCCATCGGAACAGACAGACTACTCGTCGGATTGTTTCGCCACCTATCAAGTTGAGGCGAATGACATCGTAAGCGGTTCTTGCATCAGCGGTGGATTCACCCTGAGCGGCTATTGGTCCAATGCGGTTTTCAGCTATATTGTCCGTTACAACGTTGTGGATTTCGATGTCGGGCCAAGTTCAGGGGTTTGTTCCCAACCGGAAGTAAAGATTGTCCAACAGGATATTTTTTGGAAAAGTCATCGCTATGCAGCTAATTACGATATAGCCCTCCTTCCGGGTATAAGCGGTGGCGCTAATGGTGATTTAGAGGCCAGATATGGTGTCTACCAGATCACGGATCGAGGCTATGACGAAATCACTGCCGGGAATATCGAATCTCTGGCCACTGTGACGGTGGATGCTCGTTTTTTCAACTGGTCCGTACCGGGTATCGGATCTTCGGAGAGCTACCCCGATTCCGTTTGGATCCTGAAGTCCAACGGTGGCCGGTATATTAAACTTAAACTGAATAAAGCCTGGGGAACCGGATATGCAGTCCATACGAAACATCACATCGATATCTCCTATGCTGTTTACGATTTCAATCCGTAAACAACCATCCGGGAGATAAAAACGACCGCACTTTGTAGAATAAAAGGCTGCTTCTTATAAGGGGGCAGCCTTTTTTCTCACCCAACAGATTGCATCTTCATATCTCTCTACGGAACAACCGGTCCGCATTCATAAAACAAGTATCTTTCAGCCTTCATCGTAGTCCTTCATGACTGCAGGGGACAACGATGGCAGACTGTTGACATTGAACACACTCGAAGTCCACAGGACGCCCCTCGATTCAGTTCCACCCCAAAAGCCCTTCGATTCCAAACCAGCAGATCCAAGGATTTTTAGTCAAACATGATACGATAATTACTGAAGGGTAAACGAGGAAACGGACACAGATGTTGCCAAACGGTGAATCGGCACCACAGAGAAGTATGTTTTGTCAGAGTCCAACGGTGGGACAATCTTATCTATCGAAATGAGCACCCATCCATCATTCGTAGAATATTCGCTTGAGAAATAAGTATAGACGCCATCACCAATTTAAAAAAAATCCAATTGTAAATCCGCTATTTCAGCGTATACTGAAAAACCATTATCCTGTAATCTGTGAACGGATGTCCAGGCAAACCGGAACTTTTCTTTACATTTCCGCGTCAGGAATGGTAACCGGATATCGAGGTACAGATACGGCTACATTTAGAGAAACTGACTTTTTCCATATTCAGATACCAACTCCGGAAAAACATAGCGCGGCAAATAGTCTTCCCGACCAGTGGTGAAGGTAGTTATTATGGAATCCGAATCAATTCTCATTGCGCATCCCGATGGTGACGCAGTCGAACGTCTTTCTTCGGCAATGACAGGTTGGGGTTATCATGCCACGTGGGTCTCAACTGCAGATGATGCGATTGAGACGTGCCGTGTGCTCAAACCTTCTGTAATATTGGTGCATGCCGATCTGCCCGAGGCAACCCGGTTTCTGGACAGCGTCCGGCAGATGGGGCTTACGATGACTGTAATCGTCCTGTCGGTTCTTCTGGACTTGGAAAGAGTGATGATAAAGTATCAACACCTGGCGGACGATTTTGCTTTTGAATCCCCTTCACTGATATCAGTGAAACTTTCACTGTCAAGCGCCTTGGAAAATAAATCAGGGCCGATTGGAGATGCTGGAGAGACGGAATCCCAAGCGGTGGATACGGAACGTTTTATCGCCGTCAGGCAAATACTGGAAAAAATGTCCTTGATCGTCCAGAAAATCGCCCTCGACGCACAGGGCGGTATCACCTACTTTGGTGAAACCCCCTATTTTATTTCCATTCATGGCTGCGACCTCAAGGTGTTATCGGCGAATGCGTCTTATTTGAAATATTTCGGGAACAAGATCGGCGACCACAGCTGGTCCATCTTCTGTGGAAAACCCTCCTCACCGGAGACATGCCCGGTGGGGCGGACGGCCGGTACGGGCCGCATCATGAAGACACGGGCGGTGGTGCGTTACAAATCCGGGATTCGAATCCCGGTGGTGGTACATACCGCGCCCATTTTTGACAATGACGGCCAAATGGTCCTGATTCTGGAAATCATGGCCGGGAATAAGGAAATTGAAAGAATCGCCCAGGAAATCCGGAATACTCAGCAACAATACCAGAAACTATTCAACGCGGTTCCATGCCACGTCGCGGTTTTAGATCGCGAATATCATCTGACGGCTATCAATCGAAAGTTTACAGAGGACTTTGGAGATCACACCGGAGAAGTTTTTTATGATATCCTGCGGCCCGGCAAATTTCCCGTGTATCGCGACCCGATTACGCATACAATGAAAACAGGATTGTCCCAACAGGGTGAAGTGTTATTGACGGCTCAAAACGGCACCCAATATCAAATGATGTCCTGGACAAGCCCCATATTGTCAAAGACCGGAAAACTCGTGCAGGTCCTGGTGATATTTGCAGATGTCACGGAGCTTCGCCGTCTGCAGGACAACCTGTCCTCCCTGGGGCTTATGCTGGGGTCCATTTCACACGATCTGAAGGGCTGCCTTACCGGTTTGGATGCCGGTCTTTACCTCATCGACAAGGGCTTCTACCGGAACAAACCGGGGCGTGTGGAAGAGGGGCTGGATGTTTCAAAATTAATGGTCGATCGAATTCGCCGGATGGTTTATGACATTTTATATTATGCCAAGGAAAGGGAAACGGAGATCAGGGAAACCAGTGTACTGGGATTTGTCACCGATGTGGCGGAAGTGATTGCACCCCGCCTGCGAAGCGCAAACATTGAATTCTGGTGTGATTTTGGGACAAACCTTGGCACATTCCATATTGATACGGCCATGATGCGATCCGCCTTAATCAATATTCTGGAAAATGCGATGGAAGCCTGTATTGAAGATAAATCCGAACGGAAACATCGGATCGCGTTTACGGCCGGAAAAAAAACCGACAAGGTCGTACTGATCATCAAAGACAATGGTATTGGCGTGGATCAACAGCAGATTAAAGAAATTTTTACCCTTTTCTATTCGTCCAAAGGCAGGAAAGGTACAGGACTGGGATTGTTTCTCACAGATAAGGTAATCCGAAAACACGACGGCAGCATTACGGTGAGTTCGGAACCCGGAAAAGGCACGGTATTCAACGTTCAATTACCTATACAACAAATAAAATAAGTAAAATGCACCGTCTCGGATGCTGATGTTTTCGTCTACAATGAGTTATTCTCAATCATTTCCTTGATCAAGTTCGCTGCCGCTTTTTCCGTATCAACCTGATAGGTACCCGCCTCTATTTGGCGCCGTATCCCGGCAACTTTATCCGTGCGAATTTGCGGCAGGGTTCTGATCAATTGCCGGGCGGCGCGGATATCATCGACCGCCTGGGAAAAACTGACGGTATCACCGGTCATGTTGGGGGAGACCGAAGCGGTTGATGACGATTGGGCCCGGCCTGCTGATTTTATCCGATATACGACATAATCGGTATCCGCCCCCTGAATTTTATCTGAAATATCCATCATATAAACCCCATAAAGGTCTTCAATCCTCATGGATTGACGTATTTATCTGAAATAAAATAACCCGACACAACCGGTCCGACAGCACGCTTCACCGCGCACATTCTAAGAGCAGAATCAAAATCGGCACTCAACTCCGATGTGCACGGCTGTGGATGACCATTTCACCTCATTGAGCCGGGTCTCGGCAATGTCGCCATTTGAGAAAAAAACACGATCCGTCCCGCTGCCGGTGGACCATTTTTGGTACCCAGCGCCTATATTCAAACCCCAGAAATCATTGAACCTCAAATTGGCATCCAGTGAAAAAACCATGCCTGCGCCATTCGCTTCATGCTCGAAGCTTTTCGGATGCATGAAGTCCTCCCTGAGATTCCAATCCGCATCGGCATTATAATCGGCCCAGTGATACTCAAAGGTGAACATGAATTCCATATCCGAAAAAAGAAATGCCGGCTTCGGAACATCAAAAAAGATATCGACTCCCACCCAGGGACCCTTCCAGTGCGCTTTATACGCACTGTCCAGCATGTCTTCAAAGGGACCGATATCCGGTGGACGTATGCCGGGAACCGCTTCGGAAACCGTTTGGTAACCATCGGACATGGTTAAACTCTGCCAGTGCTGCGAATATCCCAGCATAGGTGCCAGCTTCAGACGGCCGGATCCTGGAGAGAAGCGATATCCCAATCCAAGAGACAGATCGACAACCTTGCCGTCATCGGCGTTATTGTTGGACCTTGAAAACTCGTTTGACCGGCCGCTACCGGCAAAATCCGAATCCTGATTATCCCCGCCATAGATATTGCCGATCCCCAGGGAACCTCGGAAAGACAGTCTGTCATGAAATATGGTCCGGTTGCTCAACACGACCTGACAGATCCGGATATCTTCCCAAGTCAGATCGGACAGCACATCAATATACTCCCCGTTCAACTGGCCGGCGATGTTCCATTCCAGACTATCGATCCGGTGTGAAATCGCTGCATTGAAATACAGTTTCACATCAGGGTTTGAAACAAAGATCGATGAGGTGTCAGAAGAGTTGTTTCCGGTATCCGGGTTTTCAACCCTGCCGGTATCGGCATCGGTCGGCGCAGGGGGTGTGGATGCGGATGAAAACCCCGATGCGGAGAATATGATAAGCAAAAGGACGGATATCCAAATTGACCTGACGAGGGTGTTAATATGCTTTATCATTAGGCTGCCTTGGAGAACTGATAATTTTCACGCCTCCGGATCTCCCCTTGAAAAACGGTCAATGATTCCCCGCTGTTGCGGCTCAAAAAATGGTGGTTCGCATTCATATAAATAGTAAAGGCGACCGAATTACCGTTATTCATTCCGGATGCAATCTTATTCAGGAAAATTAATTATTTTTTATTAAAGATGCCCGGTAAAGAAGATGCACGCGCAATCAGGAAGCCTTTTATCCTTTATCGGTGCTTTTGCAAAATAATTGAGACAATTATCGCAATAGTCCCGTCGTAGTCAAACTGAAATATTAAAATCGTGCAAAACCATGTTTCATTTCAATTCTCCCGGTGCTATAGGACAGCCCATAAGGAAGGTTTTCCAGCATTGATTCACCGATAACTACGGACACGGTATCGCCACAACCCGCATGATGTTTTTTAAGACACTGCTTGCCATTGCCAGCGGATTACTACTAACGGCCGGTTTCCCGAAAACAGGGCTTTATTTTTTAACCTGGTTTTCCCTGGTCCCCTTGGGATTGGCCATTCGGAATATCAATCCGGGCCATACGTTCCGGTTGGGATTTATCGCCGGCTTATCCCATTATCTGACGCTATTGTACTGGCAGGTGTATACGATGCATACTTACGGTGGGTTGCCCTACTATTTGTGTGTGCCTGTCCTGTTTCTGATGGCGGCCTACCTTTCAACGTACACGGCGGCATTCTGCTGGTGCATAAGCCGATATTTGCGAAAGCCGGCGTATGCACTTTTTTTCATCCCCCCCTTATGGGTAGCGCTCGAATATCTGCGGGCGACTATTCTCACCGGCTTCCCATGGGAATTATTGGGTTATTCCCAATTCAGATGGTCTGCCATCATACAATTATCCGATATTGCCGGCGTGTTTGGCGTCTCCTACATTATTTTAGTGGCAAACATCACCATTACGATCGGCCTGTTGTATCTGTTACAAAAAAAATGGTGCGGCCACACAGTCCACCGAAACACGATGCGCTGCGGTGGAGGGCTTTTGGTCATCGTCATCACAGTGTCGGTTGGATACGGCTTCTGGCGGATTCACACCATTACCGGGCAGATGAATCAACAGAAATCACCGGTGGTGGCTTTAATTCAAGGCAATGTTGACCAATCTATTAAATGGAACCCCGCCTTTCAACTGCTCACGACCAACAAATACAAACAACTATCATTGTCTGCAATACCGGCCCAACCGGATCTGATTGTGTGGCCGGAAACCGCAACGCCGTTTTATCTGGGATACGATGAACGATTGACACAGATCGTGATCAACGGTGTCAAAGAAAACGGTACGTCGTTTTTAATCGGAAGCCCGTCTTTCAAGCAGGAATCGGATAAACCGGTTTTCTACAATTCCGCCTATCTCGTATCACCTGAAGGCGATATCATCGATAAATATGACAAGACCCATCTTGTGCCCTTCGGGGAATATGTCCCAATGAAAAAATGGCTGCCGTTTATAAAAAAGATGGTCGCCCAGGTGGGCGATTTTAAATCCGGCCCGAAAGGCGACACGCTGAGCTGGGGAGATCGGAAACTTGGGGTGTTAATATGTTATGAATCCATTTTTCCGTCCTTGTCCAGGGCATTGGTGAAAAACAAGGCCGATATCCTGGTCAATATAACCAATGATGCCTGGTTCGGCAGAACCAGTGCCACCTACCAGCACTTTTCCATGGCAGTGTTCCGGTCGGTGGAAAACCGCCGTTCGCTCGTAAGAGCTGCCAATACGGGTATCAGCGGATATGTCGACCCGGTGGGCAGAATCGGGCAAACATCCCCTGTTTTATCAGAAAAAGTGTTGACTGCGTCGGTGCCCATGGTAAATTTTGAGAGCTTTTATACACGATTTGGTGACATATTCGCCCAGACTTGTCTTTTACTATGTTCACTTTTCTTTATTTCCGGGTATATCCGAAATCGAACAAGAAAACCGGTGGCCCCATAGCACAACGGCGGATGTTTCACATTTATCACAATAGGTAGCCTGCCGGCTGGCAAAATGATCATATCTTTGATCCGGAAAGAGTGGTAATATCTCATGGATCCGTAAACAGGCATATTTATTCGGGAGGTAAAAAAATGACAACGGAAACAAAACAGACAATCAAGGACCTTCATCAGAAATTGGAACAACTCAAGGATTGTCTTTGACCTGGTCAGCCTGCAACATAGACTTGCTGAACTGGAAGCACAAATTGCATCAAACGGATTTTGGGACACTCCTGAAAAAACCACAGTTGTTCTCAAAGAGCGGACCCTATTGTCAGGCAAAATCGATTCCATCTGCGGTCTTGAAAAAGACCTCGAAGAGAGTGAATTGCTGTTGGATATGGCCATTGAGGAATCCGACACCGACACGCTGACCGAAGCCACCAGTCTCGTTGAAACACTTGCCCAAAAAACTGAGAAGCTCTCACTCGACCTCATGCTCAATGAGGAGCAGGACCCGAACAATGCTATCATATCCATCAATGCCGGCGCCGGCGGAACCGAAGCCCAGGATTGGGCGGAGATGCTCTTCAGGATGTATATACGGTGGGTGGAGCGTAAAGGTTTCAAATCAACCATCATCGATTATCAACCCGGTGATGAAGCGGGTATTAAAAGTGTGACATTCACAGCCAACGGACAATATGCCTATGGCTATTTGAAAACTGAAACAGGTGTTCACCGGCTGGTGAGAATATCACCGTTTAACGCCAGTGGGAAGCGGCATACCTCATTCGCGTCCGTCTTTGTCTATCCCGAACTTGAAAATGAGATCGTCATCGATATCGATGAAAAAGACCTCAGGATCGATGTTTTCCGGGCCAGCGGCGCCGGTGGGCAGCATGTGAACAAAACCAGCAGCGCTGTCAGGATCACACACCTCCCCACCGGCATTGTGGTACAATGCCAACAGGAAAAATCGCAACACCGCAATAAAGACCTGGCAATGAAGGTGCTCAAATCCAGGCTTTACCAGCAGGAAAAACAGAGACAGGACGAAAAACTACAGCAAATGCACGATAATAAGGAAGACATCGCCTGGGGCAGTCAAATTCGCAGTTATGTGCTCCATCCATACCAGATGGTAAAGGACCATCGTATTGGACTGGATGTCGGAAATGTTTCAAACGTCCTGGATGGCGACATCGATCCATTTATTCAAGGAGTATTATTGGAGAAGTATTCCACATGAGGATAGACGATCAAACCGATCTGGTTGTAAAAACGGGCCCCCTGGCCATAATCAGCCAATATTTCGAACCGGATTCGAGAAGCTACGGCATCGTTACAGCCCATGGCAGGCAAGTAGCGGAAAAAGCCGTCGGGATCGCCCGGAACATGCCGGCGGAATCGCTGGACCTGGTCTTGATTTCGGAAGCCGCCATGCTACATGATATCGGAATTTTCATGACCCACACGCCAACCCTGGACTGTTCGGGGAAATATCCCTATATCTGCCATGGTTACCTGGGACGAAAACTGCTTGAAAAACACGGTATCCACAAACATGCGCTTGTATGTGAGCGGCATGTCGGTGTCGGCATCAGCAAAGATGAAATCCGTCAGCTCAATCTTCCGCTGCCGGAAAGGGAGATGATTCCCGTAACCATGGAAGAAAAGATTATCTGCTATGCCGATAAATTTTTCTCTAAAAGCGGCTCGGCATCTTCCAGGGAAAAAAGCGTGGACGAGGTAATCGCGACGCTTGAGCGTTATGGTCGGGATAAGGTCGAGCGGTTTATGGAATGGCATGAATGCTTTAAAACCTAACCTTCGGAAGCTTGGAAAAAACCACCTTAAACCGGTACAAAGTCAACGCCTATGAAAAAAGACTTAACCATCCTGATTGTCGATGATGACCACTATTTTACCGGATCACTGAGTGAATTTTTATCCGGCAAAGGGTATACTATCCTTACGGTGGGAACTGCCAGAGACGGTATTAAAAGTTTTGAAGAACATATACCGCCCATCGTATTGCTCGACCAGGAGCTGCCTGATTCCAGCGGCCTGGAGGTGTGCCGAAAAATACTGGAAATTGAATCTTCGGTTAAAATCATCTTTATCACGGCACACGCTTCAGTACGTTATGCCGTCGATGCCATGCAGGCCGGGGCCTTCAATTATCTTGCAAAACCTTTTTCACTGGATGAACTGATGATTGCCATCAACCTTGCAGTGAAAAACGTACAACTGGAAGATCAGCTTAAAATCCAAGCCTATGAACAAAAACACGCCCATTCCGGTCACCGGTTACTCGGTGTATCAGATGCCATGGAGCGATTGCGCGAACAAATCAAGATAGGGTCGGAATCCCAGGCGGTGATCTTAATTACAGGCGAGACCGGGGTCGGTAAAAATCTTGTGGCCAGGGAAATCCACGACCTCCAGGAAAAAAGAGACTCCTTTTTAAGCATCAATTGCTCGGCAATACCGGAAAACTTGATTGAAGCTGAATATTTCGGCCATGAAAAAGGCGTTTTTACAGGTGCGGATGCCAGGAGAGAAGGTATTTTTGAACTGGCAAACGGTGGAACACTGGTGCTTGATGAAATCAGCGAGGTGCCTTTCCATCTTCAAAGTAAACTCCTGGCTGTTCTCGAAGAAAGGCAGGTGAGACGAATCGGGAGCGCACGCCCGATCAATGTCGATGTTCGCATCATCGCCATTTCCAATCAAAACCTGGAAAGCGCCATTCGTGAGAACCGATTCAGGGAGGATCTCTATTACCGTTTGGCGGTAATCAATATTCAAGTACCGGCGCTGCGCCATCACATCGAGGATCTTCCCATCCTGGCCGGTTTTTTTGTCCAGCGGTTTTGCGGCAAGGAGGCCGGAATTTCGGACGACCAAATCAAACAAATGCAAAAATATGCCTGGCCGGGCAATGTCCGCGAGCTGCGGAATATTATTGAACGTGCATCCTTACTAAGGCGGGGGAATCAAATCAAGCCCGCGGATCTTCTGGTGCCGGGCCATCTGAATACACGATTGGTTCAGAATACGGAAGCGGCACCGGTCGCACATCAAACTAAGATAGTTACTCTTGACGAATTGACAAATCGACACATCACATCTACCCTGGCGGTTTTTGCAGGTAACAAAAGTAAAACCGCTAAAGAACTGGGCATCTCGCTGTCTACGCTGAAAAGAAAACTCAAAAAATAAAATACAACCACAACCCTTTAACGATATCCCCGGTTGTGCATTTTCGATATAAAATAGCATTATAAACGGATGGTTAGTGCTTTTATACGGCACTTGTTTCCCATTGGTATTTCCCATGGGCAAGACGGAAACCAGTCGAAAACAATTCGGTGGGGGAAAAAAATTTGTAATGTCGGCTTATTAATTTTTGAGTAACGACCGATATAGGAATAAGAATTGAGTTAAGACTGCCGGCGAGGGCTATTGCACGCTCCATTTTTTAACTTGACGATAGGGTACAATTTACAGTAAAAATTAGAAATTTCTAAAATTACGCGTTCTTTGTGGACAATGCATTCCCGGGAATACGAGTAAGATTTAGGACTCAATGATCAGCGAACTCGAATCAATCGCATACCTGGAAGAGTTACTTTCGGCCATACGTCACAAATTTGGTAATACTGTAAATTCCCTACAAATAACACTAGGTGTGCTGGCAGACGACTTTTCATGCAATAGCAACGAAAAGTTTAAAGCACACATAGATCAAATAGCTCAAATAGTCGATCAGCAGCATATTATATTAAGGGCGCTAAAGCACTATACCATCTTCGATGGCAGAGAAATATCAAACATATTTTTCCCTGAATTATGGCGGATTTTCATCGACGCGGCCGAAGAAAAGTTAGCAGCGAAAAATATCACATTGGTCGATCAATCACTACCACCGCCATGTAAAATAGAAGGGAATGCCAATGCTATCCACAAGGTGCTGGTCAGCATTCTCGATAACGCCGTAGATGCATTGAAAAATTGCGAGGAGCCGGTTGTCACGATAACGACAGAGCAAAATACTCACGCCTTGATCATTGGACTCAGTGACAACGGGGAAGGAATTGCAGACAAGGATTCAACGAAAATGTTTACTCCTCTTTTCAGTTCTCGCAGGAACAGGAGCGGTATGGGTTTAGCGATCAGTCGAATGTTGCTTCATCAAATGGGAGGAGAACTTACAATATCACCGAACCCCAATGGCGGCACTGTAGCCACCATCAACTTAAAATATGAGCGATCGAACACTACCATAACCAATTGATAGGAGGCGTACAATTGTCGTATACATTAGAGCATAAACAACTTGAAGCGATCGATGATCTTCTCCAGCACGATCTGATAGACATGGGCGTAACCTGTGTGCTGCTTATCGATATGGCCGGTAACATCATTGCCAATATTGATAATGGAAAAAGAAAACACGATATCTATTCACTTGCTGCGCTGGCCGCGGGAAATTTCGGGGCGGTAAGCGCAATGGCGAAAATCATTGGAGAGGATGAGTTTTCACTTCTGTTTCATAAAGGGAAAAAGGAGAATATTCACTTCAGCCGCGTGTCCGATGAATTTTTGCTCGTATCGATATTCGGGAACCAGGTATCACTGGGATTCTTGAGGCTTAAAGTGGCGGAGACAATAAAGACGATCAAAGATCTGCTGAAGACGGCCAAAAAATTCTAAACATTTTTTGGATATTGACGAATTTACGAATAAACAGAAACATTTAATTAAATCAAAAATAAGGACATTCCATGGCTTTCATCAATCCGAAAACAAAGGAAGTCCAGATAAAAATCGTTTACTACGGTCCTGGGCGGGGCGGAAAAACCACAAATCTGGAATATATTTACAGTAAATACGATCATCGTATTAAAACGGAGATGGTGTCACTCAAGACCCACGGAGACCGGACACTATTCTTCGATTTCATGCCGTTTGATATTGGCAGCGTATTGGGATATGCAATAAAAATTCAGTTATATACCGTCCCGGGGCAGGTGAAGTATAACGCGACGCGCCGAGTGGTGCTAAGAGGCGTAGATGGTATTGTTTTCGTAGCGGATGCAACGAAATCCGTCAGAGAAAAAAACATATTGTCGCTGAAAAATCTTTATGAAAATCTGAAGAGCTACAATAAAAGCATCTTTAAAGTACCACTTGTTTTACAATACAATAAAATGGACTTGGCTGAGCAGGGCATTCCGTTGCTTTCCTTTGACCGTATGCAGAAAGACATGAATGCCCAACTCAAGGTTCCCGCATTTCCAGCCAGTGCACTTACGGGTACGAATGTAATTCACACGATGAAACAAATTATCAAGCTGACCTTGCCCTCAGTGCAACAGAATTTGAAAGAAGAGGTGATGAGCTGATGGAAAACAATACTGATTCCTTTGCTGAAAAAGTAGGCGATCGTCTGGATGAGATTTTTGGTGATACGGAAGAATCCGTTGAAGAGCCTGTACCCGAAGTGGTCGAAGAAAACACGGATTTGGGGTATTACCCGTTGCGGTTTCTCAAGGCCACGGTATTATCGATCGACTGGGAAATTACCGATGAAGTCATGGCCAGATTTATGGAACAAGTTGAGCGCCTGAAAGAAACGCATAGTGACGATAAAATACTCGTTCCCATGCTGCAAATGCTGCATTCAACCGGCAAACACGTCCGTGTTTACAGGGAAAATGCACACCCTGATTCACTGAAAATACTCAAATCAATATATGTAGGCGTCGAAAAAGTCATCACATCCAAAGATATGGATGTTCAGGACAAGAAAAAAATACTAAGCAAGGAGATCACAAAATTCCAGGCTTTAAAAGCTCAGATTGCTGCCGGTCAACTGGCACATGTCAGCGGTGAGACCGGCACCGTCACCAAAAACCTGCCCGATTCTGCATCGAAAACCGCCACGGCACCAGCAGATGCAGGATATCCCATGGATCCTGAAATCACCCGCGAATTTTTTATTTCAGCATTTGGCGAACTAAAAGAGACGATACAAAAGGAGTTCGATTTATTACGAAATGAATTGAAATTGAAAAATTCAAAATAGGCGTCAATTCCATTAGGGGGGTTAAAAAAAATGGCCATGTCACCAGCAGACGTCTCTGCGATGATATTCAAACGGTTAGATAGAACTGATTTAGGCGAATTTTCTATCGACAGCCAAATGCTGTCGGTGTTGATGGAGTTAAATGGTCAGCAGAACCTGGGAAAAGTGGCACAAAAAAAAGGCATGTCCATCAGCGAAATACGGGCTATCGTTTCAAAGCTTTTGAAATTGCGGTTGATCGTTCCTGTCGAAGAAATGGTAAAGGCGGTTGACAAGGACTTTCTTAATTTTTTGCATGGGCAATTATCCCAGGCCGTCGGCCCGATTGCCGAACTATTAATCGAAGAAACAATTTCAGACCTGGGACACACGATGTCGAACTTTCCAACCAATCGTGCGGCGGAACTCGTTGAATTGTTGGCAAGGGAAATACAACGAGATGAAAAGGCGGTTGCATTCAAACAGAACATTCTCCAGAAAATAAGAGCAAAAGGGTATTAACTCAAGATTTTGTCGCGCGAGCATTGGTCTCAATTCAGTGATTGGAAGGCTTGCTACCGGGAGTGACGGATACGTTGATGTAATTGGCAGTGTGCAGATACCCACCCGCCAAGATGAATTATCGGTAGAACAACACCGCCACAAAACACAAACTCCGATGGACACCTTTATCATTGCCACCCAGCTCAGGGCTCGCGTAAATTTGTCAGTTAATTTTGCGTGTCCAAGCGTTTACACGGACGATTGCTTTTAGCTTGGTTGATGGTATTTGATATGCGTATATGTGATGTATTGTTTCACCGGGAATACAGAAGTGAATCTGATATATAGCGGCCGGCAACCGGAGTCAGATGCGGGCACCGGAAATAACGGAAGGGATTGCGCTAAAGTTGTGGCTCATTCCTGGCGATATTAGATCCATGGATCATCACGGACAAGGATTATAAAATATGGTTATCATTCCTAAAGGCAAAGCAATTATTACAAATCTTAATGGTTACTATTTGAAGCTGGACAGATTGATAGAACATTACCAGGGCGAAGTCGGTTCCGGAGAGATCTTTTTTTCCTCGTCCACGGGCGAGGGCATTCTCTATTTTGATCAACATGAAGTCCTGGAAGGATATCTTCAAGAAAAAGGAAAGGAAATTTCCGGAAAACCGGCTGTGAAATATTTGATGAATCTACCGGAAAATGTCAATTTTTCAGTAAGTATTTATGCACTGGATGAAGAAGATATCTATTTCTGGTTGTATATACCCTCAGCCAAACTCCTGCATGATAATCTGAGCTCCGAATTTACAGACCTGGAGGGTCTGGTTAAAAAAATGACGACTGAAAAGCTGACAGGCTATATCGATATTGCCATAAACAGCGGTAAAGCCAACGCGAACCTTTTCTTTAAAAACGGTCGAATATTTGAGGATTCATATTCCTGGGAATCCCCTGCCACCGGCACCTCCAGGAAATCAATGGCCGCCCTGCTGACCAAGACCAAGGAGTTGGGCGGGACATTCAAAGTTTACCAGATCGCCGTCAACTCGAAACCCGTGAGCGAAGAGCCGGAGCCCCCACCCGAAACATCGTCAACAGATGTTATCCCCATGTTATCCAATTTGTTGAACGTATTGGAACGAACCGCCAATGCCTCGCCAAAAAGGAATGGCAACTTTGCCACCATACTCAAAAAGAAATTCCTGGAAAAGGCTGACAAGTATTCCTTTTTAGACCCATTTGCCGATGAAATTCAATATACCGGCAGCAAATTGAAATTTACCGGTCAAGCGGACAACCGGGAACTGATAGAGGCCATAACTGCTTGTGTGAAGGAAATGAACAAGGAACACGGCCTTCAAAAACAATTCTTAAAAGAATTGGTTCCATGGGTAACCAAGTTCAAAAAGGAAATAAAGCAATATTCGATTAAATTGTAATCAACGGCAATTGCTTTACTATGGATAAGCAGAGAGCCTACATTGAATTCATTAATGAGTTTCCATTGGGCATCTACAGGACCACCGTAGAAGGCAAATTGTTGTTTTGCAATCCGGCATTTGTAACTATGTTCTGTTTTGAATCCAGCCAGGAACTGGTGGATTTTCAGGAAATAAATATTTTCAAAAATAAGAAGGACAGAGGCGTTCTCCTACAAAAACTGCTCGAAACAGGTTGGGTTGCAAACGAAAGCCTATGGCTTGTAACCAGAACCGGTGATGAACTCTGTTGTGATATCACCGCCGCAGTCAGTATTGACGAAGACGGCATTCCCATCCATATCGATGGCATCATCAGGCAAAAATCCAACCCGATTGATAACTGTACGCTATCACAATCCGAAAATGAAATCCCCCCCATGCCGGATGATTCTCCCAGTATTGAAGATCTGCTGGTAGAACTGACAAATAGCCTTGCCGAACATAAAGATGATCAGCTTGGCGAAAAATTCGAAGGTGTTCTGGAAATGGCAGGTGGTGTGGCACACAGTGTGAGCCAACCCCTGACGGTAATCAACAACACATTGCTGGAAATATTGTCGGATTTATCCAAAGAAGACCGAAACGTAAAAAAGTTGTTAATTATCCGCGATCAGGTTAGGCTGCTCAATGACATCATAAAGAAAATTAAAAATATAAAAGAATACAAATCCATGGATTATGTGGCGGGATTGAAAATTGTGGATATCGACAGCGCCTCGTAATATCACCCATTTTCGTTCTTGCTGTATTTTTGGTAATTAAGTATAGAAGAGACCTTCGAAACCAAACGGATTGGCTTATAACCAACGGTTTACCATCCACCACAACCAAGGGGTCATCGGATGATACCAAAAGTTCTCATTGTCGACGATAGTAAGGAAATGCTCTTCGCCTTGAGTGAAGGTCTTGAAAAATATGAAGATAAATTTTCAGTGGTGCTCTCAAAAAATGGTTTGGACGCCGTAGAGCAACTCAAAGCCAACACCTTTTCCCTGGTTGTCACTGATCTGAAGATGCCGAAAATGGATGGTTTTTCACTCCTGACCCATGTCATGGAAAAATACCCCGGTATCCCGGTCATCGTAATAACCGGTTACAGCACACCCCAGATGGAAACTATGGCCAATGACGGCGGCGCCATCGGTTACATTGAAAAACCATTTATGATCGATGACCTGGCCGACCGTATTTCGACGACGCTGAGCACCCAGTCAGACGGCGGATCTCTTCAAAATGTGACCTCCAGCATGTTCCTTCAGTTGGTTGAAATGGAACAGAAGACCTGTACCATACGCTTGACAGACCGTCTGACCGATGAACAAGGTGTCTTGTTTTTTAACAACGGAGAGTTGCTGGATGCCCGGATCGGCGATAAAAACGGTGAACACGCCGCATACGTTCTTTTTTCCTGGGATGAGGTCAATCTTTCAATTCAGAATAGTTGTGCGATAACGGAAAACTTTATCAAGAAGGATGTTCAGGCCGTATTTCTCGAGGCACTCAGACTGAAGGACGAGGCCGAATCCATCCATGAAGACCCGTCATCTGATAATACCGAGCCGGAGTTCGAACCCGAACTCGAACCCGAACTCGAACCTGATTCAGAACCCAGTGTGGTCGAACCGGTGGGTAAACCGCCTGCATCGAAACCCAAGACGGCAACCCTCGCGCCTGCCTCCGGGAAAAAAGATCCAGCCGCCGTCATCCGGCAAAAAATCCAGACTAAACTGGGTACCAAAAGCGGTGTTCAGGAAATATATACAGACCCGAAATGGAATAGTCTGATGCTGGCGATGGAAAAAGTCGCCCTGGCCATCGGTGCCGGAGACCTCAAATTGGCCATGGTGAACAACAAGGGTCCGTCAGATTTTATCCTGATACCCGGATTGGAACCCACGGTGGTAAAGATCAATCCGAAATCACCGAGAGATCGTATCATTGATGCACTGCGTGTATAACTTTTGGCACCAAACCTGGCGAGCAAGTTGAAGGTATAAAGGTTGATATGAAAGAACAATTCAGCGAAATATTCAAAATCAAGGATGTGTATGGGGTGGTTCTGTTTTCGGGTGAAGGAAAAATCCTGTATGAAGAATTCAAGGAGAAGAAACCGGACAACCTGAGTGTGGTAACCGATCTGTACGCATTGCCAAGGACTTCCCCGAATGCCTATGAGATGGATGTGATCTTTTCCCAGATGAGATTATATATCCGGAAGGTAAACATAGGACACATGATCATCATCATGGGAACCAATGCGCAAATGGCAATGGTTCGTCTGACCTGTGATATGATCAACCCGACCATCCAATCCACAAAACAGTCCAAGGGTTTAGGGCGCCTGTTTAAAAGAAAATAAAAAAAACCGATAACATACCGGAAGGCCGTTGTGGTTACCCCCACAACGGCCTTTTCATATGGAGACCACCGGGAAAATCCTGGTCAAAACGGTAAAATCCCAGGCCGCCTGACAAAACCCGGCATAAACCACTATCCGCCTATCACTTGCCATTGGCCACTGGTCATTTACCACCCCCAGGTGAGGTAGTCATGGATGGAATCGGCGGCCTTCCGGCCGGCCCCCATGGCCAGAATAACAGTGGCCGCACCGGTGACGATGTCACCACCGGCCCAAACACCCCGCTTTGTGGTTTTACCGGTTTCAGGATCGGCGGATATGTATCCCCATTGGTTTAAGGTCAAATCGGGAGTTGATTGCGTCAGGAGTGGATTGGCGCCGGAACCGACGGCAACAATGACCAGATCGCAGGCGATAAGAAACGCCGAACCCTCAATCGGTACTGGACGGCGCCGGCCGGACTCATCCGGCTCTCCCAACTCCATTTTCAAACACTCCATTCCGGTCAACCGGCCGATTTCATCTCCTATATAATTAATGGGGTTTGTGAGTAAATGGAATTCGATACCCTCTTCCCGGGCATGATGTATCTCGGCTTTTCGGGCCGGCATTTCATCTTCGGACCGTCGATAAACAATACGAACATTATCGGCGCCAAGCCGCATGGCCGTTCGGGCGGCATCCATGGCGACGTTTCCGGCACCGAGCACGCAGACACTCTTTCCGATAGGAATCGGGGTGTCCACCTCCGGATATTTATAGGCCTTCATCAAATTGGCCCGGGTCAGGTATTCGTTGGCGGAAAGTATACCAATCAAATTTTCACCCGGAATATTCATAAATCGCGGCAGTCCCGCCCCTACCCCCAGATAAACGGCATCGAAGTTCTGTTCAAAAAGCTCATCGAGGGTCATAGTCCGGCCCACAACCTGGTTGCATTCAAGGTTAACACCCTGCCGCTCGAGAAAATTGACCTCCTGTGCCACAATCTCTTTGGGCAGCCTGAACTCCGGAATCCCATATACCAGCACACCCCCTGGCTTGTGAAAAGCTTCCAGAATGGTAACCTCGTGGCCTTTGGCGATAAGATCTCCGGCAACCGTCAGACCGGATGGCCCGGACCCCACCACCGCAACTCTCTTTCCGGTTGCCGGGGCTTTTGGCGGCAGCGCACCGGAACCATATGCCCTTTCGTAATCGGCGGCAAAACGCTCAAGGTTACCGACAGCCACGGCCTCACCTTTTCTGGCCAGGATACACCGGCCTTCACATTGAATTTCCTGGGGACAAACCCGCCCGCAGACAGCGGGCAACGCATTTTTCGACCATAAATTTCGAATTGCGCCGGTAAAGTCCCCCATTGTAATCAAACTGATAAATCCTGGGATATCTACAGAAACCGGGCATCCAGCGACACAGCTGGGTTTTTTGCACTGAAGACAACGGGAGGCTTCCGCCTGGGCCAGCTCAATCGTGTAGCCGGTCGGTACCTCCTCAAAATTGTGTTTTCTGACATCGGCCGGTTGTTCCGGCATGGCCTGTCTCGGGGTTTTCTCCTTCTGTCCCGGCCTTTTTGCCATTGTATCCTCCATCCAAGGCGATTTACAAGATAAGCTCTTAATCCATAAAAGGACTGCAGCTGACACTATTCAGCTGACATTTAAGATAGATCCCATCAAAACAACCTTCATATAGTGGTAAAATCCGAATCTCAGGCATCCCTGAGCGTACAATACTCCTCGTAGCACTCTTTTTCCTCTTTGCCATATGCCTGCAACCTCAGCATCAGCTCATCATAATCCACGAGATGACCGTCGAACTCGGGTCCGTCGACACAGGCGAACCGGGTTTTATTGCCCACGGTTACCCGGCAGCCACCGCACATACCGGTGCCGTCAACCATAATCGGATTGAGGCTGACCATTGTGGGCACCTTATATTCCTTGGTCAATTTGGAAACAAATTTCATCATGGGCACCGGGCCGATGGCAACCACTTGATTGACCGTCTCGTCATCGAGAACTTCCTTTAATGCCTCGGTTACAAAGCCCTTCCTGCCATAAGAGCCGTCATCCGTACAAATCCGGAGATCATGCGACGCCGATTTCATCTGTTCTTCGAGGATGAGCAACTCTTTGGTACGGGCGCCAATGATACAGGTCACATCATTTCCCGCTGCCTTCATCGCACGCGTGATCGGATGAAGCACGGCCACACCGGTACCGCCCCCCACGCAGACCACCTTCCCCACGTTTTCAATGTGAGTGGCTTTACCCAGTGGACCGATAACGTCCTGGTAGGCATCACCCACCGCTAAATCCCTGAAATGTGCAGTGGACTTGCCGACAACCATGTAAATAATGGTGATTGTTCCTTTTTCAGGATCAGTATCGGCCATGGTCAGCGGTATGCGCTCCCCGTCCTCATGCGCTTTCAAAATGACAAACTGGCCGGGATTGGCCTTTTTCGCGATCAACGGCGCCTCGATTTCGTTGAGAATGACCGTTCCCTGCGCCATTTCTTCACGTCTGACAATTTTAAACATTTTCGCCTCCGAAAAGTTACGACCTTCTCCGACAATAAGTCAGGAATATGGTGTCGTTTGTTCATCCCCAAAAAGGATGTCGTTCAATTAAGCATATGCTCAAAATGGAATCAATCTGAAAAGATTGATCTGATGAAACTTTTTATGATATCGAACCCATCACCTGAAGTTATGAACCATATATCAACCCATACCCCGGCACAAGGGTGAAACGATATCGCTCACGGGTGATTTAGGTAGATCTGGCATGGCATCAGATTTTTAAAACATTGTTCAAACGTTGATACAAGGAATGGTTATAATGTCAAATGACAAAATCCAAATGAATGCTGTCGTTTCATCTTCACGCTATTGCTCCGGCGGTTAAAAAGGTAACTCCGTATGCCTGTTTTATGTGAGACAATATTGTTTTGGATGTGTGTCCCTGGTAAATTCCGCCGGAAACGCCCTACGCACATTAGACTTCCTTTATTTACCTGTTTAGTTGCCGGGTTAATTTTATCAAAGTGGTCCTTTTAAAACGGATAGCATACCACCATTTGAAATTTGAGCTTTGTCATCTGACACTACCTGTTTTCATCGGACACTATTCAGACCGTATCATTTTTACATGCGATCCCCCTGGATATCGCGCGAGGTAACCGCATTTGACATTTGCGTCCGGGTATCTGATTTTTCCGGTCCGCAACAAAGAGGTAAATAGGAAACATGAAGATATTCGACAGTCATTGCCACCTTGATGACCAGTCTTTTGCGGCGGATGTCGATCAGGTCCTGGACCGGGCCGCTTCAGCCGATGTCCGTGGCATAATGATCGCCGGCATAAACGAAGAGAGTTCCCGGAAGGCCCTGGACCTGGCAAAGCACAACGCCGGTGTCATCGCCGCAGTGGGTGTGCATCCCCATAAGGCCCAGTCGTGTAACACCGCAATCCTGGAGCGGATGAAGGCAATGGCAAAACACCCCGAGATCCGGGCATGGGGAGAAATCGGGCTGGATTATAACCGGATGTTTTCGCCCCGGAAAGATCAGGAAAAATGGTTCCTGGCACAACTCGATATGGCCGATGAACTGGATCTTCCCCTGATCTTTCATGAACGTGACACCAACGGCCGGTTCCTGGAACTCCTGCAAGCACACCCGAAAACCGGGCGGAAAGCCGTGGTCCATTGTTTCAGCGGCAACAAAGCCGAACTTGACGCTTATGTGAAGATGGGCTTCCACATCGGTATCACCGGAATTCTCACCATAAAATCGCGGGGCGCCGAACTGCGCCGGATGGTAAAAGAAATCCCGCTGGACCGCCTGTTGGTGGAGACCGACGCCCCCTATTTGACGCCCACGCCGGAACGGAATAAATTCAGGCGCAACGAACCGGCCTTTGTCCGGACGGTCTTATTCAAGCTGGCCGAAGTGCGGCAGGAGCCGGTTGAAACCCTGGCCGACGAAATTTGGCAGAATACAAACCGGCTTTTCGGCTGTCTGTCCGCCGGAATCCAAACCGAATGACCGGAGCCGGTTAATGGGGGAAATGACCCCTAAATCCTTAAGTTATTTTTTCGAGAGTCTAAGCCGCCATCAATTGTCCCACCGCTTTTTCAAGACCGTCGATGGACAGCTCATACATGGGGAAAATCTGCCGGATGGCGTTGATGGTATGGGTATACCCCCACATCTCGCGGGATACCGGATTCAGCCACACGGAATGTTGAAATGTCTTGGCGAGATATTTCAGGCACTCGATCCCGGGTCGCCCGCTGCGGTCCTGGATGTATATGGACCCGTCCCTGGCCATCAGTTCGTAAGGGGCCATGCTGGCGTCGCCCACAATTATCAAGCGGGTATCCGGATCCTGGCGGGCCAACTCGTCGATGCTCATGGGTTTTTTATACCGTGCGGGATCACTCCAGATGGTTTCATAGATGGTATTATGGAAAAAGAAGGTTTTGATATCCTTGAATTGGGCGCCGGCGTAATCGAAAAGGGTTTGCACCACCGGCACATAGGGCTCCATTGACCATCCGCCATTATCAATGGCCAGAATCACCTTCAGGCGGTCCTTCAGACGCCTGTCGAAGATAATTTCGATCTCCCCGCCGTTTTTCATGGTCTGATAGATGGTCCGGTCGATGTTCACCTGATCCTTGGGACCAATGGGAATCATGTGCCGCAGTCGTTTGAGCGCCTCTCCCACCATGTCCTGGGTAAGCGGACCGCTGAGTGAATAGTCCCGGTACCGGCGTTCCATGGCCACTTTCACGGCCGATTTATTCCGGGACACACCGCCTACACGCATCCCTCCGGGATGAAAACCGGAATGACCCACCGGCGAAAAACCCCCCGTACCGATCCACTTGCCGCCGCCGTCATGGCGTTCGGTCTGATCTTTCAACCGCTCCTTGAAATATTCGATCAGTTCATCCGGGGACATTTTATTCAGTTTGGATTCATCGACACCCAGGGCATCGGCAAGCAGCTTTGGATCCTGGAGCCACTGATCCAACATGGCCCGGGCAATCTCATCCAGCTCAACGCCTTCAATATCCGGCAATTCCGCCCCTTCAAAATGATGGGCGAAAATCTGATCGTAGAGGTCAAAAAAACGCTCGCTTTTAACCAATATCGTACGCGATGCCGAGTAAAAATCGTCAAGGGTATTCACCAGTCCCGCGGATAAAGCCCTGTGCAGGGTCAGGAAGGCCGTCGGGCTGACAGGAATGCCGGCCTGTTTCAATTGATAGAAAAATTCAACAAACATGGGTCACCATGGTCTGCCCCGTTATATTAATCGACGACGGGCCACAAGATTCTTGGCCATTTCATAGTCCCGGCTTTTTTTGAACAATACACCCAGAAAAGGCAACTCCCCCTTGGCAAGCTGTTTGGGTGTGAAATCCGGATCGCTGTTCAGCGCCCTGATCCAGTTAATTAATTCCCGTGTGGCCGGACGTTTCTCCACCCCATCCAGTTCTCTCAACCGGTAAAATGCACTGATGGCGTTTTCCGAGACCTGGGTGCTGATCCGGGGAAAATGAACCCCGATGATTTTCCGCATCATTTTAGGATCCGGGAATGCAATATGATGGAAATTGCATCGCCCCAGAAACGGATCGGAAAGATCCTTCTTGGCATTCGAGGTAATGATGAAAACCGGGCGATGCTTGGCCTTGATGGTCTTATCGATCTCGATGATATCGAACTCCATCTGATCCAGCACATCCAGCATATCATCCTGGAAATCGGTGTCGGCCTTGTCGATTTCATCGATGAGCAGCACGGTTTTCCGGTCGACCGTGAATGCCTGCCCGATTTTTCCCATCTTGATGTAATCCTCGATATTGCTCACATCCCGGTTGGAGTCCCCGAACCGGCTGTCGTTCAACCGGGTCAGCGTATCATATTGATACAAGGCTTCGATCAGCTTCATACTTGATTTAACATTCAGAACGATCAACGGCATGTTCAGGTTTTCGGCAATGGCGTGAGCCAACATGGTTTTTCCCGTCCCGGGCTCACCCTTTAACAACAACGGCATCTCAAGGGCCATTGAAATATTGACGATTTTGGCAAGTTCTTCATCCAGTACATAACGGCTGGCCCCGGAAAACTGAGTATCGGTGTGATTGGTTGTCATATTGTCCCTCTGCAAATATTGTTGGCGATATTCTATAGATTCAAATCCGGTACAGATTATTGTGCTTGTGAACTCCAGGCATGTCCGTCGGCTATAGTTTTCGCAACCGGCGCGACACACCGCGGGTAAGTTCCAAAACGCGGGTGGCAAGTGCAATACTCAATGAACCGGTACCGCAACTCGGTGTCACCAGTGATTGGCGGCGGAGCTGCGCCGGATCAATACCCAGATCGGCCAGGGCTTTAAAGTGGTGCGCCAGTTTTTCCACAAGCGAATCCACGTTTTCCCGTTCTATGTCCGCGGCATTTAAGGTGGGTACGATACCCCAGGCCAGCATCCGGCCCGAATCGAGGTACGACCGGATGTGATCGGGATAGAGCACGAACCTGTCGAAATAGGCATAGGCGTCAAAGTTAATGATATCCACCTCTGATTCCAGCAATAGGGTCCAGTCCGTATTGGCGCAGACATGCACACCCACCAGTCCTCCGGCCATATGCACGGCGTCGATGCACTCCTTGAGACAAGCCGCCACATCCTCCCTGGTGATACTTGTAAATTCCGAAGATCCAAATCCCGCCAGTGCCGGTTCATCGAGAAATATGATAACCGGGCAGCGGGCGACGGACAATTTCCTGACCTGCCACTGGGCTTTTGCCGCCAGATGCTTCACTGCGGCATCCCTGAGATCGTCATTGTAAAAGATGGCACGGCGATCCTGGTCAGCCAGACCGGTGCAGAAAGTGATGGGCCCGGTAACCTGGCCTTTCACCGCCGCCGGCGGGTTGTCGTACAATGCAAGTCTTTGCAGAAAAGTAAAAAATCCCTGTGCCTCGCCGGCGGACAAGGCAAAACGTGACGCCTCTATTGTGTCCGGTTCAGCGGATACCGAAAGATAGGCTTCATAGAAGGCTGTGATCTCATCCGGAAATGCGGGATCTTCCGTATCGACATACCATCTTTCCCCGGTATGTTTAAGCCCCGGCATACCCAGTGCAAACTGCGGAATCATTCCTTCCTGTTCAAACACGGGCAGTTGGACCCACAGCGGAACCGGCGAAGCATATGTCTCCACAAGGTCGGCCGCTTGCTCATGATCGGACACAGGCAAACTTCCGATCAACAATGGTTGGCAATCCGCTGTAAACTTCCGGTTCATCGCAAACTCCATGTTTTATGTTGATGATAGACCTGAACGATTGATCGACGAATCACAATATCAGACCACAGAGCAAGATTCAAGGCGCCCGAAATGTTATCACTCAGATTGACACTTCAATCGATGGGGTGGTATACAGATTATCCCATGCTAACGACACCGAGGAAAAAATGGCTGATAATATTATCTCCATAGATAAAAAGCTTCAGCTGAATAAAAAGAAAAAAGCCGCGCTGGAAAAACGTCATAAAATAATGGCGGTGCGCAAAATATTTCAATGCACCCATTGCGCATCCAAGTGCGAGAAATGCGGCACCCAGGTCAGCTCTGTACCGGGCGGCGACCACACGAACCGGCGGATTATTCCCTACCGCTTCTGTGAGAGCTGCAGAACGGAATATATCGATTACATTGACCGGCTTCAGGGGAGAGGCGACAACCAAAATTACTGGCACAACGAATCCTGGATAACTGTCTGGTCAACGTGGATCGAATATCAGAACGCCATCGATCAATATCTGAAATCCAAAGAGTTTGTAAAATTACTCGACGAACTTAGGGACGACGAAGCGTAATATGAGGAGGAACTTATGTTTGGAATAGGAATGCCGGAACTAATCATCATTCTGGTCATCATCCTGATCATTTTTGGGGCCGGCAAGCTTCCGGAGATCGGTGGGGGGATGGGAAAGGCCATCAGTAATTTCAGAAAGGCTACGAAAAATACCGACAAAAAACCCGATCCCGACAAAATCGATAAAGACAATTCTGACTGATTTATCAAAAAATTCAAATTCTTCACCGGTGGTCAACACATATGGCCGCCGGTGTTTTTTGTGTGCACGCACCCATTGATATGTGACGCGAACCGGTTTTCACCGGCCCTGATTCACGGCTCCCGGAATCAAGTCCCGTATCACGGTCTCGGTGTCCAGCATGATTTCGTTGTTTCTTGCACCTTCCAGGTGTGCATTAAAAATCTCCAATATATCCAGCCGGCTTCTCACCGCCTGACTGAACGCCTCTTCCACTTCAAGCTCAGCATGGGTCTTCTTCAACTGGGCATTAAACACGTCGGGGTTGAATTGGATTCCCATGATAACCCGCCGGATATAAAAACCGGCAAAACCCTCGATGGATGCGTCCACTTCCCCAACAGCGGCCCTCGCCTTGCGGATATCGCCGTCCAGCGCATCCAGCATCGTTTCAGGCAGGTTCTTCAGGGTCATGTTTCTCAAACGATCCAGGTCAAATGTGAGTACCTGACGCTTCAGGGCATAATTGACCATGGATTCGGCGGTAAACACCGCACTGCGGATTATGGCCGTGGCATATTCGGCATCGGTGTCAGTACCCGACGGCTGAACAAGGATGTCCGGAAGCACCGAACGGGTGGTTTCCGATCCAAGGTTGGTGGCTTCCGCGCCCAGCATCCCCGGTAATTCCGTACGATGTCCTGGCGCCAAGGGTGAAACGGTTGCATTGGTTTTCGTTTCTTCAGTCCCATCCGTCGATCGGGAGGATGACCATTGTTCGCTGAGAGACCCGAACCGGTCCGTAGGCGTGACAATGCCCGACAATACCACACGAAACCCGAGATCCGTGCTGCGATAGGCACCGGTCTCAAGAAAAAAGGGCATCTCTTCCCGGCGCCCCGGCATGATCTCCGCCTCGGATTTACGGTAACTGCCACCCTTTGAAATAAAACCACCGGTGGCGCCGTGCAAGCGAAACCCGAGTGAGAACCGGAATGGGTCCAGCACGATCTCCGCCGCATTTCCGGCGGTGTCGAAAACCCCCAGGGGATTGGCGCATTTGGTGCCGATCCATGCCAGCCGTTCCGGTGGTTTAAGCGCATCGGCTGCCGTAAACACCGCAAAATCCGCCAACGGCCGTTCATTGGTCGGAAATATTTCTCCCTGGTTCAATTCATCAAAGGAGACCTGATGACCACCCCTAGCAGCATATTCCCATTCGGCTTCGGTGGGCAGCCTGATATATCCGAATCTACCGCCGGAAAATCGGGGCAGGGTTTCGGGATGGTGTTCCAGGAGCCATTCCGTGTATCGCCGGGTGAATTCAACGGCTTCGAACCAGGAGATATCCGTCCGCGGACGCGGATCCTCGACCGTATAGGTCAGGTCCACTCCCTCACACCCCCCTTCCATCACAGCCCGCCATTGAAAACGGGTGATTTCGTACTTTCCGATAAAATAATAAAACCCCACAGCCGAATCATCGGTGGGTGACGGACACAGCCCATCCCCCCTGCGGGACAACGCCACTAAAGTTTTCTGCCACTCCTCCGGCAGGTCTTCAATGGTGAACGGACCGGAAACCGACGCCTTCCGGCGTCCTTCCATGAAACCGTAATCCCCCCTGCCGCAATCGCTGCAGCCGAGATCCAGGCGTAAATCTCCGAAGAATCCCTCGGCCGGCACACACACATGCCTCAGCACCAATGTGCCGCCACAGGGCATGGGCAGTTCAATATCCGACTCGAAATCAACCGGATTCACCATCTTTTCCGGTGTGGGGATAAGGCGCGTGAAACCACGGGCCTCGGGCGGACATAAATCCGCATGGCTCAGACCCGGCGGTATGACCACGGCCCATATAAGAAGGATTTTAAGTGAAAGGGAAATCAACCCCTCAAGTGGTAGAAGCTGCCTATACATCCCGGATCACCTCGGACGGTTGGATACGGGCGACGCGATAAGCGGCAAAGGCCGATGCCAGTGCGGACATGGCCAGGGTCGTCAAAAAGGCAACCCCCATATGCATGGCTGACAGATCACATACATATTCACCTCCGGCCATAAACCGGGTAAACAACCGATTGATAATGCCTCCGGTTGCCAGATAAAGCACCATTGCGACAAGGGTGCCCGCTACCCCGGTGGCGACAGCCTGTACCATGGGAAAAAGCATAATGCTCCGGGTGGAAAACCCGATGAGCCTGATGATGCCCAGATGGCGGCTCTTGCGGTTCACATTGGCCAGGACGTTGCTGGCCATGGAGGCAAAATAACCGAATACGGCCACCACGGCGATTAACCTGAATATCAAGGTGAATGATCGATCCAGGTTACGCACCACATCAATCTCAGCCGCCTTGGTATAGACCTCCACCCCCTGGGCGGTAAACAAATCACGCAGATCCGACACATCATAGATATTCCGGGCGTACATGCGGAAACTCGGAAAGGTCCTGGGGATGTCCGCGCGGGAGTTGCCGGGCCACCCGAATTCGTCGGACCCGAACCCGTCGCGGTAGTCTTCGATGGCTTCGAGAAGTGCCAGACGGATAAATGCGGCATCCACGGGAAAAGCGCCGATGGGCAGGACGGCAACCACCGTCAGCCGGATGGTCACATTCTCCCGCCGTCCCCCTGAAGTCCGGCCGATACGCCCGCTCACCGTTATCCCTTCATCCACCCCCAGCTTTTGTGCGGCCGATGCGGAAAGGACAATGCCGGTGGGTTCGACCGGCACCTGCCCCCATTTTTCCACCACCGGATCTCCGGGTCCGGTGGGGATCAGATCCACACCAAGGGTGGCCGTGTTCCGGTCATTCTCATAAACCAGCACCATATTTGCGGCGATGGACCGGGTTTGGGGGATCACAAAAGAGACCCGGGACATTTTTGCGGCGGCCTCAAACCACTCTTTTGTGTATCGGCCGCTGCCCACCGGCGAAATCTCCATATTCCGCGGATCGGTGATCAACCGATCCGCCAGGGTGTTTATGATGCCGTTCTTGAGGCCGAACAAAACCAGCAACGGGGCCAGCACCGCTGCCAGGCCGAGCACCGCACAGATCGACAGGAGACGCTCGTGGAAATAATCCCGCAGCGCCAGTCGGCTCACGGTATCGATGTCGTGTAGATAAGATTCTATTTTCATCCGCATGCACTTACCTGCACGGCACCGAGGTGGTCTTCGTGCCGAAGGTCAAATTTGATCTGCCGGAAAGAGAGCTGGGCCACACGATCCCAATCGTGGGTGGCCACGATCAAGGTGACATTAAATTCATCGGCCAATCCCGCAAACAAGGCCATGATCTTCTCGGCATTGAAGGGATCGAGGGAGGCTGTCGGTTCATCCGCAATCACCACCGAAGGCTCATGGGCCATGGCCCGGGCAATGGCCACCCGCTGCCGTTCACCCACAGAGAGCTGACCGGGCAGTTTATCCAGATGCCGGCTAATATTCAGCCGCCGGGCAACCTTGTCCACGGCAGTGCCCTCGGGCAGGCCGAGCCCCCGGCAGCTCAGGCCGATATTGCGGCGCACCGTCAGAAACGGGAACAATCCGCCGGTTTGGAGGACATATCCCATATGCCGCATCCGTGCGTGGGCCAATACGTCTAAGTCATTGCGATGCCATGCCGCCAGCACATCAAGAGGCCGGGAAGGGTCGACGGCCAGTTCGAAGGTATCAGCGCTATCGGGTTTCAACACCATGGCCAGTATATCCAGAAGCGTGCTCTTGCCACTGCCGCTGTAGCCGACAAGCGCTATTTTTTCGCCCCTTGAAATGGTCAGTTCGGGCACCCCAAGCGTAAAACCCTGGACACCGGCCCAATGCTTTAAAAGCCCTCTTAAATTGAAAATCGGAGGTGATGGGGATACTGAGGCGACCATTTGTGGTTCATTATTCGCTTGCGGATCGCTATGGGCATGGTGATTCGGCACCTGGCGGCCTCCTTTGCCCTGAGACGGGTATTTTCTATGGCATCATGTTGAGCGGCACGCGGTATACCGCATCCCCGGGATCGCCCGGGCCGAAACTCACCCAATTGCTCACGTCGTCATGGTATTGTTCGTAACGCTTCATTTTTGATTTCAGGCCATCGACAATGGCCTGTTGTTCTCCCACGCTGAGCCGATACCAGTCCTCTTCGGTCAGGCGCATGATGGCGCTGCGATAAGGCAAATCATCCAGAAACTCGGCCAGGAACCCCAGTTCGCCGAGATTCTGATCCGGCTGCCGGCTGAACTGCAACGGGTCCCGGGATGTCTGGGCGGCGGCGGATAATATGCTTTGAAAAAAATCCCTGGCACCGGTTCGCTTGGTGCGCTGGGCCTGGTCCAGGATAATCTTCATCCGCAGATGAAGATCGCTGAGCTGATTTTTGGTCAGCAGCACCGCGACCTCGAATGCGGGTGTGTCCGGCCGGGAAAGGTCCATATCCGAAACCCAGGACGTGACCACCTGCGGCGCCTGGGTTGCCTGCTGACGGCCAAGAAATTCAAGCTGCATGGCATACCCGAGGATGGCGGCTTTGCGCACTATTTCTACGGCGACATCACTGGGGGATCCGGGAGACCCGGATGACCCGGATGACCCGGATGACCCGGATGGCAGCATCAGCCGCTCGCCGCTGGCCGTGCTTCTGGCCAGCGCCACCATTTGTCCGGATACCTGTTCAACGACATCACCAAATCCGGCAAGACCGGCCTTCGGCTTTTCGGCGTCTATGGAAACATACAGATCGCCGATGGTGGGATCCGAGTGCCGCGTCAATGACCTGTATTGCCGCTCGGCTGAAATGTGATTATTTGGATTGGTTATCCGGCCCGCCGGTGTTTTCAGGTGCAGCGCGAATATTTTCACCCCTTTGGCGGCGGCAAGGTCCGCCATTTCCGCTTCATTCATACCGGTTGTGGAAAACGGATCATCGTTTCGAACTGCGCCGGCATCGGTGATCAGGAAGATAATCCGCGAATGATAGGGTTCCCACGCCATCTCGTTAAGTGCGGTATTCAAGCCGGCAAAGGCTTCTTCGTTAAAAGAGTGGCTGGACGCCGTCGCTTCGGCCATACCGGCCAGGGTCTCTTCAAACTCCGCCCGCCGGTTACCATCCTTGAAAGTGGAGAAGACTTTACTCACATAGCCAAGCCCGGGCGTTTTCTCGATACTATTGCGATATCCCACGAGGCCGAAGGCCACTTTATCCGACAACCCGGCATCTGCGATGGCGTCGTATATCTTTCGAACCGATTCTCTGGTCCGCTGAATATACGGTTTCATGGATATCGAGGTATCCATGACAAAGGCAATGGCCGTCTTCAGCTCCAGATCAATGGGTAGCTGTCCCGACCCCGGATCAATGGACGCGACCTGAAGAAATTTAACCCCCTCGAACAATTCAACGGCCTGGAAGATCGGCATGAGATAAAATTGCTCACGGGAGATGGCCGCTTCCCGGGGTTCCATGGCCAGAATCGGATAAACGTCCGCCGGTGGTGCTTCCGTATCCTTTAATTTCAGGAATTGGCCGGCCAACGACGATGCTTCGGACCCCGGATTTTTCGATGCCGCCACACCTTCGAGGCCCTTCAGGGTTTTAAAAAACAAGGCGGCCTGCCGACCCGTTCGCTCGGTGAATTGAAGGGTCAGGCTTTGTTTCCACTCCGATGTGTTTGCCGCCTTGATCCAACCGCTGATCTGCCCGGTGCTAGATACCCCCACCTGAAGCCATTGGATTTGATCTATCCGGGAACGCTGGTAAACATAGAAGGCGGTGAACGGTTTGATCCATTTCCGCACGATGGAGGCCGGATCGTCGGGAACCTTATATAAAAGGGCTCCCGGGTGGGTGATCACCCGTTGAAACAGAGCGCGTTTACCTGTCATCAGGAGGGGCTTGGGTGGTGCGTCCCCCGGGTTTTGAGCAAATACCGGATGCAGGCAGATGAAGGTCAGTGCCGTCAGCAAAAACAATGCCCGGCGACAAATGATGAACGCAACGGTTTTGTGCATTTTAGCCACCTGATACAGACCGGTCGAATCGGCTGAGTTATTGATGGACCGGAAATCCCGGTCGGGTAATTGTGGGCTTACTGATTACGGCCATCGTTTCAACAACGCACGGGCTGGGGCATCACCGGAATCGGCTTCCTTCTCCACCCAGCTTCTCAACTGGCCGAGTTGTGAAGGTGCGTCAGCAATCCCCTCCACTAAGGCCGCCTGGTACCAATCGAAGGCTGTTTCCGGATTCTTACGAATCGTACCGCTCGGCCAATCATCGGCGGGATCGTAGTATCGCCCGACCAACAGCGCTGCGTCGGGATTTCCACTCTCAGCGGCATACTCCAGCAACAGGAAAGCCGCGTCGGCCCTTTCGGGACGGCCCGGCAATGCGTTTGCCTCAATTACCGCCGCTTCCGGCGATATCCCCTCACGAAGCATTTTTCGAACCTGTTCGAGAAGCGGTGCATCAGACGGATAGGCAGGCGGGGGCGGTTCATCCGATGGTTTGTCCATCGGCAGATTCGCCATACGGGGCAATCCGGATGGGCCGGTGGACGGCGCAGATTTTTTCAACATGAAATAAGCGCCGCCGGCTATACCCGCCACGATGAAAAACCCGGCGACAATGATGATCCAGAGCTTCTTTTTAGGCATACGAGCAATCACCTTTCCCGCTGATGTAAAGGTTCAAAAGTGTTTCAGGCCCGGATTAAAACGGTATATCGTCATCCTGGGCATCCGGTATGGGGGGCTCGGGATATCCCTGGTCCTGGACAGGCCGGGAGTTCCCGGCATTCTCACCTGATCCGCCTTTTGTTCCCAGCATCTGCATGGATGTGGCTTCGATCTCGGTGGTATACCGCGTGACACCGTCTTTTTCCCAGGAACGTGTACGCAGGCGGCCTTCGATAAAAACCTGTTTACCTTTTCCCAGATACTCCCCGCAGATTTCACCCAATCGGCCGAAGGCGACCACACGGTGCCACTCTGTTTTCTCCCGCGGCTCTCCGGTCGCCTTATCTTTCCATTTATCGCTGGTGGCGACGGTGAAGTTCGACACTGCACGGCCATCCGGCGTATAGCGAATTTCCGGATCCCTGCCCAGGCGGCCGATGATCATTGCTTTGTTCAAGTCAGACATGTTTCCCCCTTTTCAATTCATAATTTCCAACACAAAAGGTACATTTAAAAATCGCTGAACAATATCCTGCACACACAAAAAAGTCAAAAACTCTCAACTCCGGCATCAGGGCGACTGCATGTATACTTAGCGACGAAAATGCATATACACCATATTATTAGACATTCGACTACCGTGATTCAGGAGTGACCTGGATCCGTGTTCTTCAACTTGACCGGGGAACATCACGGGACGGTCTACCCCTCATATTTATTGATCAACCATCTGACCAGTTTTCCAATGAACGGCTGTTTGGCGGCAATAGCGCCCCGTGGGCAGACCTCGATGCAGCAATAGCAGCGGATACATCCGTCGTAATCAAAGGTCACGCCCTTTTTCTGATCGGTGATGACCTTTGCCGGACAATGCCGCCAGCAATCCCCGCACGAGTTGCACAATGCTTTCAGGGAAACCGGCCGTTGGATCAGATGTTTTCGGATATGCTTATGCAGAAGCACCGGGCCATAGATCAGCGGTCCCAGTTCCGAAAATTCGTAATCATCAACGATGGACAGATCGCCGTTGATATGCACACGGCCGTCAAAGACATTCAATTGTTCCGCCGCGGCATAGGTATACAGACGTGTCGGCTCTATCCCCAGTAAAATGCAGATGACCTTGTCCACTGCATGGGTATTTTCTCCCCCCACCAGGATGCCCAGCGGCCGGGCAGTGCCGCGTCTCCCCGGTCCCTGCCCTTCCATGGCCAAAACACCATCGACGATGGTGAATGTCGGCCCGACGGCTTCATGGATGCGGACAAGCAACTGGGCAAAAAAAGCGGTGTCCGCGCCGGCCCGCAAATGCCATTCCGGTTTCTGGGAACCGACAACGCAACCGAACAGATTCTTCACCCCCAGGGTCAGCATCATCTGGGTGTGTGTTTTCAGTTTGGCCAGGTTGATGATGACATCGGTTTCCATAGCATCTCTGGCAATATCAACAGTGCCATATGGCTCTCCGATGTTCACTCGCACGGTTTTACTGAAAGCCTTGGCCGTGACGTCCAGACCTTTTAAAACCGCTGCATATCCGCCGGTGCCCAACACCTTGCTGAAAGAACCGATGGCTGACGAGTCCGATATCTGGGGCCGGCCGCCTCTGTGCAACACATATTCACAAGCCGCCTTGACCACAAGCGGGTGGGTGCATATGGCGGTGTCCGGATGAGCGGGCATCAGCAGATTCGGCTTGATCAGGACCTTTGTCCCGGAGCCGATCCGGTCCGTCGCTATGGTATCGAGCATATTGAAAACAACCGGTTTGATCCGGTCGTAATCATAGGCTGTTTTCTGTACAAATACTTTTGTCATCGCGACGCAATATATACCAAACGAGCAGGAAAACCAATCAATGCGGCACCAGCGCCAAAAATCGGAGACCTGTGGCGACCATCTCTCCGGTTACATGTATATCTATACATTTTAGCAGACAAATCAACCGCGTATCTACCCCGGCAACCATTCCGGACCAAAACTTTAGTACCCTTGACGCCCATTTACAAGCAAATAAACCGGCACCCACGGACAAGCTATCCAAAAGACCGCTGTGATACCGGACAATAGGATTTGTGGTGTAATGCTCCGGTGGATAAATACGCAAAACTCGTATTTCTGGTTTAAGGGAGGTGGTGGCGCCAAGAAGGCTTGTCCCCAGTAGGTTCCGCCGAAAACTCATTACGCGAATCAGCGATACGCCACTTTACCTATTTAGTTGCCGGATTAATAATTCCCCTTGATTTTTGAAAATTAATCCCGACATAGTGGATCACCAATGATATGGCAGGGCGTTCAATCCACCATGTCTTGAACAGCAAACGGGCTGAAAGTCCTGTTTTGGCCTATTCCGGTAGAGTCCCGGTATGATAACCGTTTTTTTATGGATGGACAACTACGATGGCCCAAATTGCCTTTCCATTCCAGGTATTTGTCAAACCCGCAGGGAACCGGTGCCATCTGTCCTGCGATTATTGCTACTATGCCGGGTATAAGGGGCCGTACCTGGAGATCCGGCATCAGCATATGGCGCCTGAACTTCTGGAGCGGTACATTCAACAGCATATCGCGGCCCATCCGGGACCGGTCGTCCCTTTTTCCTGGCATGGCGGCGAGCCCACGCTTTTGGGTGTCGACTTTTTCCGGACGGTGGTCGCTCTGCAGAAGAAATACGGCCCCTCGGGCATCCGCATCACCAACGGCATCCAGACCAATGGAACACTGATCGACCATGACTGGTGCACTTTTTTAAAGAAACATCATTTCACGGTGGGGATCAGCCTTGACGGACCCGCGGAAATCCACGATCACTACCGGAAAACAGTGCATGGAAATTCAACCTTTGAGCAGGTAATGCGCGGGTATTTCCTGTTGCAGCGATATCATATCCCGGTGGATATTCTTTGCGTGGTGAATGATCTAAATGTGATGTACCCGTTGCAGGTCTACCAATTTTTCAGGGAAATCCGGGCCGCATATATCGGATTCCTGCCCCTGGTGGAACCGGGGGAACCCGGTGGTGAAACAGTGAGTGTCCGAAGCGTGGGGGCTGAGGAATTAGGGGCCTTTCTATGCCTTATATTTGATCAATGGCAAACACATGATATCGGTAAAATCCGCATTCAGATATTTGAGGAGGCCGCATCAACAGCATTCGGCCTTGACCATGCCCTGTGTATTTTCCGCGAAACCTGCGGTGAAATCCCCATGATCGAACATAACGGCGATGTATATTCCTGTGATCACTTTTTCAAACCAGAGAACAAATTGGGGAACCTCATGCAGGCATCGCTGGCCGAACTGATAGCGTCCTCCGGGCAGATGCGGTTCGGTGCCGGTAAAAAAGCATCGCTTCCCCTTCAATGCCGGAAATGCACGGTATTGAACATGTGCAACGGCGGGTGCCCGAAGGACCGGCTGCTCACCTCTTCCGATGGCCGAAAGCTCAACTACCTGTGCGACGGGTATACCTTATTCTTCAACCACTGCAAGCCCTTTGTAAAAGAGCTGTCCACCCGGTCTGCCCGATGACAAATGGCGGCATCGCATCGATGCTTGCCGGGACACCGGCAGCGCTCCGGATAAAAACAGATGGCCTGCCGCCATTTGAAATTCGAGCCCGGACATCTGACATGACGGTTATTCTTTCAAGGTCTCGTTGAAATAATCCATGGTTCGTTTCCAGGCCAGCCTGGCGGCTTCCGGATGATACCTGGAGGCGTTGGTGTCATTGTTGAAGGCATGATTCGCCCCTTCATAAATGAATTTTTGATATTTTACGCCCGACTTTTTCAAAGCCGCTTCAAAAGCGTCGATCCCCTTGTTGATGCGTTCGTCCTGGCCGGCGTAATGAAGCATCAGGGATGCCTTGATCTTCGGCACGTCTTCAACCGCAGGCTGGCTGCCGTAGTAGGGCACGGCGGCATCCACATCCTCTGAAAGCACCGCCATCTGGTTGGTCATGGCGCCGCCCCAGCAGAACCCCACAACCCCGACTTTCCCCGTGGTTCGGGGATGGGTTTTCAGGTATTTGACGGCAGCCACAAAATCCTTCCGGGTCAAATCCTTGTCCAGTTTCCCGATCATATCACGCGCCTCATCCCGGTCCGCCGGGGTTCCTCCAACGGGACTCAAAGCATCCGGCGCCAGGGCGGCATATTCTTCCACAGCCACCCGCCGCGCCACATCTTCGATGTGCGGATTCAGTCCCCGGTTCTCGTGGATAACCAGGACTCCCGGGTATTTCCCCTCGCCTGCCGGAATTGCCCAATATGCTTTGACATCACCGGTGACACCCGGATAGGTCACCTGTGCGGCAGTTATACGGGGGTCATTCGCGGGAACGGTATCGGCCAGGGCATAATTGTTCTCCAGCAACGGCAACAGCGCGTAGGCAGCAGCCACACTGCCGGTCAACTTTGCCAGGCGTTTCAGGAAGTCCCGCCTGTCCAGAGCGCCATGCATGTATTCATCATAGAGTTTGATATATTTTTGATCCATATTCCCCTCCTTGCGGTTTTCAGATAAACCGGGTTTTAAGGTGGAAGCGGCAGGAACATGATGGTGGTGAAAACGATTATATGAAGAGTGCGGCAACAGGTCAACGTCCGAGTTGAGGGCGTCCGTCAGTAATCAAATAACTCAACCCAAAGGGTTAATGGACATCGCCGGTCTGATCTGTTTTGATGAAAAAGGGTTTCGTACCTATACCCGGGCCGTTTATTATTCCACTGATCACATACCCGCCATCCCGTGTCGCTTGCACGGAAAACGCCATTTCATCTGTATCAGGATCTCCATATGTTTTTTCCCACACGATATTTCCATTTAGATCTGTTTCAGCCATATAGATATCGGTTCTAATTGCATGAAATGGATAGGTATATCCGACAATGATATACCCGTCCCCATCCGGGGTCTGACTGACTGCGTGGCCCACTTCTGTTCTCGGGCTGCCCAGCAGTCTTTCCCATGTGGCATTGCCTTGCCCATCGGTTTTCAGTAGATAAGCATCCATATGCCCATTGATATTTACTCCCATCCCGGCAATGATATATCCTCCATCCACTGTCTGCAGAACCGAATGCCCGTCATTGCTGGCGTCACTGCCGTGATATTTAGTCCATAGCGGATTTCCTGAGGCATCTGTTTTCATCAGCAACACGTCCCTTTTTTTCGCCAATGGCGGGCCATGGGTGATACTGCCTGCTATGATGTAGCCGCCATCCCGGGTTTGGCGTACACATCGAGCCTCGAAATTGTCAGGGGCTCCCAGAATCTTGTCCCATTCTTTATTGCCCAATCCGTCCGTTTTTAAAAGATAGCCCATTCTATCACTCTCATAGCCACTCCTTGGTCCGCATACACCTGCAATGATATATCCCCCGTCACCGGTTTGCTGCACTGAGTTTGCCGAATATTGTTCGGGGCGCTCGCCATATGTCTTTGTCCAGAGCAGCACTCCATCCCGGTTTGTTTTAAACAAGTAGGCCTGAATATAATAATCCCAATCACCATAGCTGCCGGCCGTAATAAAGCCCCCGTCATCTGTTTCCTGAACAGATGCAGAATAGGAAGAGAGTCCGCCATCAAACTGCCCCCCTTGTGTCCATAGGGTGTTTCCGTTCTCATCGGTTCGTGTCAGGGCTGTGTTGCCATAGCTTCCGGTCAGCACATATCCGCCGCCGGACACTTCCTGAACAGAATTCGGATGATAGCTAACACCATAATCCAGGATTTTTTCAAATGTGATGAGAGATTCGGGTATGCACATGGTACCGATCACTTTTTTACCGGGATCATCTGCAAATGATAACCCACGGTTGGATCTGGACCACAGATTGCCGCAAGGGGTGGAAAAATTGGATTCCACCAACTCCAGAGTGTAGGCCAGTGACATATAAAAATTAGAAGCCGGATGCAGCTTGATGACCCCCTGGCCCTCTGGGGTTTGCAGGGTAATCTGGTTAAACCCCTCTGCCACGGGCTTGTAACCCGTTGTGCAACCCTGCCCACAGTTTGGAGCATCCATGTTTTCTGAAAAAATGATATTGCCCACCATGACATGGTTAATGTCTCTTCCGCTATTGTTTATGACTTCCACCAGGGGTGCAGCGCCTGAAAACGCGGCCTGCTCTTTGAGTAAATTGATTTCCTCCTGTAAAGCGATCCATTGGTTTTCATCAATGGGGCAGGCACAGGTGCCTGTTTCACCCGGAGTCCCCGCAGGACCTTCCACGCCCTGGATACCTTGTGGGCCGATTGGTCCCTGTTCGCCTGCCGGGCCTGTTTGCCCCACCGGGCCGGGAAGTCCCCTGTCCCCCCTGGAGCCTTTAGGTCCCACAAGGCCCTGAGGTCCCGCAGGACCGGTATCTCCTTTTGGACCGGGAGTTCCGGCAGGACCTTGGGGGCCGTCGGGACCCTGGGCACCTGTTAAGCCAATGGGGCCGGGTGGTCCGTCCAGGCCTTGGGGGCCCACCATCCCAATCGTAAGAGGATAAGACGCCAGGACGTTATAGGATTTCTGCTCTTGTCGTCGGGAAAGCTCACCACTTTCATCATCCTCGTCATCATCCGATTTTCCCGGCATGGCAAGGGTTAACAGATAATCTCCTGAGGGAATACCTGAATCTGGAAAAGCCACTGTCAGTTCACCTTCAAAATAATCGAGTACTGACAGTTCTCCTAATTCCCCCAGAAAGACGTTCAGTTTTGAAAGAACCCTTTTGTTCAGGTTCAAACCGGAAATAAGGATTACATCGGAATAGTGATCGACGTATACTCCTGTGATAATTGTGCGATTTTGTTCTCCGTCCTCAGAATCTGCAATAACGGATCCGGACATCGATAATGCAAGGGAAAACATCATAAACATAACCAGACATAGAGATCGATTGCTCTTCATCATCATCCCATCCTCCACTACAGTTATAAGATACCATTTAACGTCATGTCCTCTGACCCAGAATTTCACGCAGCCATATACCGTCAACGGATTCGTCAACCGGACTTCATCATATTTGTTTCTATGAAAGGATTTTGAGAAAACTATCAGTCCGGAAGATATATGTCAACTATCCCTAATAATGCTCAATTTCAACAGGCATTATTTATGGAGGATCACGGGGATATCCGTCAGTAGTCAAATAAAGTACTCAGCCCTCGCACCACCCAAGGGTTTCCGGCAAAAGAACCGCCAACCGGTCAAGAAAATCCATGTGATCGGTGTCGTTACGGAATATTTTTTTCGTTCGATCCCCCGGATGATCACATGGTGAAGCACCTTCAGGGCGTCGGGTCTGGCTGATCGTGGCATGAAATGGGTATACTGAAATATCGAGGCGATCTCAAGCTACTGGATTGCTTAATGACGTCCCCTTTGGTCCCAACTATCTGAGTAAATTGAAAGAATTATCTTAATAAAGTCAAGTTAATTACTCATTTAAAATTCTCTTTGTAATATTCCATTGGAAATTAAGGCTGGATATTGACTGCTGCTTCCAAAATCCCAAAGTGCCGTGTCCCAATGCGTATAAAGCGCACTGCTAAAACAGGCTGCATGGGTTTCCGGTGCGATGGGACATTGCATCTGTGCCGTGGTTAACCCAACTGGATTTCCAACAAGGTCACCATTTAAAGCACCGTAACCAACAGTTTGCATACTGGTCTGGGTATCCCAATAAGATTCGATGATGCTGCCGCTAGCCAGACCAACCAGTCCACCACCATCGCCTGTGCCTCCGGTTACGGTGACAACACCCGTGCTATAGGAATGGCTAATCGTAGCCCCGGGGGTGTAGTTCCACCCTACTAAACCACCGACATTATCATAACTTTCCACTGTGGCATTACTCCAGCTATTACTGATAGTACCTTGGTTAAGTGCAGTAATTCCACCTGCGGTATGGTTCAACGACAGTATATTTCCACTGGTATATACATTAGTAATTACACCGTAATTACTGCCCGCTAAAATAGACACATTAGTATCAGCGGTTATAGATGTTAACGAACCTGTCATGCCTAAATTGCGCACAAGTCCATTGCTGCCTATATGGGAAAATAAACCAACGTAATCTGCAATAGTGCTACTAATATAAATATTCAAAATCTGAAAACCATTGCCATCAAAAATTGTATCGAAGGGTACAATTATATTTCCAATGGGACTCCAGCCGTCACCCGTGTTATAGCTATCATCGTACAGCAAGTTTTGGTTCTCATCAAAATCCAGCGTAGCAATTAACTCATAACCATTACATTGCAACAAGGCTGCGCCATCACCACAACCAAGGCTGGTTGATGTATTGCCATTATCATATGCCGTGCCGCTACGGTTATTTCGAATATTATCCAACTCAGTTAATGTACCGATTTCAATCAGGCCATCACCATCATCATCTACATCACAGGCATCACCATAGTTATCAGTATCTGAGTTTAACTGCTGAAGATTTGGTATGCTGTGGCAGTTATCGATAGCATCATCTACCTGGTCATTGTCAAAATCAAACGGATAAGTATCTAAAGTATCGGGGATGCCATCATTGTCATCATCCAGGTCTTCAGTGGCATCATCACAACCATCAGCATCATTATCACTATTTAATATCAGTGTTGCATCACAGGCATCAGCATTGTCACCCATGCCATCGCCATCCGCATCTGCCCATTCATTAATGTCATTTGGAAATGCATCCACTGCATCACTAACACCATCATTATCTAAATCATCATCGGTATAAGTAATGCCACTAATTTTTAAACCCGGGTAATCGTTAACGCTACCGAAATCCCAGAAAGTTTCATTCCAGCTGGAATAAAGTGCAGTGCTTGCACAAACTGGCGCGAGTTCCGGTGCCGTGGGGCATCTGATTTCCGTTACGGTTAAACCCGTAACATCTCCGCTAAACACGCCACTACCCAGTGCGATGTCCATACCACTGCTAACCGTGTCCCAGTATGTTTCACTTAAGCTTAAACCATAATAGACTTGACCCACTAGGCCGCCCGCTTCATTACCACTACTCGCCGCCACGCCCCCGCTGCTATAAACCTGAGATGCCATTACATTTACGGCATAGCCAATAAAACCACCAACGGTACTGTAACCACTGACGCTACCGGTGCTAAAACTATTATTAATAATCGTGTTATCTGCGTAACCCAGCAGGCCACCGGCCGTGCCACGTGAATTAACATTCATGCCACTGAAGACCACATCAAAACTTCCATCAATGCTCGCACCCGCCAGACCACCGATTGTACTATAACCCGTCACTAAACCCTTTTCAGTAAAGCTGTCAGTGACAGCGCCGAAATTGTAGCCAATCAATCCACCTACCACATCGTTACCGCTTACACTGGCAACGGTACTTGAAACATTATCTACACTCGCATGATTATAGCCAACTAATGCTCCTACATAGTCGAGGCCGGTAATTGATGACAGCTGCCCGTCTAACCGCAAATTACTCATTGCCGCGCTTGCAGAGGCGTAACCAAATAGCCCGATAAAGTTTTCTGTATCACGATCTATAAACAGGTTACGAATAACAAAACCATTACCGTCAAAAGAAGCTTCAAACGGATTGGCCGAATCACCAATGGGTTGCCAGCCAAAACCGGTGTTATATGTATCATTCAGATCACTGCCCCCGTCTTCATCGAAGTTAAGGTCATTCATTAATTCATAACCGGAACACAGCAGTACATTTACACCGTCACCACACCCAATGTTGTTATCAGCACTACCATCGTTATAAGCAGTACCCTGCATGTTGTTACGAATATTGTTCAGGTGATTGAGAGTGTAAATTTCAATCAGACCGTCTCCGTCTGCATCAATATCAGCACTCATGCCCGCAGTTAAGCATGCATTGTCACAAGTATCAGGCGCGCCGTCACCATCCGCATCCAGATTAGTTCCAATGTGCACCAGAGTGAATGCATCTACAACATCGAGAATGCCGTCATTATCATCATCGGTATCCGCGTTGTTCCCGATTAAATCGCCATCAGTATCTATACTTTCATTTGCGTCTACAGGAAAGGCATCCACAACATCGAGAACACCATCATTATCATCATCGGTATCGGCAATCATACCCAACTCCTGACAACTGATATCACACTCATTGGGTATACCATCACTATCGGTATCGGTAAAACCTGTCACACTTATTAATGGATAGGCATCATTAATATCTGCCACGCCGTCATTATCATCATCAGGATCTGCATTGTTTCCAATACCATCTCCATCGGTATCAACACTTTCATTAGGATCAAACGGAAATGCATCTAAAGCATCAATTACGCCATCGTTGTCATCATCACTGTCTGCGGCCATACCCAGGTTAATGCAGCTTGCATCGCAATCATTGGGTATGCCATCACTGTCTGAATCCAGGAAACCATTCACGCTGATCAGTGGATATGCATCATTTGCATCCGCTACACCGTCATTATCATCATCAGTGTCGGCGTTATTTCCTGTGCCATCCCCATCAGTGTCAACACTTTCAGAGGCATCAAGCGGAAACGCATCATCAACATCCAGCACACCGTCATTATCATCATCGGTGTCTGCATTATTTCCTATTCCGTCACCATCACTATCTAACCACTCGGCAGGGTCAAGCGGGAAAGCATCATTAATATCGGCAACACCATCGTTATCCGTATCAATTTGTGATGCTGAACAACCAACACTGTTCGCGGTTTCATTGGTTGGTGTACCTGGACATTGATCCAACGCATTACTAACACCATCGTTATCCAGATCATCGGGATTGACATGCGTGGTAATTTGCAGGTCATCAACCGCTATATCTCCCATATAATCACCTGCAGCAGTCGCACTGAGTCTGACCTGAGAAACTGTATAGTTACTCAAGTCCACATCGACAGCTGTATACGGCGAAGTATTAGAAACCTGCTGTTGCCTAGTCATAGACCATACACTGTTAATCCAGCTGCCGCCTGATAATACATCGACTGCAAGTGTGCCTATATTTGAGCCGTACATATGATATTTGAAAGAAAAATGAATATTACCATCGGTAATAACAGGCCCCTGTAAAATAGCCGTATCACCCGAGGTATAAGCAGCGCCGGATGAGGTTTCCAGATATACATAATACATACTTCCATCTGCTCCACTGGCAGGCCCGGTACCACTCGATGTCGTACCCAGGGAATCACGAGTCCAGTCCTTATTGTCACCCACGCTGACATTAGACCAGTTACCCAGGCCTGATTCAAAATCATCTTCAAACAGAACCGTGGGCGTAGAATTATCGTTTACAAGAATATTCAGCGTCGCAGTACTTGATAAAGCGCCATCTGATACCGACACCACAAATGTATTTGCACCCACATCACCAGCCAGTGGTGTGCCACTCAGTTCGCCCGTGGCTGACACACTCAGCCATGACGGGCCAGACACTTTACTAAAGCTGATGACATCACCATTCCCATCCATTGCATCCGCAGCGATACTATTTGTATAGGGCTGATCCTGTTTTGCAGCCGATTTTTCAAAGGGATCATTCAGGAAAACTGGAGCAACAGGCCCTGTTGGTGTACATGTAATCTCCACATTATCAATTGCAATATCACCGGTATAGCCGCCGGCTGCCGTTGCACGAAAACGAATTTGTGAGACCGAGTAACTGCTCAAATCTACATCAGCAGTAAGATATGCCGCCGTATCGCTTAAATATTGCTGGCCAGAAATGTACCAGACATTGTTTATCCAGCTGCCGGCTGAAAGTACATCGACTGCAAGCGTGCCGATATCAGCACCATACATATGATATTGAAATTGCAGCCGAATAGCCGTAGCAGTGATGACAGGCCCTAGCAAAATGGCAGTATCACCCAGGGTGTAAGCAGACCCTGAAGAGGTTTCAAGGTACATATAATAGCTGCTGCCATCGGCTCCGCCGGAGGGCCCTGTAGCATAGGACGGTGTACCGCCTGAACCGCGGGTCCAGTCTTTGTTGTCACCCGAAGCCGCATTGGTCCAGTTCCCAAAGCCGGTTTCAAAGTCATCTGTAAATAAGACAGTGCCGGAGTAGGCATTCACGCTGAGAAATCCGAGAAGAAAACACACGATAAGGATAGTAGATAATTTTCGATTCATGGCCGATTAATCTCCCTTTTAGCTGGTTTGCATCTTCTGCAGCATCTTTAGATCCGGTTTGTAAAAACACGGACATCTAAAATTAGCATAACTTTCTCGTTCTCTTGGAACTCCCTAATCGGTTTAGATCTAAAACTATTGGGGCGGGTAGTGATAGGGGGGACACCCCCCATGGGTCTACAACTTGGTATATATTGATTTATAAAAAAGAGCAACTTTCTGTTACTGCTGAAAATCTCATAGTTCAGCTCACCAGGATTATCCATGCGATAGTTTGATAGCATTAAACAATATTATAACAAATAGTTAGGTATTATGATTTATAAATTTAAGTTCATACCCTTTGGTTCCCTTGGACTTGCTGAATGCTCTTGTGACAACGATTACTAAATTACTGAAGGAGCGTCCCTATCGGTCCGTAATTCATCACCGGGTTGCCCGCGGGGTTTTTGCCGGTAATGGCGGTGACGCGCTGGAGGGCGTCGTATTGGTAATATAGCTTGCCGCCTCCGGGCAGAAGGAGATCGTCGAGTCGGTTCCAGGTGTAGGAGCCGTGGGTGGCGTAGGCCAGGCCCGGAATGTGGATGCCGGTGAGCTGGTTGTCGTCGTCATAGGCATAATCGTAGGTAATACCATCCGGGCCGGAAAAGCTCTTTTTCACTCAGTTCTTATAGTAAGCGAAAAAAGAGGTCCGTCAGTAATCAAATAAAGTACTCAGCCCTCGCACCACCCAAGGGTTTCCGGCAAAAGAACCGCCAACCGGTCGACAAAATCGATGTGATCGGTGTCGTTACGGAATATTTTTTTCGTTCGATCCCCCGGACGATCACATTGTGAAGCACCTTCAGGGCGTCGAGTCTGGCCAATCGTGGCATGAAATGGTTATGCTGAAATATCGAGGTGATGTCGAGTTATTGGGTTACTTAATGTCCCCGGAAGGTCCCTGAATAACTGATGGACGTATCACGCACACCTAGTTAATGAATTACCAACGGACGGCCCACTTCCCCTATGTCCCAATACCAGATAGTCACCATCTTCTGGTCATTCTATCCAGGATTAAATTTGACAAAAACGCGCTAATTGTTAATTCAATTGACAATTAGCGCGTTTTTGTTATATCCATACCCTATGATTCCAAGACATGCCGAAAAAACACTGATGGAACTATCAAAAGGATATCCTGCGATAGCCATTACCGGTCCCCGACAATCAGGGAAAACAACACTGGCGAAGCATGTATTCGGGAACCTACCCTACGTCTCCCTTGAAAACCCGGATCTGAGAGAAATGTCTCAGATCGATCCCAGGGGATTTCTGGAAAAATATAGAAAGGGTGCCGTGTTTGATGAGGCCCAGCGCTCACCAGAGCTGTTTTCATACCTCCAGGAAATACTTGATGAGAATGAGCAACCCGGCCGTTTCGTATTAACCGGTTCACAACAATTCGGGCTGTTTTCCGGCATTTCCCAGTCTCTGGCCGGAAGAGTCGGCCTTGTTCATTTACTGCCATTTACATACCCGGAACTGGTCTCGCAGAATCAAACTAAATTCGATTTAAATGATCTCGATATTACACTGTTTTCAGGACTCTATCCCCCTGTCCATGACAGGAATCTGGACCCGGGCGTTTGGTATGGGAACTATATCCAGACGTACATCGAGCGGGATGTGCGACAAATGATCAATATCCGGGATCTCAGCACTTTCCAGCGGTTTATTCGATTGTGCGCGGGAAGAATCGGTCAACTTGTGAATCTATCCGGTCTTGCCGAAGATTGCGGTATCAACCATAACACGGCAAAAGCCTGGATATCTATTCTTGAGGCCAGCTACATCGTTTTTCTGCTTCAACCCCATCATGCAAATTTTAATAAACGGATGATAAAAACACCGAAACTCTATTTTTATGATAGCGGTCTTGCGGCATGGCTTTTATCCATCCATAACCCCGACCAGTTGAACATTCACTCCCTGAGAGGATCACTTTTTGAATCCTTTATTATCAGTGAATTTCTAAAAGCAATTTATAACATGGGATTGCACCCCAATTATTACTTCTGGAGAGATCGCAGCGGGAATGAAATTGATCTATTGGAAGATCTGGGGGTTCATCTGAAGCCCATTGAAATCAAATCCGGAAAAACCATCAATCAATCCTACTTCAAAGGATTGAAAAAATGGATGACCATCTCCGGAGACACAGGAACGGAACCAACACTCATCTACGGAGGAGATACCTCTTACAAACAGCATGAGTTTCGCATTGTATCATGGACAGATGCCGACATCTGTGGGGTGGGCTGAAGCAGGGTGGGCGGGATGTCCCCCTGAATTCCCAATAAGCATGGACTATACTGGCAGTCTTAAATTTTAGGGCAAATAACGTCAGTAATCAAATAAAGTACTCAGCCCTTGCACTACCCAAGGGTTTCCGGCAAAAGAACCGCCAGCCGGTCAAGAAAATCGAGGTGATGTCAAGTTATTGGGTTACTTAAGTATCCCCTATCGTCTGGGTACGATTCTCTGAGGATCAACGGCAATTGTACCCACATACACCCCCCAATGCAGGTGCGGCCCGGTAGACCGTCCGGTTTGTCCCACCTGAGCGATCACATCCCCCTGGGAAACAATGTCGCCTTCCTTGACCAGAATCCGGTTCAAATGAATGAAAATGGAACTCACTCCCAAACCGTGATCCACGATCAGGGTATTGCCCATAAGCACCATCTCATTTGCCGTTAATCGAACGATTCCGTCTCCGGGGCTGACTATCGGTGTTCCGCCTGGGGCGGCAATATCCAGACCAGGGTGGGGGCTTCGGGGTTCACCGTTTAATACCCTCTGGCTGCCGAAGACACCGCTTATACGTCCTTTCAGGGGCATGACAAACCCTTTGTCGACAAAAAGCGCCGGTGAAGAAAGAAAAGATGTACGAACCGTCGCGACCCTGAGGTTATCTTCTTTTATGCGGCGAAGCGTTTCCGGATCCGGGCTGACTGTTTTCTCAGGTAAGCCATTAATTCTCTCAATCAGCCATTTTTGGGCCATGATGCGAATGGTTCGCTTGATCCGCTCATCACCCTTTTTAGCCAGCACCACCACATCGCTTTTTTGATCCCTGGGTACACCGATTACAAAATAACCGTCTCTGCTTACCGACAGCGCTTTGCTGCCGGACCAGATGTCTGATGCCGGATCGACTTTTCCGACGATCATATCCCCTTGAAAGGCCCTTTCCGGCAGTGTCAGCTCCAGCGCCCAGGCGGAAGCGCTAGCAATATGCAAAACGACCGCTGCCACCGGGGTGAATATCAAATATCGCCAACCCATTCTATTTTCCAAGGCAAGCAGGACTGGTTTGATCACGTTGAAGGGCATTGGTTTTTCCAAATCGGTTGAGCCGGTTAAGTGTACATATGCCGCCATATGTCGGATGTTTCCGATATACACTATATCTAAATCAACACGCAACGAAAAGAGGGGAGAGAGGGGGACTTCCGGCAGTAATCAAATAAAGTACTCACCCCCTGGACTACCCAAGGGTTTCCGGCAAAAGAACCGCCAGCCGGTCAAGAAAATCGATGCGATCGGTGTCGTTTCGGAATATTTTTTTTCGTTCGATCCCCCGGATGATCACATGGTGAAGAACGCCAGGGGCGTCGGGTCTGGCTGATCATGGCATGAAAGGGTTATACTGAAATATCGAGGCGGTGTCGAGTTACTGGATTACATAAGGATGTCCCTCGACGGTCCCCGAATGGGAAATACACTATGGCCATGGATCTTACCATTGGTTCTTTCAACTATGCTTTTTATATTTTTATCAGTAAAATGTATTCGATTATCCGTAGTATGTTTATTTATTTACAAGTCATTATCATCTATAGTTAGGTCATCTAAAATAAATAAGAACGCAATTTTGTGTTAGTAAGGAGACAGGATGAATACTATCATAAGAATTGAATCTATTGCTCAAGTACATGACATCATAGGTTATAAAAGCCCCAAGCATCCATTGATTACACTTATTGAACCAGAAAAAATGAAACAGTTGAAAATCCCAATCATGAATTATCAGGTTATTTCCAGTCTATATGCAGTGAGTTTGAAAAATGGTCAGGAATGTCAAATTTTGTATGGAAGACAACATTATGATTTTCAAGAAGGGACATTGATGTTTATGGCGCCAGAACAAACCGTTATGCCAATTAAAAAATCTGATGTATCTGAGAAAGCAGAGTGGAATGGATGGGTACTTTTATTTCATCCTGATTTGATTCGAAAAAGTTCTTTGGTTAATAAAATGAATGGGTATACTTTTTTTAATTATGACTCACACGAAGCGTTACATATATCAGAGAAAGAAAGGTACACTGTTACCGATATTGTTAAAACCATAGAACATGAGTACAGTCAAAATATGGATGATTTTAGCAAAGAATTAATTGTTTCAAATATTGAATTGCTTCTAAACTATTGCAAACGTTTTTATGGGCGGCAATTTATTACCCGATCAAATGTAAACAAAGACCTTGTAATGAAGTTCGAAGCATTTATAACTGCCTATTTTGAGTCAGACAAATTGGAATCCAATGGCTTGCTTAGTGTGAAACAATGTGCAAAAGAAATGGGTTATTCAGCTAATTATCTGAGTGACTTACTTAAAAGAGAAACTGGTAAAAATACTCAGGAACATATTCATTATAGTATAATTGAAAAAGGAAGAAATTTATTGGTGAGTACAAATGAGCCAATTAATCAAATCGCTTATGCATTAGGATTTGACTATCCACAGCATTTTTCAAAATTATTTAAAACTAAAACAGGTATGTCACCAGCTGAGTATAGAAATTAATTGTCGTGAGAGGCAATGAAAATGAAAGCAATCGTTTATAAAAAATATGGAACCCCAGGTGTACTCAAGCTAAATGAGGTCACAAAACCGACTCCCAAAGATAATGAAGTATTGGTAAAAATTTATGCCACAACCGTAACAGCAGCAGATTGTATGATGCGAGAAGCGGCTACGCTAATGGGCAGAGTCGTGCTGGGGTTTACAAAGCCCAAAAAGAAATATCAAATTATGGGAATTGAGCTTGCTGGAGTCATTGAGCAGGTCGGAAAGAATGTGAAGCGCTTTAAAAAGGGAGATGAGATATTTGGTTTTACAGGATTTGCAGCTGGTGCTTATGCAGAGTATAAGTGCTTACCTGAAAGCGCGTCAATTGATATTAAACCAGACGAACTATCATACGATGAAAGTGCTGCTATTGTTGATGGTGCTACCACAGCACTATTCTTTATGAAAGATAAAGGGAAAATCCAAAAAGGTGAAAAAATATTGATTATTGGTGCATCTGGCAGTATTGGCACTGCTGCTGTTCAGCTAGGCAAAGACTTTGGTGCGCATGTAACAGGTGTTTGCAGTGGTGCCAATGTTGATCTTGTTAAATCATTAGGTGCAGACCAGGTCATTAATTATACTCAAAATGATTTTACAAAAAATGAAGAAGCCTATGACATGATATTCGATACAGTAGGAAAGAGTACTTTTTCAAAATGTAAAAATATTTTAAAACCCAAAGGACGGTATTTAATTACAACTGGCAATTTTGTAAAAAATACTTTAATGCATTTTTGGACTGCAATTATAAGTGGCAAGCGTTTAATAAGTGGCATGTCTGTAGAAAAGAAAAAAGCAATTTTAATTGTTAAGGAGCTAATAGCCGCTGGTAAGTTAAAGCCAGTTATTGATAGACGCTATCCATTAGAACAAATTGTACAAGCGCATGAATACGTAAGTAAGGGGCATAAAAAAGGTAATGTTGTTATAACTGTGAAGCATAGCACATAGAAAAATAAAAATTCGATCAAAATAACACGCTCTTACTGATTATTGAAAGTTTCGATTAAGAAATTTGTTGAGAATAGAAAAATGTAAAAAAGAGTTAAATGAACACTAACAGATCAAACAGAAGACTTGATTTCGGTTGGATTCGAGTCGTATTGTTCGCTAATCAGACTTTTATTTAAAAAGGTAAGGTCCATGAAAAATAGACGGTGTTTTTTAAAAAAAGTGTCATAATGGCAGCAGCCGCAATCTTCCCTGTTTTACCATCCTGCATTCCCCTCAAAACTATAGAGGCAAAAGTTCCATTAAAATCAAATGAAATCAAGAATGCCGCCGTTCTTTGGTACAGCCAGACCGGTAATACTCAAAAATGCGGAAAAGTTCTTGCAAAAACGCTTGAAAAGAATGGAATCAAGGTTGTTTATGGAGACCTGCGTGATATTGACAAATCAACCGCTTCCAATGTGGATCTCATTGTGATCGGTTCTCCTGTTGTTTTTTATTATGATACACCGGGAGAGCATAGGGGACGTTGGTGAAATCTTGTGTCCGATTTTGCTGACCACTTCATTTCATCCTTTAAAAATATAAAGGTCATCAACCCGATTGAATGACTTGACCAACCACCTTTTGTTGGTTTTGAAACTGTTTAAAATTGAGGCTTTCTATGAATACCAAGGAAATTTCTAAAAAAGAAGCTGGCGAGTTCATGCTTTATGTCCGCCTGAAGCTATCCGCCTTGTGGATCGTATATATGTTTTTATACATCTATACTGATTATTATAAAATGTATATGCCAGGAAAGATCAACGAGATGATCTCTGGCTTCTATAGTGAAATTCAAATCACTCAGTTATCCTTATTCACCCTTTCTGCAGTAACAATTATACCGGCCTTGATGATATTCCTAACGCTTATTATTAAAGAAAGGGTGAATCGATGGGTGAACATAATCATGGGCATGCTCCATATTGGCATTGGTATCATGTCTATAGCTGCTTATTCTTGGACGTTCTGGATTTTTTACTGCGGCTTACTAATATGCGTTGCCGCCTTGATTGTTTTAGTTGCATGGAGATGGCCGAAAACGCATGTCACGGGGAGAGCATAAGGGACGTTGGTGAAATATTGACATTTTTTTATTTTAACGCTTATTAACCGGCAGCACTGAAATATATTCATCTCTCTCAGTTACCGTCTGTTAGGCGTTTATACCGAATAGAGAATGTGTCAATATGTCACCATCGTCCCCTATCTGTGCAGGTTTCGAAATACTTTTTTCGTTCAATCCCCCGGATGATCACATGGTGAGAAACGCCAGGGGCGTCGAGTCTGGCTGATCGTGGCACGAAATGGTTATACTGAAATATCGAGGCAGTGTCGAGTTACTGGATTATTTAATGCCCCCTTTGGTCATTACCTTTCCCTTCCTTGCCGAACGAAATCTACTATTTCTTGGGTCGTAATTTTGGCATTAATCGATGGTACATCCAACGGAGAAGACATATTTTTTTCCGGAACCAACGCGAAACATTTACCGTCTTTTCTCCGGATCAAAACCTTTCCGGTATCCTCAGCGTTTTTAAGCACCAAAGCCAGTTTTTGTCGTGCCTCTGAGTATGTATAAACTTGCATTTTAGATCTCCAAAATCCCAATATTAATACTTTTAGCTGCGTTCTTTAATCTCTTATCCAAGGTTAAAAAAGGCGCTTTATGTCTAACGGCACAGTCTAAAAAATAAGCGTCATAGGCATAAATGTTGATCTCCTTCGACAGTTTCAGCACATTGGAAAAATCGATTTCAACATACCGGAGAGGAATACTATTGAATATCGATATACCTTTTTGGGCTTCTTTAAGTGTTATCCTGTCTTGTTTAAACATAGCCGAGAAGGCATTGCCGATTTCCCAGGGAATTGATCCGGGTCCTATCAGTGAATTGCCTGATGTAAAATCAATAATCTTTTTCCGTTCGGGTTCTCCCACGATAACTGCAATTAACGCAGAGGTGTCTACGACGAGATCCATACCAAGCTCCAGATTTTTATTATATGTACAATTGTACAACTATCTTTGGATTTGTCAAGATCAGAATTAAGTCTCTGATAATCGGGTAAAAGAGGGAGCGTCCGTCAGTAACCAAATAAAGTACTCAGCCCTCGCACTACCCAAGGGTTTCCGGCAAAAGAACCGCCAACCGGTCAAGAAAATCGATGTGATCGGTTTCGTTTCGGAATATTTTTTTTCGTTCGATCCCCCGGATGATCACATGGTGAAGAACGCCAGAGGCGTCGAGTCTGGCAGATCGCGGTATGAAATGGTTATACTGAAATATCGAGGCGGTGTCGAGTTACTGGATTACTTAAGGACCGCTTTGGTCATTACCTTTCCCTTCCTTGCCGAACGAAAGCTACTATTTCTTGGGTCGTAATAAATGAAATGCATCCCGATTAAGCCTCCGACAACCGCTTCAAAGAATACATCCCGGTGAGCCCTGCCACCGGCTTGGGGATCTTCTCTCGTTTGGCGGGATAGCGGTCCTTGAACCGCTGGAAGGTGTCGGCAACATACGCCTTGG
>JABDIN010000112.1 GCA_013003715.1 Desulfobacteraceae bacterium | reverse complement strand
CTGTGCCTGATTGCCGGCTATATCGCCTATAGCCAACAGGTGGCCCAAACCGAATTGGCCAAATCTTCCAATGCGGTAATCGAACTCAGCAAGGCTTTGGAAACACGCATATACATTCAGCTTCAGTTGAAAGCGGTGATGGATTTTCTGGCCACGGGAGAAGAATTCTACAAGCAAAAATTCGAATCATATATAGCAGTTACCTATGCAACCCTGGAGACATGGGAGACGTCCTCGGTGAGTAGCGAGGAGTTGGGTGTGGAGGCGGAAGCGGAAGATGTCGACCGCGTGCGTGCGTTGAAATCCCGCTATGACAACATACTTGAATTAGCAGGACGCGCCTTCGAATCGATGATTTCCGGGCAGGCCGGCAATTCCGTTGGGGATGTTCTGGAAAAGCTCGAGGTCGCGGCGGGTGATGAACTCAATGATGTGATCGAAGCCGCCGTTTCAGACGAACTGGCGGAGGTGCAAAACTCTTTTTTCAAGGTGGTCAATGCCCTTGGTGCCATTTCGTGGGTATCCAAGGATGGTCTGGAAAAAGCGGAAGAATTCTGGCTGGCCTTAAATGACCTAATTTCCGTGAGCGAAGCCCACTATTATATGGTCCGTCAGCTGCGGAGTATTCCGGTAACCGCGGACCAATATCGCGAGTTTATTCGGCTTGGAGCGCTTGCCGAACTGGGGTTGAAAGCGTGGTCGATGTCCACCGAAACCGGGTTGGAAGAGGGCATCGAGGGTGAAGACGAGGATCTGGAGAGGGTCGAAAAAGTGATGCGGATCTATTCATCCACCATCTCTTCCATCCTCCGGCAGATAAAACCACCCGGGCCGGCCGGTGCGGATGAAGCCGCCGGGGTGCTGATGACCACCACCATTCCGATCAGCGATCAATCACTGAACCAAATTGTCCTCATAGCCTTCGATGATGAGATGGGAGAGATCGAAGAGGCCCATGCCAACCTCGAACGCTATATTCACAACCGGGGGGTGATGGGTATTGGTGTCATGAGTGTGGCGGTGCTCATCATTTTGTCTATCTCCCTGGTCATTTTCATCCGGTTGTTCCGTTCGATCAAGGCCCTTTCATTGTCCACTGATATCATTCGGGACGGCAACCTCGATCATCGTATAGAGGTCGCCGGAAAAGATGAACTCAGTCAGTTGGCCGCCAGCTTCAACGAGATGACCATTTCCCTGCAGCGATCCAACCATGAATTAAACGAGCTCAACCGTAACCTGGAAGAACGGGTCCGGAAACGCACCACCGAACTCGCGGATACCGTTTCCAACTTGGAAACCGAAATCGTATTGCGGCAGCAGACTGAAAGCCTGCTCCACGATGCAAAGCTGGATGCCGAAGCGGCAAATGAGGCCAAAAGCATATTCCTGGCGAATATGAGCCATGAGATCCGGACCCCCTTGAACGGGGTGATCGGTATGACAACGCTTCTCCTCGACTCCGAGCTTCATGCGGAACAGAGAGACTGGCTCAAGATTGCGCATACCAGCGGTGAAGCCTTGCTGTCGGTGATCAATGATATCCTGGATTACTCGAAAATTGAGGCCGGTAAACTGGATATGGAATGTGTCGACTTTGATCTTCGCGTCACACTGGAAGAGATGTCCGACATCCTGGCCCTGTCCGCCAAGGCCAAGGGCCTTGAATTTATATGTTTTATCGACGATTTTTTACCAACGCTGTTAAAAGGCGATCCCGGACGCTTACGCCAGATTCTGATCAATCTGTGCAACAATGCCATCAAGTTCACCGATCAGGGGGAAGTGGCCATCCATGTCTTCCTCGAGTCCGAACGGGACAACCAGGTTGTGCTCAGGTTCAACGTGATCGATACCGGCATCGGCATCCCCGAAGAAAAACGGGGAGAATTGTTTGACTCCTTTTCCCAGTTGGATGCCTCGACCACCAGAACCTATGGGGGGACGGGGCTGGGGCTGGCAATTTCGAAAAAACTCTGTGAGATGATGGACGGCCGCATCGGTGTGATCAGCAGTGAAGGCATGGGGACGACCTTCTGGTTTACGGCACGCTTTGAACGGCAGATGGACGTGGGGGATTCACAATTCAATGCATCCACCGCCGTTCACCGCGAACGGGTGCTGATCGTCGATGACAACACCACCAGCCAAAAAGTCTTCAAGGGAATGCTGCGGTCCTGGGGGTACCGGTACGATGCCGCTTCCACTGGTGAGCAGGCACTGGTTGAGCTTCGTCAGGCGGCCGCAGACGGAGATCCTTTCGATATCGCCCTGATTGATTACCGGCTGTCGGACACGGATGGAGCTGCCCTGGGCAACGCGATCAAGCAGGATCCGTCCCTGGAATTCATCAACCTGGTGCTGCTCATTTCCATGGGAATGAACGGTGATGAACTGTCCATGAATAAGACCGGATTTACCGCCTATCTCACAAAACCGGTCAAACTCTCCCAATTCCATTGCTGCTTATCGGAAATTTCCGGTGATATAGAGAAGAATGATTGTGCACTAACCCCCAAAGAGACCGCTTCATCCGCCGATATCCTGGCAGCTTACCCGCAGGACATCCGAATCCTGGTGGCCGAGGATAACAGCATTAACCAGAAGGTTATCCGGAATATTCTTGACAACCTGGGGTTTGACGCCGACATCGTGGCCAACGGCCGGGAAGCCGTCGAAACGCTGGAAAAGAGAGAATACGATATCGTTTTCATGGATGTGCAGATGCCCGAAATGGACGGCCATACGGCAACCCGGATCATCCGCGATCCGCAGTCGGCCGTCATAAACCACTCGGTGCCTATACTCGCCCTGACCGCCAACGCCATGAAAGGCGACCGTGAAACCAGCATTGACGCCGGCATGGACGACTATGTGTCAAAACCCATCGATAAAAACGTGGTGCTCGACAAAATCGTGCACTGGGTAGTGGAAAAAAACGCCAATCCAGCACCGGAGCCCCGGCGGAAATCGGCCGAACAGCCATAAGGCGATTTCAATTCTACGCCTTGTTACTGACACCGGCTTCGTCAAATGAGGCCATCTCCCGCATGATGCGGCAGGCCGCATCCACCACATCCATGGCCAGAGCAGCGCCGGTGCCCTCTCCCAGTCGCATGTTGAAATCGATGAGCGGTTCCAGGCCCATGTGGTCCAGGGCGGCCTTCTGAGCGATTTCAACGGATTTATGTCCGGAAAACAGATACCCGCCGATGTCCGGGCGGATCTGATACGCCAAAAGTCCGGCAGCAGTGGAGATCAAGCCATCCAATACCACCGCAGTACCCACGGACGCGGCCGTCAGCACGGCACCCACAATGCCGGCCACTTCGAAGCCGCCTATTTTTTGAAGTATTTCCAAGCCATCACTCGGATCCAGGGTGTGGAAGGCCAGCACCTTTTCGATGACCTCAATTTTATGTTCCAGGCCTTTATCATCCACACCTGTCCCGCGTCCGGCGGCTTCCCGGGCCGAAATACCGGTCACCGCGCAAATAACAGCCGATGCCGAGGTGGTATTGCCGATACCCATCTCCCCCATGCCGACAATATGAATGGGGGATTTTTCATGTTCATCCGAAAACACCCGCATACCGTTTTTCACAGCCGTAAGGGTTTCGGACGGGGTCATGGCATCCTGGATGGCGAAGTTACGGGTGCCTTTTCGAACCTTCATTTTTACCAGGCCGGGGTGATCATCAAAATCCGCGTTCACCCCCATGTCCACCACCTGAAGATCGATATCATGGTGGCGGCAGAGGACATTGATGGCGGCACCACCGTTTAAAAAGTTGGTGACCATCTGCCCGGTGACTTCCGCCGGATAAGCCGAAACCCCCTCTTCGGCAATGCCGTGGTCTCCGGCAAAAACGAACAATGCCTTTCGGTGAAGGGCCGGATCCAGGCGATCCTGAATCAGGCTCATCCGTACGGCCACGGACTCCAGCTTTCCCAGAGCGCCCAGGGGTTTGGTTTTGTTATCGATTTTATATTGTGCGGCGGGTTCAAGCGCCGCATTCACCGGCCGGATGCGGTCGATGGTTTCTTTAAAAGACGGATCCGAAGAAGTGTCCGGGACATTCTGGTTCGGCTGTTCGTTCGTGTTCATATTTTCCATCTCCATGATTGTCGGAAATTGGGCCGCCCGGTACCCGGGCGTAAAATCCAGGATGTATTTCATTGGCCGTCCGGACAGCACATCCGCCAGAACCGCCGACGCTTTGTCCGGCCGGACGATTTTTTCCACCAGCAATTCCATGGCGGCCCGGTTTTTTTCTATAAATACCAGGGCGCCACGCATGTCCGATCTGGTCAAGCCGTAGGCGCCATGCAGGCTGATCTCTTTGTAATGCATAAGATTGACAAGGTTTGACTCCAGGTGCTGATTTTTCTTCAAGCCGCTGAAAAACGACAGCCGTCCACCCCTGGCCAGTTTTACCACTGCCAGGTTGAAGGCGATGGGATCCGGACAGGCCGTGACGGCGGTATCGAATTCACTGTCCGTGGTATCTTTTCGGCATTCGATACCGGTCACTTCCAGGAAGGGTCCGATCCGGTGGATTTTTTCCGCATTTCTCTCGATGACCAGCGGAACGGCACCCTGCCACCTGCCCACAAGGGCCGCGATCAACCCCACGGTACCGCCGCCGTAGACGATGAGCCGCTCACCTTCCCGAAGTTGCAGCGCTTCCAGGGCGTGGATGGCACATCCCACCGGTTCGGCAAAGCATGCCAGTGTTGAAGGCACCCCCTCCGGTACCGGGATGAGACTTTCCGGTGGGACCAGGGCCGTATCCGAAAATCCGCCGTCATGGTGAAATCCCGTGATCTTCATGTCGTCGCAGAGATTTTCCCTGCCGGTTCGGCAATACCGGCAACCACCGCAGGATCGGCCCGGCCATACGGCAAAACGCCGACCGGATCGATCCGTGCCCACAAACTCATGTCCGGGTACCCGCGGAAAGGTCAGATCCCGATGGCCTTCCTTCCACATCTTTGCATCGGTGCGACAGACCGCACAGAACTGAACGTTTAATCGCCGAAAACCGCAGCTTTCCGGCGCGGGCGTTTCCGTGTCCATTTCCAACCGGTTCAATCCGGAGAGTACCAGCCTCATATGTGTTTTCTCTCAAATGATGTTTCGGTGATGAGCAGCCTGCGGAGGCGCACTTCGGGATATTGACTTCCCTCGAGTTCACGGACATGCGCTTCTGCCTGATCCAGCCGCTCCATTGGAAAAACACTGGCCTTATCCATGCCGCACACCCGGTAGCCGTCTTCGAGCACCCGGATATAATCGTCACCGGTTCGAATGATAAAAAGTTCCATTGATGTTTTTCTCCTCAGGATTCACCAGTTGCATCAGCACAGGGTGTGTAATGTCCGGAGCCCTTTTTCCGGATCCGTGTTCTGGGTGGCAACCCAGTTCTCCAGTGCCGTAAATGCCTCTCCGCTTCTCAAGGCATCCCGGGCCGCGGATACACCGTCCCCGATGCTGCCGGTCCTGTCGGCGACATAGAAAATCAGACCCGCATTAAGTGCCGCCGCATCGGCTCTGGCATCTATTGGTTTCCCGGTGATCAGGGAGGTAAAGCGCCTGGCTTCGGTATTGATTTCCGATGTCGGTGCGAGTAAATCAGGGTCATGGGTATCCAGCCCGAAATCGGACGGCAGGAACTCAAATTCACGAATACGGCCATCACTGCACAATTCGGCGCAATAGGTGGTGCCGCTCACCGATGCCTCGTCCATGCCTTTTGTCGAATTATCAATTCCCCCGTGCAACACCACGGCCCGCTCATACCCGATGGCTTTCATTACCCGGGCCACCGGTGCAACCATGCGCCGGGCATAAACACCTCTTACCGCCCGCTTGGGTAACGCCGGATTGGCCAGGGACGCCGCAATATTCAGGGTGGACCCGAAACAGATTTTGGACAGAATCCGCCCCAGGGCATTCGGATGAATCTGCGGGCTCATCCCGTTAAACAGGCCGATATTGGCCTTTTCGATGCTGTCGGCCACCACCCGGGCGCTGCACTCCACATCAACCCCCAAGGCTTCGGCCATGTCCACCGTGCCGCAAGCGGAGGTGATGGCCCGGGCACCATGGCGGGCCATGCGGATGTCCCCGGATGCGGCGATGATGGATGCCGCGGTGCTGATGTTGAAGGTCTTGAACGTATCCATGCCGGTGCCGCTGTTTTCGACAACCGGTGTGTCTCCCGCCAGGGATACGGTGTGCGTATCCATCTCGTAAATCGCTTCCCACGCCCCGGCCACTTCATCCTCTGTCTCGCCTTTGGCCGTCAACGCCGCGAGCAGCGCACCTTGTTGCATCTCTGATGTTTCATCGCCGAGCATCCGGCAAAATGCGTTTTTTGCCTCATCCCGGGACAAGTCCTCCTTGTTGATCAATCGCGAGATAAGCGTACCGAATGCTCTGTCCGTCCGGGTCAGCATAGTCCCTCCTCCTGCATCCAAAGTGATGTTTGTCTTTATACCTGAGTTCAGGGGGGAACAAGGCGGTGACATGCGTATGGGGTGTTGATCGCTGAGGCGATTCTTCAGACCGCGGTATCCACACAGGACGCATCGTCTCGTATCCCCCGCCACCCGACACGAATCGTCCGGTGACATCAGATACGGATACATCCAGCGAGTGATCCGGGCATGCGGGGCAAGACCTTCGTGGATGGTGCAAAAGGTTGCCGACGATTCAGGCAGGCTTTCTGGCTCACGGATCATCCGAATCGCAGCGCCTTCCCATCCTGAGTTTCAATCGGAAGCCTCAAAACAGTGGCATTATGCGGCGTTCGTCCCCGTTTACAGCAATGACTGGCTTGCGATGGATTTACACCATCTTTCCTTTTAACATGGCACCGGATTTGAGTGTCGATGATGCCATGCACCTGAATTTGCCGTCCCATTGATAAACAAGAATGAATTCCCTTGTCAATGGGATTTAAGCCTCATCTTTCATTTATATATGTATAGCCGATGGGACCGATGATCAACATAGCCCCCGGCGATCAAGATATGCCAGGATTTCCCCGGCGCAGGCATCCGGCCGTTCCATGGGTAAGAAATGACCGGTTCCCTTGATGGTCCGGAGTTCGTAATCGGAAACCACAGATCCTAAACGTTCAGCCGGCCCGGCCTGAAAGGTGTCCGACATTTCTCCCCGCATCACCAGTACCGGGCATTGAACGCGCCGGGCGTAGGACCAGGCATCCACCGGCACGGATTCGAATATCTGTGCCTCGAGTTCCGGATCGCATTGCAGGACGGCCGTTTCTTCATCTTTCTCCAGAAGGCCGCATTCCAGGTAGGCGTCAATGAAGTCTTTGGACCAGGTTTTAAAAATGCCTCTGCCGGCCGCAAACCGTTTGAACGCGGCTGTCTTGTTTTCGAAAACGGCCTTCCGCCGGCGGGCGCCGCGGGCCAGGGGAAACAGCCACATCAATCCCACGGCCCTGAAAATCCTGATCAACCAGAGTATGCGTCTTGAAAAAATCACCGGGTCCATCAATATGATGGCGCGGAACAAGTGCGGATGCTGAACGGCGGCGATCAAGGTGGTCACCGCCCCCAGGGAATGGCCGATGCCGATGACCGGTGGTTGCATGGCATGCGTTACCACCTGTTTCAGATCATCGGAAAACACTTTCCAGTGGCGGACAGGCAACTGGGCAGCGTTCGATGATCCCCCGTGCCCCCGGACATCGCTGGCCACCACGTGGAACCAGTCTCTGAAGTACTCGACCATGGGGGTGTAAGTGCCGGCACAAAACCCGTTGGCATGAAGCAGGTGAACCTGCGGTCCATCACCACCCCAGTCGAGATAATGTACGCGGCCGGTATCGGTCTCCACGTAACCCTCGACCGGATCCGTGGATATACTGCTATGGGAAATAGATCGAGAATCCATGGTGTCCATTTGTCATCACCCCATATGCCGGCTGATTTGTTTTCAGATGGTTGAGGATTCTTTATGACCGCAGCCATGCCAAATGTCAATTTTAAATGGGTTCCACCGCAGGGTGATCGCATATCTTGGATGGCATCAGATACTCTGGAATTGGTATGTGCTGTGATACAAGGCACGGTTATAATGTCAAATGACAAAGCTCAAATTTCAAATGAAGGTATTCTATCTTTTTTAAAGATCGCTTTATTCATAAAATTAAGATCAATCGACAGCATTCCTTCCTTTGACATTACTTGACCTGTTTTCATCGGACACTATTCAAACCGTATCATTTTTACATGCAATCACCCTGGGTTTCACCGTTAATAATATACAATTTTACGGATACTGTCCGTTGACAGATGAAACCTGTCCGCCAGCTCGGCGATGGTAAGCCCCGATGTTTTCAAGCTGCGTATGCTTGCATTCCGGTGGTCGAGTTTTTCCCGTGTTCCATTCTTTTCACCCCATCCCGACCGCTTCTGTTTTTTGGGGATATAGATCTGCGTGCCGTGGATATATTTCTGAATTTCACCAATTAACTCCAGGGGCAGGCATTCTTCAGCTCTGATATATGGCAATGGATTTCCTCATTTAAGATAAAATTACCGAAGGGTATAACCGGTGAATGAGGAACGGCGTGGCGGGAAACTCGGCAACGCCTCAATGTGTTACAGGAATTGCCGATGAATGGTGAGACCTGGTGCAGGGATTGGTATTACGCACGCATTCCGGTTCAGGGGTTATACGGTCTTGATTTTCGAGTTTGGTATTCATCGATGGTATTCGTCATAGTAACCCTCCTTTATGTCATGTTATTCACGTTCATTACATCTTGGCATAAGCCGATCCCGGCGTAAATGGAAAAAATAGTTCCAATTGTTTTTTCCCTTTTCTTTTCCGGATTTCCGGGTAATGATGCGTCACCAACCGGTTAATTCTGACCTGTGAAGGCCTGACAGGGAAAGGAGGTGCAGGATGATTGTGCAGACCAAGGGGGAAACCCCGATCTGACACCACGCCGTTCACACGGCCGCGGCCGGCCTTCGGGCCGGCCGCATCACCAAAAAATATCCGGAGAGAACAATTATGGAGAAAGCAGGCAGGGAGATAGAGGAAGAAACCGATAGTGGTGATGTCAAACGATGGATCAATACGGCATTGTCGCAGATCAGCAGGATGGATAACAACCAGGGGAGCCGCATATTGGAAAACTGTGGCAGAGAATGCGCAAAATCCCACAATTTATCCGCTGATGCCGAGAAAATAAGAAACGGGGTCGAGGATCAGAACGATTTGGATCTCTTATTTGATGAGTATAAGGACAAAATATATCATCATTCACCCCGGCTCTATAAAAAAGGCAAGACCATTTATTTGGCGTATCACCAATGCGGTTGTCCCCTTGTCGCGGACGATAATGTCGATGATCCCTTTTTTTGCCATTGCACAACGGGGTATACCAAAGAACGGTTTGAGACCTTGTTTGACAGGCCTGTTCAGGTGGTGTTGAAATCTTCGATTTTGCGCGGGGATAAGATCTGCCTGCAAATCATATCAATTGAATGAGAAATATGATGGCGGGTTACCCTTTGAGCTGTGTGCCGGATAATTTTTCATTCCGTCTATGAATGGACATTCGCTTTGAGCAGTCCAAGCCCCAGCTCCCGGGCCTGCAGAATGGTTTTCAGTTCCACTCCCTCCAACTCCGGTCTTTTCAATATCCGGTCCCGCAACGCCTTTCGGTAGAGCAGGTACTCCTCTTTTGAGGAGACGTTCGCCGCCACCGTTTCCGTATACAAAAAGTCGTCGATGGACCGGTTCTTACCGTTATTGTTGCCCTCGGTGAGGTCCACGCGATGGCCATCGTTAAACAGGAAGCAATGGACCATGGGCAGGTGAGGCAGTCCGAAACGGTTGAGGATACGGCCGGTCCCGGTGACGATGGATTCCGTCATGGCATATATCCCGATATGTTTCACCACCGGCAGGCCCAGCTCCGCCGCCAGGGTAGCGATGATGGCATGTTTGGTGGTGCAGGTGCCCATTTTGTCCCCGAAGATGATCGTGAGATCGTCCCGGTCCGAATTATAGCCGTACGGCAACTCATGAACGAACCGGCAGGCCTCCCGAAAGGTATGAATTTCGCGGTTCGAAAATAGAGCGGCTATTTTACCGCGGCCCGCTATGGGTTTATCGGGAAGAACGGTAAAGGTTTCCATGGCTGTCCCGCATCTATATTTTGATGAACCATCGCCATCCAATCCTGCTATTGAACAATAAACGGCTGTGTCGCCGATGCCCCGCCAAGGACGCTTTTGATGGCGTCTTCGAGTTTGTTGCGGCTGGTCAAGCCGGTGATCATTTCAAAGGGCTTGCCGTCCTTGAAAATGGCGATGGTGGGAATTGATTTGATACCGTATTTCGCCGGTGTCTCAGGGTTGTCGTCAATATTAAGTTTGGCAAAATCCATCTTGCCGCTGTATTCACCGGCCAGTTCATCCACCAGCGGGGCGACGGCTTTGCAGGGACCGCACCACGGTGCCCAGAAGTCAACAAGCACGGGTGTCTGCGATTGAAGAACATCCTGCTCAAATCCATTGTCATCGATCTCTTTGATGTTTTCCGACATAAACAACTCCTTAACAGTTTGTGTTTTTACCCCGTATATTTTTCGGTTGGCGCCGCTGGGCGCATCTCCTTCGATAATGCTACTCATCCATCACGTGGCGCTTCCGGCACAATATAGCAAAATATCTCCCGATATGCCATGACAACCGTTCCTGTTTAACGGCATTCAGGAAGCAGGAGCATCTTCACCCTGTCATCGATGGTGGCGTCGCCTTTGTGTCGTAAATCCGCAAACCGCTTGATATCGTCCAAAGACATCCTGGTCGCCTTCAATCGTTTTATGAGTTCGATCCACATCAGGTCCTTGTTTGAATAGTCCCGATATCCCCGGGCACACCGTTGAATATTTTTCAGCAGTCCGATTTTTTTCATAGTACCGCAGGGTATGCGGGTTTAATCCTGTTCGTTGCGCGATGTTGTTGATTTTCATGGTCCGATACGTCTTTTTGGCTGTCTTTACAATTAGGAATTGGATGATGATCGTTTCTTAACCCATGATTAATACTTGCCATTTCATGATCAGCAGCCTATAGATGGCCGATCAATGCTGCTGCGGACGGCGACATGGGCTTTTTGAAACATGTTATGCCACGGGAGGAACCAAATTGAAACCCTATACACTTCTCGACATTTTCGGACAGGGTGCCTGGAACGGCGGCACCCTGGTGGACAATACCAACTTTGAAAAATTGGCAATGGCGTTTAAGGGCGGAATTCCCGTGACGGATGAATCCATCAGGGATCGCATCGGTGTCCGGACACGGATTTCGGCCCCGGAAGATGTGCGAATCGGGGAGATCGCTCTGCAGAATCTGCTCGATGAAGTGGAAATGGACCCAGAACGGATAAAACTGATCATCGGTGCCACGAATGTCGGTGAGGACAAGCAGGACCCGGGGCCCTTGGTCAAACATCCGCATGCGCAAATCAAGGACCGTTGTCCGAATGCCACGGCCCTGGATCTATATGCCGGTTGTCCTGGATTCAACGTGGCCGTGGAACTCCTCTTTATGCTGTCCCTGGGCGGGATACTGAAAAAGGATGATATTTCCATCATTGTCGGTGCGGAAAATCTCCACCGGGCCAAGGCCTTCCAGTCCCATGACACAGCCACTATTATTTTTGGGGATGATGCCGTTGCCACGGCCCTCAAAACCCGGACAACCGTCCGGCCCCAGGGTTCCCATACCTGCGGCGACCGTATCACCATCCCCGTGTCGGATACCTTTGTCGAGGACATCGCCGCCGTGCTTTGTGAACGTGTCGGATCAGCCAACTGGGACGGTATTATCGTGGATAACCAGTTGGGCAGGATCGAACATCGCGCACCGGCCATCGCCGCCCGGATACAACAGGCCTTTGTGGAAAAGCAATACCCGGAGATGGCCGCCGCCGGCATTTTCGGGAAGTTTCGAGATGCCCTGGCATTTTATGATCAACATATCAACGCATTTGCCTTTGATATCATGTCCCTCGACAAAGATCCCGGGTTTGTCGAAAAAATCGGCCGGGCCTACACGGAGTCCGGTAAATACAGCGACATTTTGACCATATATCTGGACCCGGAAACCGGGATCGTCATCCAACACCATCATGGTCGTAAGTACCGGTTTCAACCGCCCGCATACGGTATCATCGACACGGCCACGCGTACGCACGGGTGCTTTGGAAGTTTTATCCAGGCCATCACCGTCGGCGGGGAAGTATTCGGGGAGATGGACGGGAAGGGGGTGTTCCTTTACGCCACACGCGGTGCGGCGGCTCATCTGTCAGCCCTGTTGATGCGAAATCAGCTTTCCATCGCTGATATCGACCTGCTCGTCGAACACCAGGCCAATTTTGCCATGCTGCCCATGACCCTCCTGCAACTGCTGGCCGAATCACCAGACCCGGATCTGGCGGTACGGGAATTTCTGGCGGATAAAATGGTGACCAATATCCACACCCGCGGAAATTGCTCCGTGGTCTGCATGCAGCGGCTGCCGTATGACCTGCACCGGGATGCCCTGGAGCCGGATGAAATTCAAGGTTTTCCGGTCAATCGAAACCTTGCGGCGTTGAAAAACGCCGGGAACATCCTTCATGATTCGGTGGGTGCCGGTATGACCCGGAGTTCTTTTTTAAGAAGAGTGAAAACCACACCGGAGTGAAACACGGTGTGGAAATGCTGTTATTTGACACTACCTGTTTTCACCGGACACTATTACAACCGTATCTTTTTTACATGCGCTCGCCCGGAACTCCCCGGTACCTCACTTGTAAATTTCAATTTCCGGGTATAGTCTTTTGGCGCAATCCGGGCAGATACCATGACTGAAATCAGCCTGGGAGTGTGCACCGATATAACCTTCCAATTGATTCCAATACCCCCGGTCATCGCGGATTTTTTTACATGATGAACAAATCGGCAGAATGCCCCGTAAGGTTTTAATCTGCGCAAAGGCATCATCCAGGTCTTCCTTGAAACGCTTTACCAGGTAAAACATGAGCATGGTAATACAGAGCAGGAGGAGCGAGTAAAGGGCGAAATTTTTAATGACCAGGATGAGGAGTTCGGATTGATCCCTCTCCAAATCACTGACAATATAACTATGCCACCCCAAATCCGGCAGCCAGTTTTTATTCACCGAGAGCTGCCTGCCGTTGCTTTCATAAATCTTGTTCTCATCGATGCGGCCGGGTTGTTCCGTTTCCGGTTTGCCGGGGATAAACCAGTCGTATTCAGATGCCGGCGTATTGACCCACTGGGCCGTCGAAGAGAGAATGACCATGCCCTCTTTATTGACGAAATGCAGCGCCTGGCCATAGGTGTCCCTGAATTCCGAAAGCAATTTTAAAAATCGTGACAATTCCACTGCCGCGCCCACATATCCTGAGATTTCACCGTCAATATCGGGCAGTTTGATATCAATATAGAGAAAGGGTCTTGCCGGGTCTCCATGGTGGTATCCGACATCGGTCAGGGTCGAAATCTTGTTTTCGAGCAGAAAGTAGAACCATCCGGTATCCGGCGCCGTCGGTGTAATCTCGAGGATCGAACCATCAGAAAAATAGTAGTTTGATGTGAGATTCGAGGCGATAAAAGCGGACAGGTCGAATTTTTCACTGATGTTGGCCAGATACGCGAAGGCAAACCCGGGATCGTGTTCACCCGATTTTATCCAGTCCAGAAGGAATGCATTGGCACTCATCATATGGGATATGGTCACCGGTGTCAGAAGTTTGCCTTGTAGACGGTTCAGGTCCCGGGATCGCCGGATATCAATTCTGCTTTGATCTTCAGAATAGGTGTTCACGGAAAAATAGGTGGTGGTGGCCGTCAATATAATGCTCACAGTGATGACGATGAATATTGTCACCCCGTATAATTTCAAGTTTTTCATTGGCTTTAGATATACCTGCCTTTTTACGTGTAACCGTAACGTCCGTGCCCGTAGATGGCCATATCGACACCGACTACTGACACAGACACAAAAGAGATCATATATACCAAATATAATAGGGAATTTTTGTCCCGTTACTGTGCCGTGAACAGCGAATCCGGGCCAATGGAGCGTGGACCGGTTCCGGTGCCGACCCCTTTTGCACTCAGCGGATTGATGTCCCTGACAGTCCAATTATCGACCGGTTGATTGTTAAAGATTAGTTTGATCCCAAACAAAAATGGATTTGATCCGTTCCCGTGTGCAAGGTCAGCAGAAATTTTCCACTGGAGAATCCACAAAAAACATGGTGCCGGTTGACAGATACCCGCCGTGCGCGACCGATTGCGGAGAGAAGGATGAAGTCGGTTTCATCGCCTGCTCATCATCCTTTGTGCGAGATAACGGGCAACATCCGGTCAACAAATATTTGCCATGGTTTTAACGCTATGGTAGGGTAACAAAAACACGATCTCCTCCTATCAACTATCAGGATTGCAGGGGGCAAAATGTATTATGAAGAAGAACAGATAAAACTCTCTTCCGGCGAACCGCAAACCAAGATCGATCACTTCTCGTCATATCTGCTGGGGCCGACATCGGAATTCGATGATGTATATGTATTCGAACACAAGCTGGATGCATTTTATTTTATTAAAAACTTTCTGGATACTCATCTCGTGGATCCTGAGAAATCCAGGATCAGCGAACAAATAGAAGTAATCCTGAAAACACGTTCGGACCAGGACACGGCGGACCTGAAGGATATTTTCAACGACAACGAATCCATGGAGGTCTACGCCGAAGGGTACTGGGAAGCATTCATCCTTTCCTCACACCCCTATTGGAGGGAATGGGTCGAGCTATACAAGGATGACGATCTCGTCATGGACGAATGGGAGTCCGGGGACCAGGAATCTGATGCGTTTGATGGCTCGGATGAATTTGAATCGGAGCAAAACGGCCACAGCCTGCTGTTCTCGGAACCACCGGACGATGTGTTCAACCCGGAGTTTGTTGACGAAATGTTGAGTATCATACCTGTCGCTCAGTGATTGTCCGCCGAACCCTGGTATGTGGTGCAAGGAACAAGGGATGGGGCAAACCGTCAGATTCCACCCCGGATTTCCGCCAGCGGCCACCTGTTGCTTTCTGAGCCGTCGGATAGAGAACCGGATACTATCCTGCCCACGGGAACAACCACCGCCAATTCGCCGATCTGTATATTCCGGTCTGTCGTGATTTCCACATCCAGGTTGCCGACACTGATTTCATCAGCCGCTTCGGTGAGTTCTGTAATGGGTTTTGCGATGGTTTTTCCATGGCCGCCGCCGGAACAGCGACGGTGAGAATTATGACCACCGCCAACTGGGTTTGCCGGAACGGTGAGAGGATTTCCTCTTCGGACTTCTCGATGACCGGTATCCTCCCGTAGGAGGTGCTGGCGGCCTGCCCCAACGCCGCGACATTATTTCGGTATCATATCAGAAGAGCCCTTTTTTTCCAGGGCGTCCCGTACCCTCAAAACCCGGCAACACGACGACCTGAGCCATCATCCAACAGCCGGCCGGCACGAAAACTTGTGTCGTATGGTGTTAGCGATGAGATCGGCCTATGGCTGGTGTGGCCCGGGCATGGCCCGAAAATACCGACGGATATCCACACCTTAAGGTATGCATGAAAGAAAGAATAAATATATTCTAAAGATTCATCACTCAGGGCCGATATATGGAAAGGCCATTTTCACATTCACCGGCCACGTCCGATCGGTGAGCTTCAGGTCGCATGCCGGCGGGAAGGCTGGTGAATGGCGCATGCTTCTGTTAATTGTCAATGATGCATGGTGTTATACCAAGCCAATATCCATTGGTTTGTGTTCATAGTTGGACGAACTGCAACTGTTTTACGGGGAGATGAAAATGGTAATTGTTCCACAAAAAATTTTAGTTGGCATTGGTGCTTTGGGACGGGTTTTGTTGACGCTATTGATGGTATTGCCTGTCATCACCGGATGTGTTGATTTCGGCCTTAATGGCGGCGGCTCCGGTGACCGGGATGATGTTGTCACCAACAACCTCGAGTCCCAGGACGTTCAGATCGTTACATCGGATACCCAGGTGGGGCATCCCCTTAAATTAAGTGTGGCGATAACCGCCGCTGAAGGCGTCACCGATGTCCCGGTGTCCTTTTATTTGCTCAACAAGAGTGAATTCGATGCCGCTGAAGATCTTTCCGATACATCAGCTTCATCCAATTCGCTCCAGCGAAGTCCAACCGGAACAGACGAGGACCCGGATCAATTTGCGCAACACCTCCTATGCAGTGAGACCTGTGATTTGGAAACCGGCGACAACGAGTGTGTCATCGAGTGCGCTGTACCTGAGGGTACACCCCCGGGCGAATATTACGTCATTGCCCATGTCGATCCCAGCGATGTGATTGATGAAACCGACGATGACAACACACCTGATCAGCATCAGGATATGGATAGTATCAGTGGTGTGATAACGGTGTCAGGTGAACACATGAATACACCCGATATCGTTTTGGAAAACGTCATTCTGGATCGATCATCCGTTTTATTGGAAAATGAAGTCGTTGATTATATCCCAGGCGACCCGTATCCGCCGGAACCCTCGGAGCCCGCGGTTGAGGACTTCGGCGCCACCGCAATCATCATGATCAGCGGTCTCCAGGATATTTCCAACATTCCGCTGACCATGTGCCTCGAAGTGCCCGGCATGGGATGTGAACCACTCGAGATCTGGAATTCCGGGACATCCGATTATGAATTCCAACATATGGTGGACACCATCAGCCCGGGCGAACCGACATCCGTGCAACTCGGGGTGCATATTCCCGACGACCTGCGCGCTTTGATTGAAAATGAAATGATCGGCAGCGATGATAATACATTGAATCTAAAGGTGTCGATTGACAAGGATGATGATATCATCGAACACGAAGCCTCCATGGAAGGGGAAGGGCGTGACCATAACAACGTGATTGTGACGGAACTGGCCATCGAAATACCCACGGATTCTGATCCCCTTCACATCTTACGCCGTGATGCGGTGGGTATGCGATCTGCCGTTACCCCATACAGCAGCGGCGCCGCACTCTATTTTTCAAAAGAATACAATAAAATGTTTGAAAGCAGTTATTTCGGAACAGGTGTGAGATTCAGCGCACTGGCGTCACTGGACACGAATGGCGCCATCGGGCATGTGGTTGGGCGTGTGCCGATTACCATGTTCGGCAGCACCTTCGATTTTGCAAAATTTGAAGCATATGGCCAGGCCACCCCACACGCCGTTGAGGATTCCGGATTTGATCTTGATCTGCTGTTTGCCGGCCAAACCCTTTACAGCAAATCCGGCGATGCCGGCTTTTCGTGGGATAAGGATTGGAGTGTTTCAAAATCAAAGGGATACGAGACATTGTTCTGGCTCGGCATTGTACCTATGATAGTGAGTGCGGAGGCCACCGGTACACTGGGATTCGTCGTCGATGTAAGTATTGCCGATGACTTTATAACAAGCGCCGCTCCGTATGTCAGTGTCGGCAGCAGCGTCACCGCCGAAATAAGCTTTCTTCTCGCAAGTGGCGGCATTACCGCCGACATGACACTTATTTCAGATACCTTTACGGGTGATGCATCGGCTGGGATGACCCTCCAGGACAGCGGTGGGGATCTTACCCTCATCGGTACCTTGAACGAAGGCATCTATAACGAACTTGAAGGGCCGACGGGAAAGGTTTCCCTGTGGGCTAAATACAAAAATGGGGTAAAGTGGTGTAAAAGCTGGGGTGTACCCTATCCATGCGGGCTTAAATCCCACAAATACAGCACAACGATAGTCAATTGGAGTTCCTTCTCACGAACGGACACTATACTTTCAAAGACCCAATCGACTTCTTTTCCGGTATATTAGGCAAACACGGAAAGATAGTTGCATAACAAGCATTTATGGACACGGCCGAGGCA
>JABDIN010000090.1 GCA_013003715.1 Desulfobacteraceae bacterium | reverse complement strand
ACGGAGGAAAGAGGACACCATGATGCTTCTCGATCGATTTATGGAAAAGGGCAGGTCATTCCTGGGATGCAAATATCCGATCATGTGCGGCGCCATGACCTGGGTCAGTGACCCGAACCTGGTGAGTACCATGGGCAATGCCGGTGGATTCGGTCTATTGGCGGGGGGCAATATGCCTGCTGAGATCCTGCGTGACCAGATCGAAGAAACCCGCCGACTGACCGATCATCCATTCGGGGTAAACGTCATTACACTGGCCCCGGCCTATACCGAACATTTGAATCTGGCCTGTGATGTGGGCTGTGAATTCATCGTGTTCGCCGGCGGTATACCCAAAAAAAGGGAGATCGCCCAGGTCAAGGCATGCGGTGCCAGGGTTGTCTGTTTTGCATCCACAGCCCCACTGGCCTTGTCACTGATCGAGCGGGGAGCGGACGCGCTGGTGCTGGAGGGATCCGAGGCCGGCGGTCACATCGGGCCGGTGGCGCTCTCCGTGCTTATACAGCAAATTCTCTTTCAGGTGGATACCGTTCCGATTTTTATTGCCGGCGGTATTGCCACCGGCCGCATGATGGCACATCTGCTGATGATGGGCGCGGCGGGTGTGCAGATGGGCACCCGGTTTGTCATGGCTGAGGAATGTGTTGCACACCACAGGTTCAAAGAAGCCTTTGCCAAAGCCAGGGCAAGGGATGCCATGGCCACGCCCCAATTCGACAGCCGGCTGCCGGTCATCCCGGTCCGGGCCTTGAAAAACGAAGGTACGCAGGAGTTTAATAAAGTTCAACTCGACTTGCTGAACAAGCTCGACAGCGGGACCATCGATCGGCACGAAGCGCAGTTTGCTGTGGAACGTTTCTGGGTCGGCGCATTGAAACAGGCGGTGGTGGACGGTGAGGTGAACAGCGGTTCGCTGATGGCCGGACAATCCGTTGGCCTGGTCGGCAATGTGCAGCCCCTCGCGGAGATCATCGATGAGATGATCAGCGACGCCGAGGCTGAAATGAAAAGGTTGAAACAGGCATTTATGGATGGACACTAACTCTCATCCACCAATCCTTCCGTATGATTCCGATCGGGTTGAACATCCGGAGATCTTCAAACCGACGCAAGTGAGAATTCGGCTACCAGGTTGTGACCGATCGAACCGGCGAATAAAATGTTTGTCAAATAAAACAGAATGCCTTAACCTGACTATTTTTAATTTCAGACACGGATATTTCTTTGTTGCCACAAGTTATTGATTAGAGGAGAAAAACGCCACATGGATGAAGCATGCACGGGGGTCATCCTGGCCGGTGGACAAAACTCCCGGTTTGCCGGCAATAACAAAGCTTTTGCCGAAATTCACGGCCAGAAGATAATTGACCGGATTTATGGTGTGTTCCGGCAATTGTTCGACACCATCATTCTGGTGACGAATTCTCCCGAACTCTATATGGACGTCGATGCGTTGATCGTTTCCGATCATTTTTCCACCCGGTGCTCGTTGACCGGCGTTCACACCGCCTTGTTTTATACCACCACCCCGCATGCATTCATTTCCGCCTGTGATACACCGTTTATCAAAAAAGAGATGATCGAACTGGTGCTCGGTAAAATTGCACCACATCTGGATATCATCATCCCCAGGACAGAGTTGGGCTATGAGCCGTTATCCGCCGCATATTCCACAAAATGCCTTGCCGTTGCCGAGCGTCAGCTGAAGAGAAAACAGTATCAGATCCAGACTATTTTCAGGGGTATGAATGTGCGGACGATCCCGGAAAAACAATTGAGGATGATCGATCCGTGCCTGGATTCCTTTTTCAATGTGAATACCCCCATGGATCTGAAAAAAGCGGAAATCATGGAAAACGGCCGGAACTGACGGTTTGATGCCACGTGGAATTGTCCGGCTGCGGAACGAATTGAAAAGCAATATAATGCAGAGAACAGAGGGGGACTTGTCATGAATATGGAATCCTTGATTCAGCGGGTTAAAGACGGGCCGGATTTCCATAAGGCCGGCATGATCTTATGCCACAATGGGGTTGTCCGGGGCACATCGCGGGACGGCCGGCCGGTGACCGGGCTCCGGGTGGCTGTTGATCAGGCCAGATTGGACCAGGTGCTGGCCGATGCCAGAAAGATGACCGGTGTGATCGATGTTCAGGTCCACATTGCCGGGGATTGTGACCTGGCGGTGGGTGACGATGTCATGTACCTCGTGGTGGCGGGTGATGTGAGGGAAAATGTGATTGCCGCCTTGACCGATACCCTGAATACGATTAAAACTGCGGTGACCGGAAAAACGGAATATTTTGCGGACTGACCCGTTGGTTTTTCCGGTCCAACCGGTTGCCCGGGATGTGGACGCACGATGGTGTCCGAGGTGGTTCGACATCCGGGAAAGGTGAGGTGATTGTATGTCCGAATTTACGCATATCGATGACAAGGGGCGGGCGAGAATGGTTGATGTGTCCGAAAAAACGGCCACTGACCGCCGGGCCACGGCCCAGGCAGTGGTGGCCATGACAGCGGAGACATTCGAGAAAATCCGGAATCAATCGGTGAAAAAGGGGAATGTGCTCGAAACCGCCCGCATTGCCGGTGTGATGGCCGCGAAAAAAACAGCGGACCTCATCCCCATGTGCCACCCCCTTAATATTACCCATGTCCAGGTGGATTTTTTCCCGGATGCCGGGCAGCATCTTATCAGGATCGAGGGGTCCGTGCGCATTGTTCATACCACCGGCGTTGAAATGGAGGCCATGACCGCGGTATCCGTGGCCGCCCTGACCATATACGACATGTGTAAATCCCATGACAGGGCCATGTCCATCTCAGAAATTTGCCTGATCAGTAAGTCCGGCGGCAAGAGCGGTACCTTCACACGTTCCTGATGGCGGTATTGGCCCCGAAAAGAGGAAACCCTGATACACCTGTCCATAACATGGTGGGAATAGCATGCTGAATCTTGAACCCGGTCTGGCGGCCGGCGGTGGCGTTGCGATTGGCATTTTTCTGGGATGGCTGTTCGCCAAGCTGCGCTTCAATCAGACGATGACAACACTCAAAGTGGAGGCCGGAAAAACCATCGCCGGTTTGCAAACAGCCGTTTCCAGCCGTGACACCGCCTATCAGGATGTGTCCCGGCGGTTGGAAGACGCCGGCAGGCAGAACCGTGGACTGCAGTTTTCCCTGTCCGAATCCCTTGCCAAACTGGCGGCTGCCGAAGAAAAAATATCCGCCGTGGGTGAGATGAGAACCAGCATGGCGGATACCTACCGATCCGTGTCCGCCCGTGCGCTGGCCGAGAATAACCGTGTATTCCTGGATTTGGCGAAAACGGCAATGGCCAAATATCTCGACACGGCAAAAATGGACTTCTCGGCCCGGGGCAAAGCCGTCGAGAAAACCATCCAGCCCATTGCCGACGCCCTGGATCGATATGACCGTCACATCCAGGCCATGGAACGATCCCGGGAAAAAGCGTACGGGGGGCTGTCCCAGCAGGTCAGATCCCTGGCCATGGTCCAGAACGAGCTCCACAAGGAAACCGGCAAACTGGTGAAGGCGCTTCGCCTGCCGCACGTTCGCGGCCGCTGGGGGGAGATGACCCTTCGCCGCGTGGTGGAGCTGTCCGGCATGCAAAACCGGTGTGATTTTTACGAACAAACGACATCTCAAACGGAAAACGGCCTGCAACGACCGGACATGATCATTCAACTGCCGGATGGCCGGCAAATCGTGGTGGATGCCAAAGTACCGTTCACCGCCTACCTGGATGCCATTGAAGCCGAGGATGAAACTGCCCGCAGCCGGTTATACGCCGACCATGCCGGACAGATTAAGCAGCATATTCTGAAACTGGCGCAAAAGAATTATTGGAAAAGCTTTCAACCTTCACCGGAATTCGTCGTGCTGTTTATTCCCGGGGAAAATTTTTTTTCCGCCGCCCTTTCCCAGATGCCTGATCTGATTGAAATCGGTGCGGGAAAAGGGGTCATCGTTTCCACGCCGACCACCCTCATTGCCCTGCTAAAGGCGGTGGCCAGCGGCTGGCGCCGTCACGAGGCCACCGAAAACGCAGAGGCCGTGAGCGAACTGGGGGGGGAATTATACCGGCGACTGGCGACCATGACCCAGTATATTGTCGACCTGGGCCGGGACCTGGAGCGTTCCGTCGCCGGGTATAACAAGATGGTGGGATCGTACGATCGCCGGGTAATGGTCACGGCCCGAAAACTGGAGAATTGCGGTGTGGTGGGGCCGGATGACAAAGTGGCCGAAACCCCGCAACCATTGGAAATACAACCCAGACATTTATCACCTGAATAGCGATATGAAAAAACGTTTTCTTGTCATTATCATCTGCATTGCGCTCATTTCGGTGGCCGTTGCCGGGGTTTATTACTACCGGCAACCGGAGGTGGTTGATGACTCCCCGCCACCACCCCTGGTGAAGCTGGACGTGTCGGCATATCCGCTCTTTTCGGATACGCTGCTGTACGACAACCTGGCGGACGCCGTCGTCAAAACCATTGAATATTTGGAAAAACGGCCACAGGACCGGACCTATGAATACGGTGAGGATACCTATACCGCCGCGCATCTCCTGGCCTCCTGCAGGGCCTTCCTGGATTTCATCCGTTCACGGCCCACCGAGCCGATGTTGAATGACCATATCCGCCGGTATTACCATGTTTATCAGTGCACCGGTTCGGAAGGAAGCGGTAATATGCTGGTCACCGGTTATTACGAGCCCAAGCTTTATGGAAGTCTTCAACCCACTGAAAAATTTAAGTATCCCCTGTATACCCGGCCCACCGACATGATCACGGCTGATCTGGCCGCATTTTACCCTGAGTTGAAGGGCAAGCGCATTACCGGAAGACTCCGGGGAAATACCATTATTCCGTATTTCGATCGAAAAGCCATTGAAAATAAGGAAAATTATCATGAAACGGCACCGCCCCTGGTCTGGGTGGACAGCCGTATTGACTTGTTTTTTTTGCAGATCCAAGGCTCCGGACTAGTGGCTCTGGCGTCAGGGGAAGAGATCCACGTCCACTATCATACCGCCAACGGACATCCGTATCGCAGTATCGGCCGGCTGCTTATCGACAAGGGAAAGATCCCCAAAGCGGAGATGTCCATGCAGCGCATTCGCCAATATCTCGAGGAAAATCCGGATGAAATCGATGCCATCCTGAATTACAATCCCAGCTACGTGTTTTTCAAACAGGAAGCGGACGGTCCCATCGGGTATATGGGCAAAAAACTCACACCTATCCGGTCCATCGCCCTTGACCGGCGCATATTCCCGCTGGCGGCGCTGGCGTATATCGATACGAAGATCCCGGAAATCAGGGACGAACAGGCCATCGATACCTGGCTGGATCTAAAAGCCTTTGTGGTGAATCAGGATACCGGCGGCGCCATCCGGGGCACCGGCCGTGTCGATCTGTTCTGGGGCAATGGAAAGGCCGCCGAGATGGCAGCCGGCCATATGCAGCATGACGCCATGCTCTATTTTCTGGTTTTGAAACCCGCTGCTTGACACCCTATCATAAAGTCAGTACAAAACCTTTCTGATACTTGATTTCACTGATGTGTCGGTATCAGGTAAACATAATCCTGTCCTCGGGATCCTGGACCGGGGATAGTTATCATAGGTGTCATAGAGAAGGAGTTCATAGATGTTCGGTATCGGTATGCCGGAAATGTTTTTGATTCTGGCCGTGGCCTTGATTGTCATCGGCCCCAAAAAGCTCCCCGATTTGGCGAAATCCCTGGGCAGAGCCCTGGGTGAATTTAAAAAGGCCACCAGCGAGTTGAAGGAAAGCATTCAGCTCGACACGGATATTGGTGACGTCAAAAATGCGTTCAAAGATATGGGTACGGACATAAAAGAAGCGGTGGATAAGGTGCCGGACACCTCCGATACGGCGCCGGATGAACCCACCATGACCTCCACGGCGGACGTCCCGGAGAAGACTGCTGAACCTGAAACACCGGGGGACTCCGCGTTAACCAAGATGCAGAACGCCTTCAACGATGTTGATATGGAATCCTTCAAGCGGGTGGAACGCGATGATGATGCCCGGCAAGACGATGCGGACGAGGACGACCAAACAGACACAACACCGCGGAAAAACAGCGAAGAACCATAACTGAAACACCAGCGGACAAGGGATGCCCGACCAACCGGAACATGCAATCAGACGATAAAATACCATTCACCGCACATCTTGAGGAGCTGCGGAACCGACTGATAAAATGCTTTATTGCCGTGGGGTTCGGTTTCCTTGTGTCCTATGGATTCAAGGAAAAATTGTTTACGATCCTCACCAGCCCCCTTACCCGGGTGATGAAAGAGGGCGACAGTTTGATCTATACCGGCCTGCCTGAAGCCTTTTTCACCTATTTAAAGGTGTCGTTTCTGACCGGCCTGTTGCTGACCGCCCCGATCATTATCTATCAATTCTGGATGTTTTTGGCGCCGGGGCTGTATCACAAAGAAAAACGGCTTCTCATTCCGATTGTGCTATTGTCCTCGGTTTTTTTCGTCGGTGGTTCCCTGTTCGGTTATTTCGTGGTCTTTCCATACGGGTTTAAGTTTTTCCTGGGCTTTGCTTCCGAAACCATCCGGCCCATGCCGTCCATGAAGGAATACCTGGGCTTTGCATCCAAATTGCTGATCGCCTTCGGTATTGTATTTGAGTTGCCCATCGTCATCACGTTCATGGCCAGACTTGGTCTTGTCACCGTCCCTTTTCTAAAGAAAAACCGCAAGTACGCCATTCTCTTGTTTTTTACCGGATCAGCCCTTCTGACACCACCTGATGTGGTGACCCAGATCTTCATGGCGTTTCCGTTGATGCTGTTGTACGAGATCAGCATTGTCGGCGCCAGAGTATTCGGAAAAAAAAAGGAGGAGGAAGCCGAAGAGGAGGAGAAGGTTGATTCGGAACAAGATCCTGAAAATATAGGGGATAAAGCTTCCCAATGAGAGGATTTGAGGATACCTTGCAGGATGAAATGAGTGAAATCGGATATCATGAAGGATGGTTTATACACCTTAACTGTATGATAATATTGTAAATTTTAAGATTTAGATTCTCGTTGACACAGATCTGACAACTTGATAATCAATCAGTGACCACTGAAAAAAAATAAAATGGAGGTGTAAAGGGTAATGAGAAAACGGACTACTTTCGGGGGATTGATACTGGCCGCCATCGTCTGCCTTGCTGCTGGTGTACTCTATGCCGGTACGGACGTGAAGGATGAAATCGAGCTGAACGATCCGAATTACGAGACACATGAAAAAGGCATCGTCGTGTTTACCCATAAGAAACACATGGATGACTACGCAAAACTCGTACCGGAATTATACGAAAACGGTTGTGGCGAATGCCATCACGACGATCAGGGCAAGCCGCTGGTTTTGAAACTGGGCGACGATGTGCAAAGATGCATCGAATGCCATAAGATACCCGGTGAAATGCCGTCACCAAAGGACAAAAAGAAAAAGAAGAAGAAGGTCAGTAAAGCGGAGAAGCTTGAGTATCATGCGGAAGCCTTGCATTACAACTGCCGGGACTGTCATCGCGCGTACAAGAAAAAGACAAAATCAAAAAATGCGCCGACCACATGTACCAAGTGTCATCCAAAAGTCGCAAAATAGCAGCGCTCAAATCCAATCGTTGCCCAATGAATGCCGGAAATCATTTCCGGCATTCGTTTTTTCTATACCGTACAAAATCATCCGGCGATCCCCGGTGCACCGTATAAGTTGACCCCAGGGCGATCGCAATTGGCATCGGCTCGGATTTTTCAAGTATACATTTTATAGAGAAGACGGTGATCATACCCAATAAAAAAAGACAAATGAGATTGCCCTGAAGTTGGCCCTATGATCTGCGATCAGGGCCTTGACGCGGGATTGTTTTTTGTGGCCTGATAGTTCACGGCGTTCCGTACCATGGCGTGCGCCCATGCAGGTGTTCCCAGGGCGTGGATGTGCGTATACGTAGCCAACACGTTTTTATAGGTGAGCCCGTCTTTTTTCCGATCGCACCCGGTACCCCTCAACATGTCAAATGCCAACCCCGGTGGCTCCCCGGTCCATTCCAGTACATATGAGTAGTGAAATTCATGCCCCTTAATGTGATCGCCGGTCCGGTAGAAGGGCGTGTCCCTGATCACCCGAATGAGTGTATACCCATGACCGCGCGGTTTTTTGGAAAGCCCCAACACCACCGGAAAGATGCCGCACATCGGATAGGTCTTCCCCTCAAGCACTAGCGACTCGCCCAGGTACATCAACCCCCCGCATTCGGCATAAATGGGCAGTCCTGCATCGGCCAATGATTTTATCCGGTTTCGGAACTGTGTGTTTTCAGCGAGTTCGGCGGCATGGGTTTCGGGAAATCCGCCACCGATGTACAGGGCGTCCAGATCAGGGAAATCCCGTTGGGCAAGGGGACTGATGAAAACAAGCTCTGCGCCGTTATCGCTGAGGGCTTCAATATTTTCAGGATAATAGAACTGAAACGCCGAGTCCCTGACCACCCCGATTTTGGGCCGGCCGGATGTCGGTACCACCGGCCGCTGTGTTGGGTCCAGGTTTTCAGGGGCGTCTTTTCGGACCTGCAGTGTTCCGGCGTCACGGCGGGCGATGGTTCGAATCTTCTCAAGATCCACATATTTTGCAGCGATTTCCGCCATCTGCCTGATGGCGGGGTCGGCCCACTCATGTTCAGGTGTCGGCACCAGGCCCATGTGCCTTTCGGGAAAAGTATGCCCGCCCAATTTGGGCAGCGATCCCACCACCGGCACTCCGCAATGGTGTTCGATGCTGTCCCGGAGTATTTTCTCGTGCCGGGGGCCGGCCACCCGGTTGAGTATCACACCTGACAGCGTCACCTGGGCATCGAACTGCCGGCAGCCTGAGACCACCGCCGCCATTGTCCGGGTGGTTTTGGTGCCGTCGATGCACAGCAGGACCGGCAGTTTCAACAGCTTTGCCAGTTCTGCGGTGCTGGTTTCGCCTTTTATATCGATACAATCATACAGGCCGCGATTGCCTTCGATGACGGCGAGATCCGTATTCACGGTGTGCTGGTGAAACAAAGAGAGGAGAGTACGGGAATCGATCAGGAAGGAATCGAGGTTGTAGCAAGGCCGGCCGGCCGCTAGCGACAGCCAGCCGGCATCGATATAATCGGGGCCTTTTTTAAACGGTGCAACACGATTGCCCAATTTTCGTAACGCAGCAATGATGCCAACGGTCAGGATCGTTTTACCGGAACCGCCACGCAAGGCTGAAATGACAATACCTGGATGTTTCATGACTCACTTGCAAGGGTTTTCCGGTTGCTGAACTTCTCTTCACCGTTTCCTTCGTGCCGGCGCCCTAAAGGCGGCCGGCGGGTGTGGAATTAGTCTTCGTGCTCAGCTGCGGCCTGTTTGCCGGTGCCGGGAAGGCCGTACATGGAGGTGCTTCCACTGGACCAGTATTCCAGAATGCCTTCGGTAACCATCTGGTTTACATACTTTTTCGCGGCTCTTGGTTTTTCGCCGATCAATTTGGCCAGATCGTTGAAATAGAATTTGGATTTGGATTTCTGTTTCTTGGTCAGGCCTTCCACAACCAAGTTTTTTGCCTCTTCGTAATCCATTTTTTCGACCTCTCTTCGCTATAGGGAATACCGGGTGCGCCACAGGCGCACCCGGTATGGATTAATGCAATTAGAACTTGAATTGCGTTGATTGACGCCAGGTATAATACGCAGGATCACGGAAGTCGTCGATCAGATGATGGGTAAAGTCAAGTTCACATTTCTCGAAGAATCTCTCCCATCCGATTCGTTCCGCCCAATCGCCCAGACGTTCGTATTTGCGGGCATCCTTGGCGTAGGCTTCGACCATGCTCTTGATGGTTTTCGCGGTGGTCGGCCAACGCGGCGCTTCGTTGGGAATAAATGCCACAACGACCTTGGAGAACTTGGGTGCGCTGATTCTATTGGACACTTTACCGCCGGCCATGATCACGATGCCGTCGCCTTCCGTATCCGCCAACGGCATGGACGGACACATGGTATAGCAGTTGCCGCAGAACATGCAACGTTCGTTTTTAACGGCGACGGAGTTCACTTTTTTGTCGCCGAATTCCACCTTGGCCGGTCTGATGGCGGCGGTGGGGCAGGCGGAGATCGCCAGCGGAATCTCACACATTTTATCCAGGTACTCATGATCCAGCATCGGCGGTTTCCGGTGATAACCTAGAATGGCGATGTCGGAACAATGCACTGCGCCGCACATATTCAGGCAGCAGGCCAGGGATACACGCAGATGTGCCGGCATTCTATGATCCTGGAAGTCGGCGAACAGCTCATCCATGACGGCCTTGACCGGACCTGATGCATCGGTGGCCGGTGTGTGGCAGTGCAGCCACCCCTGGGTGTGAACGATGTTGGTGATACCGGAACCGGTGCCGCCCACGGGGAACTTGAAGGAACCGCCCGGGAACTTCCGGCCTTCCAGATCTTTGACCAGGGGGTCGACCTTGTCCTTGCTGTCCACCATGAATTCCACGTTGTTACGTGTCGTCCAGCGGCAGTAGCCGTCACAGTGCTTGTCGGCGATTTCGCAGATTTCTCTGATCAGCAGGGTACTCATAAGGCGAGCGCCGCCGACGCGGACGGTGAAGACCTCGTCTCCTGATTCGGCCACATGAACGATAACACCGGGTTTCAGATATTCGTGGTACAGCCATTTACCCTTGTTTTTTGCAATAACCGGGGGGTAAAATTCGTCGTATTTTCTCGGACCGATGTCGCTGATGCGATTTTCCATCGGTTTGTCGGGATTATATCCTGATGAAATAAATGCCATGGTTTTCCCCTCCTATCTCTGATGGTGTTTTCTGAATTCGTTGATGTCGCGTTCCCAGCCGCCTTCAACTTCATCCTCTTTCCAGAAGACATAAGGATTGGAGCGCGGTTCTTGGACCATCCGTGGATCAGGATCAACACCCAGAACTTCGATGACTCTCTGGAGGCCTTGACGTTTCATCAATTCGCCCAGACGCTCGCGGTTCTTACCTTCTTCCATCCACCAGTCCCAAATGGGTTCGATGACTTCTTCTTTGATCTTGGTGTAGGGCGCCACTGCTTCGATAAACGGAACGATCAGGGTGCCCATCTGGGCGCCATCAAGGATCGGTGCCTTGGCACCGGCCAGGATGGAAAGACCACGTTCGTCACCGATTCTCAGCGCACGAGGCATGACGTTGATGCAATGCATGCAGCGGTTGCATTCCCGGTCGTCGATTTTCAGTTGTTTGCCGTCCATCCACATACATTCGGTGGGGCAGTTGTCGATGACCTCTTTCTGAATATCGAATGCACCCCAGTCACGGCCGCTGTGAGCGCCGGCATTGGGCGGGAACTCGCCGCCGATATAGGCTGCAACGGCTTCCTGGTCGATTTTTATATCGTCTTTCCATGTTCCGATGAAGGAGAGGTCGGAACGTGCGATGGAGGCAACACAACCGTTGGGGCAGCCATCGAACTTAAATTTGAATTTGTACGGGAAGGCCGGGCGATGTAACTCATCCTGGTATTCCTGGGTCAGGTCGTAGCACAGATCCTGGGTGTCGTAGCAGGCGTATTCGCAACGCGCCTGGCCGATACAATCCGCAGGAGTTCTCAGGTTGGAGCCGGAGCCGCCAAGGTCCTGATTGATGTTGTGCGTCAACTCATAAAAGATCTCTTCCAGTTGCGGGGTGGTGGTGCCCAGGAAGATGATATCGCCGGTGGAACCGTGCATGTTGGTGACGCCGGAACCGCGAAGGTCCCACAGGTCGCAAAGTTGTTTCAGATAATCGGTTTTGTAGAATTTGCCGCCGGGTTGTGCTACACGCATGGTGTGAAAGTGTGCAACGCCGGAGAAATTCTGGGGTTGATCGCAGTAACGGCCGATGACGCCGCCGCCGTATCCGAACACACCGACGATGCCGCCGTGCTTCCAGTGAGTTCTACCATGTTTGAACGACAACTCCAGAATGCCGAGAAGGTCTTCCACAACATCGACCGGAATCTGGTATTCGATATTATCTTCGTTTTTGGCCCGATGTGCTGCCAATTGCTTCAGATCATCCACAAAGCTTGGCCACGGCCCGGACACCAATTCGTCCAACATGGGGGTCTCATGTTTTGCCATTTTTTACCTCCATTAAGTTATTAAAAAAAATTCACTTACCGGATAAAATAAGGTTCTGGGCCGGATATCGACCCTTTATCTTCACCTCCTCTCAACAGTCTGTTATTTTTATAAATATTATATGATAAGCTATCGAAACCCGATTTTAATTTGCAAGAGGCAGATATAAAATTAAATAAAATACTTGTCAATAAAAAAGCATGGTTTCACCGGGTTGTCCTGGTACTTGTTTACAGGTAAAAATTCCACCACAGTATGTTGTGGCAGTTGGCTTATACGGCCCGGTTTTTCAAAACAATCCGGTAATGGATTCAATGTGGTCACCCATGGCCGCACCGATGATTTTCCGTTCAGGTGAATCATGGCCGTATCGTTTCGAACAGGCGGTCATCAATTCCGCCAGATCCGCAGCCGGACAGGACCGGATGTATGCAATCACCTGCTCATGGACACCTTCCGGCAGTTGATGTATCCGGCATGACAGATCAAGTCCCTGTTGGAACCCCTCCCATACCGGTTTCAGAACATCCGGCGCATACAGCGCCATCTCTCCCACACCGTCGATCCGGTCAATTCTCATCTTCAGCGATAAGTTGAGAAAAAAGAGCAGACACCCGGTCAGCATCGTCCGGAGATCATGCTCGGTGTCGCCGGTATTGGCCGCAATTCTGATCAACGGGGCATAGTCGCGCACCGTGATCAATTTGAGATCCGGCCTGCCATCGACCATTTTGACCACGAAATCTCCGGCCGCGTGATGCCAGTGCTGGATCTGTTCAAAGGTCAAGGGATTATAATAGGTGCTCAGAATCATTGCGGCCCGGCGGATCAGCTCCGCGGTGCCTGCTTTGCTCAAATCGAAATGACCTTCGTCCTCATCCCAGACCACCACCTTGAGATCGCCGGTGTCCGGATTCCCGGTGAGGTGAAATTCATTGTATCCGGAAAACCACTCGCCCAGGAACATGGGAAAACGGTCCGAATCGCCCCAGGCACCCTCGCCAAAGGCATATACCTGCGGCAGGAAGCTGATGGGGAAAGTGCTGTTCAGCCGATCGATACAATGGAATTCGTGATCGATCAGTTGCCGGCCGTCCCGGCTGATGGCGGCATTGATGACAAAGGTGCTTGTTACGCCCTTACCGCTCACCGTCACCGATGACGGATGATAGTACTGCCCGTGTTTGAGCAGCGAAATGTCGATAGCCGTCAGGTCGGCGGCTCTAACACCATGTCCGGACTGTTCGCGGACGGCATCCCTTATCGCTTTGAAATTATCATGAGTTAAAAAAGACCTTAGCGCTTCAAAGTAATCCTTGTATACCGGCCGGGTTGGTCCTAGGCCGGACTCTTGACCGGATTCCCGGTTTCGGCCGAGGGGCATGGGCCGAAGCCAATGGGGATTCGCCAGGACATCGCTGCTGAAAGCATCACCGATACTATAGGTGATGCGAGGTGTTATCGGCATAGAAGTGATATGGTGGAACCTTGGGAAGTGGTGTCCATAGATCGTCCGCAATGCCCGGTGCCGATGTCATCCCTTTAACGACCGTGAGGTTTTCACCGGCAGGGGGGTTATTCGCGGTGCTGCGCCAGTTCGGCCAGGAATTCAGGTGCAATCTCATATCCCAATTCCAGCGCCCGGTCGCAATGGGCTATGGCTTTTTGGGTGTCGCCTTTTTCCATATAGCCAATGGCGAGATTGTTATGTGCGACGGAAAAATCCGGTGATAATTTTATGGCTTTCAGGCTGGCCTCGATACTGTCGTCCACCATGCCTTTCATCAGATACGCATTGCCCAGGGTTGTGAAGGCCTGGACAAACCGGAAGTTGAAAGCGGTGGCGCGTTTCAGGGCACGGATGGCCTCATCCACATTGCCGCGCTGCAATTCCACAAAACCGATATTGCCCCAACCCTCCGAAAATCCGGGTTTCATCTTTACCGCTCGGTTATTGAAGTCAAGGCATCCCTCAAGGTCGCCCCGCCGCAGGCATAAACCGCCGAGTTGCACGTAGGCTTCGGCCATTCCCGGGCTGCAATCGATGGCGCTGAGGAAAGCGCTTTCCGCTTCGTCATATTGCTTTTTGCCCAACAGCCCCACACCCAGGTTATAGTGCGAGTTGCCGCATTCCGGGTTGGAGGCGATGCCGGCCCGTTGTCGTTCAATAAATTCATCTACATTTTTCGCTTGTACCATTTTATATCCTTGCTTTATTTTTGTCCGGAGTCCCTTCGCCGGTGGTGGGAGTGCGCCGTTGTCTTATATTTCCCTGATACCGCCACTCATACCATTGTCCTCGGCCGCATGGCAGCGCAGCATCGGGAAGACGCCTTCACCGCCAAGTCCCAAGGGGTTATTATGGCGACATATCAATGTCAAGGAAAATAGAAAGAAACGGGTTGAATATGGCCTTGTTTATGGGGTATACGGAATAAAGCGCATTTTTGAAGGGAGAAAATATGAAAAACGGAACATATACCGCTATAATAACGCCATTCAACGGCGATCGCGTGGATTATGACGGACTGGATCAATTGGTCCGGTTTCAGATCGAAAACAATATCAGCGGTGTCCTGGCCGTGGGGACCACCGGTGAAAGCCCGACCTTGTCCTGGGAGGAACATCATAAGGTGACCCGCGCTGTGGCCGAGGGTACACGTTCCAAGTGTATGTGCATCGCCGGTACCGGCAGCAACAACACCCGGGAAGCCCTGTCCGCCACGGAACATGCCGTCCAATGCGGTGTGGATGCCGTGCTGCTGGTGGATCCATACTATAATGGACCGAGTTCCATGGAAATCCGGAAAGAATATATCGCACCGGTGGCCGCACAGTTCCCGGATCTGCCGATCATCCCCTACGTGATTCCCGGGCGCACCGGCGCCCAGCTTCTGCCGGCCGATCTGGCCCTTCTGTCCAGGGAGTTTCCCAACGTACAAACAGTGAAAGAGGCCACCGGCAACATCGACAATATGCGAAGCACCCGAGCCCTGTGCGGCCTGGAGTTCGCCATTTTTTCCGGCGACGACGGCATGACCCACCAGATGATGACCGATCCGAAGGTCGGGGCGGCAGGGGTTATTTCCGTGATTTCCAATGTCGCGCCCAGAGCCGTGGGGGAGATGGTGGCCTTTCTCGACCAGGGGAACATTGCCGAGGCGGATCGTTTGAAAACCGCCCTTGACCCCTTGTTCAAACTGGTGGTGGTGTCCACCACGGAAAAAACACCCGTGGGTGACGCTCTCTTCCGCGCCCGGAATCCGTTGCCGGTAAAAACCCTGATGGCGATCCTGGGCATGCCTTCCGGCGGATGCCGCCAGCCCCTGGGGAAAATGACCCGGCAATCCCTGGAGGTGGTGCTCGGCGCCGCACGCACGGTTCAGCAACAGAACCCCGAGGTTTTCAAGCCCATCGAAACATTTTTTAAAGTGAATATTGAACAACGGCTGGATCAGCCGGAAAATATTTCCGAACTGATATACCCCGATTATTAATCAGACTACTCAGGATCTGTAAACAGGTCCTCAAAATCTAAAAAAACGCCTGGAAAGCGTTCTTTCGCAAAGATTTTTCCAGGCGTTTCTTTTTATTCGGATTTTTCCAGGTTGCTTTTCCGGAACAACACGTCGGTGAGCCAGTTGACACCGAACCGCAGCAGCGCCACATCGTCCGTCTTGATTTTGGCCACCTCATCCGGGTCGATATCCATCCGTTCCAGGAAGGTGCTTTCGAATACGAACGCCCGGAATTTATCGATGTTGTAGCTTACCATGAAAAACAATTGTTTGGCCTTTTCCACGAGTTTGACGTTCGGTGGAAATGACCGTTTCCGAACCACCAGGTCCGTCCATGTCTCGTTGATATCATCGTGGGTATCCACCCCCTGGTCCCGACGCCATTCACTGACCGTCCATTCACGGTCTTCTTCAAATCCCCGGCAATGCGGTTCATTCACGAAAAAGAAAAATCCCTTGTCGTCAGCGCCCTCTTTATGCTGAAGGGTGGCGACGCCCAGCGGATAATAGCGGCAGGTGGTGGGGCGGTCCTCGTAGATAATACAGCCGTCGTCCTTGACGAACGGGCAGGATTTCCGGTCATCGTCGAGGAGTTTCAGGGTGACCACCGGCAGATCGGTTTTTTCCAGAATATGGGGTTCGGTGTATATGGCCAGAAACTCCTCCGAAGAAAGCCCCAGGCGGTTTTTCATCAAAATGATGTCATAAGGGGTTAAAATGATATTAATACCCCGGCAGCACTTGGTGAAACATGACACTCCTTTGTGACACAGGAATTTGAACTTGCTGTCATAGCTTAATCTTACCGGGGAGATGCTCGCCATATCTTCTTTTTTTTCCATGTTAAATATTCATCCTTTCAGAGATTTCATACTATAGGTCCCGCGGCCGCTGCCCAGCGTGTGGCCGGGGATTGTCGATATCCTGTTCTGTCCGGCCATCAGGAACGGCTGCGACACCCTACCCAAGCTGATTTCCATTGTCAAACGGCAAGTGGCCGGCCAAGCAGGGCAATCGCGCATATTTTTTAAAGAGGTATGGATTTTGAACAAATAGCATTTCCCCCGGCCGTCATCGGTGGCGTGCCGGGCATCGGACTTGTGAAAGGCGTCAACACCGTGAGCCTGAAAACCCTCCAGGGCATCTTCATGGCCTGGTTCCTCACCCCGGTGGTCGCCTGTTTTTTCTCGCCGGCCATCAATTTCATCCCTCACCTAAAATATATCCCGCCCCAATGACGGCACACCGGCGAAATTCAGCCCTTGATGATTTATGATGATTTCATTTGAATCCTCTAAAAAACCAAACTAAAAAACCGGATCGCGAGAATTCCCCTGATTTTATAACGAACTGTAATAATCAGATTTTTTTGGCATAATACCTATTTTTTATCCGTATTTATACCGGAAAAATACGGTATTAACTATTCAGGTCATCTGTGTTACAAGAACGCATTCGTAATTCCCAAGGCAACTCGATGAATCTAAGCAGAACAATTGCTCATATAGGTTATAAATTCTTTTTAGTCCTCTAACCAAGCGAGGAATTATGCGAATGCTCACGTGTTATGCCGCCTTTAATCCATCCCCGGTCATTGTTTGTCACCATGCAAACACCAAGAGGTGCAGAGACCAAATTTTGCCGAGTTAAACAATACACCTTTGGTAAAGGCATATAGAAAATATCTGCAGGCTTGATGAAAAGTTTTCGAATCAGGATCAACAGCGGCACAGGAGATATCTGATGAACAGACTATTTGGATTGATTTGTATGATGGCCGTTGTGGTCTTGTACGCCATACTATGCTTGTGCAGCGGACGCGACAGGACCAACAGGTACAATTTGAATTCGGGAAGGCTTAACCCGGACCCGGCAGGGGTAGATTGAGTGATATAATGCTTATGCAATGAACATCCCAGTTGGTGTATCGGTGATATCAACAGTCTCAAGAGTCGTATGCCGGTGCCGCATGTTCTCCCTTCAGGTGAAAGTATCACGGTTTTGATCAAGATCAATAATTCACCATGAAGTTAAAGAAGGACATTAAGAAGAGCATAAGATTCCCTTCATGTATTTCATGGTGTAACAAAAAATAACCACCGATACCAACGGCAACATGGACAGCTTCCCGGATCTCACCGATCCGGCCAGTACAGCCCTTCGCGAGATCGCCTACAATGCCGACAACATGCCGGACAACATCAAACGCGACACCGGGGCCGTGCCCCAGCTTCTGGCCGGCTTTTTATACGACGGCGACGGTAAACGGGCCAAAAAGACCGCAGGCGGTACCACCACCTATTACATCGGCGATCATTACGAGATTAAAAACGGCATCGGCGTAAAATACATCTTTGCCGGCAACCTTCGTGTGGCCATGGTGAAAAACGGTACGGTCACCTATTTTCACAAAGATCATCTGGGCAGCTCCACCCTCACCACCGATGCCACCGGAATTATCGTTGAATCCGCCGACTACATGCCCTATGGTGGGAAGAGAGACACCGCCACCATCACCTCCGCCAACTACCATTTCACCGACCAGGAATGGGAACCGGAGACGGGCTTGTATAATTATGATGCAAGGTTGTATGATGCGGTGATTGGGCGGTTTGTCTCAGCTGATACAGTAGGTCAAGCACCATATTATCCTCAATCACTAAACCGTCACAGCTATGTTTTTAATAGCCCTCTGAGGGCAAGAAGTATGAATTATCCATGTACATGTTGCGGGTATTTAACTTTTAATGAAGAACCATAAGGCACATTTGAAATTTGTCCTATCTGTTTTTGGGAAGATGATAATTTTCAAAATGAAGATCCCGATTACGAAGGTGCTAATGGGATAAGATTGAGTCAGGCAAAAAAGAACTTCTCAAAATATGGAGCTGTTCAGGAAAAAATCTTGAAGGGCGGGGTCCATCGCAAAATGTTAGGAAATCTTTGCCTGAAGAAATACCAAAAAAATTAAGTTCTGCAAGGAATAAAACAAGGAACGCTGCTTTTCAATCTGCGCTCAGAGCCGGTCTAATTTTAACGGAAAAAAAATTACTTGAGAGAGTCGAGGGAAAGAATCTGTATGTCTGCAATTTCGGGCAATCTGATATCGTTGGTAAAAAAATAGGTCGCACCGGCATTTAGGGCTGCACTGATCTGAATGGCATCCGGTGTGCGGATATTATGAACCGCTCTTAACCGGGCGGCTTGTTCGGCTATCGTACTAGATACGTCCACGGTCATCAGTTTGGAGTTTAACAAAATGTCCCGATACTCTGCTGCAATTATTGTGTTGTTGCCGCGTAGCGGATGTACCAGCACTTCCACCAGTGTCACTGTTGAAGTAACAACTGTAAAATCGTCCCGGTCCATTGCCTCAAAAAAAAGCTTTACCGTTTCAAGATAGGCCGGGTTTTCTTCGATGAAATATATCAGCGGGGCTGTATCAAGCCCGACTGTTTTTCCTTGCAAATCGTTTACCCATTCCACGATGATCTTTCCTCATCAAGATAGGTCTTCACATCAAGTCCCTTCCAGATGTCCTTGCCTTTGCCTTTTATCTCCAGGATGCTGCGAATGCTACCCGTATTTGTTTTTTGGCGAATGATGGCCGCCATTTGCTCCAGTAACCTAAGCTGGTCGGATAGGTTTAACGTTTTTATCTCGGATATGACATGATTATAATTTGCTTCCGGCATGATCCGTCTCCCGTTTTAAGACTGAGGTGTGTCGTATTGATGTCGACTATTTCTGCCAGTTTTTTTGGGTTAACCCTTTATTTTTTCGAATCTTTTTTATTTATTCCCGGATTTTCATAAATTATCTCCAAGCTCCGCAATAACATTTTATATTAATTATATACACTTTCAACAAAAAGATAAAGAAAGTTTGCGCAGGCGTATTTTTTGTGAACTTAGGGAACGTACCTGGCAAACTATACCTTTTTTGATCTTGATCTGGCGATCATTTTTGACACTGCCGATATTGCGAAGCAATAAGAGGTGGTTCACATACGATCTTTTCAATACATAAGATGTCATGATAAATGCGTCGCACAACATTCGATAAACTTGATCATAACTATTTTTGTAACCTTCTCAAGTGCCGTATGCCGGTATCGGATGTTCTCTCTTCAGACAAAAGAGTCACGGTTTTAATCAACACCGTTACTCACCATGAATCGCATGAAGAACACGAAGAAGACCATTAGACGTCCTTCATGATCTTCATGTACTTCATGGTGTAATAAAAAAGACCCCAACGGCAACACCACCTATTACGTCGGGGATCATTACGAGATTAAAAACGGTACACCGGTAAAATACATCTTCGCCGGCAGCTTGCGTGTGGCCATGGTGAAAAACGGCACGGTCACCTATTTTTACAAAGATTATCTGGGCAGCTCCACCCTCACCACCGATGCTACCGGAAATATAGTTGAATCCGCCGACTACATGCCCTATGGTGGAAAAAGAGACAGCGCCACCATCGGAAGCTCGAATTACCATTTCACGGACCAGGAATGGGGGATCACTTGGGGACATTGACTTTCACTACTTAAAAGACCAACACCCTCACCGAATTCACGGAAGGGTATACATATTGACACACAAGCGCCGGGCTGGCATACTTAACGTCGTAAAAAGCAGTTTCCTATCTTTGATGCGCAAAGATAAATGCAAGCATAGCTCAAATTTGGGTTTTATAAATACTGCCAGAGAAATTATTAACATATTTAAACTCAGTATTATGGCTCGTATTTTAACTGTTTGCGATGAATAATTCGGGTTAAATGTTACCCACCATAATAAAAAAGAGACAGCGACAACGAATATAAACAGAATAATAAATGAGAATTAACCTTTAAATTTAACTAAAATGACAAAAAAAAGAAACATTTGGATTAGCCTATTTTTTATAATTGGAATGTTATTAATGCTTACAAATAGTTGTAAAAAAGATGATCCAGATATTAAAAAGGATGTAGTTATTACATGGGCAAATCCAGCAGACATTGATGCTGGCATAGCGCTGAGCGCCACCCAGCTAAACGCCACAGCAGATGTAGAGGGTACATATGTTTACACACCAGATATTGGAACAGTACTAAGCGTAGGGGCCAATCAGAATTTAAAAGTCGATTTTACACCCACAGATGCTGTTAACTACAATACCGCAACTAAAACGGTAACAATTAAGGTAACAGAAGCAATTACTGTAACCGACATTGACGGTAATGTATATCATACCATAACCATAGGCACACAAGTATGGATGGTAGAAAATCTAGGAACTACCAAATATCGTGACGGAACAAGTATTCCAAATGTAACCGACAATACAACTTGGAATAATTTAACCACAGGCGCATATTGCGATTACAAAAATACCCCATCTAATTCTGCCACTTATGGAAGACTATATAATTGGTATGCAGCAACCGATGCTCGTAATATAGCTCCCACAGGCTGGCATGTGCCCACCGATGCAGAATGGACAACCTTAACTACCCATCTTGGAGGCGAACGTGGTACAGGAGGCAAGTTAAAAGAAATTGGAACTACACATTGGACAAGCCCAAACACCGGAGCAACCAACGAAACAGGCTTTACAGCCCTTCCGGGTGGCTTCCGTAGCAGAAATGGTACGTTCAACGACATTGAAAACAACGGTGGTTGGTGGAGTACTACGGAGTACGATAATACATACTCTTGGCACCTTTACATAGGCTACAATAACAACAGTGCCTATCGTTACTTCGGCGATAAGGAGTTGGGGGTTTCAGTCCGTTGCATAAAGGATTAAGAAGTTATTTAATTATTTCCGCAACCTCGTAACCAAGCGAAGAAGCGGCGTAGTCAACCAGTCGATTTTTTGCAAAAGGTGAGAGCAAAGCCAAACTTGTTCGAGCTTTCCCGAGCCAGGGATCACTTGGGGACGTCCGTCAGTAATACAGTAACTCAATCTACAAGCTGTAACCCCATCTTTGGGGTCCAATTACGGGACGTTTTTGACTTTCATTACTTAAAAGACCGCAGCCCTTACCGGCTTTACCGAAGGGATGACCCGATACGATTATAACGACGTCAACCAGCTCCTTGCCGTCAACGACAAATTATTGGGGACATCCATGATAAGTATTGTCAAGAATAAAGAATACCTCTCCTGACCAACCCCAACTGTGCGTCTACCTGGCTGTGAAATGTTGCTGAACAAGTGTTTAGATTCTAACACATTTTTCGGATCTTTCTTTGTGTATCAAAAAGACTCAGATCTTTTGACCAGACATCCATTTGCTGTATCAGGCGATAGACTACCATCACCGCAAGCTTATGTTTGGGTAACCCGCCGGCCTCGAAACAGGCAAAGTGTAGATGGTCGTATTAAAGTGAGCCATTAGGGGGGGACTGTCCAGGGGGGCCATAAAAGCCCCCCTGGGCAATCCCCGGGTCAGCGGCTCCCATGGTGTTTATTATGGAGTTGGACAAACAACCATAATCAAAACACCACAGGAGGCCGCATTCAAAAAAAAGGAGACCATTTTGGACATACTCACTTTTCACAGGCGCGGGATCAAGCAGCGTGCCATTGCCAGAAAACTCGGGATCAGCCGAAATACCGTAAAAAAGTATATCGACAATCCGGACCTGGCTTTTAAGCAACCCGGGCTACGGCATAAGAAAAGTC
>JABDIN010000089.1 GCA_013003715.1 Desulfobacteraceae bacterium | reverse complement strand
GACTTTTCTTATGCCGTAGCCCGGGTTGCTTAAAAGCCAGGTCCGGATTGTCGATATACTTTTTTACGGTATTTCGGCTGATCCCGAGTTTTCTGGCAATGGCACGCTGCTTGATCCCGCGCCTGTGTAAAGTGAGTATGTCCAAAATGGTCTCCTTTTTTTTGAATGCGGCCTCCTGTGGTGTTTTGATTATGGTTGTTTGTCTAACCCCATAATAAACACCAGGAAAGCCGCTGACCCGGGGATTGCCCAGGGGGGCTTTTATGCCCCCCCTGGACAGTCCCTTAGTGGCTCACTTTTATACGACCATCTACAGCTTTTACAAAAATTAAATTTGCCTGATTGGTTTGATGTTAAAAAAGATTTTGAACTGATACCTGAGAATAGACAACCATCTGAGTCAGGACAGGAATGCAAAGATGAGAAAGAATAAATACTCCATAAAAAAGTATATTACCGTACTTGTCTTTTCATCGACAATTGGAATGATACTATCTTATATCATCGTCGCTACTGTTGGAGAATTAATAGGCTACAGAACAAAAGGTATTTTAATTACATTGCTTATTTCTTATCCAATTATCCAATTTTCAGTATTGTATGGATTTTATAAAGGATTGGTAAAGCACTATGGATTAAAGGAATAGATGACAAACTACGACTCGTAGTTTTCGAATGCATTGGGACGTTGTGGGAAAGTCCATCAGAGATTGTATAACTCACCGAAGCTATTCTATCAATTTGAATCAATACAACAATATTGGGACTTACTTAATTTATGACGGACGTTAAAATGCCCGGGACTATCGCCATAGACAACGTTATATCTATGATGGCCTTGAGGTGCTTCAGGAGATCACCGGGCGGAACAATCGAAACATCACCGCCTATTACCTGGCAAACGGCCAACTTGTGGCCCGGCAGGAATATAACGTCCGCAAGGTCAAAAGTCACAGCCGATACCGTCACCGGCCCCGGGGACGGTTGGAGTACTATGCCCATGATGGTTTAGGTAGCATTGTCGCTCTCACAGATCACCGTGGAAAGTTGAGAAATCAAGTTCGTTACGATGTTTACGGAGGCTTGGTGGTTGGGGATCTGAATGAAACTCCCTATGGCTTCACCGGCAAGCGCTTTGATGTTGAGAGCGGGTTGTATCATTTTCATTTCAGAAAGTATGATCCGGTTACCGGTGTGTGGACGACTGAGGATCCCATACGAGTTGCCGGGGGGATAAATCTGTACGGGTATGTGCGGAATGATCCGGTGAATTGGATTGATTTTTTTGGATTAGATCCTTTTTCTGGTGTAAAAGATGTGATGCGTGTCAGTCCAACATTCAAAGGAGACGTTGAGGCAATTGAAAGAATTGCCAATGAAGTAGTAGATAAAATTCCTGAAATTATAAAAAAAGGATTAGAATTAGCCTATGATATTGGCTCGCTTTTTTTCCCGGGACCAAAAACCATAAACCTACAACCTCAACCAATTTTTGAGAAAGTTCTAAACCAAGAGAAACAGAGTGCCAAATCAGAAAAAGTAAGTGAGGACGATGAATATAGTACTTGATCTATACTCAACACATTGACTATATAGAACACCAAGACTCTGGTCAGTGGCAACTGAAGCTGTAATACGCCATGCCCCTGCCCTGTGTATCTGGTGGAGTATCTATTTATACTTCTTTTATTGATCCAACGAAATTATAAACCAGCACCGGATAAAATGATTCAGAACTGGCAAAGAAATCAGAGTTGGTTGTTTTTCAGTACAGGATAATTTATGGTATTTTCCGATTTAACTTCTTAGTATTATATCAATATAGATCTTGTCAAATACGATTCGGTCGTTTATTTGTGATAGGCTTTTAAGCAGCTACTCATCATTTTTCAGAACAGTTGTCTGTGTTAAAACGAGTAGACGATCAACATAACCGGAAAAAACACCGTAAAATGATTTTTACCAAACCCTATAAGAATACGGTTTTTACTGGTATTCTTTTTTTGTTTTTTAACCAATTGGGTACCTCCTGTTATGGTGATTATGGTTCGGGAAAACCGTTGCTATAACAGGAATCCCAAATGGTTTTCTTTTTTTCAAGAGCTATTTAATGGAAAATCGAGGGAAAAAAGTAAAATCGGAACCGTCTTTCATTTTAATGACCGTGTTGATATTACTCTATTTTTTCGTAACAACACCTCTGTCGATTGGATTCATAAAAATAGCAGTTTTACTCGGATTCTCTTCTATTGAAATAAAATCTGTAATCTCTGAAACAATACTTGTAATTCAGATTGGGGTATCATTATTTTTAATACTGTTTTTGCTTAAGTATTATTTCTATTATTTATTTTCATACAATATTAAGAGCAATTTACGAAGCATTTTAAAGGTTGGTTTAACATGGTCTTTACCGATATTGTTAATACACGCTTTCTTTTCTTTCTTGCCTGATCCAAGGGATATTATTTTTGATCGTTTCTCCCCTTATAAAGTTTGGAATGAGTCTATACTATCACTCATATTATTATCTATCGTACTGATATTAGGTGCAATATTTGAGGAACTTTTTTTAGAGGAATAATAGTCCAAAAAATCAAGAAGCGCATGAGCAAAATTTATGCAATTTCAATTTCGGCATTATTATTTGCTTTATCACATTTTATTAACTCCAATATCGATGCAGGCTCATTCATAAGTTCTATTCTTATCGGAGTTATATGTGGATATTGTTATTTATCTACAGGATCAAGTCTTTCAGCAATGTTACCTCATTTAACAAATAACATCATATGGATTGGATATATTCTGATACTTTGTGGTCAACGGCCCTGAAAAAACAATCCAATACGATCACCCCTGGAACTGACATGTGATCCTGTCCCCTATGAATTGAATATGCAGAATCCGAAGCGGCCTACAAAGAAACGACCCATGGGCTAAAGTATTGACACCCTGATATTTTAAAGTTAGTGTCTAAATATGATGGACAAAAAACGACATCTTGCCAACAAAATCAACTCCCTCATGGACATGTTTCCAGCAGTGGCGGTGATTGGTCCCAGGCAGTGCGGAAAATCCACTCTTGTTCGGCATGTCTATCCAAAGTGGAAATATTATGATTTGGAACGCCCGGATGACTACCAGCTGATCACCAGCGACCCCCTGGGTTTTTTCTTAAGACAAAATGATAAAATCATTATTGATGAAGCCCAACAATTTCCTGACATGTTTAAAATTCTTCGGGGGGTGATTGATCGTAATAGAAAAACAAACGGTCGATTTTTACTCACCGGCTCCAGCTCCCCTGAAATAGTGAAAGGTCTATCCGAAAGTCTTGCCGGGCGCATTGCAACCATTGAGCTTTGGCCATTTAAAATGACGGAGTTCTACGAAGAACCCCTTTCGGAAATTTATCATCTGCTCATCCAGCGATCGACTACCATCAATCAACTCCGGGATCTGACCTCTCCGCTTTCCACAGAGAATCTCTACGAGCACTGGCTGCTTGGCGGTTACCCCGAACCCCGGATAAAAGGAAAAACCAATCCGGTTTTTCATGGTCTCTGGATGGATGAATATTTTGCGGATTACATCCGGCGTGATATTCAAAGGCTTTTCCCGCGATTGAATACCCATAATTTCAGGCTGTTTATACAAAGCCTCTCTTTTCATTCCGGTAATATCCTCAATCAAACCGCTATTTCAAGAGCCCTTGAGGTTAGTTCTGTCACTTCTAAAGAGTACCTTGACATTCTTCACAACACATTTATTTGGAGAAATTTACGCAGTTTTGAAAAGAACACCCTTAAAAAGATCCAGAAAATGCCCAAAGGTTTTTTCAGAGACCAAGGGATCCTCCATCACCTTCTCAAATTGGATGAGATAGATCGTCTGATCATTCATCCCATGGCCGGAGTGTCATTTGAATCATTTATTATCGAAGAAATCATCAGAGGATTTCAATGTACTTTAAAGGCAGGCATTGACTTTAATTACTATAGAACCCGGGATAAATCAGAAATTGATCTGATTGTCGACGGTCCCTTCGGCTATCTTCCAATTGAGGTAAAACTCGGAACCAAAATTAATCAGCGAATGTTAACCCCCATAAAGAACTTTTTAAAGGATACTCAATCCAAATTCGGTATTCTCATAAATAATTCCGATAAAATAGAGATGCTTGCGGATAGAATTATCCAAATCCCTGCAATTTATTTTTGATTATTTAATTCAGACGATATAGATCGGCAAGTGATGCCCGGACATTGTCTTTTTTCTATTGGCCCATCAAACACCATAAGTAACTGGATTTGGTCAAGCCTCAACTTGTCAAAGTTAGACTTGTCAGGTTGGAACTATGGCACTAGGTGAGTTATTCAACTACTTGTGGCCCCTACCCCTATTGTTCATGCAAGTATTCAAGAAAACCCCATATTTGAATTTCTGATACAAACATCGGTTTTGAATCAAAATAAGCAATTTGATTTTAAGGTTTTTAACATAGTATTTGAGCTTTCGGATTTGAATCTTATGATAACGGGTTTTCCTGAATTGATCTGACTGGTCGTTCAACAAAAATAATTACACAACAATCTATTAAGAAGGGACAATCAAATGAATATGAAAACATGGGTGTGCGGCTTGCTTTTACTTGGACTGATGATGTTTTTACCAGTGGATATGGCCATTGCGGCCTCAAAACCGGACCTTGAAAACCGGGTGGTCATCTATTCCACCCATCCGGAAAAAATGCTGGCCGTGATTGCAGACGGTTTTACCGAAAAGACCGGTGTGAAAGTCGATTTCATCAATCTGAAGGGGGAGCTGGCCGACCGGGTCCGGGCGGAAAAAAAGAATCCCCAGGCGGATATCATGTATGGGGGGCCGTCATCTTTATACATTCACATGGCTCGGGAAGATATTTTTAAAAAAACCGTGACCACCTGGGGGCCTGAACTGAATCCAGCGTATAAAGACATGAATGACCGGTGGTATGGGGTGATGCTGACTCCTGTGGTGATTTTCTACAACCACCAGCTATTGTCGGCCGAGGAAGCCCCGAAAAGCTGGGCCGACCTGATCGATCCGAAATACAGGGACAACATCATATCAAGGAATTATGTGTCATCCTCCCAGAGAGCTTCTGTCTGCGGGTTACTCGATTATTACAGTCAGGTTGCTACTTTTGAAGACGGCGTGGAATATCTGGAAAAACTGGATGCCAATACAAAAAATTATTATGGCAGCGGCAGCCTTCATTTCCAGGCTATCGGAAAAAAAGAAGCGGCCATCAGCTATGGGGTTTTAAGTGCCATCATTGACAACCAGGTTAAGAATGCCATGCCGCTCAAAATTGTCGACGCCGAAGAAGGCGCGATTATCCTGACGGATGCTGTTGCTGTCATTAAAAACGGTCCTCACCCCAAAGCTGCGGCAGCGTTTCTGGAGTACGCCGGAAGCGCCGAAGTTCAGGTTCTCCTTGCCAACCTGTTCAACCGGATGCCAACGCTTGAGAGGGTTCTGAACCAATGCCCTGGATGGATGCAGACCCCTGTAAAGATGATGCCGGTCAACTGGGAGAATATTTCCCTTCATGAACTGGAATGGTTGAATATGTGGGATACACAAATCCGGAATGCCGGCCGGGATGTTTAGGGCTTGCTCCAGGAACGCAAAGTGAATATATGGGCAGTATCCTCCTCTTTAATCAGGTCATTAAGTCATATGATGGCCAGACTGTTTTACATGACATTTCCATCAAAATAAATGATGGGGAATTGTTTACCTTCCTGGGGCCGTCCGGATGCGGGAAAACGACGCTGCTAAGAATACTTGCCGGTTTTGAAAAGCCGGACAGCGGCACCATTGAGATCAATGGTGAAGATATAACCCGGGTCACCCCGGAAAAGCGTCATATTTCAATGGTGTTTCAGCACTATGCCCTGTTTCCCCACATGACTGTTTTCGAAAATGTCAGCTATGGATTAAGGGTGCGGGGTGTTGCTGAAAAAAACATACGGGCAAAAGTAGCGCAGTGTCTGGACATGGTCCGCCTGGATGGGTTTGCCCAAAGGGATATCAATGAGCTGTCCGGTGGAGAACAGCAGCGGGTGGCCATTGCACGGGCCATTGCAGTGGATCCCGGGGTCCTGCTGCTGGATGAACCCTTGTCCAACCTGGATGCCAGGTTAAGGGAAACCACAAAGATGGAGATCCGGGAGTTGCAGAAAAGCCTTGGCATCACGACCATTTTCGTTACCCATGATCAGCAGGAGGCCATGACCATATCCGACCGGATAGCGGTTTTCCATAGCGGCCGGATTGTCCGGACCGGTTCTCCGCAAGATATTTACAATCAGCCCCAATCCGATTTTGTGGCCGGTTTTATCGGAGAATCCAATATCATTGAAAAAAAGAACTTCAACCGGTTCGGCCTCACTTCCGTAGAAGCTGAAATGGTCTGCATCCGGCCCCAGGATATCAGGATCATGGAAGAAACGCAGGTCGGAGACCTGGGGGGCCGGTTCACTGGACGGATCATCCGCATTGAATTCAGGGGAAGCGCCATTATGTATCACGTATTGGTGGAGACCATCATGATAAAAGTCATGGTGTTTAATACGGGCAGTTACCGAAGTATATTACCTGGCACAGCCGTTTTGATGATCGTTCCGACCCATGCCGTGAAAATGATTACGTCATCGAATATCGCCCGTGAAAACTGATAAAGTCATATATACCGTTCTTTGGGGCCTGCTGATCTATCTGATCGCCGTATTTATCATTTTTCCCGTTATTCATACCTTATGGCAGACACTCCAGGCAGATGGTCCGGGGATATCATTTGATTCCTACCGGAGATTTTTTGCCATGTCCGTTAATACCCTGGCACTGAAAAACACCCTCCGGGTCGGGGCGGCAACGGTGATTTGCTGCATGGCGGTGGGTGTGTTCATGGCATTTTTTACCCACTATTTTAAAACCCGTTTTGCCCGGATCATCCATATCATCCTGTTAAGTGCCTTTGTACTGCCCGGTGTGATCATTGTCATTGCCTTTATCCAGCTGTATTCTGAAACCGGTATCATCAGCCAGTTCTTAAAAATGATTTTTTCCCTGGATGAGGTTCCGTTCAGATTTGCCGGTTTTCCAGGGATCCTGTTTGTGCATACCTTTACCCAGTATGTGTTTTTCTATATCAACACCACGATTGCCATCGCCTCCCTGGATTATTCCCTCATTGAATCTGCCAGAAGTTTCGGGGCATCCAGGTGCCGGGTGTTCTTTGACATCATTTTTCCCCATATCAAACCAGCCATTCTGACATCAAGCCTGATGACTTTTGCCATTGCCGTCAGTTCTTTTTCCGCTCCCTATCTGGTGGGCAGGGGATACCGCATGATGAGCACGCAGATCCTTCAGTCGAAGATGAACAACCAAATGACCATGGCCGCCACCCAGGTGATGATACTGATGTTGATATCCATGGCGACCATGATGGTTTACAGCTATTACAACAGAAAACAATTCCGGTCGGATACTTCAAAAATCAAAACATTCAGAAGGGTGTCCATTGAGAGCCGGCCTATGAAAATCCTGATTCATGTTACAGCATACCTGATCCTGTTTTTTATTATCATCCCCGTAATCGGTATCATCGGGTTGTCCTTTGCCGACGCTTCCAGCTGGATGCTGGAAATTTTTCCCAGGCGGTTCAGTATGGACAATTATATCAAGGTGTTTTCCCAGGGAAGAATTTTTGCACCCGTTAAAAACAGCCTGTTCATGGCCTTGACCGCAGCAGGTTTCGCCACTGTCATGGCCGTCATTACCTCAACTCTTATCTTGAAATATCATAATTTCCAATCCAGACTGCTCAATTTTTTTCTCATGCTTCCCATGGCCATTCCGGCCTCCACTCTGGGAATTTTGATGATTACCACCTTTAATGAAAAAAGACTGATCCTTTTCAACCATTCACTGGTGGGGACCTATGGGATTCTGGTGGTGGCCTATATTATTCTCTCGATCACCATTGTCTCCAGGAGCACCTACACGGCATTTTCAAACTTCAACAAAGAACATGAATTTGCCTCAAAGGGACTGGGAGCCAATGGAATCCAGACCTTTTACCGGATATTTTTACCCATTGTCCGTCCCGGGATTATCAGTGGATTTGCACTCTGTTTTATGCGGTCCCTGGGAGAATATACTGTCTCTGCCCTGCTTTACGGCGTTCACAACCGTCCGGTATCCATTGCCATGGTCAATGCGCTGCATGACTTTGATGCCGGGATATCCATGACCTACGGTGTGATCATCATTGCCATGGGTGTCGCCTTTCTGGCGTTAATCAACATGAAACACAAATCAATTCAGGTTCAAACATGAAAAATACGACGCTGATCGACACGCATATTCACGAAAGGACTTATTCTTCGGACAGCAATCTGGCACTGGAAGATATCGTATCCCAAGCCATTAAAATGGGTCTGGACGGGATATGCATCACGGACCATGACAGCAACAGCTTAATGGAGACTGCTCGGGCCTATTCGAAAGCGACCGGATTTCTGATCATCGTCGGCGCGGAAATACTGACCCATGAAGGCGATTTAACCGTTTTTGGAGTTGATCATCTTCCATCAGAAAAGATGAACGCGCAGGAGATGATCAATTTGACATTAAACGTCGGTGGGGTGGCCATCAGCGCCCATCCGTTCAGGCAGAACAATCGGGGCATGGGAAATTCAATCAGGCAGGTGAAGGGACTTTCCGGCCTTGAAGCCTTTAACGGGAGCACCACTATTCAAAACAATCTGTATGCGTATGGCCTTTCCGCTGAACTCGCGATTCCGGCCTTTGGTGCCAGTGACGCCCACAAAATCGAAGCCGTTGGAAAATACGCCACGGTGTTTCCGGGCAGGATCCGGGATACCGCCGATTTTATCGAAGCAGTGAAATCAGGTGACACCTGCCCGGCGGTATATACAGAAAACGGATATGAAATCATTAATATTGAACGTATTGGGGACGTCCGCGAGGTGCGGCCAGGCAAGGTCGTGTAATTCAGCGGGTGGGAAGCCCGCCCCGGAAGGCAGGCAGGCCACCGGGTCGGCACCGAAGGGTAGATTCTATGTACCAAAAACTATTGAGGCAACGATTATATTAATGTCACTGCGAATAGCAAATTCATTGTTGCCACCCCCAAAACTGTAGTCGAAGAAGACAAGGAAAGTCCTTTTCACTTAGGACTACATGGTCCGCAGAACCAATAAATAACAGGATTTCTGCTCTACTCCATACGGCCGGGAGGTGTCATGTTCTCAAATTTTACGTCTTTCCCGATTAAGCCTCCGATAACCGCTTCAGTGAATAGATACCCGAAAGTCCAGCCACCGGCTTGGGGATCTTCTCTCGTTTGGCGGGATAGCGGTCCTTGAATCGCTGGAAGGTGTTGGCAACATACGCCTTAGTGCCGATGATGCCCGAATCCGTAAAATAGCGGGTGCGGTATTTAAAGCGCATGGCGCGGGTGATCTTGAACTCCTTCTTTCGCTCTTTTTCCAACACCTTTTCATCAATCTGCGCCCCCTTGCCCGTGTCCACGGCGCCGGTTTCATACAAAACCGCACGGTAATGGGCAAGCCGCTTTTCATCCAAACTTTTCATGAACTGACGCAGTCCGAAATCAAGGGATAGAAAATCATCCGGTGTTGCCTTTTGCAGATGATAACCGATGGAACTCCAAGCGGTAATCCTCGGGCCGCTCCACGATACCCGCCCGTACCGGATTCAAATCAATATAGGCCAGACAATTGATCAGGGTATCCCCGTTCTCCACAACAACGCTTTTAAACCGGTCCCCCCAGAAAAACCCCCGGCGGCCGTGACGCTTATTGTAAAACCGGCAAAACCCGAGTTTGATCTCTTTGACAAACTCTGACAGGCTGGCCCATTTGTCCCGGTAAAAGTTTATTCGATCCTCAGGTAAGACCGCATCCTTGCCATAGATGGTTTTATATCTGTCAACGATATCCTTATCCGTATAATCCCCATCCCCTAGCATCCGCACAAGCAGGTGGAAATGGTTCCCCATCACGCAAAACCCTATGATTTCCGCAAAATAGATCTTTGCTTTCTGCTTTAACAGCTTCACAAAGAAATCTTTTTCCACATCCCCCATCACATACCCGTCCAGGGCCGTGCGGGACATCACATGATAGGCCGTGGACTCTTCGGTGATCATGATTCGAGTTATTCTGGCCATCTCGGGTTCTCCTGTCCGGGTTTTTGGCTAAACAGTAAGCATACTCTTCCTTTTATTTATATCAGCTTGTACCTGTCTCCAATTTACCCATTTTATTGAGATGGTTTGTATTACTATGGCTAAAGTATTTTGTGCATTTGTCGAAATAGTAAAAAGGTATAGTAGCCTGTCACAATATAGATATTATTCGGAATGAAATAGTTGAATAGGAGCTGGAAGTGATGGGAAATTACAAACATTTATAATTCATATAAGCGGATGCTGTAGAATTATGCAAATCGATGAAACGATAAACACATGAAAAACGATAGACAGAATATTCTCATTGTTGACGACACTCCTGAAAATCTGCGGGTTCTTACTGATATGCTGACGGAGCAGGGCTACAAAGTAAGACCGGCACCCAGCGGCAAACTGGCCCTTTCCGGTGCAGCGGCCATTCTCCCGGACTTAATTCTTTTGGATATTCATATGCCTGAAATGGATGGATATGAGGTGTGTCGCCGTTTGAAAGCCGATAAGGCAACAAAATCGGTGCCAATTATTTTTATCAGTGCTTTAAGCGAGGTTTTTGACAAGGTCAAGGCATTCAAAGCCGGCGGAGTGGATTATATTACCAAACCGTTCCAGGTGGAGGAAGTTCTGGCTCGAATAAGCACTCACCTTACCATCAGTCGTTTGCACAAACAACTTGAACAGGCAAACCAGGATTTGAAAAAGCGAATTGAAGAAGAAATTTATCTGAATAAAAAACTGCAAAACGCCATGGATGAGATAAAAGTCTTGAGCGGATTAATTCCCATTTGCAGCTATTGTAAAAAAATCCGGGATGATGACGGATATTGGCATCAGCTGGAAGCTTATCTTGATGAACATTCGCAAGCAAGTTTCAGTCACGGAATCTGCAATGAATGCTGCCAGAACCTATACGCGGATCTGGACAACAATTCTGAATAAGGAAAAATGATTTTTTGATATGTAGTTTTCCTGGTTACTTGAGGCGTCGGGGTGTCTTTTGCATTAAGCCTTAACACGTCAGGTTTATAATTTTACGTACCGACTGGAGTGAACGTGAAAATTTTCTATTATTCAATGGTTTGCAAAAAACTCCCCGTCCCCTGGGTTTTTAAACTTGTGCATCAAAAAATGACGGGAAACTAAATTCCGATTAATTCAGCACTAAGGTTAGGATGTGGAATTCTTGAGACTTTACCTCCACAAACTTGTCACAAGTGCCGTGGTTTAATCTCATATTTTCGCAGATAACTTGATAAATAAAAAGACGGATTTGGAAAAGCAACTTATAACAATATCAAACACCCGGGAAAAAATTGATGTTCTGAACAAGCTGGCTGCCGAATTAATAAACAAGGAAACCCAGAAGGGTATCAAATACGCTTCTAAAGCCTATCAACTATCCTCATCAGACGAATTTTCAATTAATCCTTATCAAACGGGAATGGCAAAAAGCTTGAATACGCTGTGTGAGCTTCACATGCTACAGGGAAAAACAAAGGCCGCGCTGGAATTTGGTCACAAATCCCTGTCTCTTTATAAAACCCTGGAGAATCTGGACGGCTTATCAAATGTTTTATCCCTTTTGGGTGCAACCCATTTTTTTTGCGGTGATCATGCTGAAGCCGTAAAATTTCTCTTAAAATCATTAGAGCTCGCCCGGAAGATTAGGAACAAGATCCAGGAAGGTATCTCACTCTCCTTTCTGGCGACAGTCTATGCACATGCGGGGTATGACGACAAGGCTCTCGAACTCTTTGACCTCTCCCTCTCCATTTCGCATGAGATGAAGGATGGAACAACCCTTGCTGTTACCTATAATAACATGGCAATGGGACTGATCAATATGGGGAGATATGAAGAAGCCCTGGAGTGTACAAAACACAGCATGAACTGGTGTGAAAAAAACGGACTTGATGTTTTAAAGGCGGCACTACTGGATACGATTGGCGATATATATCTGAGAACAGACAATCCTGATCAGGCGGAAAAATACTTGCACCTTTCTATTAAACAATGCAGAAAAATAGATGCCCAATATGGCCAAATTGTCGGTCTGTTAAACCTAGGACTTTTTCACTGGAAAAGGGGTGATGATTCAGCATGTACCTATTTGAACCAATCCTTGGGAATGGCCCAAAAAAACGACTCAAAACGTGAACAATACAAAGTCCATGAAGTGTTGGCAAAAATTCACCAACAAAAAGGTGAATTCGAAAAAGCATTGGAACACCATATCAAATTTCACGAAGTTGAAAAATCCGTGTACAACGAGGAAGTCGATCGGAAAATAAAAAATCTGGAATTGCATTACAGAACCGAATCGGCAAAAAAAGAGGCTGAAATCTACCAACTCAAAAATGTCGCTCTTGAGCAGGAGATTTCAAAAACCAAACAGGCTGAATCAAAGGCACATGAGCTCGCCGAGCAGCTATCCACCTTGGCGGATGTTAACAGAGAAATTTCTTCTCTATTAGACCTCTCCAATGTTCTGGAACGAATCTGCATTCATGCCAAGAACCTTATCAAAGCGCATACTGCCTCCATTTCACTCAAACATCCGGACGAACCATATTTCCTGACAAAAATAGCTGTCGGTGTCTTTGAAAAAGCATTGAAAGCAGTGAAATTGTATCCCGGTATGGGCATTGTCGGCGATATCATACAAACCGGACAGGCCGAAATTGTAGCTGATGCTGTTGGGGATTCCCGCGCCGTACATATACCGGGCACAAAAAAATCTAAAAAGGGAACAACAGCATTAATGTGCGCTCCATTCTTGTCCAAGAGTGAAGTGATCGGTGTGATAACAATATGGAGAAACCCTTTGGTTGAAGGTGTGTTCGTTCAGGCAGACCTGGATTTTCTGGTTGAACTGACTCGCCAGGCGGTTATTGCCATTCAAAACGCACAATTATTCAATGATCTTCAGCTGGCGAAAGAAAATGCTGAAAAAGCAAATATCGTAAAAAGTAAATTTTTTGCCAATATGAGCCATGAATTGAGAACACCGCTCAATGCGATAATAGGGTACACCCAGATCATGGCTAGAGATGCGGAAGCGACTGCCCGGCAGAAAGAAGAACTGGATATTATCAACAGAAGCGGCGCCCACCTTCTGACCTTGATCAATGAAGTCCTGGATATGTCAAAATTAGAGGCGGGTCAGATGGTTCTAAATGAAAGAAGATTTAATATAGTACAATTGTTGGATGACCTGAAAAACATGTTTCGATTGAAAGCTGAGGAAAATAACCTGGAACTTAACTTTATCCTATCCGACAATGTTCCTGTTCAAATTAAAGCCGACCCAAAAAAATTGGTTCAGGTGTTGATTAATCTAATCGGGAATGCGCTTAAATTTACAACCCATGGTGGTGTAACGACCCGTATCAGTGTAGAACATGAAGACATACAAAATAAAGAGGGAGAGAGGAAATGTCTGCTTCGTTTTTCAGTTGCTGATACAGGTCCTGGTCTTACTCCTGAAGAGCAGGAGGGTTTATTTGACGCGTTTTTTCAGACGGAAACCGGGAAAAAATACCAAGATGGAACAGGGCTGGGGTTGCTCATCAGTCGTGAATTTATCAATTTGATGGGTGGGGATATTAATGTACATAGCCGAGTGGCCGAAGGCACTGTGTTTGATTTTACACTGCCCGTGCTTGTCCATGAGTTGAATCAATCCCATTCATTTGATCCGTTGACTGAAACACGTTTCCCAATTGGCCTTGAATCGGGCCAGCCCACTCATCGTATTTTGATCGTAGATGATGTGAAAATAAATCGTACGATATTGGTTGAAATGCTAACCCCTTTGGGATTTGATCTAAAGGAAGCTGAAAATGGTCAGCAGGCAGTGGAGATTTGGAAAAACTGGCGCCCGCATCTCATTTGGATGGATATTCGTATGCCTCAAATGGATGGATATGAAGCTACACAAATAATGAAAACTGCGCCACACAAAGACAAAACCTGTATCATCGCGCTGACGGCCAGTGTTCAGGCTGAAGAAAGAGAAACTGTTCTATCTGCGGGATGTGATGATTTCTTACTAAAACCAATGAAAGCGCACCGTGTGTTTGAAATGCTGACAAAGCATTTGGGCATAAGATTTATTTACGACCATCATTCTGAATCCACAAAAAAACACTATGTTCCCGCTAACATTGTATCTACCCGGGACGCTTTAGCCGGGTGCCCTTCCCCATTTCGGGAGAATCTGAAACAGGCGTTACAGAACATTGATGTAGATCGCATAGAAAGTCTATTGGCTGATCTGCAAAGAGATGAAAAAGCATTGGCCGGCACACTGAACCGCATGGTGGCTGATTTCAAATATGAACAACTCCTGAAACTGTTATAAGAAGTTAATGGGGCAACCTTCGGCAACCAGCCTGAATTGGCAGGCAATGTCCTGATACGCTCGATGGGGGGCTGGTCGCGAGTACTGTCGATGCGAAAATCGGGAGAAAAAGCGAGTTCTGACGAGCGCATACTTGGCAATGGCGATTTCGTAGAGAAATTAATTCGAGAAGCCGATCAAAAAGTCTCCCGCCAATTTCCCAATATGCCCGGCAAGAATCAGAGAAAGATGATGAATCAGTTGAGGAATTAAATGGGGGCATTCGAAGAGCCCCAGAATCCAAATTGCGCACTCAAATCACTTTTGAATTGATAGGGAAGCATGGCATCACACCGGCAGAAGTGGCAAGACAGAATGGGATTACCATATGGGCAGTGCCAAAGATGATCGCCAGATCGAGATCGACAAAAGTATTATTCGTCTGGTGCGTCCTCTAAGCCCCGGCGGAGCCATGCATATCCAATGATCTGATTTCATAATCTGTCCTGGTGTTTGTTCCCAGATTAAACGGTTGAATGAATACGCTGCGCTTCATTTTATCAACGATTATGGACCGATTATCACCCTAACCGCCCCAAGATAAAATACCACTTCGTAGTATATTTTCTCCTAAAGTTTCTCTCACCATTTCCCGATAGCCAGAATAACACGACTTTTGGGCAGTTTAGTCAAGTCGTTCTTTGATAGGCATTTTGTTATATTTTTTTCCCATTTTAATCAACATTGCCATCAGACGTTTTCGGTTTGTGGATCGGTGAAGGTTTGGATGTGTGTATGAAACTTCCGACATTAAATATATCAATTCAGATCGTTAAATCAAATTGTGCCATGTGAGTGATCAATGGCCGGCAAGCATGCCAGAGGGAATAACCATTACAATGTCTATCACGTAGATTGGTTTATATATAAAACTTACTGAAAGGGGTAAATCATGCATTTTCGTATATGTGTATTGTTCGTCATGGCCACGCTGATAATACCAGTGGTTGTGCCGGCGGCAGAAAAAATTATGACGCCGGAGAGTTTACCGGGTGTAACGATAGTTGACACTGCAACTGTCAAGGAATGGCTGGACGAAGGCGATGATTTTATAATCCTTGATGCCCGGAAAGCATCGGACTATGACGTGGGGCATTTGCCGGGTGCCGAACTGGCAACAGTCCCCAGTGACTTGAATATTTCGGACGAAGCTGTGGCCAAATCGTTGTCCGCGTTAGAAGAGGCGGATGTAATACAGGATCTGGAGAAGGACACGAAGCTCGTAATATATTGCAACGGAGCGACGTGATGGCAATCACCCAAGGCCAGTTTGGCCTTAGTTAAACTGGGGTATACAAACGTTTATTGGTTGCGTGAAGGGTACAATGCCTGGAAAAAAAACGGATATCCTACCGAATAAAAAAACCAGCGGCCCTCTCCCAGTGGAGAGGGTTTCTTTCGGATTAGAGAAAATGGGTTCTAAGACTTTAGGAGCGTATTCATGTCAAGACTCAAACTGCAGGGCAAAATTCTGCTAATCCTGATAGTCTTTTTCGCTGCCATGCTGGTCTGCGTTAATGGGGGTGTTGGGTGGTGGCGGTACTCTCAATATCAGGATGAACAAAATCGCAATCATGGGGTTATGCGCAATACACTCGATGGTATTGTCCGAACACATATTCAGGAACTCGGTTTTTTTGATGAAGCGATCACCCGCAATAAATCTTATCTCCAATCCAGCAAATGCTTAGTCCAGTATCTTTCCGGCAAGAATACCAAGCGCTGTGCCAAGAAGACGCTGGGCCTTACTTCCGTTGACCAGACCCCTGATCAGTTACTATCTCTGTTTAATGAAAAAATATCCGCCGATGCCAATAACACCTATAATTATATCGAGGGCAAAAACGACTTTGTAAACATCTTTGATCTTCTTTACGATGGGCAAGTAATTTGGAGACACGGTGAAAAAGGCTCCATGGGCGAGGTTCACCCGAGTGCATTACTCACTCAAGCCAGGATAGACAAAAAAAGTTTTTATGGCATAGAAAAAGGTTTTGACAATCGATTTTATCTGTTTGGTTTCTTCGCCCATTTTAATCCAAAAGAGTATTATTTTTCACGGCTTGGTATCGATTTCTCACAATTGCTGGAAGAGTTGCTATCAGCCACCAACGCCGACATGATTATTTATGGAGACAAAACCCTGATGTCTGCCAAAAAGGATGGGGCAGGAGACGCATCAGAAACATCGTTTCGTACCGATTTCATGGGATGGGTGGACATCCAAGATTGGCACTTTGTCTATAAAATGCCAATTCCTATTTTTTCTGAAACCGATACTCCTCAATCATTTTTTATTGTGAAAAACGGTCGTCAGGAGCTGTTTGCCAGCCTTAAAGGCTTTGGCATTATTATCCTGGGAATTACCGCAATAATGGTTACCGGCATTGTCTTCCTGATCCTGTTTTTCACCCGCAGTATTACCAAACCCGTAGAAAAAGCAGTGAATTTTGCCCTGGAAATGTCCCATGGAGATTTTACCCAATCTCTTGATATTGACAATGAGGATGAGATTGGGTTACTCGCAAAAGCCCTGAATAAAATGGTCCGCAATTTAAGCGATATGTTCAGAGAACTATCAGATGGTGTAAAAACATTGTCTTCGACATCTAGTGAGTTCTCCGACATTTCAGATAAGATGTCTGAAAAGGCCGAACAAACCGCTACTAAAGCAAACACCGTGGCCGCCGCAGTGGAAGAAATGAGCGCAAATATGTCCGGAGTGGCTGCAGCCTCAGAGGAAGCTTTCACCAATGTAAATATCGTGGCCAATTCTGCAGGGGAAATGGCATCCACCATCAACGAAATATCGCAAAACACGGAAAAAACGCGCTCAATAGCGGCAGAAGCGGTATCACAATCGCAGAGCGCTTCCGAGCGGATTGACAAGTTGGGAATAGCTGCCGACGATGTTGGCAAAGTCACCGAAACCATAGCCGAAATTTCAGAACAAACCAACCTGCTCGCTTTAAATGCGACTATCGAAGCCGCACGTGCAGGTGAGGCGGGTAAGGGTTTTGCTGTGGTGGCGAACGAGATCAAAGAACTTGCCCGCCAAACCGCGGATGCCACCACCCAAATCAAGGCGAAAATTGATGGCATCCAAGCATCGACGACCGATACAGTTGATGAGATTCAAGGTATTTCAGGTGTCATCAACGAAATGAATGATATGATCACCCGCGTGGCGTCGGCCATTGATGATCAGTCGGTGGTTACAAACGATATCGCCAGCAATGTGGCGCAAGCTTCCAAGGGAATTGAAGAAGTGAACGAAAATGTTGCTCAAACATCCACTGTTTCTCAACACATTACTATGGAAATTTCTGAAGTCAATCAGGCGGCACATGATATGGACAGCATAAGCTCCCAGGTAAATAAAAATTCCACTGACCTGAGTGACTTGGCGACTCGGATTTCAGAGATTGTCAAACAATTCAGAATTGAATAGATCACCAGATTCAGGACATCATGAAATAAAACCTAATTTTTACATGAATATTAACAACATTCAGGTAATAAACTTGCGCTTTTCATGCTCAATTCGTACCTGATGCAGCTCTGATGAAACATCCACCACCTGCATATTTCGGTAAATTAAAGTCTCCGCCTGATGAGTCTCCTGATTCATCTTCTCCTGCTGCAGTGGTTGTGAATGATATTTCCTCTCCATAGACAGTGCCTTCCGCGTTTGTTGCATAACCGCGTATATGATAAACCGTATTTGGAAGAAGGCCTGTAATTTCGTATTCATAAGTTCCCGTCGCGTCAGCCGCCCCCATGTCAACACTGCTGTCCATCAGGGTGGGAGTACCTGTTGTATTCCAGACAAATCCATGCGCAGCCGGTTCCGGAACACCAAGACCAGTTATGTCTCCGATGCCTATAATTGAAACACTCGTGATATCGCTCACTTCAAGGGCACCAACCTGGGGTTGGACCGGACTTGTTATGAATGTGACAACATTACCGTAGGTCGTGCCTCCGATGTTGCCTGCATACGCCCTTATATAATAGGTAGTGTAAGGTGTTAAGCCTGTGATGTCGCATGGATATACGCCTCCGACGCCTGTGGCACCCAGATCTATGACATTATCGGATTGGTCCGGATTGCCGGTTTCATTCCAAACCATGCCGTGCGCTGTCGGGGATGGTGTGCCGAGATAGGTGATACTCCCGATACCTGTGACTGAAGTGGGGGTGATATTGTCTGCCGATTGAGTAACAACAGCCGGTGAAGCCGGGTTTGTCAAAAAGGAAACTTCATTACCGTAAACCGTCCCGCCGGCATTTGTGGCATATGCACGAACATAATATGTTGTGTAGGGTGAAAGCCCGGTTATCTCGCCGGTGAATGGGGTTGTCGTAGTTGCGGCACCGGCGTTGGTAAAACCATCATCCGTGGTCGGGTCCACGTGAGTTGCCCAAACTATTCCGTGGGCAGTCGGGTTCGGAACACCCGGATCAGTCAGGTTTCCGTGTCCGGTTGCCGTGACATCGGTAATAGCCGTCACCGCCTGTGTTGTTACCGTGGACTGAACGGAAGAGGTCGTGAACGATACCTCGCCACCATAAGACGTACCGGCTTCATTTGTGGCATAGGCACGAACATAATATAAGGTATGGGCCGACAGCCCGGTCAGCATACCGGTGTATGCGCCTGTTGTGCCTGTTGCACCGGCATCAGTATGATTGTCGCCGATCGTTGGATTCGTAAGCGTCGCCCACGCGATTCCATGGGCCGTTGGATTTGGAACACCCAGATCCGTTATAGTGGCATTTCCTGTCGCTGTGGTGGCAGTAACAGCGGTGACGGACTGGGTCGTGACCGAAGGTGCGGCAGCAAGGGTGGTCATGCTTACTTCGTTGCCGTAAGCTGTTCCGGCATCATTGGTTGCATAAGCCCGGACGTAATAGGTGACATACGGCGACAGTCCTGTCATATCCGTGGAAAAGGTGCCTGTCGAACTCGCGGCGCCTTCATTCGTGCTGCTGTCCGTCAATGTGGGGCTTCCGGTTGTATTCCACACCACACCCCGTGCGATGAGATCAGAATTCCCCAGATGGGTAACGTCCCCATGTCCGGTGGCTGATGTTGCATTGATACCGGTGACCGCCTGCGTGGTGACGGTGGGGGGGACACCTGGGACCTGCTGGTCCGCCAGTGTGATGTATTCGAAATTTATGCTGTTGACACTTACCGAAGTTGTCGGCGGTATCGGAATGGTTGTCAGGTTGATCCGTAATTCGGTGACATCATCAAACGCGCTGAAATCCATACCCATTAATTGGAGAGAATAGGTCAGTCCATCCCCGGACATTACAACATTAGAGACGGTCTGACTTACAGGTCCACCGACTTTCAGATCGGCCTCAATCTCAACGGATATTTCCCGGTCAGCGCCATTGGAATAGGGCATTAATTCCAGATCAACCAAATCAAATGAGGCAAGATTCGTATCGTCCGCCTTGATTACCATCCCATTTACCGCGGCATCACTGGAATCATAATACATGCATGTCAACGGCGGATCGTTTTTAAATAAGTCGCTGACCAGAAAACGGCTTCCCTGGGGCTTGAATCCGTCGCTGGCGGTACCCAAACCGCTAAAGTCATAAATGTCCACCGTGGAAGGGCGGGTGCTTTGGTTGTTAATATTCGTCCCGATGGCGGTAAGGTAAATTTCCCCCCCGCCCGATCCATCAAACTCATATACGACAACACGGTATTCCGTATTCACAGTCAAGCCGGTGATTGTCACATAGTCGTGTATCCCTTTGTAAACACATTTCCAGCCACCACCGATATCATCGGCAGCACTGAAATCAGAGTTGTCCTGATAAATTGTTGTATCAACCACCGTGGGTTCGCCGGAGTTTCCCTCTTTAACAAATACCAACCGGCTGCTTCCATTCCCATTGGTCCACAACATATCCATCGAAACCTTTCCGATGCTGGTAATGGTTAAGTTGGAAGCCTGGACTGTCGGAAGGGTGCCGCTCACAAATTCGTCCGGATCGGTAATGGTGATGTTTTCAAAGCTGATATTATTTATGTTTCCACTTCCGGATGACAGATCGAGTTGGAGTTCGGTCACGTCATCGAAAGCGCCGAAATCCATGCCTATCCGGGCCAGGGAATACGGAAACCCGCTATTGAGCATTGTAAAATCCGATATTGTCTGGGGGCCCGCTGTTCCGCCGCCTTTCAAATTTCCCGTGATCGTTAATGTAAACTGGCGGTCTGCGTCATAGGCGCTCAATTCCATATCAACCAGATCGAAACTTTTCAGGTGGGTGGAATCGGGTTTGATGATAATACCGGTGGCGGAAACAACACTTTGATCATAATACATCACTGTAACATCATTCTCAAAACTATTGTCCACCAGATACCGGTTTCCCTGTGGCTTGAATGTACCATCGTCCGCACCGAGTCCACTGAAGTCCCTTCTATCAACGGAAGATGATGCGGTGGACTGATTGATGATGTTTGAATCCGTTGTGGTGAGATACACCTCTCCACCACCGGTCCCATCATACTCATACACCACAAATCTATATATAATATTTTCGGACAGACCTGTAATACCGACAAAATTCTCTGTTCCGCTGTGGACACACTTCCAGCCGCCTCCGATATCCGTGCCTGCGCCAAAGTTGGGATTGGCTGTATATTGAACACCGTTGGCGATCGAAGGTGTACCGGAACCACCCTGTTTCGCGAACACAAGCCGACGGCTGCCGTTGCCGTTTTGCCAGTATATGTTGACCTGGTTTACATCTGTGGAAGCCGTTGTCAACCCGCTTGCCTGAATAGTTGGAAGGGTGCCTGAGGCAACCGTTTTTTCATCTAAAATAGTGATGGTTTCAAAATTAATGCAATAGACATCATGAGTCGTGGCATCAGGAACCGCTGTGAGGGTCATTGCAATTCTCAGTTCGGTAACATCATTGAATACGGAAGTATCCATACCCATACCTTTCAAGGTATAAGCGCCCGGATAGCTCATGTAATAGTTAGAGACAGTCCGGGACTCAACTCCGGTGATCGTGTCTGCCTCGATGGTCAGGGTCAATTGGCGATTGTCCTCGTACGGACTGAAACCCATGTCATCCAGGTCAAAAGAGACAAGGTCGGTCCCGTTCGGTTTAATGATGGCACGGTCGGCACCGGTGGCCGAAAGGCCGGAATGGTCATAATACATCATCGTACCATCCTGAGTGAATTTTTCGCTCACCAAAAACCGGTTCCCCTGGGGTTTGAACCCGCTGCTGGCTGTGCCCAGGCTACTGAAATCATATTCCGCTGCTGATAGATCCAAGGTGGTCGTTGAGAAACAAAGCATAAATAGCAGAGACCAGATAGAGTTAACCACGCAAAAATATTTTTTCATTATCACTCCTCTAATTAATCGATGGAAAAAATCTGATTTCTTGAAGCCTGCGGCAATTTGATGGGGGCTGACTTTTGCGGCGGGATACACGTTCCACAGGTGTGGCATATAGCTGTTTCCTCTCAGTATTCAGGTCGAATTCAAGTCAGTATACGTGTGCTCAAGTCAATGCAGTAATAAATGGAGAAACACCAACTCCTGGCGAAACAGCTCCTTTACTACCCAAATCTCCGGTTTACAGCAATTGAAGCATATGGGGACAAGTATCAGAGCATTTTAATTGGACATGGTTTGTTCCTTCAAGTCCGAAGGAAAGTTAAAGATACAATTACGTATATCGGCAATGATTATAAAATCTTGAGGTGCTTCAGCAGATAATTCGTCGTAACGGGAAAGCACATGTGATCCGGCAACAGGGTGATTGTGCTATTCACAATGCAAGGTGATCCGAAAAACCGCCAGCACAAATCCGAGAATTATCCAAATTGACATCATGGGGGAGCTGTGATTTAAATGCGGTCGATCGACTTTTCAAGCAGTTACCGGACACTTGGTTGTCTGAAGGTGTTTTCGGGAGCTTACGCATACCGCTTTCATGAATTTGCAGATCCATGTGTAGATTCGCCCATTATTTATATGGCAACAATCACCGAGATCGCTCAGAAATTTGAAAAAGCAAATATTCAGGTCCGAAAAGGTGCCTCCCCTTCCGGGGTTGAGGCCTTTGAGAACAAGGCGGGTGTAGAATTGCCTGAGGATTATAGAAGCTTTATCATAAATGTGGGAAATGGCGGTCGTCCACCATGTAGATTACTCTCCTTAGACAACTGGGATTATTCATACTGGATTAAAAACCCCGAAGAATCATTTGCCGGAGAGCCTTGTCTGCTCTCACCAAAATGCAGGGAACACGGTGAAAACTGGTTAGAGCACCTGGGCATTGCCGAGGCAGGGGATCTATGGGATCAGAACAAGTGGGACCCAATGTTCGGCACCATTGCGATTGCTGAAATCGGGTGCGGGCTTTCCTTTTCAATGGTGATTACCGGTGAATATCGCAGCCGGATCTTCTCGTGGGGCGATCATGCAGAAATTCCCCCTGTTTTTTACCCGGAGCTGTCTTTTTCTGAATGGATGGGCAATCTGCTGAATAAAAAGCTCAATGGTCGCCCGGTGCATTTTTTGGATGGGCGCCTAAAGTGATAGTTGCAATAGATGTGGATTACGAGAACACCGTTGCACATGCGGCGGCAGTTGGATTTGAAACGTGGGCTTCCGATACCCAAATACTTACCCGTACATGGCAATCGGATGTCATCAATGATTACCAGCCGGGCCGGTTCTATCGAAGAGAACTTGGTCCCATCATGGGGCTCCTGGGAACATTCGATGTCAATCCGGACATAATCGTGATCGATGCCTATTGCCATTTATCCCAATCCGGAGAACCAGGCCTCGGAATGCATCTTTATGTTTCTATGGATCATCGGTTTCCCGTGATCGGCGTCGCGAAAAATCGGTTTCGAGGGACCACTCACGCTTTGGAAATTCTTCGTGGGAATAGTAAGAAGCCGCTGTTTGTCACGGCTGCAGGTATTTCACTGGATGAAGCCGGGCAGTACATTGCCTCCATGCATGGGGATCACAGGATACCAACCATGATTAAACTGGCTGACTCGTTGTCTCGGAATTGGTTGAAATAGCGGACCTCGACATCAAAGGCGACGGCAAGAAGGTGCTGAGAGTGTATAAAAGGACTAATCGAAGGCAGTACGGCGGAAGTTGTTGAGTAATCTCTTGAACCTGAATCTTGCACGCTTACACGTCATAAACTCTCAACTCGAAACTGGAATAGCCCTATCGGTGGTTTGCGGTCTTCATGATAGTATCAATAAAACAACCGCCCCCCCCACCTCCACCACCGCTGTCGCCACCACCGCTGTCGCCGTCCCCACTGTCTATACTATCACTTCCTTCGTCGATGGGATCATCAGGGACGATGGGTGCCGTTGTCAGATGAATCCGCCGTACGGACTCATGCAAAGAACCGGACGCATTGTACTTGCCGCCCATGGCGTATCCGCGGGCGCGGACAAAATAGAACACGTCCGTCGGGAAAGAAAGCCCGTCAATCGTCCACCCGCCGGAGATCCGCGTACCTTCCCCTAAACCGGTCCAGGAAACGCCGTCAGGAGAACTTTCGAAAAAAACACGAGATACCTTCGGACTGGCCTGACTTCTCATCCAGGTCATGGTTTCTCCATTTGAAGAAACAGTCAACTCCTGTACAGCGGGATCCGTATTGGTGATCCTGGCGATGAAATGTCGTTCCAGAACACCAACGGAGCTGAACGTCCCCCCCATCCAGATCTTACCGTCGGTTTGCTGAGCCAGGGATAAGACATCGCCATTAGCATTTGGGTCAAAATCCGTATCGAGACTGCCATCCGCATTCAGCCGGGCTATATGGTTCCGGCTCGACCCGTCAATATTGAGAAAACCGCCGCCAATCAAAATTTTACCGTCCGCCTGTTGGATAATCGTGCGGATCATGCCATCCACATTGGGAGCGAAGTCTGTATCGATAGTTCCATCCTCGTTTAACCGGGCGATGTACTTTTGAGCTGTTCCGCTGATGATGGTGAATGACCCCCCGATCAAAATTTTAGCATCAGTCTGCTGGATTAGAGCTGATACCTCGCCATCGGCACTGGGATCGAAGCCGGTATCAAGGCTGCCATCCACGTTGAGACGAGCGATGCGGTTTCGCGCGACTCCGCCTATGGCAGTGAATAAGCCGCAGATCAATGTTTTACCGTCGGTCTGCCTGGCCATGCCATAGACAATGCCATTCGAATCGGGATTGAAACCGGCATCGAGACTGCCATCGGCGTTCAACCGGGCGATACGATTTCGAGAAACCCCGCCAACGCTTGAAAAATTACCTCCAACGAGTATCTTGCCATCAGTTTGCTCGATCATTGAGATTACAAAACTGTCTGCGTCAGGATTAAAACCAGTATCAAGGCTGCCGTCTGCATATAACCGGGCAATGTGGTTCCGCGGATTCCCGCCAATGCTGGTAAAACCGCCCCCAACCAGAATCTTGCCTTCGGCTTGGGGGACTAAGGAGAAGACAGCACCATTTACACCGGGATCAAAGCCGGTATCAAGGCTGCCATCCGTGTTCACCCGCGCGATTTTTTGCCTGTCGATGGCGCCGACAGTGGAAAAACCGCCTCCGAATACCATCTGGCCATTGGCCTGAAGCGCCATGGAAGAGACGGAGCTATCCAAACTGAGATCGACGCCGGCGTCGAGACTGCCGTCTGCGTTCAGCCGTGCAATGTTGTTTCGCGTTTCCCCGTTTATTGTCGTGAAAGTGCCGCCGACCAGGATTTTACCGTCGGCCTGCTGGCATAAGGATGATACTTGGCCACCGGCCTCAGCGTCAAAACCGGCATTCAAGGTGCCGTCTGCCTCCAACAGGGCAATGTGATTTCGCCCCTCTGATCCGATGGTGGTAAAATTTCCACCGATGAGGATTTTACCGTCGGCTTGGGGGGTTATGGCGAAAACGGCATTGTCCATATCGAGATTAACGCCGGCGTCCAGACTGCCATCCGGGTTTAACCGCGCGATGTGATGTCTTTCGGCTCCGTCAATGGCGGTAAAATGGCCTCCAACCCATATTTTACCATCAGCCTCCTGGAATAGAGTGTTGACAAGACTATTAGCATCAGGATCAAAGCCGGTATCCAGAGTGCCGTTCGTGTTGAGCCGGGCGATGAAATGGCGCTCAACGCCGCCGATGTTGGCGAATAGGCCTCCGATGAGAATCTTACCATCGGCCTGCAAAGCGATGGACGCGATAATATTGTCCGCATCGGTATTAAAACCGGTATCGAGACTGCCATCAGCGTTCAGCCGAGCGATATGATTCCGCTCGATTTCGCCAATTGAGGTGAATTCTCCACTGATTATGATTTTGCCGTCGGTCTGCAGGACCATGGAATGAACAGTGCCGTTCGGATCAGGGCTGAAACCAAAATCCAAGCTGCCGTCCGCGTTTAGCCGCGCGATACGGCGAATTCCGACAACACCGATGCCAGTGAACTCACCCCCGATAACGATCTTGCCGTCGGATTGCTCCAACATGCTGTAAACGAGGCCATTTACATCAGGCTTAAAGCCGGTATCGAGGCTGCCATCCCCATTCAGACGTGCAATGCGGTTACGCGGCTCAACGCCGATACTCCAGAATGCACCTCCTATCAGAATTCTGCCGTCGGCTTGTTGAACTATGGATAAAACAGAGCCGTTTGCATCAGGGTCAAAGCCGTCCCAGGCTGTGACCGCACCGGCATTTCCCGGCCAACCATACCACATCAAACACAATCCCAAAAACAGGCACATCGGCTTCATCATTCGCATAACTTGCTCTCCATTTCCCCCCGCCTCACAGGCGTTTCAACATCATCTCAATTCACCACAAACAACTTCTTCCGGACACGATCAACACTACGCATAAATTTTACTGAATTTGAGTATATAAAGTTGCCGCCGAGGTGTCAACATTCGTCTCGCCATAAAATCATTATTGGGGAATAACTTGAAAGCCATTCGATAGTGGTGTACTTCAACTGCTCTTCTTGAGTGTTGTTATTTCCTCATGTAATTGTTGTATTGTTATATAAATCCTTCTTCTTCTTTCGTTTTCTACTAACGAAACATATGTTTTGTTGGTTTCGTCCAAGACCTGCATGCAATATTTTGAAATGTCGACAGCTTCCTCGAATTTCATCATGGCAATATCGAGTGGCTGGCTTCTGTCTCCAAGCTCACGTATTATCTTTTCCAATCTTTCCACTGCCGTTTCAAATGTCATTTTCGCCATTTCCCAGGATCTCCCCAGCCGATAAAAAAAAGCTACTAACCACTCGTGAGGCGTTGTATAAGCGCATCGCTCACGGTGAGATTTAATAGCTCTTTTGGTCGTCGCAACATTTTGGGTTAAAGCCCTCAGCCCAGCCCGATCACGAAGCTCCGGGCTGGACGCAATAGCCATTCAATCAAATATCATCACTCAATGTACATGGACGCCTGCAGCGTCTGTGTTACCGGCATGAAGCCGATGCCCGGACCATCATTTCAACCACAACGACGGCAGGTACGTGACCAACGCCGGGAAACACATGCACAGGAGCACGCCGATGATCTGAAGGAGTATAAACGGCATGACCCCTTTATAAATCATGGGCATGGTATAGTCTTTTGATGCCGCCCCTGCGAAATAAAACAATGAATATCCAAAAGGCGGCGTCAGAAACGAGGTCTGCAGAATAACGCAGATCAGCATGGAGAACCACAGGGGATCGAATCCCAATTCCATACTGATGGGCATGTATACCGGCAAGGTCACGAGGAGGATAGCCACCCAATCGATAAACATGCCCAGAAGGAATATACTGCCGAGCATGATACCCATGACCGCCCATCTGTTCAAATCCCCGCCGATCAGAAGATCGGTCATCACGTCCCCTCCCCCGATAAATAAAAAGGTTGAGCTGAACAGGTTGCCGAACAGCACGAGGATCATGACCATGGAGGTTGTCTTCAGGGTGGCCAATCCGGCGCCGCGGATCACCTTCCAGGTGAGGTTTTTATAGGCGGCTGCCAGTATTGCCGCCCCCAGCACACCGACGGCAGCCGCCTCGGAAGGCGTGGCGATGCCACCCAGGATGGTGCCCATGACCGAAAAAATCAGGATCAGGGGCGGCACCAGTGATTTCATGACCATGGCCAATTTTTGGTGGCCGCTGTATTTACGGGCTTCCTCCCGGCTGATGCCCGGACCCCATTCGGGGAATATCTGACAGATTACAAACACATATAAAAGGTAAAGTCCGGCGAGTATCAGGCCGGGAAATATGGCGGCGGCAAACAGATTCCCAACCGAGGTTTCCTTCAATCCAGTAAGACCGCCAAAGACCACGAGCATGATGCTGGGCGGGATGAGAATTCCCAAGGTCCCCCCGGCGCATATCAACCCGGCCGACATGGTTTTCTGGTAGCCTTTTTCGAGAAGTTTGGGACCGGCCAGAAGCGCCATGCCCACCACGGAGGCACCGACGATGCCGGTGGTGGCCGCCAGGATGACGCAGACGATAACCACGGCAATGCCCAACCCTCCCCGTATGCCACCGAGCAAGATGTAGAGGGCATCGAACAACGCATCCGAAATTTTGGACCGTTCCAGGAGCTGGGCCATCAATATGAATAACGGCACGGCGACCAACACGATATTGTTCATGGTTCCCCAGGCATTATTGATGAACATGCCCATCAGACCGTCAACATTGAAACCATTGTCTATCAAACCGAAAAGCGTGGCCGTGCCGGCCAACGCATAGGCAAGCGGAACCCTGCTCAGGATAAACAGGATCAGTACTACAAACATCAAAATGGTAATCAGCTCAGGGCTCATGGGGTACCTCATTCAATGGATCGCCGGTGTGAACAAGTTGGAGAATTCGCTTGATAAGATTCGACGATATCTGCAGCACGAGAAATGTGAAACCCACGGCCATGACCAATTTAACCGGCCATATGGATGGTCCCCATGCGCTGGCGCTGTGCTCGAGGGTACGCGTTGACAGCAATGCATTGTCATACGCCCATATACACAACAGGAGGCACACCGGCAGTGAAATGAACACCGTGGTAAAAACATACAGTATATCCTGAAGCTTTCGGGAAAGCCGCGATGACAGGATATCCACGCTGACATGGCCGTTAAACTGCTCCGTGTACCCGTACCCCAGGATAAAATGCATTCCGTACAGGAAGGTCGTAAATTCGAGGGCCCAAATCGTAGGTGCTTCCAGGAAATATCGCAGAAAAACCTCCGTGCACATGATGATCACCAGCAGAATCATGAGCATGGACGCCCCTTCCGCCTGCACAGCAATCATTTTGTCGATCAGTTTAGTAAAACCCCTCATCGTCGTATACCTCGTAAATAATGAGCGTTCGCCGGCATGACCGGCAGATCACAGGTGGACGGTCATTTTGTAAATAGAGACGAGCCGATCTGCCAACCAGTGCGGCAATCACCGGTTGGCAGGAACCGGCGCAATCCAGGTGCTATTCGTAGAGCTTACCAGCGATGACATCTTCGATGGGCCACGGGGTCACACCTCGACGGGAGGAACGCCAGTCTCTGAAATCCACTTTCAGGGCTTCCTGGGAATCAAGGACCTTTTTGAGAAACGCATGCTGCTTTTTCAATTCCTCCAGGTATAAGTGGGAGGTCTTGGCGAATTCGACAATGGCTTCATCATCCATACGTACAATTTCAATTTTATCTTTGAATCGTCGAATGGCGTCTGCATTGAGATTGTTGATCCATGAGTAACTCCATAACTGAGTCTCCTTAGCCGCCGTATCGAGGATCCATTTCAGATCGTCGGAGAGCTTGTCATACGCGTCTTTATTAAAAAAGAAGGAGAACTGGCAGGCCGGCTGGTGAACACCGGGTTGTATGGCGTACTTGGTCACTTCATCAAACCCCATCGGCCAGTTGACGGCGGGGGAAGAGAACTCCGCAGCATCCAGTACACCGGTTTGAAGTGAAAGGTATATTTCACCACCGGGTGTAGCCACCGCCGACGCCCCCAGATTGTTCAGGATTTCCATATACCATCCGGCCGTCCGGACCTTCAGGCCTTTGAAGTCTTCTATTTTTTCAGCCCGCCGGTTCGAAGCCAAACCCAGTTCCTGCCCCACCTGACCGCCGGGCAGCACAAACAATCCGTATTGGCCATATAGTTCCTGCATCATCTCCAACCCCTCCCGCTCGTACAGCCAGATATTGTACAACTCGCTGTCCAGGCCGTAAGGTACCGATGCAAAAGCGGTGAACGCCTGATCCTTGCCCTGCCAATAGCCCGGCCAGTCATGTCCGGCTTCAAAGGATCCCTTGGCCACCGCGTCGAAACACTCCATGGCGGGGATCAGTTCGCCAGCCGAGAAGGGCTTGATTATCAGCCGGCCACCGGATGCAAGTCTGACCGTATCGCAGAAGTGAACCGCCAAGTCATAAAAAAGCAACCCCTTGCTCCAGGGCATGACCATTTTCCAACGATGTTTCTTATCGCTGGTATCAACTTTCAATTTCGCGACTTTCTCGTGGCGTTTGTCCGCTCCGAATTTTTCACGTTTGGCAAGAGTTGTTCCGCACAACAGCAGCAGGCAAAGCATTACGAGACCAGTGGTTTTGATGAATTTTGCCATCGGTTTTTCCTCCTATTCTTGAATGGTGATAAAGCCGCAACCGGTAGTGGATCATTCGGATGTTTCCCATGGGCGAAGTGAGACCGGACCGCATCCGGTAAAAAAAACAAGTGGGAATAAAGGAGCGATTTTGCAATAAGCAGACCAGAAAATATAATTGCCGTTAAAGGAGACAGGATATACAAAAGATCACACCGGATAAAGTTTTTTGAACCCAAATTCAATTCTCTCAAGAAAAAGTGCCCTGCCCGCCTGAAAATACCGCCCACATCGCACTGAAACATGTCCCAATTCGTCTACACTCCCTTTCCGGTGACGCACAATTTCCTCTGCGCAATAGTTAACACCCTAAATTAATATTATTTATTCATCAGACCGGATCCCGGCGCCACGCCCCCATCCGGTCATGACAGACCATTTTCTGCGACAGTCCTCAACGTCATTGTGGAGACATACGCCGGCCTATCTGATTCAACACATTGAAATATTATACGATTATGACTATATGAACGAATATGTCTCAAAACGGCTACATGTATACTCACAGCGACAGCCCTACTATTGATTCGACACAATCCGGCATCACCACCGCCCTCTCCGGCCAAACCGCTATTCAAGGGCTTTCAGGGCTTCGTCACGGGTTTTGTAAAAATTGGGGGTGACACGGTGTTTGTGCAGGGCATCACCAATTTTCATGTGGACAAAGGCACTGCTGGCATACCGCGTGGCGCGCTCGTAGTAAGTATCCATGAGATATTTTACCAGTTTTGTATATTCCGCCACAAGATCGGGACGAATGTCAAAATTGTCATAATTCACTATGGTGTTGACCTTCCGGTTGTGCGGTTTGAGCATCGACTCGATCAGCCCTTTAATCTCAATGATGTCTTTCTTCCGTTTTATAGACAACGCCTCGAAATTAACAAATAAGCGATTGGTCTTCTCATCGTAGGAAATGCGGCTTGAGAGGGGCAGGGTCACCATTTTCTCCCTTAATCCCATGACCCCGGGCATAAATATTTGCGGATCCATGATTGTCGGCTGGGATTCCATCATCGGTTCAAAGTCCATTTGTTCCAGGATATCATGCGCCAAATCCACGCCGGGAGCGATTTCAATCAGTCTCAGCCCTTCGGGTATAAGCTCGAATACGCATCGTTCCGTAACATACAGAACTGGCTGTTGTTTTCTGATGGCATATGGTCCGCTGAAGGTGATGTGCTCAACCTGTTTTACGAACTTTTTGACCTTTCCCTCCCGTTCGATTCTCACCTGACCGTCCGACACCTTAATTTTCAGCCCACCAGCCGTAAAAGTCCCCAAGAAAACGACTTTCTTGGCGTTCTGGCTGATATTGATAAACCCGCCGGCACCGGACAGCCGCGTACCGAATTTGCTGACATTCAGATTGCCGATTTCATCCGCTTGTGCCAGGCCGAGAAAGGCGATATCGAGGCCACCGCCATCGTAGAAATCAAACTGATTGTTTTGCGAGACCAGGCTGGTGATGTTTACACCGGCACCGAAATCAAGACCACCGGCGGGCACACCACCGATGATGCCCGGTTCGGCCGTCATGGTCAACAGGTCCAGGATCCGCTCTTCATTGCCGACCTCCGCAACCCCTTCCGGCATACCGATGCCTAAATTCACGACATCATTGGCATCCAGTTCAACGGCTGCACGCCGTGCAATGATTTTACGTTCACTCATCTCCATTTGCGGGAGGGATTGCAGCGGTACTCTGATCTCACCGCTGTATGCCGGATTATAACGGGTACCAAAGGTCTGCCAGTGCTGTTCTGAATCCGCAACCACAACACAATCCACTAAAATACCGGGAACCACGACATCCCTGGCGCGAAGCGCGGCATGATCCGCCACCCGTTCGACCTGAACGATCACCACTCCACCGGAATTTTTGGCCGCCGCCGCCATGGCCAGTGCATCCAGTACCAAGGCCTCTTTTTCCATGGTGATATTGCCGTCCACATCCGCAGTGGTTCCCCGGAGAATCGAAACATGTATCGGAAAAGATTTGTAGAACAGCCAATGCCGGCCGCCAAGTTCGATCCGCTCGACAAGATCCTCGGTGGTTCGGACATTCAACTTGCCGCCGCCGTATCGGGGATCCACAAATGTACCCAATCCAACATGTGTTATGGTGCCCGGCTTACCCGCGGCGATATCCCGGTAGAGATGAGAAATCACACCCTGGGGAAAATTGTAGGCTTCGATATCGCCCTCTACAGCCAGTTTCTGCAGATTGGGCACCAGCCCCCAATGACCGCCAATGACCCGCTTGATCATGCCCCGCTCGCCCCAATGGTTCAACCCCCTGTGTTTGCCGTCTCCCTGTCCCGCAGCATAAACTAGGGTAAGGTCCCCGGGCTCCCGTGTCGAACGAAATCGCTCCTTCAGGCAGACGGCAAGGTATTCGGGAAATCCGATGCCCACAAACCCGCTGGTGGCAATGGTGTCTCCGCTGCAAACCAGCTTCATTGCATCTTCACCGGTAACGACTTTGCTCTTTCCGGAGGTTTGGGGCATCATTTGCTTCAATTCCGCCTTGGCCTGACTGTTTCCTGTCTCAGGTTCACCTAAAGCCATTTAACTCCTCCTTATATGCGTGGATGGTTGGCAGTGGTCAAACGAATATCTTCTCTTCTGCACCCTGTTTTAACAACGAAACAACCGGACGATGATTTTCCAGACCTGCCGAGAAATACCCTTAAGCAAAAAGAGTGCCTGGCATAAAGACCTGCTTACGGCATACCACTTGCAAAAAAGAGTGCCTGGCTTAACGGCGGGCTTACGGCATACCACTTGCAGATGACTCGTAAAATTGGCCCGCTATGATTTGACAATTTATTGGATGGACAAACGTCCGCACTAAGAATGGATTGTAAGCGTATTGGAAATCCAAGCTTTTAATATAGAATCGTGCGATATGCCTGACGAGTAATAAAAGGAAGATTAAAAGGAGGGGCGGCATGCTTGCTATTCGGGATAAGGTGGCGGTTATTACCGGTGGTGCCGGTGGTATCGGAAAGGCGCTTGCTGAATACTGGGTTAAAAACGGCGGGAAAGTGGTGTTAGGTGATATTGAACCGGATGTTCTGGAAAAAACAGCACGTGAACTGGCGGATGTAGGCGGGCGGGTCAAGGTCGTCGTCTGTAACACCGTCGCGGAGGACGATTGCGCCAGACTCGCAAAGACCGCAATTACTGAATACGGAGGGATTCATCTCGTGGCGCCTTTTGCAGGCATCATCCGGGATGGGCTGATGGTCTCCACAGACAGGGACACCGGCCGGGTCAAGGGCAAAATGTCCGTCGGAATCTTTAAGAAGGTAATTGACATCAACCTGACCGGCGTCTTCCTTACCATTCGGGAATGTGCGGAACAGATGATCAATCATGATTGCAAAGGATTGATATGCGTCATCTCATCAACAGGTTCGCTGGGAACCGCGGGTCAGTTGAACTACGCTTCCGCCAAGGCGGCCATGTCTGTTTTTCCGAAGGTCATCACCGCCGAATTCTTTCGGCGCGGATTGGCGGATCAAATACGGTGTGTCGCGGTTGCACCCGGTTATGTGGGCACACCCATGGTAAAGGAGATGAACCAGAAGGCCTTGGACAAAATTCTCGGTGATGTACCCATCGGCCGGCTGGTGGAGCCTTCGGAAGTGGCGTCCCTGGTCGGCGAGCTTTACCGGAATGAAGCGTTGGCCGGAGATGTGTATTTCATACATGGCGGACTACGCCTGGGCTCACGCGGGTAAAGGGTGGGACAATTGGCAGGTGATGCTTGACTTGCAGGGCTGGACCAACATATGCTGAAGATCATATCCGAACTCACGAAGTGTCCGGTCAATCCGACGAAACGTATCATTTTGTTCAAGGCTCCAGGATTCCTTCGCCGGCCGCGCATCCCTTGTCCGGTGTGCAAGATTGACCCGCAGCAGGCACTTCAAGCCTGAGGTTAATCATCATGTCTGACCCGAAGAGTGGAACCTGCACGGAAAACATCATCAACGTCCGCCGCGCCGACCATCTGAGAACGATGCTATTTCAAGACACCGAAACCATTGAACTGTTTTTGGACCAATTCCTTACCGGGGTGATCATCACGGATCCGGAGGGGATCGTTGTGTTCATGAACAAACCCTATGGGCGGTTTCTGGAGCTCGACCCGAAGGCACAGGTCGGACGCCATGTTACGGAGGTGGTTGAGAATACGCGGATGCATATTGTCGGCAGGACCGGTCGTCCGGAAATCAATGAGACCCAGGTTATCCGTGGCCAAAGCATCGTCGTGCAACGCTTGCCCATTATTAAAAACGGACGCGTCATCGCTGTATTCGGCATTGTCATGTTCCAGTGTGTCGGGGATCTGCAAAAGCTTGCGGCGCAACTGAAATCATTGGAATCCAAGGTGAAAGTCTATGAAAAAGAACTCAGGTCCTTGAGAAGTACACGCTATACCGTCGACAGCATTGTCGGTGAAAGCAAAACCCTTGAATATCTGAAACAATTGGTTTTTCGGGCTGCCGCCCACAATTTGACCGTCCTGATCACCGGGGAATCCGGCTGTGGGAAGGAGCTGTATGCCCAGGCGATTCACAATGCCGGCGCCGTGAGACTTGGTCCGTTTGTCCGTGTGAATGCCTCCGCTATCCCGGCCGATTTGCTGGAATCCGAGATGTTCGGATACGAAAAAGGCGCATTTACCGGCGCCAAACCCGGCGGCAAGCTGGGGAAATTCCACATGGCCCATCACGGCACTATTTTCTTTGATGAAATCGGAGACCTGCCTGAACGCATGCAACCCAAGCTGCTGCGGGTCCTCGAAGAAAAGGAGTTCGAACCGGTGGGCGGCACCACACCGGTCAAATCCGATTTCAGACTGATTGCGGCGACCAACCGGGATCTCGACGAAATGGTAAAGGATAATCGTTTTCGGTCCGATCTCTACTATCGACTCAACGTTTTCCACTTGCACATCCCGCCCCTGCGTGAACGGCCCGACGACATACTGCCGCAGGCCAGGCATTTTCTCACTGAAATAGCGGAGGAATGGTCCATATGCGCTCCGGTATTGACACCGGAAACCGAGAAAATCCTGCTAAACTATCCCTGGCCCGGCAACAGCCGCGAATTGAAGCACGTAATCCAGAGAACGGTGGCCACACTGGATGGCGCTGTGATCCGGCCCCAGGACCTGCCGTTAAACCTTTTCAAAATGACGGATACGCTCCGGCCGGTGAAACCAGCGCCCCTTAAAAAAATATTGAATGATGCCGAGGCTGAAGCGATCAGGGCTGCCTTGAAGGCCGCATCCAATAACAAGGTGCAGGCTTCAAAAATACTGGGAATTCACCGGACCATGTTGTACCGTCGCATGAAACAGCTCGGGATGGATTGCAGCGCCCCTCCTGAAGGTTCGAACGCCGCGATATAACTTGTTCTTAGGGTTCGCGCAAAAATTAATTGACAAATTTTCGTGGGTCAGGCGCCCCGTCAGCAAGGCGCGAAAATGAAGGAATAGTTTACCTGTTTCGTATTTTCGCAACGCCGCTGAAGGGGATGATTGGTCCTCGAAAATGTGAAGTTATTTTTTCGCGAGCCCTTAGTTCCCTGGGTAAAAATTAATTGCCCACTTGCCTTGCGCATTGACAATATAGTACATTGCACTCTCACCGTGGTCCATTAACTACCCATCGTACGACAGAACTTTAATTCAATATTACTTCAGGAGCTTAATTTGGCAAAACTGTACTATCGATATGGCACCATGAATTGCGGCAAATCCACCGCATTGATTCAGGTGGACTACAACTACCGTGAGCGCGGCATGAACACGATTATCATAAAACCCGGATGCGATTCCAAGGGGGATGACAAAGTTATATCCCGGCTGGACGTTCATCGCCGTGCAGACATTCTGGCATCTGAAACCGATGATCTGTTCACCATGGTAGAGGATCGAATCAGAGACAAAGAGCCTGTTCATTGCGTGCTGGTTGACGAAGCACAGTTCCTCACCCGTATGCAGGCGGACCAGTTGTTCAAAGTGGCGGTGATCCTGGACATACCGGTAATTTGCTACGGCTTGCGCACGGATTTCCGCATGGATGGATTTCCGGGAAGCGAACGGTTACTGTTGCTGGCCCATAGTATCGAGGAGCTGAAAACCATCTGCAAATGCGGACGGAAGGCCGCGGCCAATGCCCGGAAAATGAATGGCCGGTTTATTTTCAGAGGTAAACAACTGGCCATCGACGGTATGGACAATGTAACCTACGAAGCATTGTGCGCACAATGTTACTACCGGTATAAGCGGCAAGCCGAACAGGAGATGGAATGAAAACCATCGATTTAAACAGCTGGCCCCGCCTGGAAACATACTCCTTTTACAAGGCATTGGATTATCCGCACTTCAGCGTCTGCGCGGACGTTGATGTGACAAAGCTTCATGAGAAATGCAAGAAAAGCGACAACTCCATTTTCAAAGCCGTCTTATATGGCGTATCCCTCACCGCCAATACAATTGAAGAGTTCCGGTACCGCATCCGTGGCAGGGAGATTGTGGTTCATGATGTCGTACATCCTTCTTTTACCGTGCTGACCAGCGATAAATTGTTCACCTTTTGCGAATCTAAATTCACCCATGATATGGATGCGTTTTTCCGGCAAACGGAAATTGCCATTTCCAAGGTGAAAAAAAATCCATCGCTGCGTGACGAACCCGGGCGCGATGATTATCTGTTTATATCTAGCATACCCTGGATACGGTTTACATCGGTAACCCATCCCATTCATATGCACCCTGCTGATAGCGTGCCCCGTTTGGCCTGGGGAAAAATCAGCGAAGACAACAACCGGATCCTCATGCCCTTGTCCGTCCAGGTCCATCATGGCCTGGCGGATGGCTACCATGTGGGTCAATTTTACGAAAAATTCCAGGAATGGGCCGACCGGTCCGTTTTGTAGGCGTTCTCCGAATATGAATGATCAACCCACTTCCAAGTCACCGGGAGTTTCGAATCCGGAGCCACAGGATTCAGGCTGTCAATTACCCTAACCAAGGAGGCGAAAAGTGAAAAAATCCATTAGAACTCGATATCTTATATTGGCCATCGTAATCATGGGGCTTTTGTTTTCCTGTGCATCGATGAACAACAAAGGATCAATGGCAGAAGATTATACGGCAAGGGACCTGAACGAACAACTAGTGATGGCAACGGTCTGGATGCAGGCATCTGCGGAATACCGGGCCCTCTGTTACCAGTCGTTTAATCTGGCCCGGATGAATCTCGATACATTTTTAGCCGGATACAAAGGTTCAAAACCCGTGGCGGTCATCGTGGACGCGGATGAAACCGTGATTGACAATTCGGCCTATGAAGCCTACCTCATCGGCCAGGATTTCGGTTACTCCTCGAAAACCTGGGACCCATGGATGGCTGCCGGAATGGCAAAGGCTATTCCCGGCGCAAAAGCATTTTTAAAATATGCGGAATCCAAAAAAGTGGAGATCTTTTATATCACCAACCGCAAAACAGTGGGATATGATGGTACCGAAAAAAACCTTAAAGCCCTGGGCTTTCCCAATGTTGACAAAAAACACCTGTTGGTGAGAACCGGCAGTAGTGACAAGCAGGAGCGCCGTGACATAGTGAACGAAGACTACACCGTTGCATTTCTCATGGGGGACAATCTGAACGACTTCGAAAGTGTTTTCGGCGGCAAATCCGTTGGAGATCGTATGTGGGAAACAGATCTTATCAAAGACCACTGGGGAACAAAATTCATCGTGCTGCCGAACCCGACCTATGGCGAATGGGAAGGTGCCGTTTATAAATACAATTGGGGCGCCACACCTGCCGAAAAAGATCAGATGAGGAAAGATCATCTGGAAAAGTGGAGCTATAAACCATAATCCGGGTACGATCATGTCCGCCGCCGGAAAAGAGGCGGCGGACATTTCCCAAGATCGGACTCGTTCCTATTGGCTATCAGGTGTTTTTAAGACTGATAATCCGTTTGTTGCTGCCGACACAAAACAGATGAGGAGAAAACCATGCCTGAAAACCAAGTAATACTGATAACCGGTTCGAACAGCGGCTTTGGCAATCTGATGTCTCGAACCTTCCTGGAAAAAGGTTATACCGTTTTCGCCTCCATGCGCAACCTCACGGGGAAGAATTCAGCCGCTGCCGAAGAATTGAAAACGTCCACGGCTGACATGCCGGGGAAACTGCATCTCATCGAACTGGATGTGGTGGATGGGAAGTCGGTTCAAAAGGCTGTTGCGGAAGTACTCCACCTGGAATCGCGCATCGATGTGGTCATTAACAATGCCGGTTATGGCCTTGGTGGGCTGGCGGAATCGGTCACCGATGAGCAATTGTTGCACCAATTCGATGTCAATGTATTCGGTGTCCATCGCGTCATGCGCGCGGTACTGCCGGCGATGCACCAGCAGAAAGCCGGATTGATCATCAATGTTTCCAGTATCGTTGGGCGAGTGGTCATCCCCTTTTCCACGGTGTATACCGCCTCCAAATTTGCGCTGGAAGGATTGACTGAAAGCTATCGGTATGAGTTGAACGGCAGGGGAATCGATGTGGTACTGGTCGAGCCGGGTGGATACGGGACAAATTTTATAGCAAACCGGATCAGCGGCAATGATACGGACAGGTTATCCGCCTATGACGATCTTGCGGAGCGGAGTGACCGTATGAGGACGGATTTTAAAAAGCATATTTTCTCGGACAACGCCCCCAAACCCCGGGATGTGGCGGACACTGTATTGAAGCTTGCAGAAACGCCGGCCGGACAGCGGCCTTTCCGAACAGTGGTGGCGTCCCCCGAAAGTGCGCAGGGCCCGGTGGCCATTAACAAGCTCTGTGAAGATGTACAGAAAAAGATGTTGACCGCCTGGGACATGGCGGACTTGTTATCGGTGAACACCACACCGTGACGAATGCGATCAGGCCCCATTCGGCAAAATCGTACGCCGCAGTCTTCACCGGTTTTGCGGCAAGACTATTTTCTCACATTATCGGTAACGGCTCAATGGGCAGGATCCGGCCCTGGGTGCGGATTCAAATGAAAGCCGGTTCCCGTGTCAATCTTTCTTCTGAAGTTTTAAACGATCGATGATAAAATCAGCGATCTGCCGGGTAGCGTCCAGCGGAAATCTCGGCACATCCGTATCCAGTGATGCATTGGAAGCCATGGCGATGAGGTAAGGATCGTTTTCGCAGGCCCGGCCCTTGCCGGTTTCAGGCCTGAACACCTCTATTTTCGGCAACTTCGCACGTTTAAATCCTTCTGCGACCACGATATCCAGACCGGACATCAGCGGCAGATAGGATTCCGGCGACCGGTCCTCATCGGTGTCCGCCACCATGGCGAACCGGGTCGGAGAGGTGATAATGGCCGCCGAAGCCCCAGCCTCCTTATGCCGGTAACTGTCTTTGCCGGGTTGATCGATATTGAAGCCGTGGACATCGTGTTTGATGGTACCTACCCGGAACCCCTCCCGGGTCAGGTGAGATATCAGGCCGACGATCAACGTGGTCTTTCCGGATCCCGAGAATCCTGAAATACAAATGATGGGCGGGGCACTGTTGCTCTCATTAGAAGACGACGTGGAGACCATTTTTCCTCCGGAAAAAATGTGGTTCATATTGGAATAGTTTTCAGAGACAAGATTCGCAATAATAGCGTTTAGACTGAAATAAAAGAAAATGTAATCATATCAGCACAGGATGAAAACCTTCAATAGCAAAAAAAGTGTATTGACTATTATAATCCCCGTACCTTACACCATCTAAAAACGATAAATTCTTTAATACAGCATCGCGCCAAAAGCATCTATCCATACGTACTATAGTCCGACACCAATTTCACGGTTTTGACTTATATCAATTTTTTAATTATTCGCGTATTGTAATTATATACCACATTGTCATAGAATGATATTGTTGCTTTGACAAATCTCCAGCCGATACACGATGTCATGCAACTTGCTTTAAGCTTAACCGATCGTAATCACTTTTTACAAGAGTTCAGCCAGCGTCCATATCCGACGCCCTTTTATACACTGATAGCTAACCAGGAGAGCCACATGCCCGTCTTCAGTTACCTGGTATATCCGAAACCCGGCGAAAAGGACAAGCTTCACCGGGATCTCGAACGACTCGATTTCTGTGAAACAATGCCGGCTGAGAACGAAGATCTACTCATACTCGTAACGGATACACCGGATGATCATACTGAAAAAAAACTTCAGCTCAATCTTAAGAACATGAGTTCGTTACAATCCCTTAGCATGACCTTTGGTCATACGGATTAGGAATAGAAAAGGAGCGGTTCATGAATGTCAGCAGAAGAAAATTCATCAAATCCATGGCCTTGAATAGCGCAGCGGCAACCGCCGCATCATTGTTTCCCGGTATCTCCTTCGGGGCATGGAAGCGCATTGACCAGCCTTCCGGAATGATTCATTGGCAGAAAACCCCCTGCCGGTTCTGCGGCACCGGGTGTGGCCTTCTGGTGGGTGTTTCCGGGGATCGTGCGGTCGCCGTGAAAGGAGATCCCAATTGTACCGTGAACAAAGGGCTTTGCTGTGTCAAGGGATATCATTCCGTGCAAATTCTCTATGCCGAAGACCGGATAAAAGACGCACTGGTCCGTAAAAACGGGAAACTGGTCAAGGTACCCATCCGGGAAGCGCTGGATCTCGTTGCAGAGAAAATGAAAGAGACGATAAAAGACCATGGCAAAGATGCCGTGGCCATATATGGTTCCGGGCAATGGTCCATTGCAGACGGATATGTCGCCTCCAAGCTGTTCAAAGGATGTATCGGGACCAACAACGTGGAGGCCAATGCCCGGCTGTGCATGGCCAGTGCGGTAACCGGGTTCATGACCAGTTTCGGCCTGGATGAACCCATGGGATGCTATGATGACATCGATCACGCAGATGTATTCGTGACCTGGGGCAACAACATGGCCGAGATGCATCCGGTCCTGTTCTCCAGAATGCTGGCCAACCGCAAGAGCAAGGATCATGTGCGAATCATTGATTTTGCCACCCGCACCACCCGCAGCAGCCAGGCGTCCGATCGCAGCATCCTGTTTCGCCCCCAAACCGACCTTGCCGTCGCCAACGCTATTTGCCACGAAATCATCAGCAACAACCGGGTGAACTGGGACTTCGTTCAAAAACACGTTTCATTTCATAAGGGTAAGACCAATATCGGCTACGGTACGGAAGATCATTTCGCCTTCAACGACAAGGCGGAAACCATCGATTTTGAGGAGTATAAAAAATTCCTCGAGGACTACACCCCCGAAAAAGTCGAGAAATTATCCGGCGTACCAGCCAAGGACATCAAATACCTGGCTTCGCTATACGGTGATCCTGACCAAAAAGTCACTTCCTTCTGGTGCATGGGCATGAATCAGCATACCCGGGGCACCTGGATCAACAACCTTGTTTACAACATTCATCTGCTGGTGGGCAAAATTTCCACTCCCGGCAACAGCCCTTTTTCACTGACCGGCCAACCCAGTGCCTGCGGTACGGTACGTGAAGTAGGGACATTGACCCATAAACTGCCCCATGGCGTTGTCATGAATGAGGACGACCGGAAAATGGCGGCGGATATCTGGCAGGTACCGTTAAAGAACATTGATCCGAAGCCCACCTATCACACGGTGGAGATGTTCCGGGCATTGGATCGCGGTGATATCCGATTCATGTGGGTGCAGGTGACCAATCCCATGGTGACCATGCCCAACCTGATTCGATACCGCAACGGCGCGCTCAAAGAAGGCCGGTTCATGGTGGTTTCCGAGATCTACCCCACCCCCACATCCGATGTGGCGGATGTGGTCCTGCCGTCCGCATTATGGATCGAAAGGGAGGGTTTCTTCGGCAATTCCGAAAGGCGCACCCAGCACAACGCCGAGATCGTTCCCCCTCCGGGAGAGGCCATGAGCAATACCTGGCAGATCATTGAAGTGGCCAGGCGGCTGGGATTCGAAAAACAATTTCCATGGAGCCGTGAGACATATATCGAAGACGCCTGGACCGAATACATCCGATTCCATGACAGCCCCAAGCACCGGATGGCACCATACAAGGAATTGACCACAAGGTCCGGCATACAATGGCCTTTTGTCGATGGTAAGGAGACGAAATGGCGGTATAATCCCAAATATGATCCGGCCGCCAAAGGCGATGATTTCGATTTTTACGGCAAACCGGACAACCGCGCATGGATCTGGGCACGCCCATATGAGCCGGCAGCGGAATCCCCGGACAGCGAGTACCCGTTCTGGCTGAATACCGGCCGTGTGCTCGAACACTGGCACACCGGTTCCATGACGCGGCGGGTACCCATTTTACATAAAGCAGTTCCCGAGTCCTACGTGGAGATCAACACCGAGGATGCCGCGATGATGGGCATTGTCAACGGTGAAAAAGTCAAGATCATTTCCCGCCGGGGTTCAGTGGTGATGACGGCAAGTATCGACGGCCGGGGACGCCCTCCGAAAGGAATGGTGTTCGTGCCCTTTTTCGATGAAAATCACCTCATCAACGAGGTCACACTGGATGCATTCTGCCCCATTTCCAAACAACCGGACTATAAAAAATGTGCGGTAAAACTGGAGAAAGCGTGATGAATAACTCAGATCCCAAAATAGGAAAAATTTTCCTCGGATTTGCCGCGATCTGTGTCCTGGCACTACCATTTATCGTGATCTCAGCCATCTCCAAGGAACCCAAAAAGCCGGGAACCGTTCTGGAAGACACCCAGGCCGCTGGTTTTGATCAGAACGGAGATGATTTATATCTCACCTATGACCGTATTTCTCAGGTCTACCTGGAAGGAACTTCCACGGGACGAACACTGGAGGAATACTATTCCCGAAGAGAATATGCGGGTTCTCCCCCTTTTATCCCACATCCGGTGGAGGAGGCAGAAAAACCCAGGTTAGACTGCCTGACATGTCATGCAAAAGGGGGCTGGACCGAAGAGTTGAAAAGGAATACACCATTGACGCCTCATCCGGATCAAACGGCCTGCCTGCAGTGCCATGTTCCCGTAACAACAGAAATACTTTTCATCGGCAGCAATTGGGCCAGTTCGCCGCCACCGTCGCTGGGCCGTGCGCATTTGCCCGGTGCGCCACCGCCCATTCCCCATGATCTCCAGATGCGGGGTGATTGCATTGCCTGCCATGTGGGACCGGGGGCGGTCAACGCCATCCGCGTGGAACATCCCATGAGAGGCAATTGCAGGCAATGCCATGTCCCGGACGGTAACCCGGCAACTTTTCACCGAAACTCCGAATATTAATAATGGATGTCATGAAATCACCGTTAAAACGAGCATGCATGCTTTTTGTCCTGACGGCCGGTGTATTGAGTATATCGATAGGGGACGCTGTTTCAAGTGATGGCGATGTGTCGCAGACCATTAAAAAGGCCATGGTTCCCACAAACGATGCGGTTAAAATCAACACCCCCATGCCCATAACCGAAAGCACGGTTCTTGTCAGCACCCGGCACCAGGGTGGACAATTCCGGACCGAAACACGGAAAAACCGGATCGAGCGGTTCAGGTGCAGCCAATGTCATAACAATAAACCGGTCACTGCGACGGATGCCGCACCAATCGCTCACAATGACATTGTCCTGGACCACGGGGGCGTGGATAAACCGCTGGATTGCATGACCTGCCATAATCAGGATGATCGTGACTACCTGGTTACGGAAACCGGCACAAAAATCGATATGGATCACAGCTACGAGATGTGCGGCCAGTGTCATTTCAGGCAGAAAAAAGATTGGGTGGGTGGTGCGCACGGTAAGCGTCTCTCATATTGGACCGGCGAACGGGTCGTAAAGAACTGCACCTCGTGTCACGATCCGCACTCGCCGCTGTTTAAAAAACGGTGGCCGAAAACATATTCACCACCACTCGCAAAGTAGCCCTACGGTGTGGACAAACACTGTATAAAACCAACTGCAATACCGCCTACAGGATAGGAATTCAGTATGCACCTGAGGAAAAACAAAGGCTGCCGAACGAATCAAACGGACAACCACTGCGCAGGGAAACAATGCGACCGTCGGGAATTTCTGAAAAAAGCGGCAACTGCCGCTGCTGCCGGAAGCACGGCAATGATCTCCGGATGCAGCAACGGGATTCTGTCACCCGGCGAGGAGTTCAAGCTGCAGTGGTTGGAATACTTCAAGAAGTATTACCGTCTCATGACTCCCGTGGAAAAGATGGAAACCGTCCGGAGACTTGAACGGTTAGCCAAAATTCGAAAGGGGGTTGATGTAAAAATCGGCAATCAGGAACCCTTGGATGATGTCCTTTATGGCTATGCGTTCAATGTAACCCGTTGTGAAGGATACATGGAATGTGTTGCCGCATGTGTTAAGGAAAACAACCTGGACAGACTATCAAATACTCAGTACATCAGAATTTTTGAGATGGAACACGGTGAAATGACACCGGATGCCGGAGACAGTAAATTTTATCACGAAGTTCCGGTGCAAGATCATTTTTATATGGGTGTGCAGTGTTTTCACTGCGAAAACCCGCCATGCGTCAAGGCCTGCCCCACCCAGGCCACCTGGCAGGAACCCGATGGTATTGTTGTGGTGGACTATGACTGGTGCATCGGCTGCCGGTATTGCATAGCGGCCTGCCCGTATTACGGCCGCCGCTTCAATTGGAACGAACCCCAGGTGCCGGCAAACCAGATCACCCGCAAACAGCACTATTTAGGTAACCGTTTGCGTGCAAAGGGACAAATGGAAAAATGCACCTTCTGCATCCAGCGTAGCCGAAACGGCAGACTGCCGGCCTGTGCCGAGGCCTGTCCCACCGGAGCCCGGGTTTTCGGAAACCTTCTGGACCCGGACAGCGAAATCCGGTTTGTACTGAAAAACAAAAAGGTCTATCGATTGCGGGAGGACCTGGGTACTGATCCGAAATTCTGGTATTTTATCGATTAACCACCGGTTTGGCCGAGGGCAAAAACCCTCGAGGAAAAATGACCATGAAAAAGTCTTTGGTAAAAGACCTGACTGCTTTTGTGAAAGATGTTACCGTATGGAGCCTGTCCGGTGGCGTGGGATATCAACTCTATCTGTGCACATTGGCCGCGCTCATGATGTTCGGCCTCTACGCGTATATGGTGCAATTCAAGCTTGGACTGACGGTCACCAACATGTCCGATATCGTGAGCTGGGGCTTTTATATCGCCAATTTCACCTTTTTGGTGGGTGTGGCCGCCGCGGCCGTCATGATCATTCTGCCCTCCTATGTTTTCAAGGACAAGGACCTGCACAAAGTGGTGATCATCGGCGAAGTGGTGGCCATCGGGGCACTGGTCATGTGCATGACATTTGTCTTCGTAGACCTGGGCGGCCCCTTGCAGGCATGGCACCTTATCCCCTTCATCGGGCGTTTCAACTGGCCCTCTTCCCTACTCACCTGGGATATCCTTGTTCTCAACGGATACCTGGCTTTAAACCTGATGGTGCCGGCCTATATCCTGTTCTGCCACTATCACAACCGCAAACCCGATGAGAGAAAGTATCGTCCGTTCGTATTCCTCTCCATATTCTGGGCCTTCGGCATCCATCTCGTAACGGCTTTTTTATATGAAGGACTGCCGGCCCGCCCCTTCTGGAACAACCCGTTGATGGGCCCCCGGTTCCTGGCATCCGCATTTGCCGCGGGCCCTGCGCTGATCACCATGGTGCTGGTCATCGTTCATACGCAAACCACATTTAAGATTCAGCCTGAAATTTTCAAAAAGCTGCGGCGGATCATCGTTATTTCCGCCATCATCAATCTCATCATGCTCTTCTCCGAAATCTTCAAGGAATTTTATCTGCCGACCCACCATAGTCTGCCGGCCATGTATCTCTATTTCGGCCTCCAGGGCCATAACACACTGGTTCCCTGGATCTGGTCCGCCATCGGCATGAATGTTCTGGGCACCCTCATGTTTGCCTTCATTCCCGGCCGCAATCACCCCGTTTTTTTTATGCCTGCCGCCATACTGCTCTTTACCGGCATCTGGATCGAAAAAGGGATCGGCCTGATCGTTCCGGGTTTGGTGCCATCACCCCTGGGGGAGGTGGTCAGCTATGCGCCGAGCTGGGTGGAAGTGGGGATTACCATCGGTGTGCTGTCGTTGGGCGTATTCGTGGTCACCCTGTTGCTGAAACCTGCCCTGATCATCGAACAGCGGTATGAAAACGAGGCGGGATCGCAGGCCACCGCCGTACAGGATTGAAGAAGTAACCGGCACGCGGTTCAGGGTAAAAAACGCCCCGATGCCTGAGATATGTACGATTCAATCAACTCTTTGTTGTTTTTAAATCCTTTAATCCAAAACAATCCATTTTCATTTCATGTTTAAAACTTCATCAGTCCCATTGGGCCGCAACCATCCTCAGATGCGCGCGCATGGCATCCCTGGCCTCATCCGGTTGTTGCTGTTCGATGGCCGATAAAATCTGGCGGTGATGTGAGCAGATCTCCTCGTTGTGGGATTTACCCTGGAAAAACGGGCGGCGTGCAATATCGATATAGTGTCCATACCGGGTGAACAGATTCTCCAATACATGAACGCGCAATATGTTACGGCTCGCATTGGCGATGGCCATATGAAATTTTATATCCTCGCCGATTCCCAGACGCGGTTCCGAGACCTGGCTCTCCATCGTTCCCAGCAACCTGTCCATTATTTGCAGATCTTCGGCGCTCCGGTTTTTTGCTGCCATAAAGGAAGAGGCGACTTCAAGGTCCATCCGCAATTCATACAGATATTTAACCTTGGTTTGATCTTCATCCATGATTTGGGCGAAAGAATCCGGGATGACCGTCTCGCCAAGGCTTTTCACAAACGCCCCCTGCCGTTTTCTGATCTCAATGAAGCCCAGGGTAGACAGGGTATTCATTGCCTCTCTCAGGGTGGACCGCCCAACGCCGAACAGGCTGGCCAATGATCTTTCCGCCGGCAGTTTTTCCCCAGGATCAAGTATGCCCCGCGTAATGAGCGATTTGATATGCCGCACAATTTCATCGGACACCTTCAACGGCTTGATGGTCGTGAAGATCTCGTTCATTTTCATTGTCATCTCTTGTTCACCACACAGGTTTTCGGATCGGTTGGTCTCATGACATCGTCTTCCGGCACCATACCATAAGACACATCACGCGTGATATTGTATCTCGTCATTTCGGTGAATACACCCAAAACAGGAGGCGCACCGGCATTACACTGCCGCCATTGGAGGTTATTCGCACTGGCCGGCCTTGGAAGTGCATCCCCGTTCTGGTCTGACCAGGATAGCCAAAATGCAGACCTGCAACCTTCATTTTTTAAATACCTTACCGTGTTGGCAATCAAATATCAAGCTATGTCAACGTTTGTTTGCATTCAAGATAACTATTGACAGGAGAACAACGGAATTGATAGGTCTGGTCAGACCAAGAGATATGGTTTTGGCACGGCCAAACTGATGAATACGAACACTTCCAATGGTCCACCGGATAGGAGACAAAATGGGTAAAACGGAAACCAAGATTGTGCGCACGACATCCTGGTCAGCCGGTCCCGGCTGCCACGGCGGCTGCGGGTTGATGGCACATATCAAAGACGGGAAACTGGTAAAAATCGAAGGTGATCCGGATCACCCCTGGAATCAGGGGCGGCTTTGTGCCAGGGTTCTGGCCATGACCCAATATGCCGACCACAAGGACCGGTTGCGCAAACCATTGAAACGGGTCGGCGAACGCGGTGAAGGCAAATGGGAAGAGATCAGCTGGGACGAGGCCTTTGATCTCATTGAAAAAAAGATGGACACCATCCGCAAGGACTTCGGCCCGGAAAGCATGGTGTTTGCCGCTGGTACGGGTCGTGATATTTACCCCTGGATCTGTATGCTGGCGTATGCCTTTGACAGCCCCAATGTCATGTTCGCCCTCACCGGAAATGCCTGTTACGGCCCACGCCTGGCGGCGGTGGATACGGTTCAGGGTGATTATTCGGTGTTCGATGCCGGCCAATGGTTCCCGGACCGCTACGATAACCCCAATTTCGAAGTGCCGGAATGCATGATCATCTGGGGGTACAATATTCATGCGACCTGTCCGGACAACCTGTTCGGGCACTGGATAACCGACCTCATGAAAAAAGGCACGAAAATCATCAACATCGATCCCCGCCTGTCCTGGTTTGCCTCACGTTCCAAGCACTGGCTGCAACTCCGACCAGGAACCGATGCAGCCCTGGCCATGGGATTTCATCATGTGATTATAAGTGAGAAATTGTATGATACCGAATTTCTAACCAAATGGACCAATGGTCATCACCTGGTCCGTAAAGATACGGAACGGACCCTTCGCGAAAGCGACCTGACAGGTAGTGGCTCAAAAGAGAACTATGTGGCCTGGGACCCGGATGCATCAGAACCGGTGGTCTGGGACACCACCGAGGTTGCCTTCCGTAAAATAGACGTCACCCCCATGTTATCGGGTGAGTGCGAAGTGACACTTGCCGATGGCTGCAAGGTAGCGTGTTATACCGTATGGGATGCATTCAAAGCAGAAGTAAACAAATACCCGTTGGCCGAGGTGGAAAAAATCACCGGTGTGCCTGCAAAGGATATTGCCGCTGCCGCCCGTTTCTATGCCAAAAGCAAACCGGCAGCCATTCATTGGGGAGTGGCCGTTGACATGACCCCGGCATTAACCCCGCTTGTTCAGGCCATCACCTGCCTGTGGGCACTCACCGGCAACCTGGATGTACCCGGCGGCAATGTCACGGCTCGTCTGGCTTTTGATGTGGCCCCCTATGCCCTGCCGGGCAGCAAGGGCGCCATACGGCTCAAATCCGAAAAACTGGATGAAACCCGTATTGGTAAAGACCGGTACATGCCCATGAACAAATTTTACTGGCGAAGCCAGACCGATCTGACCTTTGATCAGATCTTCACCGAGGATCCCTATCCCATCAAAGGCCTGTGGCTGCAGACCGCCGGTGTCATGCAGGGATTGGGCATGGATCCCAAACGCTGGCGGGAAGCGCTGAAAAAACTGGACTTTGTTGTGGCCGTGGATATCTTCCACACCCCAACCACCCAGTATGCCGATGTGGTATTACCCACCGGTACCTTTCTGGAAAAAGACAGTTTCCGGAGCTGGTGGGTGCCGCTGCAGAGTATTAACAAAGCCATGAGCACGCCCGATTGCAAATCCGATGCGGAAATCAATTTTGAACTGGCCAGGCGTTTCGACAAAGAGTTTAAATTCGAGAACCTTCACGAACTGTTCGACAATATCCTTGAGCCCTCCGGACTGACTTTCAAGCAACTCCAGGAACAAGGCTGGGCCTTTCCCCCTGAGGGCAGCACGTCCTGCCCCTACCGGCGCCATGAGCGGGGATTGCTTCGGGGGGATAAAAAACCGGGGTTCCGGACCCCCACCGGTTTATTCGAACTCTGGGCCACCTTGAGGGAAGACTGGGATACCGAGCCCCTGCCCCATCACGAGGAACCGCCGTTCACCCCGGTGAGCCGTCCGGATCTGGCCGAAAAATACCCGCTGATTCTCTCAACCGGCAGGCGGTCCCCGGCCTTTTTTCACTCCGAGCACCGAAACATTCCCTGGCTGCGTGATATTGATCCGGACCCGATTGTGGAGATACATCCCAAAACCGCCCGTGCCCATGACATCGGCCACGGTGAATGGATCTGGATAGAAAACTGGATGGGCCGGGCAAGGCTCAAGGCGAAACTCACACCCGTGGTGCCGAAATGGATGATCATGGCCGCCCACGGCTGGTGGTTTCCGGAGAAAAAAGCAGCCGAGCCCTCCCTGTTCGGGGCATGGGAATCCAATATCAACATGCTGATCCCCATGGGCCACCAGGGAAAAGACGGAATGGGCGCTCCCATCAAACATTCCATGTGTAAAATCTATAAATGTACCCCCGGTGAGGAGGTGTCCCATGGCTAAGCAATCAGAATACGGACTTCTCATCGACTATGAGTACTGCACGGGATGCTTTACCTGCCAAATCGCCTGTGCACAGGAATACGGCTGGGAACCCGGCATGGGCGGCATCCGCGTCCAGGAAATCGTCCAGAACCTGCCCAAAGACAAAGCTTACCTGACCTACCTGCCGTTCCCGACTGAATTGTGCGTTCTATGCAAACCCCGGACAAAAAAAGGCCTCAAACCCGCCTGTGTCACGCACTGCATGTCGGGCTGCATGACATACGGGACCATCGACGAACTGACGGAGAAGTTAAAAGAAAAACCCCGGCAGGTGCTGTGGGCGCCGAAATAGCGGCAAATGACAAAAACCCGGCAACCTATGGACAGGTCCCCGACCCGTTCAGGATTTTCGGACGACGCCCACTAATTTACCGATGATCGAAACACGCGCGATATCTTTCCCCTTAAATACGAGAGAATCGTAAGCATCGTTGGCCGGTTCTAAAATCAAGGTTTTCCCTCTTCGCCTGATCCGCTTCAGCGTTGCCTCTTCGGGAACCTCATGGATGATCACCGCTGCAATTTCGCCGTTCTCAGCCGTCTGCTGCGGCCGGATAATCGCCAGATCTCCATCCACGATGTGGGCATCGATCATGGAGTCGCCCTGGACTTTCAAGCTGAAACACCGCCCACAGCCGAAAACATCCGGCGAGATCGAAAGCTCTTCCGCCATGTTCTCCACCGCTTCAATCGGCTGACCGGCTGCAATTTTGCCGATCACCGGTATACCTTTTCCGGTTATGGGCACCCGGAATCTCCAAGCCCTTTTCTTACCGGCATCGGAAAGTATATATCCCTTCTCCTTTAACACCGTCAGAATACGATGTATCCCACCCGGTGAGCGCAAGCCCAGGTAATCTGCAATCTCTCTAACCGTCGGTGCTATGCGGTGCTCTTGCTGATAGGTGACAATAAATTCCAATACACTGTGTTGACGTGGCGTCAAATCCGCAAGCCGTATCATATTGGTGTTATCCTTCGCTCTGAAAACAGCATATCGGTAGGACTTTTCACGCCCTTACCGCCGCTGTTTAACACATGCGTGTATATCATGGTGGTCGTAACATCCTTATGGCCCAATAAATCCTGAACCGTTCGAATATCGTAACCCGCTTCCAGTAAATGGGTCGCAAAGGAGTGTCGAAGTGAGTGACAACTCCCTGCCTTAGTGATGCCGCAGTTACGTATCGCTTTTTTAATCGCCCGTTGAGGAACAGTTTCGGAGATATGATGCCGGCGTTCGACTCCCGACCGTGGATCCATGGAACGACGGGTGGATGGAAAAACATATTGCCATGCCCAGCTTCGGTTGGCATTCTTATACTTGCGTTCAAGGGCATAAGGTAAATACACAGCACCAAAACCGGCTTTTAAATCTCTGTCATAAATTGATTTCACCTTGACCAGGTGCCGTTTTAGATCATCAACAATGATTTTCGGCAGCATCGTGACCCGGTCCTTATTCCCCTTACCATTGCGAACGACGAGTTGCCCGTAACCGAAATCGATATCCTTTACACGCAACCTCACACATTCCATCACACGCAACCCCGCGCCATAAAGAATCTGCCCCATCAACCAGTTCGTCCCCTCCAGTTGGATCAATATTTTCTTTACCTCATCCGGTGTAAAAACCACCGGTAGTTTGGCAGGACGTTTCGCACGAACGACATTTTCAAAATCACCCAAGTCCTTATCAAGCACCTCACGGTATAGAAAGACCAAAGCGCACAGGGCTTGATTCTGGGTGGACGCCGCCACCTTCCGATCCACTGCCAGATGCGTAAGGAACCGGCTGATATCCTGTTCCCCCAATTGGTCAGGATGCTGTTTCCGGTGAAAAAGGATGTAACGCCGGATCCAGTCGACATAAGTTTGCTCCGTGCGGATACTGTAATGTTTTGCTCGAATCAAATGCCGCACCTGATCCAGCAATCGGGGTTTTTCCCTTGGATTTCGTTCGGTAACGGATATTGACAAATCACCCATCTCATGCAAGTAAGTCATCATAACGTTTGC
>JABDIN010000070.1 GCA_013003715.1 Desulfobacteraceae bacterium | reverse complement strand
TCAGGTCAATTTACCGCTGTTCCTGAAGGCATCGACACTTGCCGGATTCACCAGGACGGCGCCGCGTTTTCGGGCGGCTTCTATTTCTCCGAATTCGATGAGCTGGTAGATGATTTTTTTGCCCACGCCCATATAACGGGCGGCTTCACTCACGGTCAGGAAGGTCTTGTTTAACAATTGATCCGTATGTCTGTCCATTATCGGATTCCTTTATTTGTTTTTTTCTATTGTCTATGAACTGCAGGAGAGCATGGAACAGCCCGGACGATTGCGCGCCCAATCCGGTCGTTTTACAGCGAATCTATCCTTGTCCGGTTGCTCGTCATAAGGACGGCGAAGAAGCTCGAGAAGTTCATGGATCAGGGAAAAATCCCCGTTTTCAGCCTTATCAATGGCCTGCTGGGCCATGTAATTACGCAAAACATATTTGGGATTGACGGCGTTCATGCGATGGCGGCGGTCGGTATCGGCCAGGCCGTCACTGTCCAGACGACGCACATACCGGCGCAACCAATCGCCCGTTTGACGGTGAAGCCCGGGTGTCATCTGCCCGGGGATGTAATAGGCGCTTTTCAGTGGTTCGATCAACTGCTCATCGTTCGCTTCCGGCTCCGGCGCAGCGTCTGCGGAAAGGTGAGCCAGCCGGCGGAAAAAAATCGTCATATCCGTTTCGGCTTGCTGCAGCAGTTCCAACAGGTCGGTGACCAATGATTCATCGGTGGCCGCATCAAAGGCTTTCAGGCCGAGTTTTTGGGCCATCATTGATCGCCAGAGCCGGTTGTAACGGGCGACATACCGCTCCAGGGCTTCCTGGAGTGGCTCTACCCGCTTGATCAGCGGATAAACGGCATTGGCCAGTTGAACCAGATTCCACTGGGCGATGGCCGGCTGATTGCCGAAACAATACCGCCGGCCCTGGGCATCGGTGGTATTCGGTGTCCACTTGGGGTCGTAATTCTCCAACCAGCCGTAAGGACCGTAATCGATGGTCAAGCCGAGAATGGACATGTTGTCCGTATTCATCACCCCGTGGACAAACCCCACACGCATCCAGTGTACGATCATATCCGCCGTGAGTTCGCATACCCTCTCGAACCAGCGGATATAATTATCGGTGGACGGCGCCCCCAATTGGGGGAAGTCGTTTCTCAGGGTATAATCCACCAATTGTTTCAACACATCCGGTTCATTGCGGGCGGTGAAAATTTCAAAATTACCGAACCGGGTGAAAGATGGCGCCACCCGGCATACGACAGCGCCGGGTTCCAGCTTGGGACGACCGTCGTAAAACATGTCCCGCCAGACCTGTTCACCGGTCAGTGTCAGGCTCAGGGCACGGGTGGTGGGAACACCCAGGTGAAACATGGCCTCACTGCATAAAAATTCACGCACCGATGACCGCAACACCGCCAGCCCGTCCGCATTCCGGCGGTAAGGTGTCGGCCCCGCACCCTTGAGTTGCAATGTCCATCGTTCACCGCATGGGCTGATGATATCACCCAGGGCGATGGCGCGCCCGTCGCCGAGCTGCCCTGCCCAATTTCCGAACTGGTGTCCCCCATAACACATGGCGTAAGGCGCCATGCCGGCCACCAGCTTGTTTCCGGTGAACACCGCGGCAAACTCATCGGATTCGCAGACGTCCGCGGTAATACCCAGCATCTCCGCCACTTCCCGGGCATATGCCACAAGTTCAGGCGCGGCGACACTGGCCGGCTGTACAGCCGAGTAACAGGCGGACCGCACCTGGCGTGGCTGGTTGGCCGTCACGGTGTCGCCGGGCAATTCGCGGACAAACCGGTTGTCGAACGTTAAATCATCAAGGGTTGCGGCCGCTTGCCGGCACCTCTGGCCATTGTCATTTAATACGGCTGATTTCAGTTGAGTCATGAATAAAGAAGTAATCATGACTTCCCAATCTTTCAACTTCCAATCGCCGCCCGTGTCTTCTTTCCGGTATGACCGCAACCTGCATGATCCGGATGATGTTCATGCGGCATCAGGGTTCGCGGTCTCCCCTGCCCGTGATTGCTGCCGGGGAAATACAAGGTAGGGGGTGATGATTTCATTTTTATTGCCCCCGGTGCCGTCGTAGGTGATGGAAACGATGGGTGTGCGGGTGACGTGTTCGATGGTGGCGGCCATGGCTTCCGTGATCAGCGATGGGCAGCAGAAGGCCGGGCTGGTCTGCACGAAGAGCGCAATATCCGGATGGTACTTTTTAAGATAATGAATTTTAAGAATATTCTCCATACTCTCACCGGTGTTCTCAATACGGATACCATAGGTGGCGAGTATCTGCTCGGGGGATTCATCATATGCGGGTTCCGGTTCTTTCAGGATGGTTTGGAACTGTTTGTAATACGTCTTTTCCAGGTGGGATATGGAGGCGATAAGGGCTTTTGAGGAAAGCGCTTCAAGGTAAAGGCCCTCCACGAACCACTTCCGGAAGTAGGGTTGGGCGATCATCTTAACATAGGCGCTGTATGGCATTGTCACCACCTCACCCCCCTCGTCCTCGATAAAATGGATCAGGTCCTGATTGATCAGCTCGTTATCCCGAACGTATAAATCACCGAATATGGCCACTTTGGGCCGGGGGCGGGCATTGTCCCCATTACGGCACTCAATGGTTTCAAACCACTCGATGACCTGGGCCAGTGCGGCTTCCTTGGATCGTCCGAACCGAAAAGTGTTTTCCAGAAGCGACACACTTTTACGCAATATCCGATCCGTGGTGCCGGGAATTTTTTCGTATGGTCTCAGGGCGCATCCCATCTTTTTAAGCAACCCGCCGAACATATAGGCCAGATAAGTGTTGACGGGCAGTTTCATGGAAATATCGGCCAAAGACAATCGGCCGCGATAAACCCCGGCATCTTGCATGCCGTTGCCATGAGCATGCAGGATGCTCTGGATCTGGTGGGCATACAATCCGATATTGCAGGAAATCTTCGAAGATACCATCCATAAAACCGCTCGGCCGGGGTCCAGGTCATGGGTGTCGACGTAGTCGATAAACTCCTGGGCAATGATATTCAGGGGGATACACTGGCCGCTGTTATACCGCATGCTCTTGCGCACAATGGCGTCGCTGCCCTGGAGCAGCCGGGCGTCAATGCCCTCTTTTTGCAGGTTGGCCACCACCAGACGCTGGGATATGGCATCCCAGTTCGGAAACAGCAGGGTTTTTTCCGTCAGTTCTTTCATCGGTTTTGGCAACAGGGGGGGTAAATGCACTGGCCTTGGCGTCTTCGTACGTGATGTGTGGTGACTCGTGAAAGCGGCAATGGCCGCTTCGATACGGGTTTCGTAACCCACATTCGAATCGTGCTCATCCAATTGAAGGATGAGAAACGGTTTGTCATGGGCGGACATTATCTGTTTGAAATAATCGATGACAAAACTGTCCGGGGTGCACTTGAAGGCCGTCACCAATACCGGGTACGCCGAGGTTGTGCAGGCGACCTTCTCGGCCGTTTCCAGTATCCGCGCGGCAAAATGCCAGTGAACTTCCGACAGCAACGGCGAAATGCCAAGCACGTCTTCCGGTGTATAAGAAACCATGTCCTGATAAAATACGTTGATACCCAGACCGGCGAATATATCCAGAATCCCTTTGTTCATGGACGGATCCAAAACAGTATAAGGCCTGCCAAGGATAACGGCGTGCAGCTCGTCTGATGTTTCCAGGTGGCGTTGATATACCGTCTTCAACCGGCCTTGCGCCTTTTGTTTGAATTTACGTGCAGCATCGTAGGCAGTGGAAACGTCCAGAAAACTCACGCTCTGGTGTGCGTGGATGTTGAGCATGCGGTGCAGTTGGACCTTGGTGATAAAGTCATTGTACAGATAATGAACCATCGGCGTCAGGAGCCGGTTCCCGGCTTCCAGAGCCGGATGGGTCGATACCACGGAAGGTGCGAATTGGGTGTAGTAGCAATACTGGCGCCGGATATTTTTTTGGGGGACCTTTTCTTCCAGATAAAAGGGCATAAAAATATAATCACATTTCGGCAACAGGTGGTGGACATGGCCGCAGAGCGCCATCATGGGTGCGCAAAACTCGGCACCGGCCCATGGCTTGCCTGCCTTGACAGCGTCGCTGTATGACGCGCTGGTGACGGTATGAATGCCAAGACTATCGAAAAAATGGCGCCATAGCGGCAGATCGTCGGCCAGGTGCAGGGCGGCGGGCAGGCCGATGATCTGCCCCTTGCCGAGGTTTTTGGGACGGACTGCATGAAACGCTTTTTTGCGCTCGGCCAGCAGGTTAAATCCCGAGCGATTAATGTTAACCCGTTTTCGGGTGTGGTAATCCCTGCCGCATAAAAAGCCGTATGCGGTCTCATGTCCGCTAACCGTGGCCACGGTGATCTTGCAATGGTTGGTGCACAATTCGCATATTTCCGAGCGGAGGGGGATCTTGTGTTTGTACAGGTCCAATCCTTTAAACCGGGTGTGACCCACACCTTGTTCGGCCAGGGCCAACGCACTACCCAAAGCACCGGTGAGATGGCAGTACCGGGAGACGAGTATGGGTTTTTGCAGGCGCTGCTCCATGGCTGCCACCAGGGACCTGTTCTTGGCGGTGGCGCCCTGGAACACGATGGTGTCGCCGATACTGCTTTCCAGGGCGACTTTACTCAGATAATTTTCCACCACCGAATGGAGAACGGCGGCCAGCACCTCGTCCACCGAATATCCCCGGGAAAGATAATGGTTGATGTCCCTTTCCATAAACACCGTGCATCGATCACTGGCCATGGGCGATTGACGGCGATAGGTGCGGGCGGCCAGATCCTCGAGAGCGCAATCCAGTTTTTGGGCCTGTTCTTCGATAAAACTGCCGGTACCGGCAGCACACACGGCGTTCATGACCGAAAAAGTGACCCGGCCGCTCTGCAAGGTGGTGAACTTGGAATCCTGACCGCCGATTTCGATGATGGTGTCCACGTCCGGATTGAGGGAAACGGCTGCTTTGGCGTGGGCGGTGATTTCATCGATCATCAGATCGGCGCCTATAATTCGGCCGGCGAATTTCCGGCCCGACCCGGTGGTGGCCACACCGGTGATATCCATTGCCACGTCATGTTTTTTCAGCAATCCGTCGATGGCGGCCAGCAGATTCTGGGCGGCGTTGACGGGTTTTCCGGCGGTACGGGTGTAAAATCCGGCCGCAACACCACCGGTTCCGGTCATCAGTACCGCCTTGGTGCTGGTGGATCCGATATCGACCCCCAGATAGATACCTTGACCGTCCAGTGGCTTCAGATCCGCGTACACATCCACTTCCACCGGATTCCCCGGATCCCATGACGACTCCTTGTAGGCATGGTGATGGGTGAACTCCGGGTAATTGGACAGATTGAGTTCGATGGGGGCGTGGCACAATTGTTTCTCATGGGATTGGGGGATGATGATGTCCCCTGGCGAAATGGGCTGCGCACATGGTTGCCTGTCTTTTTCACCCCACAGGCAAAGGGCTGCCCCGGCGGCTTCACAGGGTATGTTTGCGACGATGGTCTCCAGGCCGATCAAGTCCCGGACATGTTCCACCACCGCCGGATTATTGGCCACCCCGCCGGTTATGAGAACCGGGCCTACCGGGGTCTGGCCGCTGAACAGGACATCCACCACATTTTTGGCCAAACCATAACATAATCCATCGCAAATCTGCTCGAGCAGATACCCTTCCTGCTGGGCGTGGACCAGATCGGTTTTGGCAAAAACCGCGCAACGGGAGGCAATTTTTGGAATTGTACCGGTGTTGCGCATGGCCAGGTCACTGAGTGCCGCCGCCCCATCCAATCTCAGCCGCAAGGCCTGCTGATCGAGGAAACTGCCGGTGCCGGCGGCACAGCCGGTGTTCGCACGAAAATTGCGATAATTCCCGTGATGGTCCAGTTGGATCAAGCCGAATTTTTCAGCACCAATGTTGAGTATGGACCGCGCCCGGGGGTAATAGTGCCGGGCGGTGGCCATCGCGGCCACCCGGTTATCGTATCTATCGGACAACCTGACGGTCCCTGGTGTGGAGGTGGTGGCGGCAATGCCGGTGATACGGGAAAGATCGAGCTGTTCAAGCGCCGATTTCAGGCAGGTGTCGGTATCGCCATGGTGAAACTGGTAGGTTGATCCGACCAGCTCTCCGGCCGGGTTGATTTCCACCACGGAAAGCGTGGTGGAACCGATATCAACGCCCAGGATATTGACAGGTGCGGCCATGGACTCCCCCCTTTGCGCTCTGGATCCGACATTGACGTCAAGGTATCCAACGATCCGATGAACCCCGGGCGATGGTGAAACGCCCCGGCTTACCCCCGGGCCTTGATGGCACCGAAGCCAACCAGCCGATTCTGTTTTTCGTCCCAGAGCTTCAACCGGAGCGAGCGCAGACTGTCACGCATTTTAAGCGGCACGACCGGTTCACGGGCCGTCAATGCCTTATGACATTCCTGCAGATGGTAATTGGGGATTCGGGGACGCATATGGTGGATGTGGTGAAATCCGATATTCCCCGAAAACCATTGCAGCAATTTCGGCAATTGATAGAAAGAAGAGCCTTCCAGAGACGCTTTCAGCGGATCCCAGGCGTTGTGCCGCGCCCAGTAAACACCCTCAAACTGATGCTGGACGTAAAACAGCCATATACCGCCGACCCCGGCCAGAAACAGTATAGGCAACTGGGCGAGCAGATATGCCTGCCACCCCATGAGCCAGGAGGCGGCAAGAATAACGGCCGCGATACCTGCATTGGTGATATGAAGGCTCTTGATCTGCCGGTGCCGGTCACCCTTTTCAGGAAATCGATAGAGGACCAGAAACACATATGCGGGCCCAAGGATGAACATGATCAAGGGATTACGAAACAGCCGGTATTGCATGCGTTTGAACCTGGACCGGGTCATGTACTCTTCCACGGTCAGCGTCCAGATATCGCCTTTGCCACGACGGTCCAGATCGCTGACGGTGTTATGATGAATACCATGGGACCTGCGCCAGCTTTCATATGGGGTAAAGGTCAATACGCCCAGTATATGCCCCAAAATCGTGTTCGCCCGGCGTGAAGAAAAAAAGGACTGGTGGCAGCAATCATGAAAAAAGATAAATATCCTGATCAGCAGGCCGGCAGCGACAATTACGATTCCGATGTGAATCCAGATACTTTGAAACCAGTGGAAATTCATCACCATAAGACACCAGGAGAGGGCATACAGCGCCACGGTATTGGATAACTGCCACAGCGCCTTTTTGCGGTCCGACCGTTGGAATTGTAAAATGTTCTGGTACCAGCCGGGACTATCGCCGCTTGATACCGCTGTTTTTTTTTGCTCATACATTACGGACTCCTTTTCATCCGAGCCGGATTCAGGACCTTTTCATCCGAGCCGGATTCAGGATAAGTTTGGATTTCAAAACGATGGTACTGGTGCATCAAAGACAATGGAGTGAAAAAACACAATATGGTCGCCGGGATGAAAGCTCACGAATGAACGCTAATATGACGGGAGTGGATGAATATCCCATACCACGATCGAAAAAAAAATATAACCGAAAGCCATTTGCGTGTCAAAGACTTGAATTCTGAAAAAAGAGCCTTTTCCCACACCTGAATCCAAGGAAGCGGGGGGTATTAAGAAGCATAGGGCGATGATGACGGTATAAACACAACCGGCCGGCACCCCAATGGTGGTGGTACCGATAACTTATCGTTTCAGATCAAACACGTACCCGATACCACTTTTCAGCATCGTCATCAGGATCAATCCGAAAAAAAGAGGGAACAGGATACAATCGAAGGCATAGGCGGCGATGAGTTTAATCGTGAGTTCAGCCAGCTCGTCCGTGGCGGCTTTCAAATAGTCGATTAACTCCTTGATGCCCTTCCCCGCCCGGTTCAGACGCTCCCTGAAATCGAAGGTGGACAAATCCGAGGCATCGGTACCGGCGAAAAAGCTGCGATTCAATTGTTCCGGGGCGAAGAAATCTTCCAGCGCTTCAAGCCTGGTATTCGTTTCGGTAATAATGGGACCTGTTATTTTTTGCGACAGAAATGCGGTCGCCGTAATGGACAGGGGGAGCAGCAGGTACACCGCGATGCTCAAGGTGAAGAAAAACTGAACGACTTGCCGGAGGATCCGGTGAGGTTCGGTTTTTCGAAAAAGCCACCACTTGCACACATAAAACAAAAGGATCGCACTCAACAGCAGCGTCAGTGCCCACTGATCCACGATGTCCAGTCCCTTGAGCGCCAGTTGCATAACGGTGAGTATACTGCCGCCGGCCAGGGCTGCCGTCCAGGCAATATCCACATAATCATAAAAAGGTTGCACCACATCACCCAGTTCAAGGTTGAATCCCACACCCACTTCAGATCCCTCCACGACGGCCAGGCCGCTTTTAATGGCCGAGAGCAGCAGGAAGCCCGCCAGGGCCTTATCAAAGGCATCTTCAAGGTAAATGGCATTGGTCTCATCCAAAAGCTTCAATCCGGCGATGTCCATCCCGCGGTCGAGTATCCCCATGGCGGACAGCACAACGAGCAGGAAAAGTCCGGTGATCAGTGCGATCTTCTTCCAGGTCCGTGTCATCAATAACCGCCTCTCCAGAGTGCCGAACCGATTCGCAGGCGCGTCACGTGCTGAGTTGTGGAGACATTATAAAAAGAGGAGCAACGCCGTTCAATTCACAAGGTAAAATAAAAAGTTGCACCGCGATCCGAATCACCTACAGCCCATACCCGGCCCCCATGGCGCTGGACAATCCGCTTTACGATGGCCAGACCGATGCCGGTGCCCTCGTATTCCGCCTCGCTGTGCAGGCGTTGAAACACGCCGAACAATTTATGGGTGTATTGCGGATCAAACCCGACGCCGTTATCCCGGATATAAAAAATGGTTTTGTCCCCGCCTCCCCTTTCCATGCGCCCGGCGTCAGCGCTGGTGCCGATGTCGATGCGTGCTTCCTGCCGGGAATTGGTATACTTGACGGCATTGGAAAGCAGGTTCATCCATACCTGTTTCAACAAGGCCGGATCACCGTTAACGGCCGGCAGTTCCGCTATATTCCATGAAATGGTCCGGCCCTTCGTATCCGTCTCCAATTCCCGGCGAACGGATTCGATCAAATCATTCTGCCGCACCGGTTGTTTTTCCATTTTCACCCGTCCGCTTCGCGACAACTGCAGCAGATCGTCGATCAGCAATCCCATCCGCTCCGTTGACTCACGAATGACACTCAGGTAGTGACGGGATTTAGACTCCAGACGATCGTTCTCCCGGTTGACAAGCAACTCCACAAAACCGTTTATATGCCGCAACGGCGCGCGCAGATCGTGTGATACCGAGTAGGCGAAGGACTCCAACTCCTTGTTCGCCTGTGCCAGCTGGGCTGTTCTGTCAAGGACGCGCCGCTCCAGCTCCTTGTTCAGGTGGCGGACTTCCGATTCCGTGTATTTAAGCCGTATCAGGGTGTCGACTCTTGCCAGCAGCTCATCCTTGTCAAACGGCTTGGTCAGATAGTCATTTGCGCCGGAAATAAATCCGTTCAACATGTTTTTGGTCCGGTCCTTCACCGTGAGCATCAGGATGGGCAGTTCAGACAGCGAATACTTGTATCTGAGTTTACGGCACACCTCGTACCCGGACATCAGCGGCATCATCACATCCAGTATAATCAGATCCGGACGGATATTATCCACCATCATCAGGGCATCGGCGCCATTCAGGCATTGGGTCACCCGGTAATTGGACCGGGACAGAAAATTATTCAACACCTGAAAATTCACAGGTTCATCGTCAACCACCAGGATATGGCCCTTTTCGGCGCTGAAATTGCCGGTCAATCCCGACGCATCCAGGTCCGGTTCGGCCACCTCGTTTGGAATCGCGGGTGTCTCAAGCTCCCGTGTACCGGAATCCGACACCATGGCTTCAGCGGCGGTGTCCACGGTATTTTTATCCGCCACGGGGATGGTGAAGATGAAGGTGGTTCCCTGACTTCCCGTTGATGCAACGCTTAACTCACCGCCATGCATCTTCACCAGTTCCCGGGTAATCGACAAGCCCAGCCCGGCGCCGCCATACACCCTCTCGATGGCCCCATCCGCCTGTTTAAAGGATTCAAAAATAAGGTTCAGCTTGTCTGTCGCTATACCGGTACCGGTGTCCGCAACGGATACGGATAAGCGGCCGGCAGGATCTCCGGCCGCGGATTCCGCAAAGATCCGGACCGTACCGGACGGGGTGAATTTAACTGCGTTATCCATCAGGTTGTATAAAATCTGCTGCAATCGATTCCCATCGGCGGCCATCAGGGGCAAATCGCCCGGCACCTCATTTCTCAATTGCAGATCCTTTTGCCTCACCAGGGGTTCCATCATGGCCAAAACCATATTGACAGTGGATTTGAGATGGATGGGTTCGATGTTTAAGCTGATCAGTTTATTGCGGAGTTTGGCATAATCCAGAATGTCATTCACGAGCCTGGAAAGCCGCCGGCCGCTGGAAATCACCAGACCCAGGTTATACCTGGTTTCTTCGGGCAATTCGCCGGTGGCGCCGTCTACCATGGATTCCGCCAGCCCGATGATACCATGCAGGGGGGTTCTCAATTCATGGGAGGTATTGGCCAGGAATTCATCTTTCAACCTGTCCAGCTGCTTTAATTCATCGATCCGAAGGCGTTCCCGATCCAACGCCTTCAGCGTCTCAGCCAACTCCCGGGCATGGATTCGTGCCCGGGCGTAGATCGCTCCCCCCAACCCGGATACCCCCACCAAAAGATAAAGCCCGTAAGCCCACCAGGTTCGCCAGAAGGGGGGCAAGACCACGACCTTCAGGGAGATCCCCTCCCGGTTCCATTGCCCATCGTTGTTGGATCCGATGACCCGGAGCCGATACTCACCGCCGGGCAGGCCGGAGTACCGCCCTTTCCGCTCCGTGCCGGCGTCATACCAGTCATCGTCCCATCCATCCAGCTTATATTGGTATCGATTTTTCTCCGGTATGGTGAAGTTCAATGCCGCATATTCGAATTCAAAATACGGGTGGTGCCACTCCAGGATGACCTCGTCAATTCGCATGGCGCTGTGATCCGGGTTGATGGCATCCCCCCCCTGGGTAAGGGTGGTCAGCACCACCGGCGGCACATAAGAATTGCTGACCAAACGGCCGGGATGAAAACGGGTAACCCCTTTTGGACCGCCGAACCACAGGTCGCCCGACAGGGTTTTTCCACAACTGCCATCGCGAAATGTGTCACCACTTAGTCCATCGGCCCTGTCATAATACTTGTCTACGCTCTCCGTCCGTGGATTGAAGCATAAAATCCCATCGGTGGTACTCAGCCAGAGCCGTCCCTTGTCGTCCTCCAGGATGCCTTCAACGTTGTAGGGTATCCCGTACTCCTTATCATAATGGGTAAAGATTTCCGTGACCTTATCAAATTTTTCGAGGTTTCCGCCCTCGGTGCCGATCCAGAGTATTCCCGAGGCATCCTGATAAATAACGGCAATCGAATCATGCGAAAGACTTTCGGGATTATCCGGGTTCGACCGGTAATAGGTGAACCGGTCCGTGGTTTTATCGAATCGATTCAATCCGCCACCAAGCCTTGACCCCATCCAGATCGTCTCGTCCTTGGCGTCATGCACCACCCGAAACATATTTCTTTTACTTGGGCCCCTGCCGGTCATGTCAGGATCTGACGGATAATGCTTGAAAACACCGGTTTGTTTGTCAAACCGCATAAACGGAACGGTCCAGGCGCCAAGCCATAGCATGTCCGGGTCCAGCGAATCTTCGACGATCGCTGCAACTCCACGGGGTGTTTCATAACGATCGAGAACGCGGCCGGTGTTTCGATCGAATCGCATTAATTTCCCGGAGCGCCCGCTTATCCAGAAATTTCCGGCTGAATCTTCGAAGGTGACCTGAATATCGTCCCGATCCAGGCTGAACGGATCGGTGGGATCATGGTTATAACTCGTGAAAGCGCCATTTTCCGGATCATACCGGCTCAGCCCGCCCCCGGTGGACAGCCAGATCCGCCCCGCCCCGTCTTCATAGATATGGTTCACGATATTATTGACAAGGCTGTCGGGGTTCATGGGGTTGTGGCGGAACAGATCGAAATTCTGGGTGTTCCGGTCGAATTTGTTCACCTCGCCGCTGTAGGTCATGATCCATACGATCCCGGAGCGATCCTCGTACAGGTAAACGATGGTGTCATTACTGAGGCTGCGCGGGTCCCCGGGAACGGAGGTGAAGTTGGTGAATGTCCCGCTCTTTTTATCATACACGGTCAACCCGTTGTTAAAGGTCCAACCGGCGAGCCATAATTTTCCCCTTCCGTCATCCCGGATAAACCGGACTCCCAGAGGCGGAAGACCGCGGGGATCCGACGGATCGTGGGCAAAATGGGTAAAAACCCCGGTCCGGGTGTCGAATTTTTCGAGTTGTGCCGTATTCCAGCTGCCCAGCCAGAGAATCCCCGGATCATCATGGTCCTGAACAATACTGGCGATCATACCGTCGCGGATGGCAAGGCTTTGGGGATCTTCGGGGTTATGGGTGTAAACCGTGAAGGACATGGTGTCTTTTTCGATCCGGTACAGGCCCGTGCGGTAAGCCAGAAGCCACAGGATATTGCCGTCCGCACGATCCTGGAGGAGTCTCCATCCCCGCATATTCTCCGGGATCGAGGCATCATCCGCATGTCGATAGGAGATGAATACGCCGGTTTTTTTGTTGAATTTCTGGAAACAGACATCGCCGATCACCCACAGGATGTCGGGCTCGACGGTGTCCTGCAGCAGATGATAGATCGTATCCGTGCACAATCCATCGGCCGTGTCCGGGTCAACCAGGATATTGGTAAAGATCTCGGTGCCTTTGTCGAACCGGCTTATGCCGCCCCCATAGGTGCCCAGCCAGAACACATCCGGGTCTTCGGCATCCTGGACAATGGCCGACACCGTGGCCGACTTCAAACCGTCACCGACACCATAAATCCGGAGTGAATATCCGTCCCAGCGGGCGAGCCCGCCCCCGGTCCCCATCCACAGGAACCCCTCCTGGCCCTGGACAACGGTCTGAAATGGCCTGATGCCCATATCAAAAACCCGGTCAAATTTCATGCTTCCAGACGGGTTGAGGTCGGATTGAAAAGGTTGACCCGGTGGGGCTGGGGCAGAAAACAGTTGTCCCGGCTGTGGGGATGACGTTTCTTCACCAGTAATCGTGAATAAGACCGCTGGGAGGATATAAATGAGAAGGAGGATAACTCGCGGAACCGGTCTCAGGACCATCACTATGATGCCCTCCTGAATAATAATCAATTGTTATGTAAGACTTTCTATATATATGAATTCAATGGTATCTTCCCGTCAATGGTTAATTTCATACGTTGGTGGTAAGGAATAAACGGTGCTTTTATAAAACCCGGGAATATATGAAGATAAAATACGGGAAGGCAGAAAAAGCTCAGAACATCATGGCGGCGGCTGGATTGATTTGAATTCACGTCCTCACCGGCCGCTCAACTATTTAAAATTCGGATTAAAATTTGAAATTTCACATTTAATTTCACACCACCCCCTGATCCATCATGGCTTCGGCGACTTTTATAAAGCCGACGATATTGGCACCCATGAGATAATTGCCGGGGCTGCCGTATTGCTCGGCGGTGTCGCGGCAGACGTCATGGATGCCTTGCATGGTGATGCGGAGACGGGAATCCACCTCCTCACCCAGCCAGTTCAGACGCATGCTGTTCTGGGCCATCTCCAGGCCGGATACGGCGGCACCGCCGGCATTGGCGGCTTTTCCCGGTGCAAAAAGGATGCGTTTGTGCTGAAATACCTCGATGGCCTTTAAGGTGCAGGGCATACTGGCGCCCTCGCAAACGAGCTTGACGTTGTTGTTGATGAGGTTATAGGCATCGATTTCCCGAATCTCATTTTGCGTGGCGCACGGGAAGGCGCAGTCCGCCCGGTGCTTCCACAGGGGGTGATGTTCCTGCCGCGGGCCGGTCTCCACATAAGTCGCATGGGGATATTTTTCGGTGTACTCGCGGATTCTGGCGCGCCGGACATTTTTCAGGAATTTGAGGTGGGCCAGTTTGTCCGCGCATATGCCGTCCTCATCATAAATATACCCGGTTGAATCGGAGAGACAGAGCACCCTGGCACCGAGTACGATCAACTTTTCCGCGGTATGCTGGGCGACATTGCCGGCTCCGGATACCAGGCAGGTCTTCCCCTCCAGGGTATCCCCGCGTTCGGCCAGCATCCGCTCGGCAAAATAGACGCAGCCGTATCCCGCGGCCTGGGGCCGAATCAAGCTGCCCCCCCAGTTCAATCCCTTACCGGTGAGGACACCGGTAAATTCATTGGCGAGTTTTCGATACATACCGAAGAGGTATCCGATTTCCCGAGTGCCGACGCCGATATCGCCGGTGGGAATGTCCGTATCCGGTCCGATATGACGGAACAGCTCGGCCATATAGGCCTGGCAGAATCGCATGACCTCGCCCTCTGATTTGCCGTGGGGATCGAAATTCGATCCGCCGGCACCACCGCCCAGGGGCAGGGTAATGAGCGCATTTTTAAAGGTCTGCTCAAAGGCCATGAACTTTAAAATACTCAGGTTCACCGACGGATGAAAGCGCAATCCCCCTTTGTAAGGACCGATGGCGGAGTTCATCTCCACATGATAGCCGCGGTTGACCCGCACCCGGTTCCGGTCATCCACCCACGGTACCCGGAAACTGATCACCCGGTCAGGCTCAGTAATCCGCTCCAGCAGGGCGGTCTGTCCATAGTGTGGATTGTGCTCGAGAATCGTCCCCACACTCTCCATCACCTCTTTGACCGCCTGGTGAAACTCTTTTTCATATGGATCGATGGATTCGATGTATCTTATGAATTCTTTCATGAAAACCCCGTAAAGAGAGGA
>JABDIN010000068.1 GCA_013003715.1 Desulfobacteraceae bacterium | reverse complement strand
GTACCATTGTGGAAGCGGTGCGTACCGCCACCGGCGTGGATCCCTTGGTGATCGGAAAGCCGCATCAGCCGATCCTGGAGATGGCCCTGGCACCGCTTGGACTGCGGAAGGCGGAAGTCGTATTCATCGGAGACAATCCGTATACCGACATCAGCGCCGGTATCAACGGCGGATTGGCGACGGTCCTGATCCTCACCGGGGTGATGACAAAATCCGAATTTCCGGAGGGGATTCAGCCGGATTGGGTGGTGGCGGACTATGATGAGCTGTCCGCATTGGAGATCTTCAACTCCCGATAACCGCCACCCGGTCGTCCACAGGAGTAACTGAAATGAACGCTGAATCCACGAATCACATGAAAGGGATAAATTATGAAAGCAATCGTAGATCTGTGTGTCGTGCCCATCGGGGTGGGGATATCCGTGTCCGGATACGTGGCGGCCTGCCAGCGGATTTTAGCGGAAAGCGGGCTCGAGCATCAAATGCATGCATACGGCACCAATATTGAGGGAGACTGGGATGCGGTGTTCGCTGCCGTGAAAAAATGCCATGAGACCGTTCACGGCATGGGGGCGCCCCGCATCACAACGACCCTGAAGGTGGGGACGCGGGTGGACCGGGACCAGACAATGACGGAAAAAATTAAAAGCGTCCATGAGAAACTACAGGGTGATCGCATGTAGATTCGGCATGGCAGCGGATACTTTTTAATATTGGTGTGCGTTGATACAAGGTGCGGTTATAATGTCAAATGACAAAATCCAAATGTCAAATGAAGGAATGCTGTCGTTTTTGTCTTCACTTTATCGTCAAAGCGAGCCTTAAAATGGATAGTATACCTTCATTTGGCATTACCTGCCTTCCGATGGCGCTGTTCCAACCGTATCATTTATACATCCGTTGACCGACACTTTGACGTGGTCCTTCATGATACCGTCCTGATGATAAAAGCTGACGGTTCCGTCGCCTGGCGGCAGGTGTTTCAGACCCGTGATATCTTTCAGGGGTGCCCGGAGGCGCCGGTAACCCTCGTTCGGGTCCGGCCGGTGATATCACGTCACCATGATGCGCGGTACCCGGGCGGTGATGGAAGACACCACTTCGTAATTGATGGTGCCGGTCTGTTCCGCGATCTCATCGGCTGTAATACACCCATCTTTCTGTGCACCGATCATCACCACTTCGTCTTCCACATGGACATCGGGTATGTGGCCGACATCCAGCATGGTCAGGTCCATACAGACCCGTCCCACCACCGGTGCGTGTTGTCCGTCGACCAGCATGCTGCCGCGGTTGGACAGCAACCGGCTGTATCCGTCGGCATACCCGGCGGCCACAGTGGCGATGGTGGTTTGGCGTGGCGCCTCCCATGTGGCGCCATAGCTGACTTTAAAACCGGCCGGAACCGTCTTGAGATGGATAATTTTTGAGATCAGGCGCATCACGGGCCTGAGAGCGATCCGTTGTTTCCGCACTTCATCCGACGGGTAGAGTCCGTAGACGGATATACCCGCCCGAACCATATCCAATTGGGCGGCCGGCAGATCGATGATGGCGCCGCTGTTGGCGGCATGGCGGATTTCAGGGGTGATTCCCACGGACTTCAGGTGGTCCAGGAAATCGGTGAAGGTGCTGAATTGTTGGTGAGCATATGATTTGTCGGCACTGTCCGAGGTGGCGAAATGGGTGAAAATACCTTCAAGGAACAGGTTTTCGAGTCTGTTGAGCCGGGACACCTCATCCACTGTTTTGGGGTCGCGTGCATCCAACCCCAGACGTCCCATGCCGGTATCGACTTTGAGGTGGATTTTAATCTGCCGGCCGTTGTTAGCCATTGATGCATTCATCGCCGCCGCGGTTTCCAGGGAATAGACAGCCTGGGTGAGATTGTGTTCCGCAAGATATTGCCCGCATGCCGGTGGGGTGTAACCAAAAATCAGGACAGGGGCGGTGATGCCGTTGTCCCGAAGATGCATCGCCTCTTCAAGACGGGCAACCCCCAGGTAGCCTGCACCGTTTTTAATGGCGGTATCGGCCACCGGTATTGCGCCATGGCCGTAGGCATTGGCCTTGACCGCCGCCAACAGGACCGTGCCGGGATCCACCATGCCACGAAGTTGCCGGACATTATGCGCCACTGCGGAAAGATCGATTTCAGCTCGAATCAATGGTGTCGGGTTCAATGGATAACTCCTTTTTACAGCCGTGCTCCGGTTACCGGTTGAAAGGGGGGATGATCCGGCCCGTCCAATAAAAAGACCGGAGGGTGATCCGTATTTTTGTGGATCACCGTGCTCCGGTCAATGGTAAATTGATTCCCGGATCAATTTATTTTGAAATGAAACGCTTCTGCCTTACAGCAGGCTGTCGATTGAGATGTATTCCAGGCCAAAGGCATCGGAAACACCCTTATAAGTTACCTTTCCGTCTATCACATTAGCGCCCAGTTTGATTTCCTTGTTTTCCTGCATGGCTTTTTTCCACCCCTTGTTGGCAATCTCCACCGCATAGGGCAGGGTGGCATTGGTCAGGGCGATGGTGGAGGTTTTGGCCACGGCACCGGGCATATTCGCCACGCAATAATGAACGACACCGTCAATGACATAGATGGGGTCGCCGTGTGTGGTGGCCTTGGACGTTTCAAAACAGCCGCCCTGGTCGATGGCCACGTCAACCAGCACAGAACCCTGTTTCATGGTTTTCAGCATATCGCGGCTGACCAGTTTCGGGGCTTTCGCACCCGGAATCAACACCGCACCGATAACCACATCCGCTTCTTTAACCAGTTTGCGAACCAGCGCCGGGCTGGACATCAGCGGAAAGCAATTGCTGGGCATGACATCCGACAAATAGCGCAGCCGCTCGAGGCTCATATCCAGCAGGTAGACCTTGGCACCCAGGCCACAGGCCATTTTGGCCGCATGGGTTCCCACGACACCGCCGCCGATGACGATAACCGTACCGGGATCCACACCGGGTACACCACCGAGCAGGACACCCTGGCCGCCTTGGGCCATTTCAAGGTATTTGGCGCCCTGTTGTGTCGCCATTCTACCGGCAACCTCGCTCATGGGGGTCAGCAGCGGCAGGCTGCCGTCCGCGCATTGAACGGTTTCGTAGGCGATATTGACGGACTTGCGTTCGATGAGTTTGTTCGTGAGTTCCTCCGCCGCTGCCAGATGAAGGTAGGTAAAGACGATCTGGCCTTCTCTGATAAGGTCGTATTCGGCGGGTAAAGGCTCTTTCACGTGCATGACCATATCGCAACTGTCGAATATTTCCCTGGGCGTGGCAATAATTTGTGCGCCGGCAGCCATATATTGCTCGTTGTCGAATCCGCTTCCGATTCCGGCGTTTTTTTCCACCATCACTGAATGTCCGTTTTGAACCATCACTTCCACACCCGCCGGGGTCATGGATACGCGATTTTCCTCTGACTTGATCTCCTTGAGTATGCCGACTAACATTGTGTAACCTCCTTGGTTATCTCATTATTTTTCCATATTTTCCTAAATTTACCGGTTTGCCGTAATCAAACCAAATAGGGTTATCTGCTCTCAGGGTTTATAGCAAATAATCTGCCAGATTGCATGGTTATCAGCGATTCTGACCGATTGATTTTTTAAATTGACGACTAATGCAATAATATTAGATAGTTACTATTGTGCCGGTTTGAGTGGAAAGGGCGTCCCCATTGGGACCGACCTTTTTTTATCGGGAATGCCCATTGCCCCCGGATATGGTTTGGCAATTTTTATTACCAAAATTATTTAGATTTGGATGGGATCCCGTGTTTATAATGATTTGATGGTGTGGTCCAAAAAGTTGCCAATGGTTCAATTACTTTCCAGGTTGAGGTTGTGCCGCCGGATCTTGTTCAGAAGTGCCGTATGTGAAATTTTCAATAGTGTTGCCGTCTTCCGGATGCTGAGGGATTTGGAAAGCGCTTCCTCGATTAATTTTTTTTCGTACACTGCCAATCGGTCCCGAAGCGACGATGGATTGTCGTCCAGGTGTGAAAGACCGTCCTTTCCCCTGATGGTTTTTCCGATCTCAAAACTGAACAGGATGGAATTACCCGTAAGCCGGTCGTTGTCGGTGAGAATGGCGGCTCTTTCTATCACATTTTTAAGTTCCCTGACATTTCCCGGCCAGTCATGAGAGGCCAGCTTTTGCATGGCTTCCGGCGTGACCTGCTGAAAGGTTTTATTTAATTTCGAACTGAGCCCGAACAGAAAATGTTCCGTAAGGATCACCAGATCATCGATGCGCCGGCGCAATGGGGGGATATGGATGGGCAGCACATTGATGCGGTAGTACAGGTCTTCGCGGAATAACCGCTCCTCAACCATTTTCTCCAGGTTTTTATTGGTGGCGGTGATAATACGGGTGTCCACCTCTTTTTCCGTGGTGCCGCTGATTCGCCGAACCCGTCTTTCCTGGATGACCCGTAATATTTTCGCCTGCATGCGCAGCGGGGTTTCCGCGATCTCGTCCAGAAACACGGTGCCACCCGTGGCGGTTTCGAATAATCCGGGTTTGCCCTGTTTTTTAGCGCCGGTGAACGCGCCACCTTCATAACCGAAGAGCTCACTTTCCAGAAGGGATTCCGGCAGTGCTGCACAATTGATGGGCACAAAGGGGCCGGTGCGGTCACTTTCGGCGTGGATCGAACGGGCGAACAGCTCCTTGCCGGTGCCGCTTTCTCCCCGGATGGAGACGATCGCGTCTGTATCGGCTATTTTTTGGGCCAGTGAGATGGCGGCGTTGATGGCCGGGCTTTTACCGATAATATCCGTAAATGTGATTTGCGCGGGTTCTGACACGGCATGGGCAAGGGCTTTTATCTCCTTGACATCTTTCATTATTTCAACTGCGCCGACCACCCTGTCGGACGAGTCTTTTATGGGTTTGCACGAAGAAAAGAACCGGAACCGTCCCTTATCGGTGATCACATTTTTTTTGACGCGGCGAAGGGATTTATCCGTCAAACAGACCAGGAGATCATTGTCCTTCAGCGGCAGCGTCGTGATATCCTTGCCAACCACGTCCGTATCCTGGCAATTGAGGAACTTTCGTGCCACCTTGTTGATGGTGGTCAGACGGCCTTTTTCGTCGACACTGATGATCCCGTCGCTGACACTGTCCAGGACCACCTTGTACCCTTCCTCCCGTTTTTCCTGCGGCAGGGTTAAAATCTTTTTTATTTTCAGCAGGTCGGGAATCAGTTTCAGGCTTTTGAAAAGCTCGGTTTCATCAATATCGGTATCGTTGTGAACCATTTCCAGAAAAACATCGGTGAAGTCTCCATGGTTGATGACCTCCATACTGATGATGTTCAACCCCTTTTCAGCAATGATGGTGGCCAGATCCAAAACAATGCCCAGCCGGTCTCCGAATAGTAATTGAAGTTTCAGTTTGTCCATATTGCCGTCGCTGTCATGATCGGAAATGGTCCTTTGGGTACGGAAAGTGCGGAGAAGGTAGCCCGGACATCGAAGTGCGTCTGAAATTCAGCTTAACGAATTTTAGTTGAAAATCCAATAGTATTTTGTATGGTATGCGGGTCAAAGCGATTGGCCTGTCAAAGAATGTCAAATTCACACCAGACAAGGGAAAACCGAATGAGTCGATTTCTGCTGATTGATATCGGCGCCGGCACCATGGATGTCCTTTATGTGGATACCACCGGACAACTGCATTACAAGGCCGTGGTCATCTCACCGGTTCGGGATGTGGCGGGCCTGATTGAACGCACGCCGGGTAATCTTATGGTGGACGGCGTCGAAATGGGGGGCGGCCCGGTATCGGCGGCCTTGATCGAGCGGGCCAACACCAGCGTTGTCATCATGTCGGCGTCGGCCGCAAATACCATTCATCACGAGGTGGAGCGGGTGAAGGGGCACGGGATAAGAATCCTTGGTGACGGCCCTGCCGCAGAACATCAAATAAACAGTGGATTCACCCGTTTGTCCATCGGTGATATACAACCCGGCCGTATCGAGCGGCTTGTCCGGGGATTCGGCGTGCCCTTTGAGTTCGACGCCGTGGCGGTCTGCGCCCAGGATCACGGGGTGGCGCCGGCCGGTGTGTCACATCTGGATTTCCGCCATAACATCTTCACCGGTATCCTGGAGTTGTCACCTTACCCGGAATCCTTGCTGTTTGACGCCGAAAGTCTTCCCGGTACATTGAACCGGTTATCTTCCATCGATGCTGCAGCACGTCGTCTGCCCGCAACGAACATTTATGTGATGGACAGCGGTATGGCCGCTATTCTCGGTGCCAGCATGGATATTTCCGTCCGGCATAAAGAAACCATTGCCGTTTTCGATGTGGCCACCTCCCATACTGTGGGAGCGGTTTTGCACCGCGGCGCGCTATGCGGTTTTTTTGAATACCATACCCGGGACATCACCGTGGATGGAATATACAAAGCCATTCACGCCCTGGCCGATGGAACCTTGTCCCACCAGGCCATTCTCGAACAAGGCGGACATGGTGCCTACTTGAGGCGTGCCCCCGGCTTTGACCGGATCGAAGCCTTTGTGATCACCGGCCCCCGGCGTCGATTGCTGGAGGATATCCCGCTGCCTGTCACCTGGGGCGCCCCATGGGGGGACAATATGATGACCGGTACCGTCGGTTTGATGGAGGCCCTGCGGCGACGGCTGGATCTTGATCCCATGGTTTATCTATAATGGATTATATATAAGGGAGAACTCCGATGACATCGTATTCAAAAGCCAGAGTGTCCCGGCTTGCCGAAATGGATTCCGTATGCCCCCCCAAGCATACGCTTACAAATGCCTTTACCATGGTGGGTGAGGAGACCGGTGCGAAGAATTTCGTGTTGTTCAATGTGGAAATTCATCCCGGGGGGGAGGCCGAACCGGACCTACATCCGGACCGGGAGCATTGTTATTTCGTGCTCTCGGGGATCGGGCACGCAGTGGTCGACGGGGAAAGCTTTACACTCAATCCGGGCGACTGCCTGTGGATACCGCCCGGCGCCGAACACGGTGTAAAACCGGTGGGCGGGCAGACACTGCGTTTTGCGGTGGTCACATCACCACCGCCATGGGTGAATCCGGATCCGGCATAGCGACATATGGCGGGAAGCGGAAGGGGATCAGAATCCCATGCGTATATGCTAACGATGCCGTGTGTTTAATCACATCAGGATCAATCCACCATGATCCGCCGTTGACCGTCAAACAGCTTCCGGGAACTCATATACATATGCTCAGGCGGGGAGAAGGCCATTTTGGCCGCCCACTTGTAGTAATCCAGCCGTTGGTTGGGAACAGTCCGGGAAAAACGGCAGTCGTTTTCCCAGTCGAGGTAGATGGGACCGGGCCGCATTCGACGTGCATCCATCCCCAGATCTTTCAGCATAAGCGTTGACAAATTGGCCGTCTTGACATGTTTGGGGGTCATCTTCCCGAAGGGCATGGATCGGCGGTTCATAATATGGTCCATCAGGCCTTCATCCAGGGTCCTGACAATTGAAGCCGGGTAATGATATTCACCGGTTTGCCCTTTCCGGTATCTTTCCAGGGCCAGTATGGTGTAACCATGGTGAAAGTTGGTCAAATTCACAATTCGTTCGTTCCCTTTGGTGATACGTTCGAAATGGTGCCGCAATTTGTCCATGGACGCGTAGAACTCCGGTTCCGTTAGGGATTTATCCGACCGGGAGGCGAGTGCCGCATAGGTGGGGCGATAGTTCCCGGACGGGCTCCAGACAGACCAGCTGTTAACACCTGCCGCTTCTATGCCGTTGAGTTGGGCGGTGATTTGTTCCGGTGTGTACCAGAAACCCTGTATCCAGGGGCGGATCTGCCTGTCCGTGCGGGCCAGGAGCCGACGGGTACTTTTTTCCATTATTTCATGGGGATATTTACCAGGCTCCTTTTTACCTAAAAAACCCGTTGGGAAATGGGACGGGTACAGCATGGGGCTGATGACATCCACGTGGGGCGCAATCTCTTCGATGACCTGGCCCACACCGAAATCATCGGTTTTCCATGCCACCAGTCCGAATAGGTCCACGGATATCACCGCGTCCGATTCATGGAGTGCCGAACAGGCCTTTTCTAGGAACCGGCCGATGGTCTGCGCCCGGGTGATGCCGCTGAGCTTTCGGGGATAGACGATGGCCGACAGCTTTCCGTCGCTGGGAAAGCGGATATAGTCGAACTGGATTTCATCAAACCCCATTTGGGCAACTTCCTTTGCCAGTGAAATAATATAATCCCAAACCACGGGATCATATGGGTTTGACCAGTGCAATCCGTTTTGATCTGCCCAGGATCCATTGGTGGAAGCATCTCCGATACCCAGGTCCGGATACGTTTCCACCAGCAGATGGTCGGCAAACACGTCGATTTTGGCGATGGTCCAGATATTGTTGGCTTTCAACTTGTCGACGATGGCGGGCAGTGAGCCACGGTAATTCCGCTGTTTGATGCTCTGTGCAATAGGGTGGCCGGCATTCCATGCCAGGCGGCCATACGGATCCTTAACATGCAGGACCGCGGCGTTGATGGGAATCTCTTCGGCGTAGTGTATGATTTCAGTCACAATACGTTGCGAGATACGATCCGCGGGGACATAGATGGACCTGACCTGATCCAGAGGCAACCCCCATAAGGGTATGATAAGAAAAAGGCAGAAGGTCATTGTCATCAGCAAAATGTCGTTTAATCGTGGCTTCCGTCGGAGGGTATGTGTCGCTTCCAAGATTTTTATTTCCTCTTTAAACCGATCCTGGTAGATACGGTATGAATTGCATATGGATTGCCAAGGTTCATCCAATTACCGCCGCGTCGAATGTAATTCCTTATATCGGCGCTTGTTGGCGGATACTTGACCCTTAACTAGTGTCCATCTATAAATAGCATCTTGCGGCCCATATCTGCGTTCTCGCGTTTTAGAAATACTCGACGTAAGCCCATTACGACTGCGTTTTCTAAAACGCTGCGGCCTTGATCTGGACCACAAGCTATTATCTCTGGATGGACACTAACTATGCTAAAAGTGTGCCTTTAGGATGATACGGGAAGGAATATGAAAGTCGATGCGACCATCATCGGTGCCGGCGTAATCGGCCTGGCCGTGGCGGTGGAGCTTTCCGCCCAGGGAAAAACGGTTTTTGTCGTTGAAAAAAATACATCTTTCGGGCGAGAGACCAGCAGCCGAAATAGCGAGGTGATACACGCCGGCATCTACTATCCGCAGAATTCACTTAAAGCGAGGTTCTGTGTTGACGGCAACCGGTTATTATACCACCTGTGCCGGACACACCGAATTCCCCACAACAGGTGCGGCAAGCTCATCGTCGCCACCACGGAACAAGAGGAAAAGTACCTGCACCGATTGAGAGACAAGGCCGAAGCCAACGGAGTTGAAACACTGGACCTTTTATCCAAAAACCAGGTGAATTCACTTGAGCCGGGTGTCAAGGCGGTGGCCGCCCTATTCTCTCCGGCCACCGGTGTCATCGATTCACACCGGTTGATGCGGTTTTTTGTTTCCCGCCTGCAGAAAAAACAGGTTCACATCATTTATCAGGCGACAATGATCGGCCTTGAGAAAAAAGATCGGGAAGCGGGGTACCAGGTGATGGTTCGTTATCCGGACGGTGAGCAGGATTCGTTTTCCACCGGCCATGTCATCAATTGTGCCGGTCTTGAAGCCGACGCCGTTGCCCGATCAATGGGGATAGATATCGATGCCCACGGTTATCGCCAGCACTTCTGGAAAGGTGAATATTTCAGCCTCGATATGTCCCGGGGCACGCTCAGGCACCTGGTTTATCCCGTTCCCCTGCCGGATAACGTGGGGTTGGGTATCCATGCCACCATCGATGTGAAAGGCCGCGCAAAGCTGGGCCCCAATGCCGTGTTCCTGTCGGATCGAACAATGGATTACACGGTTGATCCCGGTGCGAAAGAGAGTTTCCTGAAAGCCGCTCAACGGTATCTGCCGGGAATCACCGCCGATCAGTTGCAGCCGGAGATGGCCGGTATACGTCCGAAATTGCAAAAACCCGGCGATGGTGTGAGGGATTTTCTCATTCAAGAGGAATCCGGCAAGGGGTTGCCGGGCGTCGTTAATCTGCTGGGAATTGAATCGCCGGGCCTGACATCCTGTCTTGCCATCGCCCGTTATGTGAGATCCCTGATTGAATGAGGGGCGGGGCGTTTTCCCAATTGAGCCGCGAGCTGGATAATTTTTCATTCCATTGTGTAAACTCATGCTCGAGGGTTTGAAACTAAAAAATGCCCCAACTGTTGAATACGCCATGCTCCACAAGAATTTTCAAGCCGATCAGTAATAGCACCACGCCACCGAATCCCTCGGCATACTTGCTGAACCGCGGTGTTGTCGAAATGGCCTTTCCCAGATGAATGCCGGCGGTGGTGAACACGCCCGCCACTACACCGATGATGACGGCCGGCGTCCAAATCGACACATGGATAATCGACAGACTGAAACCCACGGCCAGGGCATCAATACTGGTGGCGATGGACAGCATGACCATGGTCATGCCTTTGGTGGGGTCTTTCTGCTCATTTTCATCTTTTTCCATTTTAAACGCCGACCGGATCATGCCCCCGCCCACATATGCCAGCAAGACAAACGCTATCCAATGGTCGAATTGAGCAATGGCGTCCCGGATACTCAGACCGGCACTCCATCCAATGACCGGCATCAATGCCTGGAAGAGGCCGAAATGCCAGGCCAACCGGAACGTCTGGCGCATACTGACGGACTTGAGCGTAACCCCTGTGGCAATGGCTACGGCAAATGCATCCATTGCCAGGGCCACTGCGATGGCGTAAAGGTTCAGCAGGTGCATCTCACCTCTCCTGCCGCGTTGGATATACTTTTGAAAAGACAACCACGACGACGATCATTATTATCAGCGACCATGGAAACCAGGTGAAGGATTTTATAAACACGATGTTCTCGGTGGCCTGCTCCGTCAACATCCCATCAGCCCCAGTGACGGAGGTACGGGTGTGGGCCAGGAGTACTGAGTATAAGATTCCCACAATGCCGTAAAAGAGATTGAAGGACAACCCTTTGAAGCTCAGAACGGTGGCGCGCTGATCGGAGGATGTCATCTTGTTCAGATAGTCACTGATGAAGAATCCGGTGAGATACATGGTGCTGAACAGTACCAGGGCCGGAAGCAGGCCCCAGATCGGCATAAAGACCGACATGCCCCAAAGACCGGCCAGCGATAGTATGGCGACAACTATAAAATTGAAGCCGGGTGAAAAGCGTTCGGACATTCGGTAAGCCAGCCGCGGCACCACCAGTCCCAACAGAGCCATGGCCGCACCGATCAACCCGAACAGGGCTTCAGGGATATTCACCAACCGGTAATATTGGCTGGAAAGGGTGATCACCATTCTGCTGATCCCGTCGAAGGTCAATCCCGCGAAAATCAGTACCAGGGCGGCGGGCGTGCTCAGAATCCATCTGCCGGCCTTGAGGGTCATGGCAAAGGCCTGTTTAGCCGAGGATGCCGGCGGTGACGTAACGCTCTCACCTTTATCGGCACCCGGCGTGTGGGTCCCCGTTTCGGATTCGTGAACCTCTTTCATCGATAACGTGGTCGCGAGGGTCAGCACCGCCATGACCAGGGTCATGAACAGCGGGATTCTCAAGGTCACGGCCTGGGTAATAACGAGATCGAATCCGAGCCGGTTACTGAGCCCCTGCATGAGGGCAGGGTCGTATACGGCCGCGCCGACACTCATGGCGACAATGAATGCGATGGATTTCCATCGCATCTGCATCTCGATCACACTGCCCCAGTCATCGGTGTTTCCATAACGTTTCAAACTGTCGTAGGCCAGTGCTTCATCAGCTCCACTGGCCGCCGCTTCAGCCATTCCACTGAGTATACGGTTCGCCAAAAAGGCAATGAACAGGATGGTGGGATTGGATCGCGGCGCAAAGCATATGATTAGCATTTCCGCGACCATCAGCAGCCCCGTGGCCACCAGCAGTTTGCGGCGGCCGATGATGTCGGCCAAGGCCCCGGACGGGACTTCGGCAAAAACGATGGATGCCGCCCATGCCGCGTTGAGCAGTGCGAATTGAGACATGGTGAGACCGAAATCTAGAAACAGGATGGTGAATACCGGGTAGTAAAAACGGGAATTGAAGAAGACCCGGAACATGATAAACAATCGTATATTGGGAATCGAAAGCGGAGATTTTTTCGTCATGTGGGGACTATTGGTATCGATGGCGGCGTCCTCCTGTATTTCGTGAAGATTCACATCGTACTTACCTGATCCTGTTATGTTAAGTATTTTTTTGCATATACGCCACAGCTCTTTTCTATCCGCTGATACGGATATTGACGAGGTATGTTATATTACTTATTAGTTGATATTGCCAATGTAAAACTTTAATGGTCAAGGAGAGCCGTGCTTGGCATCGGACTATCCAAAGGAGAATGAATGTTATGGCATCAAATTGGGAAGAAAAAATATCCTGCGCCACGAAATGCGCGCGATGTGAGGACGGGTTGACACGGGATACCCTGCGTATTCTGTCCGTCTACGATCACGAGGCGATCTGTTTGCCCTGTAAAAAAAAAGAAGAACAGCGGCCCGACTATGAATCGGTTTCGAAACAAATGATCAGCCGTTGCATGATTGAGACGGAAGTCATGTACGGGGATCCGGGCGGATACTGTTATCATCACTTCTACCCGTTTACATGCTGAAAAGGGTGTCCCACGGCATTTTTTTCGTATTCTATAATCAACAGGCGTTAACTTTCGTGCACGGTGGCACCGAAGGGGGATGTGACCGGGCATGGATCCACTGATATGCGCAGGGCCTTATTTTTCGATTTTGAAGAATATGGCGAACAGGATTCCGGCGACGGCCAGAAAAAGACCGATCCACAGATAAAGTCCTTCATGATATTCTCTATGACCGGGAATGCTGACCAATTCAAATCCATAAAGGATAATCAGGATTCCGATGGCGATCGCACAGGCGGATCCGAGAAATTTAAATGACTGTTTGGGATTCATGGGATTTCCTTAGTGGCGGCGGCTGAACGAACAACCGGTGAGCTATGTGATGAAATCATCATGAGACTAAACGCTATATTCAGAGAGATCAAGTCCAAAACACTTGTCCTGATCACCCCATCACGTATAGAATAAATAAGTTTTTTCATCTGATGGCTTGACACCTGGGCACTATTTTGACAAAATATAATTTATTTTTATCATAAATTCGGTTCCTTATGAGCGATTTGAGAAAGATGAAGCTGAAAAAAATTTTCTCCGCCAATACAAGCGTCATCACCTTTATGGCAGTGGTTATTCTGCTGGGGATGCTGAGCGGGGTATCCCCGCTGGGCTTCACAAGCGTTGAGAATTATAAATTGATGCTCGGCAATCGCAAACCGGCGAACGATTCCGCCGTCGTGGTTGTGCGAATCGATGATAAAAGCATCGATCGCTATGGCATATGGCCGATCCCGCGTTCACGCCTGGCCGATGCCATTTCCCTGATTTCGAAGGCCGGTGCCGACGCCATAGGGATAAGTGATATTCACCAACACCAGTGGTCTGATAATGCAGTGGTTGAAATCAAAGCACTGCAAAAGCAACTCGACGATAAATCCAAGTTCAAAAGCGCCGCCACCGCCCGGAAATGGCAGCAGTCCTTCAAGGATGCCGCGGGCCGCCTTGATCAGGATTCGCGGTTAATCGCCGCCGTTAAGTCGGCCCGTAACATTGTATTGCCGTTTGAGTTTCTGGCACGGGAACCGGATGGCTCCGCGCCCCAGGTTTCCCCGCTATTGGTTCTCAATTCACAGAAGGTGCCTGAAGAAATATTACCCGGCAGCGATATCCGGCTGGGAAGGGTCCGGCGTATCGATGACTATTGGCATGCATCGGAACATATCGGCGCCATCCGTGAAACGTTCCGGGACCTTGCCGGCAAGGCAGGCGCCCTTGGGCATCTGAACGTCAGCATGACCTCCGACCGGCGAATGATCGACCTGCCCCTGTTGATTGAATATGACGGCCGTTTTTTCCCCTCCCTATCCCTGCAATTGGCGGCAAAATATTTCGACACCCAATTGAACAATATTTCCATTCGACGGACAAAAAGCGGAATGGCATCCATCAATTTACGGAGATCCTCCATATCCACGGATTCCGGTTTCAGTGTTTTGCTTGATGCACATGCCGCCGGAGATCGTATACCGGTGGTGTCGCTGGCCGATGTGCTGGATGCAAGCATTCCCGGGGACCTGTTTGCCGGTAAAGTGGTCATCATCGGCATGACAAGCAACGCCGGCTTTCACGCCCGGGATCTGGGCGGCAGTCTCGGGATTCCATCCGCAATCGCCCATGCTGCGGCCGTGGATGCACTGTTGACCGGCGGTACCATACACCGGCCGGCCTGGGCCGGTTGGGTGGAAGTGGCCGTCCTCATCTATTTCGCATTGTTTCTAATGTTTATTATTCCCCGGGTGAATGTGCGTTTGGGTGGATTTATTCTCGTGTTTTTTCTGATGACCTGGGTGGCAACGGTGGCCTTTGCGTTCAAGCTGGAGGGGGTCTGGTTATGCTTTGTTCCCGCGCTTCTCATGTCGCTGGCGGGTTTTGCGTATACCAGTGTCAAAAACCATTTCTCCAAATATGATCGCCGGATCGCCGGACTGAACCAGACACTGGGAAGGATCTACCTGTCCCAGGGGCAACTGGACATGGCATTTGATGCCTTGAAAGCATCTCCCGTCGAGGATGGGAATACCCGTCAGATTTTCTATGATCTGGGGCTGGAGTTCGAACGCAAGCGCATGTTCAACCAGGCGGTCAGCGTTTATGAACGGATCACCTCGGTGGGGAAATTCAAGGATTTGGACGTCCGGCTCAAGAAACTCAGAAACGCCGGGACCCTGCTATTGGGACCCAATTCGGACCAGGCCTCCCGAACCTTGTCTTTCGACAGCATTACGGCTGCCCCGACATTCGGGCGCTACACCATCATACAGGAATTGGGCCAGGGGGCCATGGGCACGGTCTACCTCGGCAAAGACCCGAAAATTAAACGCGAGGTGGCCATCAAAACCCTGGATTACAGCGCGGTTGCCGCGGATGAAATCGAGGAGGTAAAGTACCGGTTTTTTCATGAAGCCGAGACCGCGGGGAAGCTGTCCCACCCCAATATCGTGACCGTTTATGATATCGGGGAAGAGCGGGATATCGCCTATATCGCCATGGAACTCCTCGACGGTGATGACCTGACCGTATATTGTCAGAAAGACAAATTACTGCCCAAAAGGCAGGTCCTGACGATGATCGCCCAGGTTGCCGATGCCTTGAATTATGCGCATGGCTGCGGTGTCGTTCACCGGGATATTAAACCGGGGAATATCATGCTGTTGAAAAGCGGTCAGGTGAAGGTCACTGATTTCGGAATCGCCCGGGTAATGGACAACTCCAAGACCCGGACGGGAATCGTCCTGGGCACGCCGAATTATATGTCCCCCGAACAGGTGGACGGCAAAAAAGTCGATGGGCGTTCCGACCTGTTTTCCCTGGGCATTGTCTTTTACGAGATGCTCACCGGGGAGAAGCCCTTCAAAGGTGACAGTATCACCTCCCTTATGTATGCCATCGCCAAAGAAAACTACACACCGCTGTCGGCGGTTCTGCCCGGCCTTGCTCCCTGTTGTGTGGAAATTGTCGAGAAGCTGATGAAAAAAGGGCTGACCAAAAGGTATCAGTCGCCGGATAAGTTGAAAAATGATATCAATGCATGCCTGGCGCAGTTCGACGGTGATCAGGACGGATAGCGGATTACCGGTGGGGCCGGATGGCTTCAACCGCGGTGTTGACCCGCCTGTTTCTTTTCCCACGCGAGGTACCGCCTCAACTCCATGACCATTTTTTGTGCGATGTCGCGGAACAACCGCTCCCGTAAGGGGAATGGCATGAAAATGATGTTTGCTTCATTGGAAGCCGCCTTCGGTCTTTTACTGCCCACCAGAACCAGCGGTTGATATCTCAGTGGTGAACATTGTTGCAGATCCCGTATTTTTTCTATGGATACCGCATTATCCATGTTCAGTACCAATAATTCCGGTTTCTGGGCAGCGATCATCGCCATATCGCGATAAAGTGATATGCCGCCGATCCTGCAGGTTTTTTTGAGAAATGTGTAATGCTTGCGATTGGATTCATGATCCAGAATCCAAAGCAGTGGTTTGGGTGATATTCGTTCCGGTTGCGGGTTTTTTTCGAGTTCCAGTTTACGGTTGATGATAAATTTAAGTATCCGGTGGCGGTCAACCTCCGTAATGTCGGCAAATTGCGCGCCCACCCGCAGTAATTTGTACAAGGCCTGCAGATTTCTAAATATGATACGCCCGTTGATTCTGTCGCAACCGGGAATGGACAGACTGATAAAGAAGGGATCTCCGATCCGCACATCTTGAAATGACGGTGGAATGACAAAGGACAAACCCCCGCCGGAGATATCCTCCACCTCTATTGCTTTGGTTTTGTGGCCGGTGCCGGCCAGATCGAGGTGGATGGGCTGGTCCGAAGACGGCTGGATTCGAAAATGGTTTCGCCGATTGTATTGGGTAATGATATCGGGCATTCGAATGCTGACAAGCGAATCCCCGGTATCCAGTTCTTTTGCCGCAATGATCCGGCTTTCATATTGATAGGGTGAGTTGATCGTCGCATATTCAACAACCAGCGATTCCGCCCCATCCGGGATCACACCGGGCACCCGTAAGAAAAGCGCACCGATCTTTGAATCGTGATACAAGAGCTTGCATCCGTCAATCCCGGCATTACCCGGTCCGATCAAGGTCATTTGTGCCTTGAGGACCAGTAGATCCTTGAAGTGGGATAACACTTCCAACGGCGACGAAATATTTATACGTTTTGTATCCATATACGGTTTAATATCGGCAATAGAAGCCCATTCTTTACCCCAAAAGGCGGATGATAGCGGGTGTAATTCCCGCGATTTCCCGGGTATAGAAAATCACCATAAAGTTCTATCGCGGCCCGCCGATAAATCCGGTGAACACAGAAAATCGAACTCGAGCAACCACGGTGAAAGGGTTTTTCATGAATATTCTGGACGAAAAGATGGCCAAGTAAGGCATCAATCGCATCACCGCGCCCCAAAAGATAAAAATATAATTATCCATTCCCCCGCCGTTGTGTAAATCCCACCCGAAAAACATTGAAAAACCCCCCGGAGTTCGAATATAAACTGAAAACAATGTGTTATTGCTCCGGCGGATTAATACGCAAAACGCGTATGTCTGGTTTATGGGAGGCGGTGGCTGCAAGAAGACTTGTCCCGGTACGTTCTGCCGGAAACTCATTACGCGAATGAGCGATACGTCACTTTACCTATATAGTTGTCGGATTAAAAATACTATTGCGGGTTGGAAACTGTGTGGCAAAAATTAAAACATATCGGCCGAAAACGATACCGGGCCACCGCCGGCAAGATCAATTGTATCCGGATCGAACGGCTGGGATTGACGACCCCGTTTGTCAGCGGATGTTTTTCAAAAATATCATCACCACCGGATTGGGCTCAATTCTCCCATCGTATGCCGGCCGGCGCCATTGTGGTTTATGTGTCGAAATCCTATAGTTTGACGGAATTTCTCTATTCTTTTGTCCGCACCCCACCCCCTCCATTCCGGTCCGCCGACATCGGGTTGAACCATGTGCCGTTCATCCGGCGGCTGATTTTCTCGCTTTTTTCACTGTTTTTTGCCCGCCTTCGCTACCCTTCGTTCGGTGATCCGGTGCAGCCCGATACTATCACCGGCAGCGTTGAACATGAGCTGTTGAAAAGACGAGCAGGCTATCTGGCCCTTTTCGAGAAACACGATTTTTACCGTCAATATACGGGCGAGCAGGCAGATCCGCTGCAGCTGCTGATGCAATTGCAGGAAAAAAAAGGGGAGGCCGTCTATCTCGTTCCTCAGCTATTCTTATTCGGACGGCGGCCGGTGAAACCACACCGACCGAAGCAGGAGAACATATCCGGTCTTCGCAACGGCCCATCCGGACTGAAAAAATTGCTCATGTTGCTCATGCAGCCCGAGAAAATTGTTGTGGAATGGGGCGAACCCGTGAGTCTCAGGTCAGCGGTCCGGATCATGGCCGGCGCCGGCGTCGGTAGTGATGAGATGCCGACAATTCTGCGCAAGAGCCTCATGGAACAGATCGACAGGCATTATCGCAGTATCACCGGTCCGGTATTGAAACGGTCCGCTGAGCTCAAGCAGGCCATTCTGACCAACGGTGATGTCGCCTCGTATATCGCCAAACATGCAGAGCGTAAGCAGATATCCGTATTCGATGCCCGTAAGGAGGCCATGGCATATGTGGACGAGATTGCCGCCAACTACAATCCGACCGTGGTGGCCTTTGGCGTGAGACTGGTGCAGTGGCTGCTGAGACACATGTTCGACGGCATCAGCGTCGATCAGGCGGGTCTGGCGGACGTGAAACGCATGGCCGCCAGGGGGCCGCTTATCCTGATGCCCTGCCACCGCAGCCATATGGATTATCTCGTTGTTCCCTATCTTTTATACAATCAGAACATACCATGGCCGCACATATTCGCCGGTATAAACCTGTCCTTTTGGCCCATGGGTCCTTTTTTCAGGCGGGTCGGCGCATTCTTTGTGCGTCGCTCATTCGCCGGCGCTGTTTTTTATGCCAAGGTCTTCGGTGCCTACATTCATATGCTGCTCAAGGAAGGATTCAATATCAAGGTATATATCGAGGGCACCCGGAGCCGCAGCGGGAAATTACTGCCACCGAAACTGGGCATGCTGAACATTCTGCTCAATGCCTGTCGGAACAAAGCTTGTGAAGATCTGATATTCGTGCCGATATTTGTGGGGTATGACCGTGTGCCGGAAGAGGCATCATACGTTGATGAAGCCAGTGGCAGCGAGAAAAAAACGGAAAGTGTACTGGGGATTCTCAAGGCCGGCCGGTTGCTTAAAAAACGCTATGGGAAAATATACGTCAGATTTGACAGGCCCTTTGCATTGTCGGAAATCCTGGATAGCGGAAAGCAGCGGCTGGAGGAGATGACCACCAAGGCGCAAAGCGCCGTTTGCCGTTCCATCGGGTATCGGGCGGTGAACGGCATTGACCGGCAAAGTGTGGTGACCCCGCAATCCCTTGTGGCCGCCGCATTGTTGAACAGTCCAAAGACACATGTGACCATCGAGTATCTCATGTTTGAAATCCGGGCCTACCTGGCCTGTCTGACATATCAGAACGCGCATTTGTCGCGTACGCTTTTAAACGATCCCGGAGCGGCCATACGCCATATATTGTCGTACTATGCCCGCCAACATCTCATTGACCGGATCACTTCCCATGGACAGGACTGGGCGCTTCAGGATGTAATAAAAATAAAGGATCATAAGCGGTATGTGCTTGAATACTATAAAAACAATTGCGTTGTCCTGTTCATTCCCGCCGCATTCACGGCCCTTGTTATTTTGGAGAAAGACGCGTTTCAGTTTTCGGCTGCCGATCTGACCGAGGCTTATGGGTACCTGCAGGACACCTTCACCAATGAATTTGTGCCCGATACCGATCGTTCTGCGGAATATTATATCCGGAAGAGCATCAAGGCTTACATAGATGACCAGGTCCTCATTCCCCATCCCACGCTTCCGGATACCTATACCCTCACGTCACCGGGTTTCAGAAAGCTGCATCTCGTGGCGGCTTTTCTCACCACTTTTTTTGAATCCTATTGGATCGTCCTGTGCTATTTCAAACAATTCGACCGGAATACACACGACCGCGACGTAAGGTTGAAAAAGATTCAGTCCCTGGGGCAGCGTCTGTACAAGGCCAATGGCATTCGCCGGAAGGAAGCTCTCTCTAGAATAAACTATACCCACGCCATTGAATTCTTTGTCCGGCGGAAAATCCGGGGCCGGGAGGACATGGCCGCCATCCGTCAAATTGAGGCGCGGTTGGAGGGATATTTGCGGTTGTTGCGATAGGCGGAAACGGAACACGCCCGTATATAAACCATCGGCACCTGTTCCGGCCGTCTCCGGGTTAAAATGAATAGATGTCCCGTGCCATGGACAACAACCTTTTTCGATCTAGAATGACAAAGTCATCACCCGATTTTGCGATGATGCCGTCGTTTTTCAATTTTTTAAGCGTCCGCGTCAGGTGCCGGTAGCTTGACCCCAAAAGATCAGCCAGTTCGGTAAGATTGCTTGTATTGATCTCCTCGGATATCCGGTGCCTGGATTCATGTGGTGTTGAGACTGCCGCCAGATATGCGGCCACCCGGTTTTCAAGCGTATACTTTTGATTGACGGCGCTGAGAAGGTTGAAATTGGCGAGTTTGTTGCTGAGATTGCGGCACATGAATACGAGGAGCCTGGGATTCGATTCCGCGTGTTCCCGAAACACATGGCTGGGTGTGCCGATACAGGCCACGGTTGTCAGTGCCTGCATGTTGCAGATGTAAGGTGTCCGGCTGAATACCTCCACATCCCCCACGATTTCTGGCGGTGCGTAAAATCGGATCAGGAGAGATTTCCCGTTCTCGAGTGTCATGAAGACTTTTGACCGCCCCTCCACAAAAAACCACAGATGATCGGCGGGCTCACCATGCCGAATCATGAATTCGCCGGGACTGAATTTATAGGTTTTCAATTTTCCGACAAACGCCTGGTCAAGAAATTCGCTGAATCCGAACTTGTCGAGGTAGATACGTTGTTGCGCCTTATCTATATATCGTTCCATTTTTGTCCCTATATATATTTCCGGATGCCGCTATTCGTTCGGGATTAGGACGTATGTCCTATTCGTCCGCCCGCTTAATCGGGTAAGTCATCAGCACGTCCGATTCCAGCTTACCAATTAAGAGATAGGGGTGATCCGAATTTGAAGATTGTACTCGCCACAGCCATCGGTGCCGTCATCACGATGATGATTATGTTCAACAGCGTCCTGGCTGTCAAGACCGGCCAGGTTTTTGCGAATATCGTGATCCACCTGGTGGGGCTCGCCGCGGCATCTCTGCTCATCCCGGTCCTGGAGAAGAAACACATTAATGAGAAACCGCCGCTTTACCTTTATGTCGGCGGCGTTTGCGGATTTTTTATTGTTGTATCAAACAACGTCTGTTTTGCAGTTCTGGGTGCCTCCTTGACCCTTTCCCTGGGTATCATGGGGCAGTGCCTGGGATCCGTAATTGCCGACAGCATGGGATTTTTGGGGATGACGCGGCATCCTTTTCATCACCGGCGACTGGTCGGGTTCGGTATCATTCTGATGGGCATTCTTTTTATGATCGAACAATGGCGGGTAAATGCATTCTATATCGCCATCGCCGTTTTGACGGGTATGCTTGTGGTGGTGACCATGGTGGTCAACGCTCAGCTTGCGCTGCGGATCGGTGTGTTTCGCGGCACCCGGATCAACTACATCACCGGGTTGGGCACCGTGGCGCTATTCGCCCTTGCCGGCGGTGTGGACGTAACCGGCTCATTCACACTGCTCGCCTCGCTGCACCCCCTGTACATCTTCGGCGGCGGCATCTGTGGTGTCACCGCCGTGGTCGGGATCAATTATATCCTTCCGAGGATCCCGGTGATTTATGGGACGCTTCTGTTTTTCCTGGGCCAGGTGGTCGCGGGACTGGTCATCGATTATCTGTTTTACCGGACATTATCGCCCCGGCGCCTGCTGGGAGCGGTCATCGTATTGTCCGGCCTTGCGATGAATATGCTGGCAGACCGGGCTGCAACGCCGAAACGAAAGCGATGTTCCCCAGGATCCTCTTGAAAGGCGGCTCCAGGGTAACGCATGTGAAAATGGTACGGTTGGAATCGTGTCCGGTGAAAACAGATGGTATAATGTCAAATGACAAAACTCAAATTCCAAATGAAGGTAGGCTATCCATTTTACAGGACCACTATAAAGATAAAGTGAAGATAAAACGACAGCATTCCGCCATTTGAAATTTTAACCGAACCTTGTATCAACGCATGAACCATATTTAAAGTATCTGATGCCCCGCCAAATCTGCATGCGATCACCCTGAGGGCTGTTTTCAAAGGCCTTGACTGGTATCGATCCTTTTGCTAACACACTAGGTATCTACAGAACAACAAGCTCCCAATCCGTCTTTGCATCTTCGTGGGTACCCGTCGAATCATCTCTCGACCGCATTGATCCGGTTCGATATTGTGCTTCTACCGATAAGCGGAATCCGTTTCACGAACACTATCTGCAGCCCGACGCCTTCTGTTTTTACAATCAACCCCAATGGGAGCTGATCCACTTTGCATGTCGTTCATGAAGAAGCCGCGCCATAACCGACAACCCAAGCAAAGGAGGCCCCGCCATGAGTATTATACAATCGGAAAAAATAGTTTTGGAACAGGCAAATGGCACACCGGTGGCTCTGGTGGTAACCGGTGACGAGTTTTATGCCCGCCATGAAACAATGGATGGCTTTACGGTCGTGTATGATGAAACCAAGGGGTTGTATTGCTATGCTCAACTGATCAGCGGCCGCTTTCGATCCTCGGGCATCCCCACCCACAAACGTCCGCCGGTTGGCACCCGCCGCCATCTTCAGGAGTCTCCGGAAGTGCGTTCGGCCAAGTTCGAAAACCGTTTCAGAACGCTTTATCCGGGTGAAGGGATCGTTCCCGGCGCCGGCGGGGTCAATTTCACCCTTGGGCCCAATAATGGGCTGCTGGCCGGACGGCGGGTGAGTGACGGCAATGTCCTGGGGATGACGATTCTGGTGGAATTTCAGGATCTGCGCATCGATATGCGGATTGATGATGTGAAGGCCATGCTGAACGACGACAATTTCATCGCCAACGGCAACCATTGTTCGGTGCGCACGTATTTCCGGGAAGTATCAAATGGGAAACTGGATTATCGGAACAGGGTGGTGGGACCGGTGCGGCTTTCCCATGATCGCCGTTACTATGAAACCCATCCCCTGCAGCGCGAGGCGCTCCAGGCCGCCATCACCGGATTCAACCTCAACCTGGCGGAATTCGACAGCCGCAACGAGGGCGTCGTCGATGCCGTCAGTTTTTTATATGCCGGGCGAACCGTGTATGGCATCAATGGCGATACAAGCCGGCCGAGTGATCTGTGGCCCCACAATTCGGAGATGTCGTTCCAGCACAATGGTATTCGAACGAATTACTACATGCTCACCAGTCTCGGCCGCAGTTCGCTTGACCTCTCCATCGGCACTTTCTGTCACGAAAGCGGGCACTTGCTTTGCCGCTTCCCGGACCTTTACGACTACGGCCGGCGGGATGATGATTTCACCGAGAGTGCCGGACTGGCGAGCTATTGTTTGATGAGTTCGGGCAACCATAACAATTACGGCCGTACTCCAGCACCCATATGCAGTTATCTGCGCGATTTGGTGGGTTGGCCGGACCTTGTTGTATCACTGAACGAGGCGGGCAAACGGGGCATCGCACACGGAGATTATGCAAAGGTCTACAAGTACGTCACCGACACGCCCAACGAGTATTTTTTGTTGGAAAACCGATCGAGATTGGGGCTCGACGCACATTTACCTGCCAGCGGGTTGGCTGTATTCCATTGCGACACGGAAGGCTCCAACGAGTGGCAGCAGGGTTCAACCGACCGGCATTATCAATGCGCGCTTCTGCAGGCGGACGGCCGCAGGGATCTTGAAAATGACCGGCGCGGCGACGCGACGGATCTGTTTGCCGGGATTCCCGGGATCGCACTATCCAATACCACCCTGCCGTCATCCCGGGAGTGGGACGGTTCGGACTCCGGTTTTATCCTCCGGGAAATATCCGTGCCGGGGGCCGAAATGTTTTTCGGTGTCGGTCTGGCGCCGACACATCCCGCGGAAGGTGCCGTGACCGGTGAAAGCGCCCCGGATCTGCTGATCCCCGACAATGCCCCTGAAGGTATGCGCGATACCATCCCCATGACCGGAGAGGGAACGATTACATCGCTCACCGTCGGTGTGGATATCATCCACACCTATCAAGGGGACCTCAGCCTGGATTTATACAGTCCCCGGGGTACCCGGATCGTTCTCTACGCCCAGCACAATCAACCCGGTCATGATCTGGTGAAAACGTTTGTATCGACCGACCACGAAGAGCTATACCGGCTGCATGGTGAATCGTTTGCCGGAAACTGGCTGCTGCACATCAAAGACCTCGAAGCGTATAACATGGGCCGCCTGAATGCGTGGGAAATTGAAATCCATTATCAATCCGCCGAACAATCCATCGAAAAGGAGTCTACACCGGAATTGAAGATACCGGACAATAACCCCGTGGGTTTAGATGACCGGATTCAAATCGATGCCCGGGGCCGCGTGCGGAATATCGAGGTCCTGTTGGACGTTACCCACACCTTCATACGCGATCTGCGGGTGGAACTTGTGGCGCCTTCGGGCCACAGCGTCTTTTTGCACGATCGTGAAGGCGGCGGGTCGCGGAACATCCACCGTACTTACGACCAGGTCAACCACCCACGCCTGGAGACCTTGATGGACTTGCCGGTTCAAGGCGCGTGGACCCTCAATATTAAAGACCTTGAGGGCTGGGATACCGGAATCCTGAATCACTGGTCCCTCAAGTTGACCTATGAGCGTGACTGAATCGCGATGGTCTGGAAGGGCTTGCTGCAACGGCGTTGTTGGTCTGTGATCAATGATGGATCATCCGGTGACGGCAACGGATGTGATCGGATCACAGAGAGGGACCGGATCCTGCATCGCGACTGAAAAATAACACCCTGATTTCTCGGTCAGGGTGTTTTTTTCTTCAACAAATCCGCCAATCCGGCAAACGGTTGATGTCCGAATTCCCGATCCGGAGACTCGCCTGCCGGTGCGTTGTCATAAGCATCGGCCACCTCGTTCCGGGCGTGTTCATTGTCGTGGCAGTAGATGCATAACAATTCCCAGTTGCTGCCGTCCGGCGGATTGTTGTCGTGGTTGTGGTCTTTATGGTGAACGGTCAGCTCGCGCAAACGTTTCCCGCTGAACTCACGGCCGCACCGGCCGCAGATCCTCGGAAAAAGCGCGAGGGCACGTTCGCGGTATGTGTTTTGACGTTCCCGCCGGATGCGGAGCGCCTCTGAAACACTTTTTTTAGAATCGTTGTCGTTGCTTGAGGACATGAGAAGGTTCCCCCGTATGTTCAATCATGCTTTGCCGGAACGGAAATTCCGTCCGGTGTTCGTCCGTCATTCCAAAAGTTTAGTGGAATTCATCTCTGTTGGCGTTAACGTAGTCAACGAGTAGTGATGAGATGTCATCTTCGTATTGAAAAAAGCGGTCATCGAGTTCATGCCACACCGCTTCGGCATCGCCTTGTATCCGCTCGAGCACTTTTACCCGGTCGTCCCTGTCCGTGGGCACCCTGTTGTCCGGAAATAGTTCCATGGCGAGGGACAGAAGCTTCGCGGTATGGCCGGCACCGATAATCCCGAGTGCGTTCAATGCCTCATGGGCATGGTCCCCCGAGCTGTTGTAGAAGAATTGTTTGAAACCGCCGTTGTTCACCTCTCTCTCCACCTCCTCTACATACATGAAATTCAGTTCCGCGGATGTCATTTGTGAGGGATCCGTGTAAAACCGTCCGCCGAGATAATTGTCAATGGCGATGACAGTACTTTGTGCGTTTTCCATTTCAAGCGCAGCCGCAATGCTTGTTTCATCCACTGCCGGCCCATTTATGGCGATTCCGCCTGAATCCGGTAAACGCTTTTGCATCGTTTTATAAACGATAACCGTTAGAACGATAACCAATACAATAATGAGCCATTTCATATACTGTCCTTTCCATGCCGTTAATTTTTGTATGTGATTGGCAGCCGTCACATTGATTTGAGAATAGTGTTTTTGTCAACAATGCCATCAAATTGGTGTTTGAGTAAATAATTTTTCATTTTTAATCATTTGAAAGTGATCTATAATTCGAGCATTTAAACGGATATTCTATCCTTCTTTTTTGATGATTTCCGAAATTGCCGGGGCAAGGCTGAGGATTTCAAATGGGGCGACCACGGACAGGCGGGCGGCCTGCCTGGGGCATGAATCGGTGATCCACAGTTTGTGAAATCCGGCATTGATGAATCTGTTCCATGAGTCCCCGGGGAACACACCGTGGGTGGCATAGGCGCTGACCCGCCGGGCACCGTGATCGCTCAAGGCTTTTTTACACTGGAGAATGGTGCCGCCCGTCATGATGAGATCATCCACGATGATCACATGCTTGCCGGCCGGATCCCCTTCTTTGATGGTGATGATCCGGTCCTTGTCCATACGGACTTTATGACAGATGATGATCGGATACTCCCCGAGCATGCCCCGAAACCGCTTCCAGGCGCCTTCATCCGGGAACGCAATGGCCATATTATCCATTGTTTTGATCCGTTCCTTCAGGATTGCCATGGCGGATTCCAGTCTTGGAATCACCCGATCCGAGAAATAAAACCGTTCCGAAAGGGCATGAATGTCATAAACGATCACCTGCAGCGGACCGGATTTTGAGAGCGGGGTTGCAGACAACATTCTCGCGAGGGTGGCGGCGGTGGCGATTTCCCCTTCCTGCTCCACCCGTTCCATGGTACCCGTGGGATAGAACGGCAGGATCACGGTGAGATCCCGGATAGACAACCGCGGCAGGTCATAAATCACAGAGAGTTGCTTGAAGATTTCACCGGGTGAGTCAAAGGCGGCGAGAAAAAAAACACCGGCATTTCGCAGTAGCTCGGCATCGTGGATCTTCAGGTTCGGAAAGCCGTCCTCGAAATCCCGCCAATCGATGCGTCCCAGGCGTATGCCCGGAACCGCTGCGGCGATGGAACGGGCGATTTCAGCCATTTGGGGACAATAAAACAGGTAAGACATCCGGTCTCCTTTTTCAGGTTATGCTGACGATTTTACCCCTGCTCATTTCCACCACCTGATCCATGTCCGCAAGCAATGCCCGCCGGTGGGTGATGAACATAACGGTCCGGCCCTGGGTGAGACGGGTGATGTTTAGGATCAGATTTTTTTCCGTGGTGCGATCCAAGCCCTCGGTGGGTTCATCGAGCAACCAGATCGGGGCGTCGGCCAAAATGGCCCGTGCCACAGCTATCCGCCGGCCTTGGCCACCGGATAACCGGCTGCCGGATTCCCCCACCCAGGTGTCGAGGCCATCCGGCAGCGTTTTCACGAAATCGGACAGGCAGGCCATGGTCAGAGCGTGGGCCAGTTGATCTTCCGTGGCATCAGGGCGGGCGATCAACAGATTGTCACGGATACTGGCATGGAACATGTGCGCCTGCTGCGGGACCACGGTTATTAATTGTCTTAAATCGGATTCACGTATACGATCGATGCGGACATCTCCGATGCGGATGGTACCTGAAACCGGATCCTGGAAGCGGATCAGCAAGTTGAGCAACGAAGACTTCCCGGAGCCGGTTTCACCGACGACGGCCATCTTTTTACCAGCGGCAATTGTCAGATTCACATCCCGGACCACCCATGGTCCACCGGAGAGATATCGAAAATTCAGGTTTTCGAAACGGATGCCGTGGTGAGCGGGGGTGGAAAATGTTTGCGACGGGAAGGCAACCAGTGGCCGGGATCCGGCGATTTCCGTGATACGGCCGGCGGATTCGACGGTGTGGGTGAGGTATTGATAGGCCGCCGGCAGCGGCATCACCGCCTCAAAGGAGGCTGCCGCACCCAGTATGAAGACCACCAGAAATTCGCCCCCGATCAAGTTGAGTTCCACTTTCCCCGTGCCGATATACAGGATCGTGATCATGCAGAAACCGGATGTCAAGGTAATGGCGGCGCTGCTCATTCCGCTGATACGGCTCATTTTTCGCTGATGATCGACCAACCGGTGCTGATCCGTTTTGATCTGCTGCAACTGGCGGCGGTCTCCGCCAAAAGCGATCAGATCCCCCATGCCTTCAATACCTTCCACAACCCTGATCCTTAGTTCAGCGGCGCTTGCCGCCAGTCCGGGCCCCATCGCCCAGCTGGTTCGGGCCGTGATACCCGGGACGACAATGGCGGCGATGGACAGGTAACACAAAACGGTCAGGGCCATGGATCCGTCGATCACCCAGAGGCAGGACACCACCAGAAGGATCATGGCCAGGGCGGTAATGCCGGGCGAGAGCAGTCTCAGGTAAAGATTGTCCAGCGCATCGATATCCGAGACCATGCGATTGAGGATGTCCGCATGACGGTAAGATGCGATCTGGCCCGGCGTCAGCGGTTCCAGTTGCCGGTAGAACCATACCCGCAGGGTTTCCAATATCCTGAAAGTGGCGTCATGGGTTACGATGCGTTCGCCGTATCTTGCCGCCGTACGCATCATGGCCAGCAGGCGAACCCCGACACTTGGATAGAAAAAATTGAACAAATGCGCCGTGGCTGCCGACAGGCCGGCTGCGGCGCAAGCGGAAATAAACCATCCGGACAGTGCCAGGAGTCCCACGGCGGAAATAAGGGCGATCGTTCCCAGCAATATGCCCAACCCCATGGCCCGCCAATGCCGGCCGAACAGGCGGGTGAACAAGATGATGGCGCCGGCTGGTCGATTCATAAGCGCTCGAGCTCCTGTTGGCGATGATACAACCGGTGAAAACGCCCGTTGACGGCCATGAGTTGTTCGAAGGATCCCTCTTCGGCTACACGGCCCTCAGCCAGCACCAGGACGCGGTCAATGGCGGTGATCTTTGATAACCGGTGGGATACCATGATCATTGTCCGGTCTTTTGCGAATTGTTTCAATGCGCCAAGAATCAAAGCCGCCGTGTCGTTATCCAAAGCCGCCGTGGGTTCATCGAGCAGGAGGATGGGCGCATTTTTGAGAAAAACCCGGGCCAGCGCCACCCGTTGGGCCTGTCCCCGGGAAAGCCCGACCCCGCGTTCGGCCATGTGGGTATCCAGCCCGTGTTGCCATCGATCACAGAAATCCATCACATGGGCCTGCCGGGCGGCTGTTTCGATCTGCCGGTCTGTCGCCGATGGGTCGGCCAATTGTATATTCTCCCGAATGGTGCCGTGGAACAGGAACGGGGATTGGCTCATCCACCCCAGATCCCGGCGCCAGCTGTCGGCGTCGATGTGGTTGAGATTCATGTCATCGAGCAGGACAACACCATTTTGCGGATAAACGAATTTCAATAGCAGATGCAACAATGTGGTTTTGCCGCCACCGCTTTCACCCACCAGGGCCACGTGTTCGTTTCTGCGGATGTCCAGGTTCAGCCCGTTGAATACCGGGCGGTTTCCGTTATCAAAGCCAAGGTCGATCCGTCTCAATGTGATCAGGGAAAACCGGTCCGGTGCGGGTTTCGATGCCGTGGATTCGCCCGAGGGCTTCTCCATGCTGAGGATGTTCATGATCTCTTCGGCCGCGCCGGCGGCATGGGCCCTGGCATGGTAATAGGCACCCAGATCCCGGAACGGCTGATAAAAATCAGGTGCCAGTAAAAGGATGAATAATCCGGCGGATAAGGTCAACGGCAAACCATAACTGCCGAATTCGATATACCCCAGAAACCGCAGCCCCAGGTAGACCGCCACCAGGGCGATGGCCATGGCGCTGAAGAATTCCAGCACGGCCGATGACAAAAATGCAATCCGCAGAACACCCATGGTCCGCTGCCGGTATTCCCGGGATGTTTTTTCGATGTTGCCGGTTTCAGCCCGGCTTCGTCCAAATATCTTCAAAGTGGGCAGACCGTGCAGAATATCCAGGAAATGTCCGCTGAGTCTCGACAGGGCTTGAAAATGACGTTGACTGACACTCTCGGCCCCCATACCCACCAGCACCATGAAGAGCGGTATCAGGGGTGCGGTGAATAGCAGAAGAGAGGCCGCCGCCCAGCTGAAGGGGAAAACAACGGCCAGTATTGTAGCCGGAACCATTGCAACCAATAGCAATTGAGGGAGATACAAAGAGAAAAAATCCTGGAGAGCTTCAACCTGTTCCATGGCCGCAACGGCCAGAGCGCCGGAAGGGTGAGCCCCGGTGCGGACCGGTCCCAGCGACATGATATGGGTGGCGAGCGTTTGCCGGACTTCCTGTCTTACCGCTGCACCGGCGTTGAAACCCGAAACCTGTCGTGCCCAGGTCAGAATGGCGCGGACGATAATAGCGGCGGCCAGTATCAGAAAGTGCAGTGTGAAGTTGACGCGTGGCAGGTGGTCCATATAGGTGCCGTGTATGACGCTTGAAATCAAGTATGCTTGTAATATCAATAGTATGCCATTGCATGTGCCCACACCCACCGATGCTGCGATCCACCAGCGCGCGGACCGTGATCTGCCGATCAGCCATCGTTCAGCCGTAATACGCCTTGACTTCTGATTTGCCATCTGTAAAAGGGAACGAAATATTTGTCGTCCGGGCTGCCTTGGACTCATGGCAGCGATGTCCGCTATCCATTCACTGTTCCAAATCAATTAAAATAATTGTATAAAAAACGAAATCGCAAAGATTGTAAACACTTTTCACTATCCCGGTTGCCCGGTAATGCCAACGTCAGTCGCCCGAAATCCTGTGGGCGAGACAATTAAAGGAGTATCCATATGGTGCCTGCAGAAGGAGTGGTTGAACTGTCCCGATGGCAGTTTGCATTGACATCCATGTACCATTTTATTTTTGTTCCCCTGACTCTGGGATTGTCCTGGATCCTGTTCATCATGGAATCCGTATACGTGATGACGAAAAAAGAGATCTACAAGGATATGACCCGCTTCTGGGGAAAGCTGTTCGGCATAAACTTCGCGCTGGGGGTGACCACCGGATTAACCATGGAGTTTCAATTCGGGACCAATTGGGCCTACTACTCCCATTACGTCGGCGATATCTTCGGCGCCCCCCTGGCCATTGAAGGACTGATGGCCTTCTTCCTGGAATCCACTTTTGTGGGGCTGTTTTTTTTCGGATGGGACCGGCTGAGCCGGCGGGCTCATTTGACGGCGACTTTTTTCGTCGCCCTGGGATCGAATCTCTCAGCACTATGGATTCTGGTGGCCAATGCCTGGATGCAGAATCCCGCCGGCGCCGCATTCAATTTTGAAACCATGCGGATGGAGCTGACCAGCTTTTACGATCTGTTTTTCAACCCGGTGGCCCAGGTCAAATTTGTTCATACCCTTGGCGCCGGCTACACCGCTGCCGCCATTTTCGTGCTGGGCGTGAGTTCGTACTTTATTCTGAGGGGAAGGGACCTGGCGTTTGCGCGGCGATCATTTGCCGTGGCGGCCGGTTTCGGCCTGGCCTCCATTTTATCCGTCATCGTTCTGGGCGATGAAAGTGGTTATGTCACCGGACAGGTGCAGAAGGTCAAGCTGGCGGCAATGGAGGCGGAATGGGAAACCGATCCACCTCCCGGGCATTTCACGGTGTTCGGCTTCCCCGATCAAGATGAGCAGCGAACCGCCGGCGAGATCCGCATTCCGTGGGTGGGCGGCATCATCGCCACCCGGTCGCTGAATACACCCATCACCGGCATCAAGGATTTGATCGCCGAAAACGAAATCCGCATCCGCAATGGGATAACCGCCCATTCGGCATTGGAAAAGATACGGGCAGGTGACCGGTCGCCGTCAACCATTGCTGTGTTTCAGGAGCACCAGGCCGACCTGGGTTATGGCTTGCTGATGAGACAATACACCGGGGATGTGGCCGCCGCCACAGAGGCGCAGATCCAATCCGCAGCCAGGGATACCATACCCAATGTGGGGCTGATGTTCTGGTCCTTTCGTATTATGGTGGGACTCGGCTTTTTGTTGCTCGTGTTGATCGGATTGAGTTTTTATTTCTGTGCCACCCGAACTTTTGATCGGAAACCATGGTTTCTCAAGACCCTGGTGTTCAGCCTGCCGATACCGTGGATTGCCATTGAAATGGGGTGGTTCGTCGCGGAGTACGGCCGTCAGCCGTGGACCATCGGTGAAGTGCTGCCCACGGCCCTGTCCAGCTCATCCCTGAGTGTGGGGGATCTCGTCGGCAGTATTGTCGCTTTGACCTTGTTGTATACCTTGTTTCTGATTGTTGAAATCTACCTGATGGTCAAATTTATCCGGCGCGGACCCAGCAGTCTGAAAACCGGCCGTTATCATTTCGAGGCGCATCCGCCTGTGGAATTGAACGCCTGAAAAGGGCGGTTTCACATGCAGCATGTAAGCGAATAGGAGAATTGCCATGTTGTTTGATTATGATACCTTAAAATTAATCTGGTGGGGCTTTGTGGGTGTGTTGTTGATCGGATTCGCCGTTCTGGGCGGATTTGATCTGGGCATCGGCATGTTGTTGCCGTTTCTGGCCAAAAGTGACGCCAAGCGGCGTATCATGCTCAATGCCATCGGGCCGACCTGGGAAGGTAACCAGGTATGGTTCATTACGGCGGGGGGCGCCGTGTTTGCCGCCTGGCCCCTGGTGTACGCGACGGCATTCAGTGGTTTTTACTGGGCCCTGCTTCTCGTGTTGTTCGCGCTGTTTTTCAGACCCGTCGGATTCGAGTATCGCGGCAAGCTTGAGAATCCGGTATGGCGTTCCGCCTGGGACTGGGGATTGTTCGTGGGAGGCGCCATTCCCGCCCTGGTCTTCGGTGTGGCGTTCGGCAACCTGCTGCAGGGCGTCCCCTTTTACTACGATGAGTATATGCGGTCCTTTTATACCGGCAGTTTCTGGGGACTGCTCAACCCCTTCGCACTGCTCGCCGGCGTGGTGAGCCTTGCCATGCTGGGTATGCACGGTGCCAGTTATCTGCAACTGCGAACCGAGGGTGAATTGCACCATCGTGCCGTGAAAATGGTCAGGTACATGGGGATTGTCTTGATAGTGGCGTTTTGTGCGGCCGGCATCTGGCAGGCGGTGGGTATTGACGGCTATCGTATTGTCTCGGCACCGGACCCCGCCATGGCTTACATGCCCACGGATAAACAGGCCGAGATTGTGTCCGGAGGGTGGTTGACGAATTTTACGATCCATGGGTGGATGATCGCAGCACCGGTTGCGGCCGTTGCCGGCGCACTGCTGGCCATCTTTTTTGCCGCAGCCGGACGCTCAGGCGCCGGCTTTATCGCGAGCGCCGTATCCGTATCCGGCGTTATCCTGACCGCCGGTTTCGCCATGTTTCCCTTTATCCTTCCGTCCAGCACCCATCCCAACAGCAGTTTGACGGCGTTCGACGCTGTTTCCAGCCACCGGACCCTGAATCTGATGTTCATCGCTGTGGTGGTATTTCTGCCCATCGTGCTGGTCTATACGAGTTGGGTGTACCGGATATTGCGGGGAAAAATAACCGAAGAGAAGATACAAAAGGATACGCACGCGTATTGATTCGTGCTCTCGAATGATTCATTTGTGTTGGTATGGACTCACCGTTTGACGAACATGTGAACCATGCCTTAGCCTTCTAAAATAAGTGGGAATGAGGTAAACAATGTGGTATTTCAGTTGGATATTGGGTGTTTTACTGGCGTGCGCCTTTGGGATCATCAATGTGATGTGGATGGAAGCCGAAGAGATGCTGGGCGCCGAACAGGACACTGACGAGAACAACAGGCCCTGAAAGCCCTGAATATCGGATCTGCACGCGAACCAACCGGTAGGTCAGCCGGAACGGTTGAAACCTGTTTCAGCAGGATTGTCACTTCCAGTAGCATGATTTTTGCATGTAAATATCGATAGATAGCCGGGTATGCAATGGATCGGGCCAATCGACGACAAGGCCCACCGCCTGATCGTTCATTCCGAAAAAGCTGTCAGGGATATATGGCCATGAATCGTTCAAAACGCCGTATCGTAATTTTTCTGTGGGTTCTGTTCATCAGTGTTGGTTGCAGCGCAAAGGATCCGGTCAGGATTGGCTTCGTCGGCGGGATCACCGGCCGTGTTGCCGATCTGGGCATTGCCGGCAGGGATGGGGTTATTCTGGCGGTTGAAGAGAAAAACGCCCACGGCGGGATCAATGGCAGTGCCATAGAACTGATCATCAAAGATGATGAACAACAGTCTGATATTGCAGTAAAAGTTGATCGAGAGCTCATTGAGGCCGGCGTTTGCGCCATCATCGGGCACATGACCAGCGCCATGTCCGTGGCCGGCGTTCCCATCGCCAATGAGAACAAAATCCTGCTCATCAGTCCGACCACCAGCACCAACGCGCTTTCCGGATTGGATGATTATTTTTACCGGGTTTTCCCCAACAGCGCCCAGACTTCCACCTTATTGGCCGACAAGGTTTTCAACCGGTTTGGACTGCGACGGGTGTCGGCGGTAATCGACATCACCAACCGGGAGCACACCGAAAGTGCTTTCGATGCTTTCCGTGACCGGTTTGAAGCACTCGGCGGTAAGATCACCGCAGTGGATACCTTTCTCTCCGGCCCTGATATATCTTTCATGAAGATGGCAGAGGCGGTGGTATCCCGGAATGCGGACTGCATCTACATTCTGGCCAATGCATTGGATTCGGCCATGCTTCTCCAACAATTGCATAAACTTGGTTCGAATACTCAGGTGGTCAGCAGTGACTGGTCCGCCACCGACGAACTCGTTCATTTTGGCGGCAGTGCCGCAGAGGGACTGTTTTTCATGCACACCCTGGATGCGAACAGCACAGCTCCTCGATATCTGGCGTTCTCGCAGAATTTTTATGACCGGTTCGGCCGGAAACCCGGTTTTGCCGCATGCCACGCGTATGATGCGGCGCAAATTCTGTTTGCCGCTCTGGAAAAAGACCCCGATGCCGCTGTTATCAGGGAAACCATTCATGACATCGGCACCTTCAATGGATTGCAGGGGTTAATCCGGTTTGATGAAAGCGGGGATGTCATTCGTGATCATTTTCCGGTCAGGGTCAAAAATGGTCTGTTCATCAGTGGGGAATAGTCGATGAGGTCACCGAAAACCCTTAGAAAATCGCTTGTTATCAGTTTTTTGTTGGTGTCGGTGATTCCGATCCTCCTCATCGGTTTGATCTCTCAAACTTATATGACGAGACAAATAGCCGCAAACATTCAGCATAAAAATCTGATGCTGGTGGACATGCTGGCCAATGAACTCAAAGGACAATTGGCAAACGCAGAGTCAACCATTAAAAATATTACTGTCCTGTTGAGCGATCACCTCCATTCGGATGAACAGACCAACAGTATCCTGGACGGCATTGTACAACACACGGATGAATTCTCAGCCATTTATCTGCTGGAAAAGAACGGCAGGATTGAAAATGTGGGATTGTCCACTCAACAGCGCCCCACCCGGGAGGATTTCATCGGTCTTGACTTGTCTCAACTCCCCTTGTTTCAAGATACGGTGAAGCATCGGAAACCCATGTGGTCCGACGCCTTTTTGTCGCCGCTAACCGGCCAGTTGACCATCACGCAAGGTATCCCATATGCGGATGGGATTCTTATGGTTGATTTGGATATCACCCATCTTTCGGGAACCATTGAACATCTCAGCTTCAAAGACACCACCCTTGCCATGGTTCTCGATCACCAGGGCGTCGTCATTTTTCACAGCGATCCGACGGTGACGAAACAAAAAAGAAATTTAAAGAATATCATAAGTATGCCCGCCGGCAGCCTGGGCACTGCCGGAAGGTTCACCTACCAATTGGACCTGGTGCCTTATGTCGGCTGCGTCAATATGATCGAAGAGACGGGATGGACAGTGATCATCTCACAAACAGAAGCCGAACTGTCATCCACTTCACGGCGTGTGAAAAATCTTTTCCTGATTTGTATGCTGGTGTCAGTGGCCATTTCAGTGGCCGTTGCCATTGCTCTGGCCAAGTGGCTGAGTGATCCGTTGTCTCAATTGAGGGATCATACACACGCCATTGCCAATGGAAACTATGAGGCGCCCCTGCCGGAACTGTCCTATGGCGAGATAAATGAACTGGCCAAAGATTTCCACCATATGACGGATGCGATTTCACACAGGGAACGAACGCTTAAAGAGCTCGCCACCAGCCTGGGGGCGGTTAGCGGTGAAGCGGTCATGGGCCTGATTGTGTCGGCCACCACCGCATTTCTGGACGCTGAGATAGCATGCGTGGGCAGGATGGGCGATGACGGGCATCTGGATGTGACGTCCATGATCGTTGATCGTCAAATGGTATCCGACATATCGTTCAGCCTGACAGAACGGCCCTTGGACAAAATACTGGAAGAGGGTTTATATGTATACGCCAGTGATGAGGGGCATCTGTTCGATGATCACGACCAATTGGCTGCATATCGGATCAAGGGATTTGCGGGAGTTCGGTTGTTGGGCCAGAACGGCAATGTTATCGGTATGCTGGCAGCCATGTCCCGGCGGCGGCTGAACCTCAATGCGGGAGATAAAGATATCCTCACCATCATTTCATCGCGGGCCGCATCTGAAATTGAGAGGCAGCTTGTCAATGAGTCGCTCCGTGACAGCGAGGAACGCTATCGTAAATTGTATAAAAAATCCCGGGAAGCCGAAGAACGGTACCGGTCGCTTATTCACTCCTCCGCTGATGCCATTATCATGTATGATCTGGATGGAAAGGTACTCTATGCCAGCCCGTCGTTCACCCATATGTTCGGTTGGGCTTTCGAGGAAATTAAAAATCAGCCCATTTCATTCCTGCCGGATGCCGAAAAGTCCTCTACCCGGGAACGGATAAAATCGGTAATCGAGCGTGGTATTCCCTGCCACAACTATGAAACCCGGCGCTTCACCAAAAACGGAGACTTGCTGGACGTCAGCATAAGTGCCTCCAGATTTAACGATCATATGGGAAAACCGGCGGGGATGCTGGTCATACTGAGGGATATATCCGACAAGAAAAATCTCCAGGAGCGTTTGCAGCAGGCCCACAAATTGGAGGCGGTGGGGACCTTGGCCGGTGGGATCGCCCATGATTTCAATAATATCATCAGCATTATCTTAGGTAATGCCGAACTGGCTGCCGATGATATCACCCGGGACCACCCCGCCCGGGAAAATTTGTCCGAGATACAAACGGCCAGCCTGCGCGCGAAAGAAGTGGTCCAGCAACTCCTCAACTTCAGTCGGAAGTCCGAACATGAGCGGTTGCCGATAAAACCGGACACCATCGTGAACGAATCCCTCAATTTGTTACGGGCATCGATCCCCAAACAGGTATCGATCGAAAGAGAAGTGGCCGGTGATGTGTATACGATTTCAGCTGATCCCACACAAATTCACCAGATTGTGATCAATCTGTGCACCAATGCCACCCATGCCATTGACGGTCGGGGCACCATCACCGTTCGATTGAGCAACCTCGATGTGGACGCTGATAATCACGGGATGAATGTAGATCTGGCATACGGAAGATACGTCCGGCTGGACGTGATCGATAGCGGGCATGGTATCGGTCCGGCTGAAAAAACCAGGATTTTCGACCCCTACTATACGACGAAGGAAGTGGGCAAGGGCAGTGGTATGGGGCTCGCCGTGGTTCATGGCATCGTCAGTGGTTACAATGGCACCATTACGGTTGAAAGCGCAGCCGGTGAGGGTGCGGTATTCAGCGTTTTTCTTCCCGCGCTGGATCAGCCGGCCGTTTCGCCTCAGGTCGAGGATACGGACGTAGCCGGCGGTGCGGAAACCATTCTGCTGGTGGATGATGAAACACCCCTTGTGGCCATCGGAGAGAAGATTCTCACCAGGTTGGGCTATACGGTTCTGGCCTTTACGGATCCGGAACAGGCACTTCGGCGGTTTGAATCCGATCCGGACCAGGTCAACCTGGTGGTGACGGACATGTCCATGCCGAAAATGAACGGTGATGCCCTTATCCGGAAAATACTCGCCATCAGGGCGGAGACTCCCGTCATACTGTGTTCCGGATTCAGCGAGACCCTGGCATCCACCTCCTACGCGGAGTTGGGCGCCGCCGCATACCTGGAAAAACCGGTGAAAAGAAAGGTGTTGGCCCGGATTATCCGTGAAGTTCTGGATGGCGGCGAATAGCCGCCGGCCGGGCACCAGGTATGAATGCTCTCAATGGCATGGGCCGCCGGGGTGGGATTGCAGGTCTATGGGGCTTCGGGCGGGGAGGACTCCGGATAGTGTATTTTCTGCACCGCCGCCAGGGAGACCAGGCTCATGGCCGCCCCGGCGATAAAGGGGATGCGATAATCCACCATCCATAAAATGCCGCCCACTGCCGGTAATACCACCGCTGCTATATGATTGATCGTGAATCCCATGGCCATGCTCGGGGCGATGTCCTTGGGGTCTCCCACCTTCTGAAAGTAGGTTCTGATGGCAATGGCGAGATTGAAAAAGATATGATCCAGAATGTACAAAGCCGCCACCACCGCTTTGGATTCGACCACGGCATATGCGAGGAATACGAAGATCAGGCTAAAATACTCGACCGACAAAACCTTTCGTTCTCCGAAGCGGATAATCGCCTTGCCGATGGCCGGACTCAGAAAGTAATTGATGATATTGTTGACCACAAATAAAATGGTAATTTCCTGAATCGAATAGCCGAATTTCTTCACCATGAGGAAAACGGCGAATGCGATGAATATCTGCCTTCTCGCACCAGCCATAAAGGTGAGGAAATAGTAGAGCCAGTATTTACGGCGAAATATCATTCGTTTGCGCTGGGGCACCAGATCCTCCCGCGTGGGACTCTGGGCGAAACCCCATATGCCGGCTGCGAGAATCACCAGTCCGACCACCAGAAAAATCGTCTGGTAAGAAACCATGGCCGCGAACAGATAGATGAGGATACCGACACCGATATTCGTGGCAGCGGCAATACTGCGTTGTTTGCCGAATACCCAGGGGGAGGTGTTCCGGTCAAAATATTGGAGGGTCAGGGATTGATTGGTGGTTTCGTAGTAGTGAAAACCAAAACTCATGATCAGGGTGGTGATGGTCAGGCCGGCAAAGGTCGGAAACAGCCCCGTGGCCCCGACCCCGAGTCCGAGAATCAGGATGGACAGGGCCGACAGCCGGTGTTCTTTGATGATCAACAGGCAATAGACGGCGAGCAAGGCCAAAAATCCCGGTATTTCTCTGACAGACTGGATAATACCGATGTGGCTTCCTTCGAGTCCGGCGATTTCCACCGCGAAATTATTGAACAAGGTTCGCCACACCTGCAATCCCACCGTCGAGCATATGGTCATGATGATGAGGAACCGGTACATCGGATCATTTGTTACATGTTTCATGCTATCTCTGGATGGACACTATTTAGTTGCCGGGTTGATATTTCCCGTGAATAAAGTTATCGAAACGACATCCGCCATGAATTACAGGCAGTATCAGGGTGTGGCGGATTCAGCAGTTGGGGTTCGTTGCTGCCGACGTTTCTGGGCGGATAGCACGACTTTTCGCATCCGAAGCGATTTCGGGGTAATCTCCACCAACTCGTCTTCCCGAATGAAGTTTATGGCGTATTCCAGGGTGATGGGGCGGATCGGGGAAAGCACCACCGCATCGTCCTTACCGGAGGCGCGGATATTCGTCAGTTTTTTCTCCTTGCACGGATTCACATTGATGTCCTGGGCACGGTTATGCTCCCCCACCACCATACCTTCATATACCGGATCCCCTGGAGTGATAAACAGACTGCCGCGCGGTTCCAGGTTGAATATGGCATATGCCACGGCACTGCCAGGGCGGTCCGACACGATGGAACCCGTGAACCGGCTTTTAAATTCTCCCCGGAAGGGACCATATCCTTCGAGAAAAGAGTTCATGATACCGGTCCCCTTGGTGTCGGTCAGAAATTCATCCCGAAAACCGATGAGGGCGCGGCTGGGAATGGAAAATTCCATGCGGACCCGTCCGGTGCCATGATTGACCACCGTATTCATTTTTCCCCGCCGTGAGGAGAGCTTTTCGGTGACAATGCCCATAAATCGCTCATCGCAATCCACGAATAGATGTTCAATGGGTTCAAGTTTTCGGGTGCCCTCGTATTTCATCAACACTTCGGGCCGGCCCACACAAAATTCAAATCCTTCCCGGCGCATGGTTTCAATGAGAATCGCCAACTGGAATTCCCCCCGGCCTTTGACCAGGACACTGTCCCGGTCACCTCCCTCTTCCACCTGAATGGCCACATTCATCAGGGTCTCTTTTTTCAGTCGTTCCCGGATCCTTGCGGATTGAATATATTTTCCCTCCTTGCCGCTCAATGGCCCGTTGTTGATGGTGAATTTCATTGATACGGTGGGCGCGTCTACGGTGATACGCGGCAGGGCCGCCGGTGCTTGCGCGGTGCAAATGGTATCGCCGATTTTCACATCGTCGATACCCGACAGCACAATGATATCACCGGTGTCGGCATGACTGACCGGTGAGAATTTCATGCCCTCATATACTTGAAGTTTAGAGACTTTCAGCGGCAAATGTTCGCCGGAATCGGTGATGCATACCAGCTGGTCGTTGGCCCGGGCGCTGCCGTTGACAATTTTGCCGATGGCCAGGCGTCCGAGATAATCGGAGTATCCCAGGTCCGATACCAGCATTTGCAGGGGGGTGTCCGGATCGGCAGTGGGACCGGGGATCCGTTCGAGGATCGTATCCAGGAGAATGTGGAGGTCACGGCCGGCCTCTTCCGGGGTTTCCTGGGCTATGCCTGATTTGCCGACAGCATAAAGTGTTGGAAATTCAAGCTGTTCTTCGGTGGCGTCCAGGTCGATGAACAGATCGTACACGGCATCCAGGGTGTGTTCGATCTGGGCGTCCTTGCGGTCGATTTTATTGATCACCACAATAATCTGCAGCCCGGAGGCAAGCGCTTTCTGGAGCACAAACCGGGTCTGGGGCAGGGGGCCTTCCGAAGCGTCCACCAATAAAATCGCCCCGTCGGCCATGGACAACGCGCGTTCCACCTCCCCGCCGAAATCCGCATGGCCGGGGGTGTCGATGATATTTATTTTTATATCCTTCCAGGAGATCGCACAATTTTTAGCGGCGATGGTTATACCGCGTTCCCTTTCCAGGTCCATATTGTCCATGATGCGTTCATCCACGGCCTGGCCCTTCCGGAACACACCGCTCTGGGAAAACATGGCATCCACCAGCGTGGTTTTTCCATGATCCACGTGAGCGATAATTGCGATATTTCGAATTTTATGGTTTCTGATCTGTTGTGTCATTGGTTGGTGGTTTCCTTATGTGATTAGAGATGGCGCAATATACAAAGTTAAAAGAATAACGCAAGCTCAATCCGTAATATGTCAGCAATCCGGTTTTTCAGGATACAGACATCATATGTCCGGATCCACTCACCTGAGTTCCGGAATTTAAAATGGGTTGCCGCTTCAGGGGTAAATCGAAATGGAATCACCTATTATGCCCATTTGATGCCGGCCATGCAAGCTCAGGGGCTCAATCAGGGGGCCAAAACGGAATCGTCACGGCGGCCGGTGGTGAAACGGGGCGTTATGGCGTCACGGTTATGTTCGCCGGTATCGACTCGGCAATCGCGTCTGTCTGAATATCGATATTTTTCAATTGCTTATAACGGCGACAGCCATTTTTTGAGCATGTCGGACAATGCCTTGGGATCAACCGGTTTGGTAAGATAGTCATCCATCCCCGCCTTCATGCATTTTTCCCGATCCCCCTTCATGGCATGGGCGGTCATGGCGATGACGGGCACATTGTGATTGAGTACATTCGATGTGGGATTTCTAATTTCACCGGTGGCGTCATAACCGTCCATTTCCGGCATCTGGCAATCCATCAATACCAGGTTATAGGTGTGTTCCGCCAATGCTTTAAGGGCTTCCCGGCCGTTATTCGCAATATCGGTATTGTAGCCGAACTTGTTGACGAAGCTTTCCGCGACCTTTTGATTGACGATGTTATCCTCCACTAAAAGTATCCGGACATCCCGTTTTCTATTTTCGGATATCGTGTGCTTGGTGACAATCGAGTCCGGTGCTTTGGGTGCCGTTTCCGTTTTCCGGTCCGTCACCATGACCAGACAGTCATACAGCTGGGATTGTTTTATCGGTTTGGTCAGGTAGGCTGAAAAGCCTATTTTTTCCAGGTGTTTCGCATTTCCCCGAACGCCCACCGCCGACATGTGAACTAGAATGGTCCCGCACAGGTCGGGGTTTTGTTTCACCTTTTCCCCGAACACATCGCCCTCGGCGTCGGGTAAATTCATGTCGAGAATAACAATGTCAAAGGCATTCCTGTGAGCCGCCGCAGCAGTGAGTTCCGTCATGGCCTGTTCCACATCGGCGGCGCCATGATATCGGCAAGCCCATGATTCGAGTTGTTCTTTCAGGCTGAGACGATTGGTGTCGTTATCATCCACAACGAGAATTTTTTTCCCCCGGATATGCCTGGGAATGGCCACCGGCTTTTCTCTGCTCACCTGTTGTTTTTCGAAAACCGCCGTAAACCAGAATTCGGATCCTCTGCCTTCGGTGCTTTCCACCCCGATTCGTCCACCCATCAGCTCGCTCAGTTTTTTTGAGATCATTAATCCCAGGCCGGTACCGCCGTATTTTCTGGTGGTGGAGCCATCCACCTGAGAAAAGGACTTGAAAAGCCGGTCTTTACGGTTTTCGGGGATACCTATTCCGGTATCCGTTACGCCGAAGCGTAAGGCGGCCTGTTCCGCGGCTTCGGTTTCCAGCGAGATGCGAATCGCCACTTCACCGGTGCTCGTGAATTTTATGGCATTGCCGGCCAGATTTATCAGGATCTGTCTCAACCGGCCGGGGTCTCCCCGTAGCAGCGAGGGCACCTCATGGTGAATGACGATGACAAATTCAAGGCCTTTTTCGTGAGCCTTGAAGGAGAGGAGATCGCCCACCTTTTCGACGGTGAGCCTGAGGTCGAACGCCATGCAATCGAGATTGAATTTACCGGCCTCTATTTTAGAATAATCGAGGATGTCATTGATGATTTCCAGCAGCGATTCGCTGCTGTTTTGAATCGTTTCGGTATATGATAACTGGTCGGTGGTCAGATCAGTACCCATCAACAGGTTGGTCATACCGACGACACCGTTCATGGGGGTGCGAATCTCGTGGCTCATATTGGCCAAAAATTCACTTTTGGACTGGTTTGCCAGTCGGGCCTCTTCGGCCAGGCTTGTGGCTTCCGCGGTTGATTTCAGCAGCAGCGCGTTGGTGGATTCCATCGCCTTGTGGGCGGCTTTTAGTTTATCCTTCTCATGACGAAGAAAAGCTTGTGTACGGCTTCTGACCTTTTCGTAGATGTAGTTCAACAGTGTAATCAGGATATAGACCACCAGAAACCTGAAGGCGCCTTCCCGGGGATACGCGAAAAGGCTGAACCGACCGCCGGGGTTTGAAAGGATCAGCAGGAGGCACAGAAAGAAAATGATATTCCACCGCACCCCTTTTTTTGTTCCCAATAAAAAAAAGGTGAAAACCGGAAAGGTGAAGGAAAAGTAAATTTTAGTGCCCTGAATGCCGCCGTCAACGGCAAAATATAGAAAAAGCGCCCCGACTGCCGCCGTGATGGTGATGTATATCCATTCAATGGATCCTTTTGTATTCGATTTGATCAGACAGAAAAACACCCACAGGCCCGCCGAAAATTCAATGGCCAACTCCAGATAGTTACCACTGACCAGATCAGCAAAAGAAAAAATCAGAAAGGGAATCAGGGACAGCCGCATGAACAACACCAGAAGCCTGCGCCTTTGGTCTTCTTCCGCATCCGTAGCGGTGAAGTTCAACCTTTCAAAAAAGGGTCTGAATAGAAAATTATTCAATATAGGATTCATCTGCATAACCGGGAAAATTTAAGTGTATAGTGGATATCGGGAGAATAAGACCAAAACTTTATCCGCACTCTCAAGGCTTGGGCACCGGTCCAGCCGGCTTACAGGGCTCAGGCTTGTAAACATGATACGGTTGAAATAGGGCCCGATGAAAACAAGGAGTGTAATGTCAAATGACAAAGCTCGAATTTCAAATGAAGGTATTCTATCTTTTTTAAGGGTCGCTTTGATAAAAACCTGGGGATGAAACGACACCATTCCGCCAGTTGGCGTTTGGATTTTCTCATTTGACAATTTAACCGTGCCTTGCATCAACGCATACCAATATTTTAAAGTGTCCGAAGCCATGCCGAATATATATGATCACCCTGAGCCGGGGTATTCGCATGTTTGACAAGGAGAACCTTTCCGGGCAACCATACGGGATCCATGAATAATACGAGTTGCATTGGCCGAAGGTATCTCCTATGATTACAAAACCCGCTAGGATATCAGCACCTTTTCATTTTGCGTGCTACACCGTTGCGTTTCTTGGTTTCATTTTCGCCTCCTGTGGTCGCCTCCTCATCGTGTTCACGTCACCCGCAGTAAGGGTTATCTATACGTAAAAAGAGATTCACGCCGTGAATCCTGCATTAAAAGCCCGGCAATCTCCGGGGGATAGTCGGCCGGATTGGATAGTATCCGACACCGGCAAGGAGCGTCAAGTGGTGAAAACCAGTAATTTTGAAGACGAGACCAGAAAAAAACGGGAATGGGAAGAGTTGGACAGTGTCAATGGTGATTTGGAACAGGTATATCATTCCATCGGTCATTCCATCATGATTCTGGACGCGGACCACACCATCCTATCAGCGAATCGCGCCACTGAAAAAATAACCGGCCTCACATTGTCCGAACTCCGTGGGAAAAAATGTTATGAGGTGATGCACAGTCCTGATGTGTCTTCTCCAATCACCTCATGCCCGATGGAAAAAATGTTATCCACAGGCAATGTGGAAACGGTTGAAATGGAAATCGAAACGCTCAACGGCACTTTTCTTGTATCGTGTACGCCGGTCTTTGATGAAAACGCCAGGCTCCGGCGAATCATCCATATCACCACGGATACCTCCAATATAAAAAAGGTTGAGGAACGGCTGAAACAAAGTGAATCGAAATACCGGCAATTGGTCGAAAATCTTCAGGAAGGCATCTGGGGGATTGATGAAAACGCCTTCACCACCTATGTGAATCCGCGAATGGCGGAGATGCTCGGATACTCCCCGGCGGAAATGGAGGGCGCCCACCTGTTCGACTTCATGGATGAGCGCGGCAAGGCGGATGCGCAGGTCAAACTCAAACAACGGCGCCAAGGGAAAAGCGCCCAGCATGATTTCGAATTCATCCGCAAGGACAACAGCCGGATGCATGCGCTTATCGAAACCAGCCCGATTTTCGATGATCATCAGCAATATGCCGGCGCGGTTGCCAGCGTCATGGATATTTCTAAACGCCGGCGGGCTGAAGATGCCCTGAAAGCGGAAAGGGCCAAATTGAAGGCCTATTTCGAGAACCTACCCCTGTCGGCTTTCAATGTCGAGCCGTCAGGACTCATCTCCGATTGCAACATCGTCGCCGTAGAAGTATTGGGATACCGCCACAAGTCCGACCTTGTGGGAAAATCCCTGATTGAAACCGTTTACCACACCAACTCTCATTTGAAAGCTGGAGTGCTGTTTGAACAGTGTAGAAATGGCCAAAAGATCAAGAATGAGATTCTACAGATTTGCTCGGCATCGGTCGAGCCCAAATACGCCCTGCTGCATGCAGACGCGATATACAATAACCGGGAGGACCCGGAGTACATTTTTATTACGCACCTGGACATAACGGAACGGGTGAACACCGAGTCGGCATTGCGGTCAAGCGAGGAAGAGGTGCGGCGGTCGGCGTATGAGCTTTCGTTGCGAAACCGTATTGCCGAGGTTTTTCTGACCGTTGCCGATGAAGATATGTATGCCCAGGTGTTGTCGATCATATTGGAGACCGCCGGAAGTAAATACGGTGTTTTCGGATACATTGATGACAAAGGGGACCTTGTGGTACCGACGATGTCGCGGATGGTATGGAAACAATGCGAGGTGCCGGATAAAACCTATGTTTTCCCAAAAGACAAATGGGGACACAGCAGTTGGCCCCAGGCGATTCGCGAAAAAAGGACCATCTGCCTCAATAAACCGTCAACGATCATCCCCCCCGGCCACATTCCCATAGAACGCCATATCTCCCTGCCTATCATTCACCGTGACCGGGTTGTCGGTGTGGTTCAGGTCGCCAATAAAGACACGGATTACACTCCGGAGGATATCGATCTGCTCGAAACCATGGTGTCGTCCATCGCGCCGGTGCTGGACGCACGGTTGAACCAGGGGCGGCAAAAGGAAATTCGAAAGCGGGTGGAAGCGGACCGGCGCGCCCTCCAGGAACAACTGACCCAAGCCCAGAAGATGGAGGCGGTCGGACGCCTTGCCGGGGGCGTGGCCCATGATTTTAACAACATGCTGTCCATCATACTGGGGTATAGCGAGATGGTGCTGGAAGAATTGACAAAAACCCATCCGAATAATGAGCCGTTGACCGAGATACACGCAGCCGCCCTGCGGGCCAAGGATCTTACCCGCCAGCTTCTGGCCTTCAGTCGCAAACAGGTGCTCACGGTGAAAACGGTGGACCTGAACACGGTGGTTACCGGATTCGAAAAGTTGCTGGGGCGGGTCATCGGTGAAGACATCGACCTTAAGCTGTTCCTTAGTCCGGAGCCGCTATTGGTCAATGCGGACACCGCCCAGTTGGAACAGGTGCTGATGAACCTTGCCGTCAATGCGCGTGATGCCATGGAAAATGGGGGTGTCATCAGCATCGAAACAACTTGCGTGGAACAGACCCGGGAAGACGCGGAAACCCGGCCCGGAACAGTACCCGGCCCCTATGCATTGCTCAGTTTGAGCGACACCGGCCACGGGATGGGGCCCGATACCGTGAAGCGGATTTTCGAGCCTTTTTTTACGACCAAGGGAAAGGACAAGGGAACGGGTCTGGGGCTGGCCACATCGTATGGCATCATCAAACAGCATGGCGGAAATATATGGGCCTACAGCGAGCCGGGGCTGGGCACGATGTTTAAAATATTCCTGCCGTTGACCACGGACCGGATCGAAGCGGACAGCCGGACGGCCGACAAACCAAAGCCGGTCACCGGCTCGTCAACGGTGCTCATCGTAGAGGATGAACCGACCGTGCGGAATCTGGCCGGCCGGATTCTGACCCACTATGGATATACAATCCTGGAATTGGAAAATATCGATCAGCTGGAAGACGTGGTGGGAAAGTACGAGGGACCGATTGATCTGGTGCTTTCCGATGTGGTGTTGCCGAAAATGAATGGGCCCGAGGTGTACGCGGAAATCCGTAAACATAAACCGGAAGCCCGGGTGCTGTATATGTCCGGATACACGGAAGAGGTCATCACCCGTCAAGGCGTGTTGAACCGGGGGGTGCGGTTTTTGCAAAAACCCTTTACCGTACAAAGCCTGCTGGCCAAAGTCCGGGAGGCTCTGGAGCGGTAAAAGGGGGAATCGGGGCAGTCGCCCCGGCCGTGAAAAAGTTTCATCTTGACAAAAACCTCAAAAAGTGGAATTTTTTGTCAAATTACCTACCGTCCGGACGGTAAAATGGATGGGCCAGAGAAACGGCGGGCGACGACTGTCTGCCATACCAAGGTAGAGGGCGCACGGAATTATGGGCACCAACATGAAAGAGACGATTAACGACGTCTCCATCGATCTGTTTTACGAAAAAGGATATTTTGCCACCAGTGTCAGTGAAATCGCCAAACGCTGCGGCATTCAAAAAGCCAGCATATATTACTATTATTCGAGTAAGGAACACATATTATACAATATTCACAAGACGACCCTGGATGATCTGACGGACTATTTGAAACAGGGAGTGGCGGCCGCCGATGATGTCGAGGCGCAATTGCGCAACGCCGTCCGGAATCATGTCCATTTTCACCTGACCCGTCAGAAGGAGACCTTCATCGCCAACAGCGAACTTCGGGGATTGACTGAGGATCACTATCAGAACATTGTCGCCAAGCGGGATGAGTATGAACGCATGGTTCAACAGATCATCAGCAATGGCTGCAAGCAGGCCATATTTGCAAAAGAGGATGTGAAAATTCTTTCATATGCCATTCTCACCCTATGTACCTCCGGCGCCATCTGGTTTAAACCCAACGGCAGACTTTCCGTGGATGATATCGCCGGCATATATGAAAAGTTTGTTATCAGAGGATTAAAAGATGGCGGCGGCGTAAAAATTTTTTCTCAAACGCCCGCATCCGAACCGTAAACGGCAACTTGTTGTTGCGCACAGTTTAATTATTAATTTCAGCCTTATGATCGAGACGTTTTGAAAGGAGGCCGAGTGGATTTTGATCTAACCAAAGAACAGGAAATGATACGCAAAGAGGTCCGGAAGTTCGTGGAAAGCGAGATTGCCCCGGTGGTGATGGAACTGGACGAACAGGAGGAATTCTCTGCTGAACTGACCCGTAAAATGGGCGAAATCGGTCTGTTCGGCATGTTTGTTTCGGAACCATACGACGGCCAGCAAATGGACTATCTTTCTTACATCATCGCCGTAGAAGAAGTCGCCCGGGTGGATGGTTCCCAGGCCGCCACGATAGCTGCCGGAAACTCTCTGGGTATCGGTCCGCTCTATTATTTCGGTACCGAGGAGCAGAAGCGGAAGTATTTGCCACCGCTGTGCCGGGGGGAGGCGCTGTGGGGATTCGGGCTCACCGAACCCACAGCCGGTTCCGATGCGGGCGGCAGCAAAACCACGGCCATTCGGGACGGCAATGAATGGGTGATCAACGGTTCCAAAATATTCATCACCAATGCGGCCTGTGACATGACGCTGGGCGTGACCGTACAGGCCCTGACCGGGACCCTGCCCAACGGCAAACCGGAATACACCTGTTTTATCATCGAACAAGGCACTCCGGGATTCAAGGCGGTACCCATGCACAAGAAGATGATGTGGAGATCTTCCAACACTGCCGAGCTGTATTTCGACGATGTGCGCGTGCCCCACGAAAATATACTCGGCAACCAGGGGGACGGATTCCACCAGATGTTAAAAACCCTGGACGGCGGACGCCTGTCCATTGGCGCCATGGGATTGGGTGGTGCACAGGGCGCCTATGAGGCGGCATTGAAGTATGCAAAAAACCGTGAGCAGTTCGGGCAGCCCATTTCAAAATTCCAGGCCGTGGCATTTAAACTGGCTGATGCCGCCACAGAGTTGGAATGCGCCAGAAACCTGTTGTACAAAGCATGCACCATGCGCGACCAAAAACGCCCCTTCGAGAAACTGGCCGCCATGGCCAAATTATACTGCAGTGAACTCATGGGGCGCGTGGCGGATCGCGCGGTCCAGATTCACGGCGGCTACGGATTGATGAAAGAATACAACGTGGAGCGGTTTTACCGGGACCAGAAACTGCTGGATATCGGTGAAGGGACATCCGAAGTTCAGCGGATCGTCATTTCACGGCATATCGGATGCTAGGTTTTGGTTGAATTGTATTGTGGTTGATGGCTTGAACGAAAATAATAATGAATGATTTTTTATATTATTTTTACGAATACATCAAAATGGAGGCCTAAATGAGCAAGGATATCCTACTCTCCGAACAATCGGACGGTGTTCTGTTGATCACGCTGAATCGCCCGGATGTGATGAATTCATTGAACTTCGCGCTGCTGCATGCCATGCGGGATAAAATCGAATCCATCCGATTCGATCCACAGGTGCGTGTGGTGATCATCACCGGCAGCGGCGGGAAAGCCTTCTGCTCCGGTGCGGACCTGAAAGAACGCGCCACATTGAGCCCGTTGCAGGTGAAAGAATATATCCATACCATCCGGGATTTGTTCACCACCGTTGAAGAGCTGAATAAACCGGTCATAGCCGCCGTCAACGGTCATGCATTCGGCGGTGGAACCGAGCTGGCCCTGGCGTCGGACATCCGGATTGCATCGGAAAATGCCACCATGGGGTTGACTGAAACGCGTCTGGCCATCATTCCCGGTGCCGGCGGTACCCAGCGGCTGCCGCGCCTAGTGGGAAAAGGAAAAGCCAAGGAGATGATTTTCACCGGTGCCCGAATCGGCGCGGATAAAGCCCTGCGCATCGGTCTGGTGAACAAGGTCTGCCCCCTGGAAAACCTCATCGAAGAGAGCCGGACTATGGCCGCCCTGATCTGCGAGGCCGGTCCCATTGCCGTAGAACAGGCCAAATATGCCATCAATTACGGTATGGAGACGGATCTTCACACCGGCCTGGCCATCGAATCCAACGCTTACTGGGTCTGCATCCCCACCGAAGACCGCCTGGAGGGACTGGCCGCGTTCCGGGAAAAACGGAAACCGGTTTTCAAGGGACGCTGATATTTAAATAAAAAAAGATGTTACCATTGGTAAAACCAGAGAGAAAGGAGATATGACATGACCGAATATGATTATTGGAAAATCTTCCCCAGAATGCCGAGAAAAGTGGAACTCGGTGATATCACCATCCGCGACGGGTTTCAACACCTGGAGAAGTTCATCTCCACCCGGGCCAAGATCTTTTACCTGGAAGCACTCATCTTTGCCGGATGCCGGAACATTGAGGTGACCAACCTGGGCAATCCGTACCTGATGCCCCAGTTCAGCGATGCGGAGGAGCTGTTCCG
>JABDIN010000031.1 GCA_013003715.1 Desulfobacteraceae bacterium | reverse complement strand
TTCCCGGATGGTGAATTCAGATGCGCCCGTCTGTGAAGTGGGCTGTGGTCCCGGGCAGATCTCCCGATACTTGTTCGAAACCGGTGTTCGCGACATCTTCGGTGTGGATATCTCACCGGAAATGATTACACAAGCAAAAGCGCTACATCCCGGAATCGCAACTTGAGAAACACACCGATGTGGCTACCATCGGTGCAATGATGGGGTTTGCGGTGATGATGACGCTCTATGTCGCTTTAGGATAGAAGGGATCAGTCCTTACCGGCAATCAACCGGATGGTCGAAGCCGCGCAGCCGGAGAGGTACCAAACATGATGAGAATCGGACTCGGGCAGGCCGAAGTCATTGATACGAAACGGGTGACAGATCAAGTGCTCTCCGTCTGTCAATCGCAGATGAAAGGGCTTTCGGCACAAGCCGGGATTGTGTTCTCGAGCATCAATTACGATCATCAGCTCATGTTGAATCACATCCACGATGCCTTTCCCGGCATGGCGCTAATCGGTTGCACCACGGCGGGCGACTTTTCATCGGCCCTCGGTTTCAGCGACGACTCCATCAACCTGGTCATCATTAAAATCAAAAAAGAATAATCGCTGATCCCTCCAATTGGCATTTATAGACGATTGCTATCAATTGCCAATATATAGTCCGTTTTTAATGACCGCTTTATAAAAAAGTGAAGATAAATCGACAACATTCCTTCATTTGACATTTGGATTTTGTCATTTGAAATTATATCCGTACCTTGTATCAATGCATACCCATATTTTAAAAGTATCTGGTCCCATGCCGAATCCACATGCGCCCACCCTGGGTTCATGGGTTTTACAAACTTGAATGTCCGGTATTTTTATGAAATGATCGGGCCGAAACGCGCTTGTAAAGGGCACCGACCGGATGCCTATGTTCACCCGAAGAGGTGGTTGAGAATCAAATATGGCCGACAATATGAAATACGACATCAATCTGAAACGGGCATCATTCCGGAAGGGATTCGAGGTGTTGACCGGGGGGCTTTTCAGCAGGGCCGGTGTGAGTGAAGAAATCGTTTACGAAGGTGACTATGAGATCTTCCGCAATGTGTGCCCGAGAAATTGCTACGATACGTGCGGGATCAAGACCTATGTCAAGGACGGGGTGATCCGGTTCATCGAGGGGGCGCCGGAATCCACATTTACCGATGGTGGCCTTTGTGTCAAAGGCTATGCATACCCACGCCGGGTATACAGCCCGGACCGCATCAAAACACCCATGCGACAGATCGGCCGGGGTTCGGGCAAGTGGCAGCGGATTTCCTGGGATGAAGCCATGGACATCATCGCCCGAAAAATTCTGTCCCTCAAGGAACAGGATGGATCGCTCCTGGGATTGTGCCTAGCCAAAGCCTCGGGCCACCATGGCGTGACCAACAATTCTCCCCAGGGGATGATGTCCGCTTTGGGCTATACCACTCGCACGGTGGGCACTCCCTGCTGGCCGGCCGGCATCGATGCCCAGGCGTTTGACATGGGCGCCATGTGGTGCAACGACCCGGAGGATATGATCAACAGCCGGTATATCATTTTATGGGGCGTGAACCCTGCATGGTGCTCCATTCACACCATGAAATATATTTATGAAGCCCAGTCGCGGGGGGCCAAGGTGGTGGTCATCGATCCGGTGTTCACCCAGACCGCCGCCAAGGCCGACCTTTATTTTCAGGTCCGTGCCGGCACGGATGGCGCCCTGGCCCTGGGGATGGCGCGCCATATTCTGGACCTGGGACTCGTGGACGAGACGTTCGTGACCCGGCATGCCGTGGGATATGATCGATTTGCGAATTACCTGAAAGACAATATCACGGTGCCGTGGGCCGCCGCTGCCTGCGGACTTCCGGAAGAGGACATCCGGCGGCTGGCTGAGGAATTCGCCTCCGCCACACCGGCCACTATCTGGATCGGTTACGGCATGCAGCGGCATATCAACGGCGGGGCCAATGTACGGGCCATCGATGCCCTGGGGGCGATCACCGGCAACATCGGTATCGAGGGCGGCGGTGTGCGCTATGGACACCTGACGAACCGGATCTTCAATTATGCGGCGGCGGATATGCCGCCGCCGAAAGATGCCGCGTCTTCCCAGGTAACATCGGACCGGTTGATCAACACCAACAAGCTGGCCCGCGAAATAATCGACGCCGGGGATCCGCCTGTCCGCATGCTTTGGATCACCTGCCGGAATCCCATGTCCCAGGACTTTGACCGCCCGCTGTTGGAAAAGGCCTTCGATTCCCTGGACCTGATCGTATCCGTGGAACAGTTTTTCACCCAAACCGTTGAGCATTCCGATATCGTGCTGCCGGTAACCACTCTTTTTGAGGAATGGTCCATCAATGTGTCTTACTGGCACTATTGGCTGAGTATCAATGAACAGGCCATCGCGCCCCTGCACGAGTGTAAGTCAAATACCCAAATCGCGGCGGCGCTTTCCACAAAAATGAATGAACTCAGTCCGGGCTCCTGTACCTTCCCGACTGATCTCACCGATGAGCAATGGATCGACCGCGAATTTAATCCCGAACTCCTTGAGATGTTCGGTATTTCGGATTGGCGGGAGCTTCGCAACGGACCGGTGAAGGCAAAAATGCCGGCCGCCGCCTGGCATGAACGCCGATTCAAAACCCCATCGGGCAAATACGAATTTTATTCGGAAACGGCCGCCACCTACGGCCACAAAGCCCTGCCGGAATTCAGCGAACCCCGAAAAGCCCGGGCACCGTTCCGGGTAATGACGCCTCACAGCAAATTCGCCATCCATTCCCAGTTCCAGAACCTGGACTATATGGCGGATTTCAATCCGGAACCCCATGTGGCGATACACCCGGAAGCGGCCGCCGCCAAACAGATCCGGGACGGCGATCCCGTCCGGATTTTCAATGACATTGGTGAATTGACCGCTCCTGCCCGACTCACCACCAATGTGTCCCGGGATTGTCTGGTATTGTATGAGGTCTGGTTCAATCAAAACGCCTATTGCGTGCAAAACCTGGTGGATGACCGGTCTGCGGATATGGGTGCTTTCCAGACCGGAGCGCCGGGTGTGGCCATCCACGATCAATTCGCGGATATTGAAAGGGTCGGGTGAATCGATGTCACGGCAGCTCGGTTTTTATATAGATTCACAGCGCTGTCTCGGCTGTTTCAGCTGTGCCATGGCCTGTAAAAATCAATACCATCAACCGGCCACCGTCGTGTGGCGCCGGATATACGACTTAAGTGAGGAGATTTACCCTCACCGGAACCGCTCGTTTTATTCCCTGGCCTGCAACCATTGTGAAAAACCGGCATGCCTGGAAGCCTGTCCGGTAAGCGCTTACCGGAAACGGGAGAACGACGGGGTGGTGATCCACGACCAGGCCAAGTGCATCGGTTGCGGCAATTGCATCCGGGCCTGCCCCTTCGGCGCCCCCCAATACAACCCGGTGGTCAAAAAGACGGAAAAATGCAGCCTCTGCTGGCAGCGGCTGGATGCCGGATTGAAACCGGCTTGCGTAGATGCCTGCCCGGTAAAGGCCCTGGACTTGATCGACGTCCTGAAATCGGATACCCCGGGCACCTTGCGGTTCCCGGCCGGCTTCCCGCAATTCGACCGGCTGAATCCTTCGGTGCGGTTTGTACCCCCGCGGATGCCGCATTTGGTAAGGAGAGACCTCTTATGAGTTCCAGCGAACCCCCCTTGGTTGTGTTTACGGTGCTCAGCCAGATGGCTGTTGGCATGATCATGGTTTTCACCGGTATAACCTTCATGTCCCCGGATAATGCGCTTTTGTGTTCTCCCCTCGTTCCGGGGGCCGCGCTGGGTATCCTGATCCTGGGATTCGGCGCGGCAACCCTGCATCTGGGACATCCCACAGGCGGTGTGCGCAGTATCGTCAACCTCCGTTACAGCTGGTTGTCCCGGGAAATTCTGGCATTCGGCTGCTGTGGCGCCGTTCTGGCGGTTGACACCGGCTTGCGCTGGCGGGGATATTGTATGCCCTTGATGTTGATCCCTGCATCGGTCACCGGCATCATCGCGATATATACATCGGCCCGGGTATATGGCCCGCCCGGATACCCCGCGATCAACAATGCCTCACCCATGGTTTTCTTCATGATCACTGCAACCCTGCTGGGTTCCGGCGGGCTTATTTATCCGCCTTTCGGCTCTCTTGCAAACGTCGTCAAGCCCGTTCTCCTGGTATCCCTGATCATCGGCGGCATTGTCCACGTCACGGTGCCGTCCCTGTGGATGACCGGCGGGCGGGTGCAGCAGCTCACCGGACGCGCTCACTACCGGTCCGTGACATACTGGACACGCATCATCGTCCAATTTGGTTTTTCACTGGTTGTCCTCATATTGCTCGATACGATCCCCCCATGGCTGCCGTTAGTCCTGCTGGCTGGTGAATTGGCCGGACGTACCCTGTTTTTCAGTCATACGGTGCATACATCGGTGAATATGGGAAAACCGTATTGAAAAATCGATGCCGCCGGGTTTCATGGCAAGCTGCCCGATGTCTTTCACCGTAAATATTGACATATTTTCGGCGTTATGACATTTTTCAAGTTTATTTTTGTACGATCACCATAATTTAAAGGAGACTTCCGCATGAAAGGCAAACCCGCCATTCCCCCGATATACCTGACCGCCACCTATAAATTTGATCGGTCGAATGATCTGATCGATGTCGTTCAACAACACGAGGGATATATTTATTCCAGATGGGACAACCCGTCGGTGCAGGAAGTGGAAAATGCGGTGGCGGCCCTGGAGGGTTGCGAAAGGGGTGTGGGCTTTGCCTCGGGCATGGCGGCGATCACCACGGCGGTGATGTCCCAGGCGAAGGCCGGTGACCGTGTGGTGGCCATGCAGGAAATTTACGGCGGCACCTACGAGCTTTTCCATGACATTCTTCCCGGGTACCATGTGGAAACGACCCTGATAAACTGCTGGAAAACCGATGAACTGATGGCCGAAATCGACAAGGGGCTGTCCGTGCTTTACCTGGAGACCCCCACCAATCCCCTGCTGCGGGTGGTGGATATCAAGCCGCTGGCGGACGCCGCCCATAAAAAAGGCGCCGTGGTCATCATGGACAATACCTTTGCCTCTCCCATCAACCAGCATCCCGTGGACCTGGGGGTGGACATCGTTGTCCACAGCGCCACCAAATATCTGGGCGGCCACCACGACATCACCGCCGGTATCGCGTGTTCGAACAAAATATACGCGGAACGGATGTGGAACTATCGAAAGGTCATGGGCGGTATTATGGACCCCATGTCTGCATTTCTAACCATGAGGGGTTTACGGACACTGGAACTCAGGATCCAGCGGCAGAACGAATCGGCAGAGCGGATCGCCGAATTTCTGGATACCCATGAAAAAATCAGGACCACCTATTATCCGGGCCTGCCGTCCCATCCGGATCATGCCATCGCCAACCGCCAGATGAGCGGTTTCGGCGGCATGCTCAGTTTTGAAATCGACGGCGACTTTGAGCAGACAAAATGTTTCATGGACAAGTTGAAAACCATCAGCCTGGCCACCAGTCTGGGCGGGGTCACCAGCCTGGCCAACCAGCCCATCACCAATACCCACGTGGCCCTGAGCCCGGAGAACCGTGCCAAAGCAGGTGTGAGCGAGAGCCTGGTGAGATTGTCCGTGGGCGTTGAACCGGTGGATACCCTGATCGAGGATCTTGAAACCGCATTGAACGCAGTATAAGCAGATTATTCGAACCGGGGAGTTATTGTGCTGAAGCTGCCCGGAAAAAGGCAGCCTCGTTCCGCGATGAAATCAACCATTACCGTATGGAAAACATGACTGAATTGCCTGAGGAAATCGATTGGAAATACTCTCCACAATAATCCCCATTTTCATCATCGTCATTCTCGGATGGGTCGCCCGGAAAAAAGGATTCATTCCAGAAGCGTTTCTGGGACCGGCCAACCGGCTGGTTTATTACCTGGCCATTCCGGCCATGATTTTCCGTGCCATATCCAAATCCTCCCTGGGCACTCAATTTCAGGGAGCGGTGCTGTTGATTACCTTGTTTTCGGCGGCCATGGCCTATTTTCTGGCATTTCTGATCTGCCGGTTCCGGCACCTGCCCAATTCCCGGCGTGGAACCTTTATTCAAAGCGCCGGACACGGCAATCTGGGGTATATCGGCCTGGCCGTTGCCTTCTATTTTCTGGGTGACAGCGGACTGGTGCGCGCCGGTATCATTGCGGGCTTTTTAATGATTCTCCAGAACCTGTTGTCGGTGATCGCGCTCCAGGCTTACGCCTCGGAAAAAGACGACGCCTTTAACAAGACAGCGGTAATCAAAAAGATCTTCGCCAATCCGGTCATTCTGTCGGCATTGGCCGGGATCGGCAGTTCAGCGCTGCAAATCCCCATCCCCGTCATTATACTCCGGAGCCTGGATATTCTCAGCGGTTTGGCCCTGCCCACGGCACTTCTACTCATCGGCGCTTCCATATCCTTGCATCTGATGCGGTCCTACTGGCGGGTGGTCACCGGCGCCATATTCATAAAGCTGTTTATTTTACCGGGTATCGGTTTCCTGCTGTTCAATCTGCTGTCCGTGGATGCCGTTGATTACCTGCCGGGTTTAATTCTGCTTGCAGCCCCCACGGCCACCATCGCCTACGTCATGGGCCGGGAAATGCAGGGTGACACGGATTTTGCCGTGGCCGCCATCTCCGCCAGCACCCTCTTGTCCGCACTTTCCATCAGCATATGGCTCTCCCTGGCCGGGTGAGGTCCATCGACACATCGGCCGAAAAGAAAAATACCATTTGCCCTCATCCACCCGGATTTATATCAGCTGTAATGGGGAAATGATCCGATGCATGGGGATACGCTTCCCACATCCAACGGCCCGAGGCCATCCGGGTGTGGATGGTTCCGGCTGAAACCCAGTTGGCCGGACCGTTTCGGGTATAGAGGATATGGTCGATCCAGTCCCGTTGCCAGACATTATTGAAGATGGGATCCTTGAAACTGGCGCTGTAGACCTTTTTAAAATCCAGTTGCTCCTGCTGTTTGGCGGCCAGGGAATCAAAAACGGCATTTCCCAGGCACAGATGCGGTTTCCAGATGCTGCCCATCAGCCGCTCCATGGCGCTGCCGAAAATCCTTTTTTCGGCGGCATCCAGGCCGGGCCCGTCGTTGATATCTCCGGCCACGATCAAGGGGATATCTTCGGTCTCCTCGGCCGTGAGGTAGTTGTCCAGGAACTTCATTCGCAGGATGGTGGCCTGGGCCAGTAACTTTTTCCGGTTTCCTTCGGCAATCTTCCACCATTTGCTCCATTCATAAGCACCAAAGATCCCCTTACTTTTCAGATGAAGCCCCATAAGTCGAAACAGGTCGCCCGGCCGGGGATGCAACTCGGCATAAAGCGGTTTCCGCTCATATTTATGGGTTTCAATGATCAGATCGTCATCCGTATCAATGGTAAAGGCGTCAAAAACAGGCATGTCATTGGTATCAAAAACCGTAATTGGAACGGCATCGAACTTCCCGGTATCGGTCCGGACGGCAATTCCGTTGTTTTGCGTCTGGCCTTTCGTATATTGGACATGGGTTTGCCAGTCGCCATTGACATCCGTATCAAAAAACAATTGAAGTTCTCCGGTGCGGTTCGGCCCTTCGACGACCAGAACCACATCCGGCTGCAGTTCGTTGATAACGCCGGATAACGACTCGCGACGTTGCTTTATGGTGGTGTTTGGATTGTGGGCGGGGTTGGCATTGTCCGGTTTGAATGCCACGGGTCTGTCATTTGGACCGAAAAGGTCGTTCATCCATTCCATATTCCAGGACATGATTTTTATGGTCGCCATGCATTACCTCCCAGGGATTAATTTTTACCGGTGTAGACGCCCTCGTAATCCAGGGTGGACAGGGGCGTGTTGCCGGAAGATGATCCCGAGTTTACAACTTCTCCGAAAAACAGGGTATGATTACCGGGTTGCAGGTGCTGTTGGACGCGGCATTCGAACCAGGCGAGGCAATCTTTCAGAATCGGGCATCCGGTGTCGCCGGATCGCCAATCGACACCTGTAAATTTCTCGGACGCCACCGGCCCTTTGAACCGTTTTAAAAAGTCTTTTTGCCGCCGGCCGAGAACGTGAAGCGCGAATACCCGGTTTTTTTCAAGTAAAGCGTGTGTGTACCGGTGGGGATGCACCGCGGCCAGTATCAACGGCGGGTCATAAGATACCTGGGTCACCCAGGAGGCAATCATGCCGTTAACGACGTCACCGTCACCGGTGGTGAGCACATAAATCCCATAGGTCATCTTGCCGAATGCTTCCCGCCATTGGTGTTTCATTGGATACTCCGGATAAAGTGGGGTAAATGCGATTACAATATGGTGCTGAACCACCAGGCGCCTGGCCCTGGATATTGCAATTGCAATTGACATTGACATCGCTGCCACGGCTTGTAAACTTGACGTCATGCCCGGGGACAGAGCGAAAAACCGGCCGTAATACAGGTCAAAACGGGCTTGTGGCTGAACAGATCTTTAAAATAAAACGAACGGGATAAGAAAACAATGAATTTTAATGGATCGACTATACTGGGCCGCACGGGGTTACGCGTCGGACGTCTGGGGGTGGCCTGCAGCTATGGCGCGCCGACCGAAGCGTTTGAGGAGGCATTTGAACGCGGTGTAAACTATTTTTACTTCGGATCCATGAGAAAACCGGCCATGGCCCGGGCCATCAAGAATATTATCGCCGGAGGCAAGCGGGATGATGTGGTGATCGTTCTCCAGAGCTATTCCCGGTCTGCCGCGCTGATGGAGTCGTTCTTTTTAAACGGATTGAAGAAACTGGGGTTGGATTCGGTGGACATCCTGCTGTTGGGGTGGCATAACCATCCACCCTCCCGGCGCATCATGGACCGGGCCCTGAAGATGAAGGAGAAGGGATTGTTCCGGCATCTGGCCCTTTCCGGCCACCACCGCCCCCTCTTCCCGGAGCTGGCTGCGGATGCGCCGTTTGACGTGTTTCATATCCGGTATAATGCCGTGCACCGGGGAGCGGAAGCAGAGGTGTTTTCCTTGTTACCCGCGGAGGATCTTCCCGGCATCGTCACCTACACCGCCACCCGGTGGGGAGATTTATTGAAACCGAAAAAGATGCCGCCGGGTGAAGCGCCGGTCAATGCCGTGGATTGTTACCGGTTTGTGTTATCCAATTCATCGGTGGACGTCTGCATGACCGGTCCGGCAACAACCGGACAGATGCGTGACGCCCTCCGGGCCCTTGAGCTCGGACCACTCTCCGATGAAGAGATGTCCCGAATACGGCGAATCGGCGATTATGTTCATGAAAACAGCAAACGGCTGCTGTTCGCATAGCACGCCGTCACATCACCCAATCGTGAACGGCAAATGAAAAACCGTAAGTGTTCCGGGCCCGGTTTCATTATTCCTTGTTTTCCACCGGGTATTCGGCCCGGAACCACTCGCGCCACCCCCCTTTCAACGCATAAACATCCTTGAATCCCAGTCCCATCAATTTGAGTGCCCCCCGGGAACTCGTGTATTCGCTGGGTCAGGCACAGTATAGGACAATCTTTTTGTCCGGGGTGATTTTTTTCGCCCAGGAATCAAGCTGATCCAGGGATACCCGCTGGGCGCCCTTGATCTTAAACTCCGAGGAGGACCAGTCTTTACCGGTTCGAACATCCAGAATCAGCAGGAGTGGATCATCCAGCATGCTGCTGAGGTCTTCCTTGGTGATGGTGGCCGCGGTTTCAGCGGCAGTGGTGAGTGGCATGAAAAACAGAAATGCAATTAATAACAAGGCTATTTCGGCATGGTAAAACCCATTGATTCGATTCATGATGTTCTCCTTTCGGTTAGCAGGATCACGCTTCATATCTGATTTCAAAACAACCGTTTGCCTTTACCGGAAACGGGCAGAACGGCAAGGAGCCCGGCAAAACCCAGACCAGACATCAGGACAAGGCCCATATATTGGAGTACCACCCGGATATTCGGGTCATACACCAGCATCAATATCACCGGGATTGCCATGGCCAGGGATCCGGCGATATGAATAAGCCGGGGGTGACGCCCGGCCCCTTCCCGCTTTATGAGGAACAGGGCCACATGGATTGCGGCATAGAAAAACAGCAATAAGTATAATCCCGATTTAACAAAGATAACCAGTTTTTCCGATCCTGCCACACCCAGTGCCATCATCACCGCGACAATGATGCCCAGACACACAATGACACTTTTCCCCACAACCGCTGACCGCCGGTGCTCATCACCGAACCGGTGAAGTAACCAGCCGGTGGCTGATCGCGAAACCCCCATGAACAATGCATTTACGGCAGCCCCGGCGCCGGCAATGATGGCGACGCCCACAATGAACCGGCCTGCCTCCCCCCCGATGGCTCTTGCCAAAAGGATGTGTGGAATCGTGGAACGCATCAACGGACCGGTGCCCAGGATTTGAATGCCGGCAATACCCCATATCAAAAACAAGATGCCCGCCCCCACCAGCCCCCAAAATGCCTGCTGCCTGATCACCCGAAGCCGGCCGGAGGTTGAATTCAGGTAGATCAGATCCACACCGGCAAACAGCAATATACCAGTGAAGCTGAATTCAGGTGAAAAAACGGATGTGGGAAGTAGGGATGCCCCCACGTTGCCGTCGGCAGTCCACATACCGGCGATACCCAACAAGGCCAGGCTGCCGATGGTAACCACCACCAGCACGAATTGACACCATTCCGTATATCGCCGCGGTACAAGGTTGACGAGGATCAGAGCCGTCAAAAAAATAAAGGCGAACGCAAAATTCGGAAACCAGTGGACGAAGATTTCATTGAATGCAAATCCCGAGGCCACCAGCACACTAGTGGCGATGAAGATGGTCAGCGGAACCCGCGCACAGAATAGAATGGCGGGAATCAGAAAGGCACCGAAGGCATTGCCAATGGCCGTGGATTCAGCGTTTGCACCAGGCGTATAGCCGTGCAATACCGTGTAAGCGCGGATATTGAACAAGTGAACACCCACCCCGAGGATCAGTGCCAAAACAAAGCCGGGCAATGCGTTTCCGGCCAGATTGCCCCCGAGTACGAGCATTTCCGGATTGGTCATCAAACCCAGCCCCCATGCCACCGGGAACCACGATTCGATTCGGAAACCATCTGTTTTTCCAGTCAATAATTTGTTTTCCAGCCACCAGTCGGCAATCAATTATCGGTTCAGTGAACATGATACCCAACAGCAAGGCCTGGGCCTGATATAGATGGATACCACCGGCACAGAACCAACTGAGACGGCGTTATGCCGGTTATCCGTATACCGGAGCTTTTAATTGTCTTCAATTGAAATGGTAATCACTGACCTGATTCGATCAAGTGGAATGCGTTTACGCTGTGGTTGTCGGGGATGGATTGTCAGGGTGAAACGGCCAATAGATCCCGGATGGATTGAACCAGATCATTCCGTTTAATCGGCTTGGCAAAGGTTTGCAGCGCACCCAGTTGTTTTGCCACTTTCAGGTACTGATCCGGTGTATTCCGGCCGCCGCCGGATATGGCGATAATTTTGACATCGTTGAATTCTTTCTTCAGATCAAGGATGGTTTCGACACCTTCTTTCTCGGGCATGATCAGATCGGTGATCACAAGATCGTACGGTGTATTTCGGTACGAATCCAATCCTTCATTTCCGTCGTTTGCCACAGCGACTTCATACCCTTCGCGTTCAAGCATCTGCTTCAGCATTTTTTGAACCTGATGATCATCATCTATAACGAGTATCCGGGCCATGCGCTCCCCCCTGGTCGTTGACCATACCCTTGTTGGATTCATCGCGGCACTATTTTCCGGAGAATCCCAAAGCGTATGAATTTACACCATAACTGTTATCAACCTGCGCCGGAGTGACAATGCGGTGATGGGAGTTCGAAAATGAAAAGTGGCGTGGGTCAAACCTTAACATTCCTGCGTGACGGATTCAATTGTCGATTCCAATAGTATATATTCAAGATACCGCCGTCAATCGTCAGATGCGGATCAATTTAATACGAACAACCGGTGCGGAATGCCAAACCGTATCCCTGATAACACAAAATTACCCGGATTGATCTAGTTTTATTAAATACCAAATGCCGTTGCCCCGACGATAACATGGTGAATGGTTGACACCCTTCCGTGTTTTTAATAGATTCTGGTTTCTTTGAATTTGGGCGGCGATATACTTATTGTGTAATCATGGCCGAAACAGGGAAGGTTCATGGCGAGTCTCACCCAGCAGGATCGAAACTATCTGACCAACGTCGTCGGCATTTCCGGTGTGGAATTGTTCTGGGGCCTGGGCATACCCATGGTGGTGGAATCCACCTTCCTGCAACTCTTCCTCAAAAATTTAGGTGCTTCCAGTTTCGCCATCGGTATGATCCCGGCCTTCTTTTTCATGGGAAGCTCCATTTTTGCCGTCATCTCGAGCTACTACACCTCGCGCCTGGTATCCAAAAGGCGCGCCGTCATCGGATTACATCTGACATCCGCTATTTCCTTTCTTTTTTTCGGGATAGTGTTTTACATTTTCGGGAAAATCTCCAGCATCGTTCTGATCTTTTTTATCAGCTACGCTGTCTTTGCCATCTGCATCGGCATGACCATGCCGGTGTGGATGGCGTACCTGGTCCATCTGTTTTCGGATAAACGGTCGGTGGCCGGCCTTGCCATCATGATGATCTGTCAGAATGCCGCCAAATTGGTAAGTAGTATTTTTCTGGTCCGGATCGTAACCGCCTATTCATTCTCCCATCAATCCTCGGCCATTGTGTTTATTTTTGTGGGACTTGCATTTGCAGCGGGATCTCTGTTTTTTTTATTCACCAGGGAACAGCCGGCCCGCCCGGACGATGGCACCGGACCGCACACCCGTTTTTTTGATTATTTCAGTCAAAACATCAGCCGTATTTTACACAATCGAAATTTCCGGTGTTTTCTCGTGGCCAACCTGGAAACCCCCATCGTGGTGGCGGTGATATCATTTTATGCCAATTATGCCACCACCTATTGCGGGATTGATCCGGCCATCGCCGCCGGCGTATTTGTGGGCTGCATCTACATCGGATCCATCTGCACGAATATTCTGTTGGGCCCCATGGGATATCTCTCCTTGAAAAACAAATATGTGTTTTCAAAAACAGCTGCCGTTTGCGCCGTACTCTTATTGATTTTTTTTACCTCATCCATTTCCTTTTTCATCGCCAGTTTTCTGCTGGGCATCAGCCGGGGCGCCAGGATGATCGTTCTTGCACCGGCGGTCAAACGGTTGGCCGGCGGTCACGATGCCACCTCCTATTTTGCGATTATCCCGATCCTGGAACTTCCCTTTTCCATGGGCTTGCCGCTGGTGTATGGAAAATTTCTCGATCACTTCAGCACGCTGCAGGCCCAGGCGTATCAGTGGATATTCTCGGCTTCCCTTGGTCTGTTGGTCATCACCCTCATCTTCGTTTTTAAAACGGATTTTGAAGCATCCGCCTGATCATTCCCCTATCATTTCATCCGTCCGGATCAATGGTTGCCGGGACCTGTATGCAACATGGTGTTCAAGTCCCGCCCGATAATTACCGATAGACCAGCTGGTGGATATCCCGAACGATGCCGTGAAATGGTTGTCTTTGGACTTTCGGCAAACAACACAGGTCAAAAAAATGAAAAAAACCATAGACACAAAAACGGGCGTCGCGATCATTTTGATGGTCATTTTACTTGTCGGGGGCATCGCCGTCCTCGGCAAATCCAGGTCACCGGTTTCCACCGCGAACCCATCCGTAAGTTTCGACAAGATCATTCTTTTTTCCACCGAAGCATGCCGTTTTTGCGATCAGGCACGGGCGCTGTTATCGGACAAAAACATCGACTTCATGGAAATGAAAATCGACACCTCCCCAAAAGCCAACGCCTTATTCCAAAAGGTCGGCGGCCGGGGTGTTCCGCTGTTATTCATCGGCAACACCCGGATCGAAGGATACAATTCATCCGCCATATTGGCCGCCATAGAACGATATAACCCCTGATATTACGATATATTACGATGCCAGGGGTAAAAAATAATGGATCCGTCAAATAGTTCGATCAGGCCATGCCACCAATCGCCATTATCCTGCAGTCCATGTATTTCCCACCCACGATACCGCCGGCCCTATTGAAAAAGCCTTCATGGCCATCGCGGTCAATACGGCTCAGTTAATTAAAATGAAAGGAAATATAAAGATTTCCGGACGAACGGGCGATAAATAGGTAAAGGTTCGGATTTCTGATACTGGAACTGATCTTCATACTGAAAACGCAACGGATTATTTGACCCGTTTTTTTGCGGCCACATCGGTCGAAACGGCACCAGGCCTGGTTTGAATTCCAAAGGCCGGATCATCGAACTGCATGATGACCATATCAGGGTTTAAAGCATCCCTGGGCCGGATCGATATGAGAAGCAAAGCTACCGCGCACGCCTGATACCTGAAACTGCGATCATCCCCAACAGCGCTCTGTCTCTTAATGGATATCTGATACCTGGCCGGTGATCCGAGGTGAATCACCCGAATCCCGTAGGCATTTTGGCCGGATATTTACGCACACAAATTTATCGATCCAGGAAAACACATGAAAGTGTTAATCGCAGATGACGATAAAGTCACCCTGCTACTCTTAAAAAAGATAGTTTCCAAGTCAGGATTCGAGCCTATCCTGGCTACGGACGGTCAGATCGCCTGGGAAATATTCCAAAACCAGAAGATAGATATGGTCATCACGGACTGGCTTATGCCCAGGATGAACGGCCTGGAGTTATGTAAAAAACTCCGTCAATCCGATATCCGTGGGTATACCTATATCATCCTGCTGACATCCAAGAGTGAGAAAGACGATCGCATTGAAGTATATGAGACCGGTGCCGACGATTTTATTCCCAAGCCCCTGGATATAGATGAACTTACCGTGCGGCTGAACACCGGCAAGCGGGTGCTCGACCTGGAGCGTCGGCATAAGAAGATGCAATCCGTTCTAATCGAAAGCCGGGACAAGCTGAAGGTCGTGCTCGATGCACTGCCGGAGGAGATTGTCTCCGTAGACAAGAAACTCAACATCCTATCGGTAAACAAGGCCTACATCCAATCCCGCGGACTTGCATACAAGGATGTGCTGGGAAAACCCCTGATCACATCGGAGGGCAGGTTATACGGTGGACGAGAAGCCGGTGTAATCCCGAAGCTTATCGAACAGCTGCTCGATGAGGGGACGCCCCGTACTCAAATCGACACCATCACCAACGAGGATAACAGCGAACAGCATCTTGAGATACACGGCCTGCCCGTTCGGACCGATTCCGGAACCCGCCAGGCAGTCATCGTGATACGAGATATCACGGAAGAACGCCAGCGGAGCCAGGAGATCACGGCACTGAACAAGGCGCTGAAAAAAGCCATTGGCGAAAAAAACACTAAAAACAAAACGCTCGAAGAGACTCTGATCCGCCTCAAGGAGAGCCAGACACAAATTCTCCAGTCCGAAAAAATGGCCTCCATAGGACAATTGGCGGCCGGTGTCGCCCATGAAATCAACAATCCAACCGGCTTTGTCAGCAGTAATTTAAAGACGCTAAATGATTATCAGGAGGATCTCAATGGCGTCTTCCAAAAATACGGTGAGTTGATTG
>JABDIN010000022.1 GCA_013003715.1 Desulfobacteraceae bacterium | reverse complement strand
TGATCTTTAAAATTTAACACTTATCCCATCGGTGTGTTCTGCACAAGATTCCATACGCCGCAGGGACAGGCGCCGGCGCAGAATCCACAGCCGATGCAGCGGTTTTCGTCGACTTCATAGGCATAGTCATCGCCGGGTTTATCCACCCGGCGGATGGCGGTCTCCGGGCAGATGGCCGCGCAGATGCCACAGTCCCGGCAATTACCGCAGGAAGCGCATTGGGATCCGCAATGATCCGCATCTTCGAAATCGATAATCCGCGGATCAAAATATTCGAGTTTTACACGATCGACATCGATGGCTTCGATCCGGCCTTGCAGCATTTCTTCACCGGACAACCGCCGGGAAATGGCATCGGCCGCCTTTCTCCCGGCACCGACGGCATCCGTCAACAAACCGGGTTTTACGGCATCGCCGATGGCATAGAGGTTCTCATGCCCCGTATAGAAATTCTCATCGACCTGTACGAAGCCGTGTGACAATACCACGCCGTCCGGCAGAAAATCGAGATCCGGCGCGTCACCGATGGAGATGATGACCGTATCCGCGGGAATCACTTCCCCGGTCTCCAGGATAACTCCCCCGTCACTGATTTCCGTGGCGGAAACCGGCCATCTGAATCGCGCACCAACGGCTTCGGCATGTTCCCGCTCGGCACCGAAGGATGCCGGTTCCTGGACATCAAGAAGGGTTATTTCCGTGGCCCCGAGTCGATGCGCCTCGGAGGCCGCATCGCATCCCACGTTTCCGGCACCGATGATCACCACCCGCGCGCCGGGTGCAGCCTTGTTCTGCTTGGTGCTCAATAGAAAATCCAGTGCCGGTATCATTTTCTCTTTTCCGGGAATGGGGATCGTCCTCGGCTTTTGGGCGCCCACGGCGACCACCACCGCATCATGGTCGGTGATGAGCCGGTCCAGATCCGCCCGTGATATGTCCTGTTGCAGGTGGACCTGGGGGAGCACCGCTTTCACCCGTTCGATCTCCGCGTTGAACACGGGGTCCGGAATCCGGGTTTTCGGAACCGCCGACGCGATCTTTCCGCCCAGGCCGGGGGCGGTGTCAAAAACAATTGCCTCATGGCCGTTCAACCGGAGTTGCCAGGCTGTGGACAGACCGGCCGGACCGCCGCCCACCACGGCGACTTTTTTACCGGAGAGCCCCGGCAACTCCGGTGTTTTGGCATCGATGCTGGCTTTCCCGAGCTGTTTGACATCCACCGGCGCCAAAAATGCCGACTGTCGTGTGCAGGACTGCATGCACAGGTTCGGGCAGAGGTATCCGCAAATCGTTGCGGGAAACGGCGTGTAAGCCAGAGCGAGATCCACGGCCTCATCAATCCGGCCTTCCCGGATCAACTGCCACCGCCGCTGGACCGGTATACCCGTGGGGCAGGTGGCTTCGCAGGGGGCCAGGTATTTGCCCTGCTCCCACACCGGTATGTACCGGCGCAGCTCACCCCGCGTGATCAGGGGAACGGCCGTCCGGTCAAGATCGGTGAGATCTCCGACAATCCCCCCCTTGCCCAGAATTTTATCCCATACCGTCTCCTTGAAGGCGGCCATCGACGACTTTTCCAGGGCAATCCGGTCCTGGGGGTTGCGGGCACGAATCAACTGCCATTGTTCACGTTCGGACAGCTCCTTGCGCAACTCCATGCGGCCGATGGCGGTAAGAAAATCGGTGAGGCCGGAATGGAACCACTCCCAATCCGCGTCCGAAATGGGAATCAGCTGTGCGTCGGTCCGGCTGTAACCATCGTGCGGTCCGCGAAAAAATACCTTGCCACCCACCATTCCCACCAGCGGGCGGTATCCCAGAACGTTTCCCGGGTTCTGACCGTCAATCCCGCAGACGACGGCCATTCCGCCGGCCATGAATTCTCCGAAATAATCTCCGGCTGATCCCAGTACCCATAATTGCGGGGGCGCGAACCGGGGATTTTGTTTGGTCATTGTCATCCCCCGGGCACCGATGTTGCCGCCCACATAAACCCGCCCCTGGGCCATGGCATTGGCCACACCATTGCCGGCATTGCCGTGGACGACAATGGTCGCGCCGGCATTGAGCCAGCCCAGGTCATCGGAAACCGGCCCCATCACCTCAATATGGGTGTTGGGATATCCCATGGATCCCACACGCTGACCGGCCTGGCCGTCCACCTGTATCCGTATCGGTTCATCGCCGGTTTTCCACAACCGGCCGCCGATGCCGTGCTGCCCCAATCCCTTGACGACCAGATGCCGCCGGCCGTCGTCTACGGCCTGCTGGATCTGTTCTTCCAGTATCCGGGAGCTGAGACGGCGCCCGTCTTTTTCTCCGTGTATGATGCAGTATTGTTCACCTGTCATTTTCTTCTCCGCAATCTTATACGACATATTTGATACTCAGCCGTTCCGCGGCGTGATGATCGCCAATGCCCAGTGCATCGGACATGCCGATGGGCAGCGATGTGGAACGTCCCAGGGGTGCCACGATTTTTTTGAGCTCGATATCAAAACCCAGGAACATATCCACGACGCGTTCGGCGACTTTTTCCACATCCAGACGCCGGTACAGGCGCGGGTCCTGAGACGTAATCCCCTTGGGACAAGCCCCGATATTACAGATATTGCAGCGATCGGATTCCGAACCGAGGCAACCGGCGGCGGCCTGCATGACATATTTTCCGGTCTGGACCCCGCTGGCACCGAGCATGATGAGGGCGGCGGCGTTGGCCGCCAGGTTTCCGTTTTTCCCGACGCCGCCGCCGGCAAAGAGCGGTATTTCATTCTGCATCCCCACCTGGACGAGATTCAGGTAACAATCCCGGATGTTGGTGGCAATGGGATGTCCCATGTGATTCATGGAAACATTATAGGCCGCACCGGTGCCGCCATCCTCGCCGTCAATGGAGAGTCCGGCCGCGAATGGATTCCGGGTCAGATTATTGAGAACCGCAAGGGCTGTGGACGTCGCTGAAATCTTGGGATACACCGGCACACGGAATCCCCAGGCCATGGACATGGATTGGATCATCTTGGCCACAGACTCCTCTATGGAGTATTTGGTCTGATGGGTCGGCGGACTGGGCAGGCTGACACCTGCGGGTACGCCGCGGATGGCGGCAATCAGCTTGTTGACCTTATGCCACATCAGCAACCCGCCGTCACCCGGCTTAGCGCCCTGTCCGTATTTGATCTCGATGGCGCAGGGGTCTTCCGTCATCTCCGGGATGGCATGGATGATCTCGTCCCAGCCGAAATAACCGCTGGCGATCTGCAGGATTACATATTTCAGAAACCGGGACCGCAGAAGGCGCGGCGGGCATCCGCCTTCCCCTGTGCTGATGCGCACCGGCATGCCCAGTTCCTCATTGAGATAGGCGACGCCCATTTGCAATCCCTCCCACATATTGGGGGAGAGGGCGCCAAAGGACATGCCGCCGATGATGAGCGGATAGATCTCCCGCACCGGCGGAATCCAGCCGTTTTCACGGATAAATTTAAGATTCTCCTCCGGCGGCAGGATCCGTCCGAGGAGTGTTTTCAACTCGAACTCGTGCCGCCCGGCATCCAGGGCCGGGTCCGTGAGCATGGAAATACGCAGGAACTTGATCCGGTCCAGCACACCGCCGGCGATGTTCCGCCGGCCGCCGCGACGCCGGGGCTGCCCCCCCCGGTCGATGTGGAAACGCAATTTATCCGCCTCATCGCCGTGGAGGGGCGTAATGGCGTCATTGGGGCACACCATGGTACAGGTGGCACACCCCACGCAGGCATAGGCCGGGTCGGTCTTCTGACGTATGCCGTGATATACATCGTACTGGTTGACCGGCGGGTCTTTCGGATCAAGGGATGTCCGTACAATCCGCTTTCTGAACACACCGAGTTCGATGGCGTGCACCGGGCATACCGCCGTGCATTTGCCGCATAGCGTGCACTTGTCTTTACTCCAGGAGATCTGCCAGGGCAAATCCTTAACGCTCAGTGTGGAAGGGACAATGGGTCGGTCTGGCAACATCGTTTTATCTCCTGCCGGTTCGGTCCTACCAGAACCGTATCCAGATGCATGGGTTGAAAATCGGTGGACTTATCTCTGTCCGGAATGGCGGCATCCAATCCGCAGATTTCCGAGGAAAAGGCGTATTTACCCGGTCGGCCGCCCACCACACCGGGACGAAGTTTTTTTCTGTCCTGAACCATAAACAGGGAGTGATCCGGTAGGCAGCCGATCACGCAATTGGGTCCGTCGATAATGAGCTGACGGCATGATTGTTTCAGGTATTTCAGGGTTTGGGCGTCGGCATGCCGGTCAAGGTCTTCGTCTTTTAACGGGGTAATGATATGCTTATAGCTTTCGATATCCAGCCCCAGTTGGGTAAAGGTATAGTGAAGAATATGGGTAAACACCTCCGAGTCCGACTGATAGCCCGAATATCCCGGAAATCCCCGGGACAATAAATATTCGCGGATGGGAATAAACGCCGTGTTCTCGCCGTTGGTCATGGTGGAATACCCCTGGATGAAAAAGGGGTGGCAGGCGTACAGATTGATAGCGTAATTGGTATTCTGGCGTCCCTGTGCCATGATGACACGGGCCATGAGCTCGTTGCGGTCCAGGTTGAGATATTCCGCAACGGTGTAAGGATCACCGATCTCCTTGATCATGATAACATCCGGCCAGAAGGAAAAGACAATCATATCGTCTTCTTCCTCACCCATTTTTCGAAGCTGCAACCGGATGTCCAGTAGCCGCCTGTACAATTCAGCCTGGGAAAAATCCTCCCACTCCTCGGGATACTCATAGGCCCGGATCAGGTAGACATCACGTTTGGGCACACCCGGTGGCGGGGTTTTCGGCACTTTAATGGTGATCTTGTATTTGGTCATAAACCCCACATCCATCATGAACATATCCAGACGTTTCAACCCTTTTTCGGTGAATATCCCGGACAGGATCGGGGCGTCCTTCATATCTTCGAAGGGGCCGGCCAGATCTCTGAGAAACAGGCCGACCCCGGATCCGTCATGCCCCTCACGCATGACATCCATGGCGCGTATGGCGACCATGGGGGATTGCGGCTGTTCACTGGTGATTGCAAATAATCGACACATGGTTAAGGTTTCTCCTTCAGATACACCGAATGGATACCGCTCTATCTGTGCATAGCGAATTTGCAGCGGCGTATGTTTAACCGGCTGTTGAAATAACGGTTGAGTGTGGCGTTTGCCCCTTCAGGGTGAAACCCAAGGGTGCAGGTCGGAAAGTTTTCCCGGCCTGGGCCTGTGGGTGAATGGGAAATCGGGAATATAAAAGCAAACGCTGTACCAAGGTGCAAAAATTAAAATATTCCTTGTGAGTTCGGTGAAATGCGATATTATCACCGTAAACGTGAGACAGGGAATTATTACAATAATGTAATACGCCGGGACCGTAAATCACATTTTTGTAATTCTCTCGTCGTCAAACCAGAACCCCAAGGAAAACAGATTCAATTCTCCAATGCAAGACCAATTCACATACCTGGAACATGAGCGTGAGAAGAGCTGGCGCGATTATGGTGTCTCAGCCCGGGAGAAAGGTGTTCGACCCGCCGAAGGCAGTTTTGCCGAGCTGTTAAAAGCCGTTTTTCCCCTCAGCGAGTTTATCACCAAAATATGTATTCGCCGACCGGACCTGCCCGAAGACCTCCATGGCAGCGGAGAGCTCTACCGCACCCGCGCCGCCGGGGAAGCGGAGCGCATTGTTGCAGCGGCTCTCGGTCGCCTGCAGGAGAACTTCGAAGAGACAGCCTTACAGGCCGCCCTCAGACAAATCCGAAACCGCGAAATGTTTCGTATCGCATTCAGGGATCTGTCCGGAATGGCGGATCTAGCGGAAACGCTTTCCGATCTCACCTGCCTCGCCGAAGCCTGTATCGACCAGACACTCAATCACCTGTACCATCGATTGTGCAACCGGTTCGGCATCCCTACGGGCAACACGGGAGAAAAACAGCACCTGTGTGTGGTGGGGCTGGGTAAACTGGGTGCCGGAGAGCTGAACTTTTCCTCGGACGTGGATCTTGTTTTTGCCTATCCCCACTCCGGTAACACCGCCGGGACGGCGCGCACCATTTCCAATGAGGTTTTCTTTTTCAAACTTTGCCAACGGCTGATCAGTGCGCTCAGCGCGACCACCGTAGATGGTTTCGTGTTCCGGGTGGACACCCGCTTGCGCCCTTTCGGGGACGGGGGGCCACTGGCCATGAGTTTTGATGCAATGGAGGATTACTACCAGCACCAGGGTCGTGAATGGGAGCGGTACGCGCTGATAAAAGCCAGAATTGTGGCCGGGGACAAAAGGTCCGGAAATCTTCTGATAAACCGTCTTAAACCTTTTGTTTACCGGCGCTATCTGGATTTCGGCGCTTTCGAATCCCTGCGGCAGATGAAAGAAAAAATCGCAAGGGAGATCGTCCGGAAAAAATTGTGGGATAATATAAAACTCGGCCCGGGCGGTATTCGGGAAGTCGAATTCTTCGGTCAGATGTTCCAACTCATCCGCGGCGGGGTCTCCGATGAGCTGCAGGCACCCGGGATTCAAACCATCCTTGATATTCTGGCCCGGAAGAACATCGTCCCGGTGGATACCATCGACCGCCTGATGGCCGCGTATACATTCCTGAGACGAACCGAAAACCGGCTCCAGGAATTTGCCGACAAACAAACCCACCATCTGCCCACGGATGACATCGGCCGGCACCGGCTGGCCGTATCCATGGATTTTTCCGGGTGGTCTGATTTTGCCGCCGCGCTCAATGTCCACCGGGCCAATGTCCACCGGCAATTCAACCTGCTGCTGACGTCATCGGAAAGCAATGCTGTTTCGGAGAAACAATCACCGGAAATCAGCGCTTTGGAATCTGTCTGGCAAAACACGGGTGATGACGGTCAATACCGTGATATTTTGATCACCCATGGGTTCGACAACACGGATACAGCGCTGAAATTGCTCGCTGATTTGCGTGAAGACCCGGGCACCCGCGCCATGAGCGAGGGCGGCAAGGCACGTTTGAACCTGTTGATGCCGCGGATTATCCAGGCCGTTGCCTCATGCCGCAACCCGATTGACACCTTGGGCCGGATCATCGATCTGGTCAAATCCATCGGCCGGCGCACCAGTTACCTTGCTCTTCTGGTGGAATATCCCAACTCCCTCATCCACCTGGTTAAATTGGCGGATGCGAGTCCCTGGATTATCACGTTTCTCAGCAATCATCCGGTACTCCTGGATGAATTGCTCGATGCACGAAGTCTGTATATTCCGCCCCAACGGCATGTCCTGGATATGGAAATGGCCCATCGCATCAATACCATCGACAGCGATGATTTCGAATATCAGATGGAAGCCCTGCGGGTGTTCAAGCAGGTGAACACGCTACGGGTGGCCGCATCGGATATTACCGGGGTGCTGCCGCTGATGCAGGTGAGCGACCATTTGTCCGATATTGCGGAGACCATTGTGAATACCGTTGTGGACCTGTCCTGGCGGCACCTCGTGGAACGCCATGGGAAACCCGCCTGTTCCTTGAACCAGGTCGGTTTTGAAAAAGGCTTTGCCGTTGTGGCCTATGGCAAACTGGGTGGTCTTGAACTCGGATATGGATCGGACCTGGATCTGGTGTTTATCCATGCGGCGGCTCCGGGCCAAACCTCCGGCCCTAAAAGGCCCATCGACAACACCTACTTTTTTGCGCGTCTCGGGCAACGGGTCATCCATACGCTGACGGCTTACACTCCCGCCGGCCGCTTGTACGAGGTGGACGTGCGGCTGAGACCCAGCGGCGAATCCGGCATACTGGTGGGCCACATTAACGGCTTCCGGGACTATCAGCTCGGTGAAGCGTGGGCCTGGGAGCACCAGGCCCTGATCCGGGCCCGGGTGATCGCGGGTGACCATCACATCCGGCGGAACTTTGAACAGGTACGGCGGGAAGTGCTTGCACAACCGCGTTCTCCCCACAAACTGAAGAAAAAAGTCGTGCGAATGCGTGAAAAACTGCGGCAGGCGCAGCAGGTACACCAGAAGGGATCCTTTGATCTAAAACATGGTGTCGGGGGTATCGTGGATATTGAATTCATCGTTCAATACCTGGTTTTGGTCAGCGCCCACAAATACCCGGACATCCTCCGATGGACCGACAATGTACGTCTGCTCCAGTCCCTTGCGGCAAACCATATCATAGACGGCTACACCGCCCATTTTCTGCGACACGCCTATCTCATCTACAGAGCCGTCGTCCACCGCCGCAATCTTCAGGAAGCCACCACCATGGTTGATACCGAGCGGTTCCGGGAACTCCAGAAGGGTGTTGAGCGGGTATGGAAGTCCTGCTTCGGATCCTGAATCCCAAACCTGCCTTGGGTTTTTTTCAATTGCCATAATGTAAACTTAAAAAATCTGAGCCGATGCAGAATGCGATCACCCTGCCGCCGGCACAACTGCGTCTTCCTTCCACGCTGAAATTCTGATATAAGATGTCATTTTGCCCCCGCCGGTTTGTTGTTGCTTTTGATTGCAGACATGTTAAGTGTGCGTAATTTCATTTAAAACACCAGGAGCATCGGGCATTGCAGCCGACATCAAAAGGAATATCATCGCAAATGAAAGCTTTATTGGTATTGGAAGACGGCCGGACCTTTGACTGCAGTTCCTTCACGGGACCCGGGGAAGTCACGGGGGAGCTGGTGTTCAATACAAGCATGACCGGTTATCAGGAAATTCTCACCGACCCATCCTACCGGGGCCAGATGATTACCATGACCTACCCGCTGGTGGGAAATTATGGTATAAATCCAGAAGATGTGGAATCGGAAAAAATACAGGTCGCCGCCTTTATTGTAAAAGAATATCAGGAATTCCACAGCAACTTCAGGGCGAGCGCCGCCTTGGGCGATTACCTGAAAGAACAAGGCATCATGGGGATCGAAGATCTGGATACACGTGCCCTGACCCGGCACATCCGCAACGCCGGCGCCATGCGGGCGGTCATCTCCACCGATGACCCAGACAAAGACTCCCTGATCCGGAAAGCGAACAATGCGGCGCCCATGGCGGGTCTGGACCTGGTGAAAGATGTCACAACCGGCCGTCCCTATTCCTGGATCGCGGGTAAACCCCACTATGTCGATACCCCCACCCACGGATTGACCCCGGACATCTGGCAGTCGACCGACGGGCGGCCACGAATCGCGGCGCTGGATTTCGGCATTAAATTCAACATCATCCGTTGCCTGGTATCCGAGGGATTCGAAGTGGTGGTACTACCGGCCACCACCGGTGCCGACATGATAAAAGCCCTTCAGCCGGACGGCATTTTTCTGTCAAATGGCCCGGGCGACCCGGAACCTGTGACATACGCCGCGCAAACTGTCGCCGGTCTTATGGAATTCCGGCCCATATTCGGCATCTGCCTCGGACACCAGATCCTGAGTCTTGCTTTGGGCTGCAACACCTACAAGCTTAAATTCGGCCATCGGGGTGCCAATCAACCCGTTAAAAATCTCCTCACCGGACGGGTGGAAATCACGTCGCAGAATCATGGGTTTGCCGTCGACATGGACAGTATAGACCGGAATGAAATCGAGATCACGCACATGAACCTGAATGACAACACCCTGGAAGGCTTCCGGCACCGCCGGCTGCCGCTGTTGGCCGTACAATATCACCCCGAAGCATCTCCAGGACCGCACGACGCCCGCTATCTGTTTGGAGAATTCAAAAAAATGATCGATAAAAAACTCAACTGAGCTTTTCCATGCCAAAAAGAACGGACATTCATAAGATACTCATCATCGGCGCCGGTCCCATTATCATCGGGCAGGCGTGTGAATTTGATTATTCGGGAACCCAGGCATGCAAGGCCCTTAAAGAAGAAGGGTACGAAGTGGTGCTGATCAACAGCAATCCGGCCACCATTATGACCGACCCCGAGACCGCCGACCACACCTATATTGAACCCGTCACTCCGGAAACCGTCGCCAAAATCATCGAGGTCGAGCGCCCGGATGCCCTCTTGCCGACCCTTGGCGGCCAGACCGGTTTAAATACGGCCGTCGGCACGGCAAAGCTCGGGGTTCTGGACAAGTACAAGGTGGAATTGATCGGTGCGTCCTTGAAGGCGATCGAAAAAGCGGAATCCCGGGACCTATTTCGAACCGCCATGGAAAAAATCGGACTCCGTATCCCGGAAAGCGGCATCGCCGGCAGCATGGCGGAGGTGATGGCCATTGCCGATGACATCGGCTTCCCGATGATTGTCCGCCCCAGCTATACCCTGGGCGGTACCGGCGGTGGCGTGGCCTACAATCCTGAGGATCTTCGAAAGATAGCCACGGCCGGGCTCGACGCCAGCCTCATCACCCAGGTGATGATCGAAGAGTCGGTGCTGGGTTGGAAAGAATATGAATTGGAGGTCATGCGGGATAAAAACGACAATGTGGTCATTGTCTGCTCCATAGAAAACATGGACCCCATGGGTGTCCATACGGGTGACAGCATCACCGTGGCGCCCGCACAGACATTGTCGGACAAAGAGTATCAGACGATGCGGGATGCCTCCCTGGCCATCATGCGTGAAATAGGGGTGGATACCGGCGGTTCCAATGTGCAGTTCGCCGTCAATCCGGAAAACGGGGACATGATCGTGGTGGAAATGAACCCCAGGGTGTCCAGAAGCTCCGCCCTGGCTTCGAAGGCCACGGGATTTCCCATCGCCAAGATCGCAGCCAAACTGGCTGTGGGGTATACCCTGGATGAAATTCTCAACGATATCACCGGCGAAACACTGGCCTCCTTTGAACCGACCCTGGACTACTGTGTGGTGAAAATTCCGCGGTGGACCTTTGAGAAATTCCCTGAAACGCCGGATCTGCTGACCACCGCCATGAAATCGGTGGGTGAGACCATGGCCATCGGCCGGACCTTCAAGGAAGCGTTCCAAAAAGGATTGCGATCCCTGGAAATCGGACGCCATGGATTCGGCGCCGACGGCAAGGATCTGTCCGGAGACGATGGTGCGGGGCCACCCATGGATCTCATCGAGCAAAAACTGGGAACCCCCAATTCCCAACGCATTTTTTATCTCCGCTATGCCCTTAAAGCCGGGATGCCGGTGGACACGATTTTTGAGATCACCGGCATTGATCCCTGGTTTCTCCATCAACTCAAACAGATCATCGACCACGAAAACTCACTGGGAGCACTGCCCCCGCCCTATGCCGGTCCGGTAACCGCCCGGGGCAGCGAAACCAAGGTATGCAATATCGAGCTGGACCTGTTGCGGAAAAGCAAAGCCTGGGGATTTTCAGATATTCAGATCGCCCACCTGACCCATACGGAGGAGGACCGGGTGGCAGCCGGCCGGAAAATTTTCGGCATCCGTCCCGTCTATAAACTGGTGGACACCTGTGCCGCTGAATTTTCCGCAGCCACCCCCTATTACTATTCCACCTATGAAACGGAAGACGAGGCCCGCCGCACCACCAACCGGAAGGTCATGATCCTGGGCGGCGGTCCAAACCGCATCGGCCAGGGCATCGAGTTCGACTATTGCTGTGTCCACGCGTCCTTTGCATTGAAGGAAGAGGGTGTTGAAAGCATCATGGTCAATTCCAACCCGGAAACCGTCAGCACGGATTACGATACGTCGGACAAGCTGTATTTCGAACCCCTGACAAAAGAAGATGTCCTGCACATCGTGGAGACCGAAAAGCCCTCGGGTGTTATCGTACAATTCGGCGGGCAGACACCATTGAACCTGTCCACGCCCCTGGCCAATGCCGGTGTGCCGATACTGGGGACACAACCTGAAAGCATTGACCGGGCCGAGGACCGGAAGCTGTTCCAGGCCATGCTCAACCGGCTGGGATTGGTTCAACCGGCCAATGGCACGGCCCTCACCATCCAGGAGGCGGCAGTGGTGGCGGAGGAGATCGGCTATCCGGTGATCGTGCGACCCAGTTTTGTGCTGGGCGGCCGCGCCATGCGCATCGTTTACCACCGCAGTGAACTGGAAAACTTTGCGGCCCTGGCCATTGAAGCCTCTCCGGAGCATCCGGTACTGATCGATAAATTCCTCGAGGATGCCGTTGAGGTCGATGTGGACGCCATATCCGACAGCCGCACGACGGTCATCGGCGGCATCATGGAGCATATCGAGGCCGCCGGTGTGCATTCCGGTGACTCGGCATGTGTATTACCACCATACAGCATTTCCGCCGCCATGATTGAATCCATCACCAGCGCCACCAAAGCCATGGCCGCGGAATTGAAGGTTGTCGGTCTGATGAACGTGCAATACGCCATCAAGGATGAACAGCTGTATGTCATCGAAGTCAATCCCCGCGCGTCCCGGACGATCCCCTTTGTCAGCAAGGCCACCGGTGTGCCGCTGGCCAAGCTGGCCACAAAGGTGATGCTCGGCCGCACATTGGCGGATCTGGGATTCACCGAAGAGAGATTCCCGGAACACGTGTCCGTCAAGGAAGCGGTACTGCCCTTTGACCGTTTCCCCGATGTGGATACCCTGCTCGGTCCGGAAATGAAATCCACGGGTGAGGTGATGGGAATAGATATGGACTTCGGGGCGGCTTATGCAAAGGCCCAGCTCGGTGCCGGGCAGCATCTACCCGTGGAAGGATCCGTGTTTATCAGTGTAATGGACAGGGACAAACCATCCGTATTATCCGTGGCGGCCGAGTTTAAAACACTGGGCTTCCCCATTCTGGCCACCGGCGGCACCCATGCGTATTTGAAAGAAAACGGCGTCGAATCCGAAGTCATCAATAAGGTGTCCCAAGGCCGTCCCCATGTGGCGGACGCCATCAAAAACGGCATAATCAATCTGATCATCAATACCGGATCCGGTGACGAGCCGCGCCGGGACGGGTATACGATACGCCGCACCGCACTGAAATTCAAGATCCCCTACACGACCACCATTGCCGGTGCCAAAGCCCTGTGCAAGGGGGTGAAATCATTAAAAGGCCGGCGTCTCGGGGTTCGGTCGATTCAGCAATACCATGGGTGATGTGGTGAATAAGGGCCACTAAAACTTTTTTTAAATGGATAGCAAATGATTCAAGACGCCCGAAACCGACCCTGAGCGTCGACCATTATCGGAACTAATAAATGTCTCAAACCCGACACGACCCCTTTGGCTCCAGCAGTCATGATATAAACGATAAACCCAGGGAAGCCTGCGGCCTGTTTGCCGTGAACGGGCACCCGGAATCGGCCAAACTCTGTTATTTCGGATTGTACGCATTGCAGCACCGAGGACAGGAAAGTGCGGGGATCGCGGTGGTCGATGACAGCAAAATGGACGAACACAGAGCCATGGGCCTGGTGTCGGATGTATTCGACATGGACATTTTAGACAAGCTCAAGGGGTCCAACGCCATCGGCCATGTCCGGTATTCCACCACCGGCAGTTCGATTCTTGCCAATGCCCAACCCTTTGTGGTGCGCCACCGGAACAAGGCCTATGCCGTCGCCCATAACGGCAACCTGGTCAACGCCCATACCCTGAAAAAAGAGCTGGAGGAAGCCGGCTCGATTTTCCAATCCACCATGGACAGCGAGGTCTTCCTTCATCTGTTTGTCCGGAATCTACACCTGGGATTCGAAGAAGCCCTTCTGGCCACCATGTCCCGTTTGAAAGGGGCCTTTTCAATGGTATTACTGACCAGCCGGGGTGAAATTATCGGCATCCGGGATCCCTATGGATTCCGTCCCCTGTGCCTTGGTAAATTGAACGGCCATTATATTTTGGCCTCGGAAACCTGTGCACTGGATCTGATACAGGCCGAATTTATCCGTGAACTCGATCCGGGTGAAATCGTCATTATCGGCGAAAATGGTGTTCGAAGCCTGAAAACGCCCCCGGCACCCAAATCCGCATTCTGTATATTCGAATTCATCTATTTTGCCCGGCCGGACAGTACTTTCAACGGCAACAATGTTTACATGATGCGCAAAGCCCACGGCAGGCGGCTGGCAAAAGAAGCACCGGTGACTGCGGACCTTGTGATGCCGTTTCCGGATTCCGGGAATTATGCGGCCATCGGATATTCCGAAGCCTCGGGTATTCCGTTCGAAATGGGGATGATCCGGAATCATTATGTGGGCCGGACTTTTATCCAGCCGACCCAAAGTATGCGGGATTTCGGGGTACGGGTGAAGTTGAATCCGGTGAGATCTCTATTGAAAGGCAAGGAGATTATCATCATCGAAGACTCCATTATACGCGGAACCACGGTTAAAACCAGGGTAAAGGCACTACGCGAGCTCGGCGTAAAAAAAGTACACCTGCGCGTCAGCGGGCCGGCGCACCGGTTCCCCTGCCATTATGGAATCGATTTTTCAACCAAAGGAGAATTGATTGCCGCCAAAATGAGTGTAAGGGAAATGGAAAAACACCTTGGGCTGGACTCTTTGTATTACCTCAGCCTGAAAGGGTTGCTGGAGGCCACCGGTAAAGAAAAGCCGGCCGATCATTTCTGTAAAGCCTGTTTTGACGGCTGCTACCCGGTCTCCTTTGATCAGGACTTGTCCAAATCCTGCATGGAATAATAACCGGCGGGTCAATGGTTACGATGGTCTCACATCTGTACCTGTCATGCAATCCAGATGGAAGCTATATTATTCCGCCGGCGGTTGAATGTGCAAAAACCGGCTTTTCAATTTGCTATAGACGCGGACTACCCTCATGGGTGTTCCAGGATAAACCGCCGGTAAGTGCTACGCAAATTCGGCATTTGTCTGATAACCAATTTAATCACCAGGTTAATATTTCTTGCATTTTTGATCATTCGACAGATAATATAAGCCAGCTCTGATACCCACAGATTAATTGTTTAACACAGCCGTTTATGGGAGGCGGATATGATTGAATCCAAATACCTCAAGGAAAATATCGAGAACATTCAGAAACTGATGACGATTTCCGCCTTAAAGCATTTTGAAACCCGTAATCTGGGCAAACTGCTTCGACTGAGTAAAATTCGGCAGTATGAAGACAAGGAGCTGGTTATTCGTGAGGGTGATGTTGACCCCTGGCTCTATTTTCTGCTCTCCGGTGAGATTAAAATCGTCAAGGAAGGCGAAAAGATCGGTGAAATCAAAACAAAGGGTGAAATTTTCGGGGAAATGCGGGTCATCGACGACCAGAGCCGTTCGGCTTCCGTATTTGCAAATGGTCCGGTGGTCTGCCTCGCAGTGGACACTTCCGCCCAAAATCGCCTCTCAGCCACCGACCACATGGATGAACGGCTGGATTTTTTATTGCTCCTGTACCGCATTTTTGCCGAGTACATGACCTTGCGGTTGCGCCTGACCAACGAGGAACTGATAGCGGCCAAAAAAGAGGCAAAGAAATACAAGGCGAATGGTTAACTTCCAACCGGTGGTCGCTTCACGATTGCTCCAATGACCATACCCATAGAACATCAAACCTGTGTCCACCCCGACGGCCGTTTTATCGTGGGAACACATCGACCGGTTTATACAGTGGCCAACCTGCGGGCATCGGATCATCGGTTTGAACTCGGCAGGGACGATACGCAACAAACTGTCGACAACGACGATAACTTTCCGCATAAAAACATTCAGATTCCCGATGGAGAACCGGTTTTTGAAATCCGGAATCCCTTCCCCTTCAAAGGCACCACCTATATTCTCAGTTCATGGGCTGACCGGCGGGCACGGCAAGCCGAGACCATCGGCATCCCCGCTCCCCCTGAAGCATCCTTTTCCCGGACCATGGAGAAATGGATGCCTGCCGGAAAAATGACGGCTCCCAAAATGACCGGATTGATATTACTCCTGCCGGATCCGCTGAAACTGGCCTTGGCATCCACCGGCACCGATCCGGCTGATCTGGAAATACTGGCGGCGTTGTCATGTGATTTTATCAACGACAAGGTCACCGGACGTCCCATCGGGCTAGTTTACGAAAGGGACAGGGATGGCCGGCGCCGTCCCGCCTGGAAAAACCGTGAGTTGTTTGAAACCCTGGCCAACAACCCTCATCTGCCGGACGATTATAAACTGACCATGGTGTTGAAACCGGGTGTACAGGGAAACAGTGAAATCGTCGGAGAATATCTGTCAGCGGGCGAACCGCACACCCATGTGTTTGAATATCTTCGGCGCAACAGCTATGTCCCCTGGGGACACTATGCCGCCAACATGGCTCACGATGCCATCCGCTACCGGTTGGCCGACCTTATGCTTGCCGACACCATCGGGATGCGGCATCTGTACTACCAGAGAGTATATGTTCAGGTATCGCGGGAATTGGGCATGGAACTACCGGTTTCCCCCCGCACCTTGTCTACGGCGGCCATCGAGGACCTCCGGCTGAAAATCATGGGTCGGGTCCGCGGCCGCAAACCGGGAATGCTTCGTTTTAATGGTACCCTGTGGGGATGGAATTATGGATTTGATCGTTCCCCGTCTTCATACCGGCTTCACGCCTCTCACCAGCAGATACACCAACAATATGCCCTGTTGGCTGAAAAAACGACCGCTCGGAAGCCACCGGATCTGCCGCATGCCAACAATGGGTGTTTTTCTTATGCCTGCGGGGATCTGGTAACCGGTTTTATCGCGGAGTACAGGCGGGCCACCGGGAAAAATTTTTTTGACTGCTACTTTAAAGCAATATATGCCAACCAGCGAACCGATGGCCGGACAGGTGGGCCGACGTCCCTTGTGGTATTCGAAGATGAACATATCATGCTGTTCGTTCCCAAAGCGCAGACATCTCAATGGGAATTGCAGGTGATCACCAAATCACCGGTGGGCAATATCCTCGAGTCCGATACGCAGGCACGGCAATCACTGGATCGGGCGATCTGGATGGGAATGCGCGTCCTGGAAGCCCTGGGGGCGAAAATGATCACCGCCATCGAGTATTCAAAACGATTTGACAGCGGTGACGGCGACCAACGATTGCTCTATGCGTTGCTGCCCCGGCTTCCGGAGTCACCCGGGGCCTTCTCGGAAGCTCAGTTGCGGTGGATCAACGGCCATTATCCCGAAGATTTTGCATGGGCGTGCCGGGAGAAAATGGCGGAACATTCCTTGAACAGTGAAGAAGTGCCGGAGATGAGTTAGTGTCCATCCGCCCCTATGCGGATTTATTATTCAGATATTCCAGGAAGGCCGACATGGCCGACAAGTTGTCGAGGTGCGATATGCTTCGGCGAATTTCAACGACGTTGGCGAGGTCTTCGGGCGACACCAGCAGATCTTCTTTCCGGGTACCTGAGGCATTGATGTCGATGGCCGGCCAGATCCGCTGCTCGGCGCATTTGCGGTCGAGCAAGAGATCCATGTTGCCGGTGCCTTTGAATTCCTGGTAGATAATATCATCGAGTTTGCTGCCGGTGTCCACCAGTATGGTGGCAATGATGGTCAACGATCCGCCGTTTTCGATATTTCGTGCGGCACCGAATATTTTACGCGGGAATTCCAGGGCGTTGGCGCCGAGTCCGCCGGTAAGCGTTCGTCCGCGGCTGTTTGTCTTGGTATTGAACGCCCGTGACATCCGTGTGAGTGAATCGATAAACACGACGGTGTCCTGCCCGATCTCCGCACACCGGATGGCCGTATGCATGGCCAATCGGGTCATCCGCATGTGATGCGAAAGACTCCGGTCGGCGGATGAATACAACACGGTCGCCTGGTCAATACCCCGCTTGAAATCCGTAACCTCTTCGGGACGCTCGTCCACCAACAGGATAAACACTTTCAGATCCGGGTGATTGAGAATCAGGGAGTTGGCCATATGCTGCAGGATGGTGGTCTTTCCGGACTTGGGCGGAGAGATGATCAAGCCGCGTTGCCCCTTGCCGATGGGGACAATCATATCCAGGGCCCTGCCCATGAGGTCATCAGGTCCCTGGGAAAGCATCAATTTTTCAGACGGGTTGACGCTGGTCTGCTGCTGGAAATGCACTACATCGGCAAATACCTCGGTTTGGAGCCCGTTGATGGTGTCAATGGCATCCAATTTGAAATTCTGGTTCTTTCCATGGCCGGTAACACCGGAACCATGAATATGAACGCCCTCCGACAGGGAATATTTGGTGATAAGATGCGCCGGAACAAAGGTATCGGTATTCTCAGGCTGAAAATTCCCTTCAATATTCCGTAAAAAACCAAATCCTTTGTCCAATATCTCCAGATAACCGTTTACAGGTTCCAATATTCACTCCTTGACAAGAAAAATACAAATTGCCGACAAGGTTCATCCCCATTGGATTCAACCAGTTTCATGGCTTGCGGCAAGAGATGGGTATCGGTGCAGGGAAAAGAGAGTTTGTAAACCCTGACACTGCAATTTCAGGGTGAATAGGGATCTTTGCCAACGCTTAATACCTTGACGGGCTTTATATCATAGATGGCGGCAATAAAGAAGGACAGAAACCGTTTCACTGCAATCGTTGGCCGGTGTCTATATCGAAAAGATGCGTTCGGCGCATATCCACACATAGATCGATGGTGTCGCCTTCAGTCGCCTGGGTTCTGAGGTCCAGGCGAACCTTCATCAGCTGGCTACCGATCTGGACATCCAGTTCCTTGTCAAACCCCAGCGGCTCAATCAAATCGATACGGGCGTTATGGATAACAGCAAGGGCTTCACCATCACCCGCATGCCGTCGATCAATGAAAAAATCGGGCCGGATACCCAGTTTCACCGGCAGGCCTGTCTTTGGCAGTTCCCGGTGTTGGCCGGGGGTCCCGTTTTCCATAACCAGCTTACACCCCTCCAGTTCCACATATCCGTCAAACAACCTTGCATCGAGGATATTCATGGACGGTGCGCCAATGAAGGTGGCGACAAAAATGTTGTCGGGGTGCAGGTAAATCTCCATGGGCGTGCCCTGTTGCTCGATATATCCATCCCTGATGACCACAACCCGTTCCCCCAGGGTCATGGCCTCAACCTGATCATGGGTGACATACACGCTGGTGGTCTGATACTCCCGATGAATCCGGCGAATCTCCGATCGCATCTGGTTTCTCAACTTTGCGTCCAGGTTACTCAGGGGTTCATCAAACAGAAAGACCTTGGCGTCCCGAACCAGAGCGCGCCCCATGGCCACGCGCTGCCTCTGCCCGCCGGAGAGTTGTGCGGGCTTGCGTGCCAGGAAATCCTCCAGCCCCAGGATATTGACCACCTTGGACAACCGGGATTCGATGACATCCTTGGGTGCGTGGGCCCGTTTCAGGCCGAATATGATATTCTCACGCACATTTTTGTGAGGATACAGGGCGTAATTCTGAAATACCATGGCAATGTTGCGATGCTGCGGCTCGATGCGGTTCATCAGCGCATCACCGATAAAAATGTTGCCCGCTGTGATGTCCTCCAATCCGGCGACAAGTCTCAGCAAGGTACTTTTCCCGCAACCGGAGGGGCCGACCAGGACAACGAATTCACCATCGCCGATCTCCAGATTGACCTGGTGCAGGACCTCGGTTTTCCCGAATTTCTTATTGATATTTTCAAGTCGGATACCTGCCATAGCTATTCTTTTACACCTCCTTCAGCCAAACCACCTGTGAGATTTCGCATGGCGAACAGAAAACAGACGACCACCGGGATCATGGTCAGCATGGATGCGGCCATGATGCGATCCCAGATGGCATTTTTGGACATAAACAAGGTTTGGAGGGCCAACGGTAAGGTATGCCATTGGTGGAATTGTTTTAAAAAGACGGAAGCGAATAAAAACTCGTTCCACGCGATGATGAAACAATAGACAAAGACCGTCATCAGCATGGGCACGGACAACGGAATAATGATCACAAATACCGCCTCCACGCGTGAGCAACCGTCCATGGCCGCCGCCTCCTCCAGTGCATATGGGATGGTCCGGAAATAATTTCCCAGCATATACAGAGACACCGGAAGGGTCTGGATTATATAGATCAGGAGCAGGCTCACCAGCGAGCCGCCCACGCTCTTGGCCAATCCGATTTTGACGCTCATTTGATACAAGGGCACCATCAATAATACACCGCCCACCATGTAGACGAACAATATGCTGCGCTGAATCACCGTCTGTCCCGTGAAGCGCAGCCGGCTCAGGGCATAAGCACCGAACACGGACAGACAGAGGGAAACCGCGGCGGCGGATGCCGATAACATAAAGGTGTTCAGAAAATATCTCAGAAAGGGGAACACATCGCTGGTGGTCTGATATCTGTCGAGTATCTTCCGTCGCTGAGATTCGCTGATCGACGGGTTTTCCAGGAGCCGCTTGACCGAATCCGGAACATCGACCTGTTCCGCGCTGCGGATCCCGAGCAGTTCCCCGTATGCATTCCAGTTCAGCTTCACCGGTATCAGCGAAGGGTTGCCCCAGTCAAATTGATGCTTCAGCGAAGTGGAAAGAATTTGGACGAACGGAAACAAGCAAAAGGCGACCACCACGAAGATGGCGGCGGCCAGAAGCCCGTTTTCAACCCATGTCCGTTTCCCGAGCATAATAGGTCACCATTTGAGTACTTTTTTGACATAAAAATATATCAGAAGCGCCAATACACCGAACTGGACCACGGAAATCGATGCCGCAAAACCCTGATCGATGATACCGGTGAAAGCGGCATAATATGTGAAGATAGGCAGGGTTTCCACATTGGGGGCCAGCAAAAACACATCCTCGAATTTATTCAGATTCCATATCATCCGCAGCAGCATCAAGGTACCGAGAACAAAATAGAGTTCGGGAAGGGTCACATGTACGAACCGCCCGATGGGACCGCAGCCATCCATGGCGGCAGCTTCATACTGATCCTTGTTGATGGACTGGAGTTTGGAGATGATGAGCATATATGAGAGCGGGAAATGCTTCCATATATCGAACAATATTACAACGCCCAGGGCTGAATTCGGGTTCCCGATCAAACTGTGCCGGCTGGAGCTGATCTTCAACACATCCACCACGAGGTGGTTGTAGATGCCGTTCACCGGATCGAAAATGAACTGCCAGCCGAAAACAACTGATATCACCGGTGCGAAATACGGCAACAGGATCAGGGTACGCACCAGGTTCCTGAAGGGGAACGTCATATTCATCAGCAGGGCCACCATGAGCCCGATGATGGTGGACCCCACCACCGTGCCCACAAGATAAAGGACGGTGGTGATGGCGGCGCCGTAAAAAGCGGCGTCCGATAACAGCCGTTGATAATTGGCCAGGCCGATGAACAATTTATCCCCGGTGAGTTTGACGTCGAAAAAACTCAGGTAAATATTGTACAATATGGGGTAGATGATCAGCAGGCCGATCACCCCGACGCTCGGGGCGATAAATCGCCAGCCAAGCCGGGATTCTCTTTGGGCTATCGATAAATCCATGACGTCTTACTCATTGATGACGGCCTGCATTTGCTTTTCGGCCCAGGTAATGGCGCGCTCCGGCGTCGTTCCCTCAATGGTCGTCGCATATATCATTCGTGGAATGATCTGCTTGGCGTATATCTTCCCGGCCGCCGGAAAGGATTTGCCTTCCACAATGGTAAAAGACCCGATGGCATCCAACCCACTGATGATTTCTTCGATTTTATCCCGGCCGTAACGGTTGAAAAGTCCTTTGGGATCGTTCAGGTATCCCGCTTTACCGGCGATGCCCCTAACCATGGGATTCATTCCCCCGGGGGCCATATGTAAAAAGGTGATATAGGTATCCGGTTGGTATAAAAATTTGATCAGTTTTTGGGCAGCGTTCTTTTTATCCGCGGATTTCTGATCCACAAGCGCCAGTGCCACAACCGCCCCGTAACCAGCCGGACGTGTCTTTGTAATGACCGGTGCAACCCGGGTATTGTCCACCAATCGTGGATCGAAAACGCCCTGGCCCAATTGGGGGAAATTTTCATCGGTTAATGAACCGGCTGCAACTTCCGCCAGCGCAAGATCATCCATGATATAGGTGGAGTAGAAAAACATGGCCAGCTTACCCTGGAGATAATAATCCCGTGCCCGCCAGTTCTGGGGACCGGGTGGATTGTACTTGGCCAGTTCAGTATAGAACCGGAGGGTCTCCAACATTTTCGGGTTGTTGAAAATCAAGTTACCGTCGGCATCGAATTCAGCTGCTCCGTTGGACAAGGCAAAGTGTGTGAAACATTGCTCGGAATAAGCCTCGGGTTTTGTGCCCAGCAGGATGCCGTATTGGTTTTTCTCCGGTTGATGGAATGCTTTGGCGGCTTTCAGGATATTGTCCCAGGTATTGGGCGGCTCAAGACCTTTTTTCGCAAACCAGTCCTCACGATACCAGATGCCCTGGACCCAGCCATGATAGGGCAGCCCGCAATATTGTTTGCCGTCCTTGACCGTCACCATTTTCAGGGCGCCTTGGAAAAACCGGTCCTTACCGATTTCATTTACCATCCGGGTCATGCTGCCGATGTCCATGATACCCTCTTCACCGAAGGCCAACATGAGTTCGGAACTGCCCTCGATGAGCCCCGGGAGATTTCCCGCCGCGGATGCCGCGGCCATCTGGGAGGGCATGTCATTTTCCTCCACGGGGACAAGCGAGACAGTAATCCCTTCGTTTAACACCTGGAAAGTATCCAAGAGCAATTGAATGGTTTTCATGCGGTCGGTCTGGGTTTGTGTTGTCCAGAATTCAATATCGGTCGCATTGGCGGAGGTATGAATGCCCAAGGTCAAGCAGAGAATTACCAAAAAAAGATACCGTATCATGGTGGTTCCTCCCTTTATGTTCGTTAGCGTTGAAAAATTATCGGCGGAGATCCGTTTTACGGTTCACAGGCGCAAACCGTTTCTTCTACAGCGTGAATAAACCAACTGATATTGAGAATTTCACCGATTGCCTGCCGCAATATACCGGAATTCCCAAGATCGAGATGATCAATGCGTACAAATGAAATGGAATCCAAAGGAACAAACTCTGCGCACAGGAAGAAATGTGCTCACCAAGCTTGAAAAAGCCAGCGTCCGGCCCTGAAGCAACACCGTCATGTCGGGCCATGGTTTTCGTAAAAAGATGAATAAATGGAGCCGCCTGTGCAGAATGCTACAAAGTATAGAAATATTGGCGCCCCCTGTCAAGGATGATCGCATGTAGATTCGGCATGGTATCAGATACTTTATAATATTGGTATGCGTTGATGCAAGGTACGACCACAATGCCAAATGAAGGAATGCCGGCGTTTTATTGCTCCGGCGGATAAATACGCAAAACTCGTATGTCTGGTTTATTGGAGGCGGTGGCTGCAAGAAGGCTTGTCTCCAGTACGTTCCGCCGGAAACTCATTACGCGAATCAGCGATACGTCACTTTACCTACTTAGTTGCCGGATTAATATCTTCACGTTATCGTCAAAGCGGTCCTTTAAAAATGGATAGCATACCGCCATTTGACATTACCTGTTTTCATCGGACACTGTTACACCCTTATCATTTTTACATGCGCTATCCCTGCATGTCTTACTATCCATTACTCGTGATAACCAGTCCACAGAACGGCCTCTTCTCAGATCGCGTGACAAGTTCAGGGCAACGCTTATAGTTATACCCATGAACCAACAGCATGGACATATTTCCCTTTTGTTTAAATGGGTGGACAACATAGCCGGTGTGGACCGGCATCAGTGGAACCGATTGGCGGTGCCGCTGAGCACGCCCATATTGGAATGGGAGTGGCTGTACGGACTGGAGTCATCCGGCAGTATCAGTGCGGATAACGGGTGGGTACCGGCACATTTGATCGTACAATCAGAGCACCGGTTGATGGCGGCCGCCCCCCTGTACATCAAGACGCACAGCGCCGGGGAATTTGTTTTCGATCATATCTGGGCCCAGGCGGCCCATCAAATGAATATCCCGTATTATCCTAAACTTGTTGGCATGAGCCCCGCAACCCCGACGGTGGGGTATCGGTTTCTCGTTGACCCTGATGTCGATGAAACAAGGCTCACCCACCTGATGCTTGACGAAATAGAACGGTTTTGCAAGGCGAATCGGATATTCAGTTTCAACATCCTGTTTGCGGATCCAGGCTGGCGAAAAATCCTACAGGGACGAGGCTTTATTCCCTGGTTGCACCAAAGTTTCCTGTGGGAAAATCCGGGGCATGGTTCCTTTGACGATTTCCTGGTCCGGTTTAATACCAACCAGCGCCGAAATATAAAACGTGAACGCAAGGCCTTGGCGTCAGAGGGCATCGATGTGCAAATACACACCGGTAATGACATCGGTCCGGAATTGTTTGACGTGATGTATGACTATTACGAGAATACCAACGATAAATTCGGTGTCTGGGGATGCAAGTATTTAAACAAGGCGTTTTTCAGCGGATTGTACGAGTCGTTTCGGCACCGGCTGATGGTGGTGGCGGGTTACAGGAAGCCCGTCGCGGACAAGGTTCCGGTGGGCATGTCGCTTCTCCTGCAAAAAAAGGACACTCTCATCGGCCGTTATTGGGGTAGCTCGGGCTATTACAATGCTTTGCACTTCAATGCATGCTACTACGCGCCGCTGGAGTGGGCGATAAGGCATGGTATAAGGTATTTTGATCCGGGAGCCGGTTCCACGCATAAAATCAGAAGGGGATTTAGGGCCGTGGGCAACTATAGTTACCATCAACTATTTGACCCGCGGTTGCAGTGGATCATGGCGTCGTACATCGATGACATCAACAAGATGGAGCGGACTCAGATAAATCACTTGAACAGCAGGGCCCCATATGCCAGGAAAACGGGATGAGCCGCCAAATTTACGTCACCTTTGCCACTGGGCTGATGCTCATCCGGATCAGGCGGATCGCCCCCCCGGCGCGGTGGCGAAATCAGCACTTGTTACAGGAAGGCAAAAAAGACCGGTGGCGTTGGATGGCCGGTTATTCTGCCTCCATGGACACGCGCAGCGGATAATCATGCTTCCGGGCATAGTCGGTAACCGTCTTTATCTTGGTTTCGGCGACGTCCAGCGGATAAATGCCACAGACCCCCATCCCGTTCCGGTGAATATGCCACATCAATTGCGTGGCCGCGTCTTCACTCTTATTGAAAAAATTCATCAGCACCTGGACAACAAACATTTTCGTTGTAAAATCATCATTAAATATCAAGACTTTATAAAGAGGCGGGCCTGTGGTCTTGTCCACAACACCTTCAAGGATCTCCTGATCCGTACCGGTTTTTTTTGTACCCATGGGTATCTCTCCAACTACCCTTCATCCAAATATTCCCGCAATACCTCAATGGCGGCATATTTGGCATCGTCATCACCGAATAGCCGCAATTGCCCGGAGTCATGGTCATATTTTACCCGGCAATTGTATTTGCGCACTAGACTATTGGCGATTTTGGCAAACACTTCAATGTTCTGATTCTTGTAGTCAATTGTAATGGCATCCATCGGTGCGGCCTCTCATCCATTTGTCATTTTTGATCAGCGGAATTTCTGTTCAGACCAAGTTCTCAAAATGAGTGAACTATCGTTTCACGGTATTCACATGCAGTCCCCGTGCCAGACCCGATGTTACTTTCGCCTCCATTCAACCATGGGGCGGCGTATAATATCTTCTGGAGCGGCATCACCTGCTCGGTAATATGTGGGGCTGACCGCCAAGAAGTTCATTCACCGCCAGTTGTTCCAGGGCCAGATGCACGGCGTCTGTGAGTTCGGGTTTTTTATCAAGGTATCCGTTGAAAAAAGCGCCGATCTCCTGCCTGCGGCCAATGCCCGCGGTCGGGATGATACCCGTGATCACCCGTTCATACAGCAGGGGGTGGAAGGCTTCCAGACGCGACAGGTTCCTCAGGTACCAGTCCCACATCCGATGGGCATTGAGCGGATTCATCCCTGCTGAAACAATGGGAATGAATTGATTTCGTGGCGGAACGTTTTTCAATGTGAACTCAAGTGCCGGTTCCAAATCATCCCAACTGCTCAAACAGCCCAAAGCCGTCAGGCAGTTGATACGATCATGTTCGCTGCCGGTGGTGCCGAAGCGGGATTCCAGCCACGAACGGCTGCTATGATCACCTGCGAAAGCCCCGACCTGCATGACACTTCGTGAAATATCCGGATGAACGGGAGTCGCCTTTTGAAGTGCTGCAAATTGATCCAGGGCAAAGGTGGTTGTGGATGTGGCGCCGAAAACAGCAGCCTGCCAAATGATCTGATCTCTTAAAATAGTCGTTGTATGGCTGTCGTCCTCACCCGGCAGATAACCGATGTCGCTGAGAATTCTTTCCAGGAAATCACATCCGAACGCCTGTATGGCGTCCCGCTGCGCACCGGCCGTCAATATGAAACTCCGAAACAGATTGTCCGCAATGCTCGTCAGCGGCAGGACCGCGTCTTCCGCTGTGAAATAGTGTAAAAATTCCAGGTACCGGGCCATGGTCGACTCACCCGCCCTCACCAGAGCATAAAGATCATTCTGAAGACCGTATCTGTCAACGGGAGACAAAATTTTCCGGCTGACGAGGTCGCCAAGCGCCTCGGCATCCGTTGCCCCCTTGTACCGGACCCGATAAAACCCCGTCTGCCCTTCATTTATCTTATAGGCGCGAACCGTATCCTCCAGCGGGACGATGGTCTGTTTTTCGCTAAACAACAACTTCACTTGTGCGGACCGGTCCTGATCATCAAAGGTGGTGATGGTGATCGGAATCAGCCATTGCTGATCGTTATCCAGCGGCAGGAAGGTGAATCGCCGCTGGGTGAGGACCAATTCGTTTCCCCGCCTCTCGACCGTCACCAAGGGATGGCCGGGTTGATCGATCCAGCTTTTCATCATGGCGATAATGGGCTGCTGGGACGCCGCTTCAAACGCCTCCCACAGATGGTGGCTCTCGGCGTTGCCGTAGGCATGGTTTTTCAGGTACATACGCACGCCGTTCTTGAAATTCGTCTGGCCGATGTATCCTTCCACCTGCCTCAGGATGCTGCCGCCCTTGTTGTAGATAATCGGAGCGGTGCTGCTGTTGATGGCCATTTTTTCGGCGCCGGGCAGCTCTATGGCAATGGTTTCCCTGAGTGCATCACGGCCCATGGCGGTATGGGTGTTGTTGTGCAGAAACTGATCCCAGACCCCCCACTGCGGGTGATGGTGATCGACCACGCCGTATCCGAAATAGGTGGCGAAACTTTCGTTCAGCCACAGATATTTCCAATCCGAAGGCGTGACAAGATTGCCGAACCACTGGTGGGCGATTTCATGGGCGACGACTTCGAAGATACGTTCCAGACCAGCCTTTGAGGTGGCATCGGGGAAGTACAGCAGCAGGTTTTCCCGGAAGGTGATCGCACCCCAGTTTTCCATGGCACCATAAGCGAAATCCGGTATTGGAATGAGATCCATCTTGTCCAGTGGATACGCTATATCGTAGTAGTCTTCGCAAAAATGCAGCGAATTACGCCCATAAGCCAATCCCGTATCGGCGTAGGAAATCAGGTCGGGCAATGTGACCACACGCAACCGCTTGTCGGTTTCGTCGGTCAATGACACGAAATCGCCAACGGCGAAAAACAGAAGATAGGTGGACATTACAGGGGTTTTCCCGAACCGGATACGTTTGGTTCCATCATCAAGGGCCTTGATCTCTTCCGGGCTGGTGTTGGAGATGGCCTCATATTTTTCATCGACGGTCATCGTCACCCGGAAGCTGGCCTTTCTGCCGGGATGATCCATGCAGGGAAGCGCCATCCGCGCAAAATTCTCCTGGAACTGGGTGACACCAATAAACCGGGTCTCTCCGTTTTCCACATACCGGCTCCGGTAGAATCCGCTCATGCGATCGTTGATATTACCCGTGTAATCGATGGTGAGTGAGAATCGCCCGGATAATTGACCGGGCAGTTCGATATCCATGGCATGACGGGTTCGGTCATGATCAAACCGGCATGACACTGCCGCACCGTCCCGCACCAGCGTACAGGTATCGATATCCAGGTCCTCCGCGTCCAATGTCACCCGGTCGACCGGTTGCCTCGCTTCCAGGAGAATTTGAACCGAAGCCTTGAATCTGAAGTCATTCAGATCCGGATGAATATGAATATCGTAATGTATGGGTTTCATGTGGTCCATTTATGCCCCCTTTGCCATGGGAAAAGAATGACTATATCATCAGGTCGGTCGATGGTTGAGATGCGGGAATGTCGGATTTTTGATATTTATCTCATGAATTCATTTCTATTTCAACCACAGCCCACACGCACCATCGGACAATCATCTCTTGCAATCCCGAATCTGCTGCCGTAGATTATCCGGAATTGGCGGTGGCAGGAGATCTTCAACGAAAAAAACGTATACGGAGCTTTCCCATGGAAAAACCCATCAAGGTGCTGGTGATCATCTTCATTCTCGCGATTCCGAGCTGGCTGGGATTTGTTCATGTCAAACGCTGGCACAAGGCACAATTGACCGCCGCAACACAACAGACCGAAAACGATTGTCTTGGTGTTGTGGCGGACCTGGAAACGCGAATTTCACTTCTCCAGGAAGAGTTGACCGCACATCGCGCAGTGACGCCAACGCCGGAAACCATGTCCACGATATTCGGCGAAAATACACCGCCATTGTCATGGGAAGCGGGAGAAGTCGACTGCGACGAAACAAATCGCCGGGTTATGGCCCTGTTCTCGTACATGGATGAACAAAAATACCTTCCGGCCCATGACATGGACATGCCCTTTCACGGTTTTTTCAATCAAATGACCATCGTCTTGTCCACCAAAGCCCCACTATTGACCGGTGAACTGGAGGATATACTCAGCTTGCTGCGAAATGTGACCCACTTTTACCGGATATTGGGGAAAAACCGGTTGAAGCTCATGAAAGAAATTGTCGTCAACGAGACGGAGATAATTGAGCCGGCATTTGCCATACTTTTTAACTGGGCCACAACCTGTCCGGATCAATACACGGCATCCGGCGCCTCATTAATCCGCGAAGATCTCTACAATTACGCCGGTTACTTTTTGAATACTCTGGGAGGTCGAAGCTACCTGTTGAGGCGTGAATCCAAAATCAGAATTCTGGTAAGCTACTATTCAATCCTCATACTGGATATCGCCAATGATGAGAAACTCAATCGCGTGGGCATCGACATCCGCCCCCACATCGATTTTCTATTCTACGACATCATCAACCAAACCGGCTGGATGTACAAGGAGCAATATCTTTCCGAGCTGGCCGCCCTGCGTGGCAAATACCAATATTAACCCGGCAATTAAATTGAACACAGAAATACATGCGATTCGCATAGGGAGTTTCCGGCGATATCCGCTTGGGATGTTGTTTTCTAAAACAAATATTTCTGTATAAAAATAGAGATAACATCGTTACATATTAAATCGCCGGAGCAATAGAAGCTATCCTTGTTGCCTTATTCCAGATCCCCCAGCATGCGTTTGAATCGCTCGTCTTTTTCTTCGAACTGATCGTAAAGGGTTTCCAGTTTTTTAAATTGTTCATCGATAATCGTCTGACAGGTGTGGATTTGTTGTGACAACTCGCCGATACGCGGACCGTCCTTATCCCGTGAAGCATCCACCATGGCCCGGTTGAGCGTATCGAGCTCGGTTTCACGGGAGTGAATCTTCGCCTCGGCGGCGGCGATCGCCGTCTCAATCGGCTTTAAAACCTTGGAACGCTCAGCAACGATTTCCGACCTTTGTTTGCGCATCATTTTCTTGGTGAGCCTGGCAGGCTGCTGCGACGCCTCAACCGTCAAGGGCTGCGATTTTGCTCCGGGATCATCCTGCCATCCGACCTTATCCAGAAAATCCTGGTAATTTCCGTCAAACACCATCACCTCGTCATCATGGAAAACGATAAGGCGGGTGGCCAGGACATGAAGGAACATTTCATTGTGAGTCACCATGATCACGGTGCCCTCGAAATTATCGATGGCGGACAGCAGCGCATCGCAGGAATCCATATCCAGGTGGTTGGTGGGTTCGTCAAGGAGCAGCAGGTTCACCGGTGTCACCAGCAGTTTACCCAGAAGAACCCGGCTCTTCTCACCCCCGGAAAGTACACTTATTTTTTTTAACGCCGAATCCCCCTCAAACATCATGCCGCCGCAAATATTCCTGGCTGCCTGCTGATCGGTTGCCGGATGGCTGTATAATATTTCTTCGGCGACGGAACGGCTGTCGACGAGAGATTGAATATTGGTTTGCTCATACACTCCCCGGTCTATCTGGGGATGATAAATGATATCGCCTTCCCACGGCGCCAGGGTGCCGGCCAGGAGCTTGAGCAAAGTGGTTTTCCCTTTACCGTTTTTGCCCACGACACAAACCCTGTCCCCGGCGGTGACGGAGCAGTTCAGTTTCCGGATCAGCGCGTTATCCTTGTGATATCCGAACGATAAATCGCTGACGGACAATACCTGCTTGGCCCTTAGGGGTTTGTATTGAAAGGAGAACTCGAGATCCTTCAAACCAACCAGTTTCTCTTTTTTTTCCGCTTTTTCCAGCGCTTTCACCCGGGATTGCACAAGATTGGCCAGACGGGCCTTTGCCCGGAACCGGCTGATGAACAACTCGACCTCTTTTCGTTTCCGTTCATCATTGAGACGGGTTTTTTCATAAATCTCCTCATCCTGCGCCACCTGCTGGTAATATTTATCGGTGGTTCCGGTTATTTTCCGTAACTTTTGCCGATGAATACCCAATACGTGTGTCACAATCTTGTCCATGAATCCACGGTCATGGGTAATAAGGATGAGCTCATGGGGCCAGGTCAACAGGAATCGTTCTATCCATCGAATCGAGGTGATATCCAGGTAATTGGTGGGCTCATCTAGCAAGAGAAGATCCGGTTCGGAAACGAGCACCTTTGCCAGGTTCAACCGGACCTGGTAACCGCCTGAAAATTCATTGGGATGCCGTTGCATATCCGCCGTGCTGAAACCCAGGCCGGCGAGTATTTTTTCCACCTTCCAATGGTGGTCTTTTTCCTGCGGCGGCAGGTCTGTCATGCCTTCGCCGAGCACCGTGTCCGCAGAAAAAGAAAGATGCTGCCGGACATAACCGATTCGATAATTTTTCGGGGCAATCAGGGTGCCGAGGTCTGTCTCCTCCTCGCCGGTGATGATTCGAAACAAGGTGGTCTTTCCGTGTCCGTTCCGGCCGACAAGTCCCACGCGTTCTTTGGCGTTCAGCTTGAATCCCACATTGTCAAACAGCACCTGGGCACCATAACTTTTATTTAAATTTTCTATACTGATCATGATCTCTGATGTTCAAAAGGGTTGATGTTCGTAGTTGTGGAACCTGGTCCATATCCCAATGACGACCTGATGTGTATAAGTCAGATGGAACAGAGAGTCAATCAGGGGGTGGGCTGCGCACAGGGTGATCGCATGTGGATTCGGCATGGCCTCAGATACTATAAACGATAGATATCCTTTGACATAAGGCACGGTTATAATTTCAACTTACGAAATCCAAATGTCAAATGAAGGGATGCATTCAAGGGATGTGGGCGTAATTGAACAGGTGGCGGGGGATGAGCGGGTTGGGTGATGATTCAATAAGTTAGTTCATCGTCTGCATGTCTCAAGGAACGGATCCTGCTGCTTTCCATCATCTTCGCATACGCCAGCCCAAGACGGCCCATGGCATTGAAGGCCCCAAGGCTGAAAGGGAGTATCTTTTCCCGCAAAGGGGTCAGGTAGCATATGCGGATCAGGGTCATGTACATCTCACGAAAGTGATCCGCTCGAAAAAGAACCATATCGCGGTCCACCTGATATCCCCAGCGGTCACCAATCTGACGCGCTGCCGGTGGACCGTTCCGAAACGTCACCCGGACATCAAAAGGACCCTGCCAATCGAATGGTTCTGCGGCGTCGTTGGACAGGGATGCAACCGCGGCTTCGGCAAGCCGGTGCCGGTAAGCAACCGCATCGAAGTCTTCCAGGCCACCGGATTTGTCAATGGCATGGGTATGAATTTCCGGCATCGCCGACAAGGCTTGACGGCATGCCCGTGGACAACCGGAAAAAAAAGCCGGCCGCAGGCCGAAGGGTGCCAGGGAGGCTGCGAACAACGACACCTCAGCCGTCGGGCAACCATTTATCACCAGGGAAGAAATCCGGGAAGTCAATGTATGCGGAATGAATCCGGCGGTACCGGAAGCCGCATGCATGCCGATCATCATCAACGTCCGGCATTCACCCGGATCACCCACACCGGGCACGGGCCCCGCATGGTACCCCTGGTCGATTTGTGCGCCGGGATGAATGACCGAGGTGATCAGGTTATATCCGGTGCGATGGAAATCCTTTACCCGGACCGAAGCCGCACCCGCCGCGAACAAAGCGGTCACCACGGCATTGATATCGAGGGACATGCCGATGCATGCCTTTCGCCATTGCCGGGTTAAAAACGCGGCGCCGGCTCTATCCCAGCATGCGGAACTCCCCTCGATATCCGAAATGATCAACACATGGGTCATCCGGTTTTCATATAACACCTTATTCCGATAACACAATCCAAATGAGCCATGGGGTGATCGCATGTAGATATGTCATGGCATCGGATACGTTGAAATACTGCTCTGCTTTGATACAAGGTACGTTGATAATGTCAAATGGCGGAATACTGTCGTTTTGTATTCACTTTATGGTCCAATCGTTCCTTGAAAATGGATAGCATACCTTCATTTGAAATTTGAGCTTTGTCATTTGACATTACCGGTGAGATTGCCTGGTTTTAAAGGACACTATTCCAACCATACCATTTTTAAATGCGGTTGCAGCAGGATAACACTCCCTGCGTTTAATCAACGCATGGCGACTTTTATGGCATCGTAAACGTCATGCGGACTCATACCATTGTCAGCCGCTATTGTCTTCATGGTCATATCCGAAGATGCTTTAATGTTATTTTTTTCGAGTGTGGATACGACCAGGGTGACGTCCAGCGCATACTCCTCGCAGATATCGGATAATAATCGGTTTCCCAAACCGGCTTTCGGCTCAGCGGGTAAACCATTGGATACGGTCGCCGCTTCTTCCGACGGTGCCATGACCAGATAGACCTGCTGGGGCGATATATCGTTCTGTTCGGCGATCTGGGACAGTGTCTGCATGTCATTATCGAATTTTATGCCGCCGGCCTTGAGCTTATTCATGCTCTCCCCTAAATCCATCCCCATTCTCGTGGCAAACGATTTTAAATTGGACATTTCCGCATGTCCATAGGGTGGTTCACCATATTTGTCAGCCGCTGTCTGCTTGATGGAGGCACCGATTCCGATCACGGTGCTGAATGGGGGAACGCCCACCAATGTACCGATGACGACCGCAATGCTGATAATCACGGCCGCATTGAAGTCCGGTGTGAACACTTTGACCTGACGGGTCTTGTTTTTGAGATACGAGACGATCGGCTTCCAATTGTAATAGATATGCAATCCGATGGAGATGAGGAATAAAAAACCTAGGTTTATATGCACATCCGTCCAGTGTTCCTTGGTCAGCGCCAATAATTTCCAGTTCGCCCAATAAGCGACTCTTCCGGCCGGTACAACATATAAAATAAAACTGGTGGTGATGAGCAGCAGAAAAGACACCAATGCGGTCAATGAGGTGATTTTACGTATTTTCATGTTTTGATTTCCTCCGATAATCATTCTGAAGAGTTGTATTTACCTGATATTAAGGATCTGTCTCTTAAAAAGTGTTTGATACGTATTACAGATAGCAAAGAATGGGCCATTTAATGCAAAAACGGCAACATTTTCCACTGTCCTGCCTTTTTTTTAACATGTTGTTATATTTATTTAAATTTTCAATGATAAGATAAAAAACATATGCCGTGGGCGAGGTGGAACCGCAGATGCCGGATATTCGCTTTCCGGGTAAAAATTACCCGCGGAAACCGATGAAACCGCGTACTTATTACCCATCCCTCGCGCCCTGCCATGGTGCCCTCCCGCAAACAATGAGGTCAAAACAGGGATATGAGAATACGCACATTGTTTATCTCGGTTCCCACGCGATCTACCGGTGCCGATAAAACAAAAATAAATACCGGGTGCCGAAAGCATTATTATCGGCACCCGGTATCAATCGGACCAGCAATGATTACTGGTATCGGGTTATCTCAGAATTCGACAACAATTAAAAACCGCCACTCAACGGGAAACGAAAGGCATCACGTACCCTTTTTTTCCCAAGCCTCGATTTCAAGGCCCTCTTCCACATATTCATAACCGGTGACCATGGCGCGGGTGTGGGCGAAAATCGTATGCCCGGTGGTTGTCATGTATACATGGACAATGATAAATGAAAAAACGGCAAACGCACCGGCAAGATGCACCAAAGCGACGGCCGTCAACGACAACGACGACAGTCCCAGGGTTTCCCATGAATTGTATCCCCAGTATAAAAGGCCGGTGATCATCTGAACCGGCAGCAATGCCGCCGCCAGAATGAGATAGGTCAGGCGTTGCAACGGATTGTGTTTCGCGTGCTTGCGTTTCGGCACCGGATGCGGTTCACCTTTGAAGATACCGTAACCATAGTACTTGATCACATCCAGCATCTTTTTGGTGGTGGGGGCATATTGGCGCCATTCACCCGTGGTAAACACCCAGAATGTGAGGAAAGCGAACAATACCAGCCAGGCCACACCGCAAAAATTGTGAACGGATACCGCCCGTTCATATCCCATCAGGGCAAATGAGCCATGTACCTCGAGGCCGGTAACGAGCAGGATGAGGATCAACAGCATCTGCAGCCAATGCCCGAACCGTTCAAACCGGGTATACAAATATATGTGGGCCATTTGATTCGCCATGATTTACTTCTCCTTGTTGCCATTGGTAAAAAACCGGCCGACACCGTGGACCAATATGCCGACCACGGAACCCAGTACCAGCAACCAGCCCATCGAGTTGACGGGATTTGCGGCGTCACGTCCGGGCATATAAAATCCTGTGAGGGTGGACAGACGGCTGCCCGTGTTCACATGACAGTCATTACAGCTCAAGGCTTTTTCTCCGGGAGCCACCATATGGGTGATGGGAAACACATAGGTGCTTTCCACAAACTCAAAATCTCCCGAGTATTCCAGGTCCACCGCCTTCATCCCTGTTGACAGGGCCCGCTGCCAATCCAATGTCGTCCAATATCCGTCGGCACCGGAAAGCAAAGGGGCAAGCAGTCGGTTGGTCTTGGTGTCATAAGGCTGCACACCGCGATGAATTTTAAATGGATATATACGGGAATTTATATCCTCGCGGCCGCCCACGGGCCGGCTCACAGGCACTGTCTCTCCAGGCGTGATCTCATCCTTCAGGGTGAGGCTCCGGATGGAACCGTTGAACCAGTGATATTCGGGCCGCACCTGTTTCGCCCACTCCATGCTGCCCTTGATGCTCATGTAATCGTATTGGCCGAATTCGTCCTTGGTTTTGTATGGTTTCCCGTCCTTGAGTTTCCCCGCCTGGGACCAGTCCCATGACAACTTGGTGGGTTTCTCTCTTGCAAACTCGGGGATGTGACAGGTTTGGCAGGCCACCTTGTCCGTGTGGTCGTTCACCTTCGACCCATCACGGTGGGGCGTTGCCGTGTGGCAGGACTCACAGGTGATCTTCGCGGCCAGGTCATCTTCGACAAGGCTCTTGCGGTGGCTGGCGGCCGGCGTCGTATACACCCGTCCGGCAATATGGTGTGAAACCGTGGTATGACAGCGGACACAATCAAAATTTTGTCCGTCGACGCCCATGTGGACATCCAGGGATTTACTCGGTTTGGCCAGGGAAGAATCTAAATCGCCGTGCTTCACGCCATCGCCCCCGCCGCCGTAAAAATGGCAGGAACCGCAATTATCGCGAACGGGACGGCCGATGTCCTGGGCAGCGGCCTGGATGCTGACCTGGATCTCCTTGGCTATTTCAATGGATTCATCATCGGTTTCCACGGAAAAAGCCTGGTAGTCTTCAAAGGCTTCTTCGAAATTCATGGTTTTCCGGCTGTGACAAGCCAGGCAATTGATCGCTTCACGCCGGGTACCCCAACCCGGATGACAGGCCAGGCAACTTTCGTCGGCCAGTTTATTGGTGGAAAGGCAAAAATTATTCAACGAATACCCGGCTTTCCCTTTTTCCCGGTCGCCGTTGGCCAGCCAAGTCCAGTGGATGCTTTCCCTGAACTGGGCATCTGCTTCGCTGTGACAGGATAAACAGGCATCCGTAATCTCGGCACCCGTGGCGAAGTTTTTATTCAACGCTTGAAGCTTGGCGTGGTCGACGGTGCTCCATGCCTCGGCGCCTTTTATCGCCTGACGGGCCATGGTGCGGCCAGGGGCGGCAGGGGCCTCATTTTCATCAGCATGGACGGGGAGGATGCCGATCACGAGAATTAGGGATAAAAACCAAACTGGGGTATGCCAAAATGGCCGCCATCTCTCTATTTTCATCGATTGCTCCTTGATACGAAGGGGATGCGCCATGATTGCCGCCATCTCTCTATTAATACCGGCTGCTCCGTGATGGGAAAAACACTCGCACCGTATTGTAACAGCACCAGGAGCCGGATTGTCAACACCCGGTCCTGGTGTGATCATAAAAAAGTGTAATACCGCGTTAATTCTTCAGTTCGGTCAGATCGAATGAACCATCCTTCTTAAAGGCCAATTCCGCCTCGACGTAAAATACGTTTTTAAGTTCCGGCCGCAAATCCTGAACCATGTAGTATGACTCTCCACTGCGGGCACCAGTGCCGCAGACAAAGACGACGGGCTTGTCCGTGGGCAAGGTCTTGATTTTCGATTCAAGTTGATCAACGGGAATGTTCACGGCCGTTTTGAAACTTCCTTTGGCGTATTCATCCGGATCCCGCACATCCACCAGGTATAGGCTGTCGGGTTGGTTCTTTACCAGATTCACGAACTCCTGGTTGTCTATGGTTCCCTCATCAGCACCGGATTTCATGGAAGTCGCTGCCACGACCCCGGCCGTTTCCCCGGTATCGGCCATGAGGGCGGTGTAGGCAGGATATCCGGCGGCGAAGACCTTGACATTGGTGTACCCTGCGGCAATGGCCTTTTCAGCGCTTTTATGACTCAATTTGCACTTAAGTCCGCCACAATAAAACACCAGTGCTTTTTCCTTGTCCCGGGGGAGTTGTGCCGTGAGTTTATCGAATTGACTATCCGGTATGCTGATGGCGGTGGGAATATGCCCTTTATCGTATTTGGTCCGTTTGGGACGGGAATCCACCAGGGTAATGTCCGCCTGCTTGTCCAACTGATTTTTTACCCAGTTCTCGGAAACCGCGGCATAATGACCGGCAATTTTCATCCATCCGGGAAATCCGTCGGCATACACCTTCACATTCGTGTATCCCAGAGACTCGGCTTTTCGAGCGGATTTGTGGCTGAGTTTACAGGCCGGTCCTTCGCAATAATAGATCAGGAGCACGTCCTTTTTTTCGGGCAACAGATCGGTGAGCTTTTCGAACTGGCTGTCCGGTATGCTGACCGCCATGGGGATATGCCCTTTGTCATATTTGGTGCGCTTGGGACGCGCATCGATGATCATCACATCTTCGGGCATGGGTATCTGAACATACTGGGCCACAAATGCGGCGCCGACGATGTCATGGAAAAACCAATCCGGCGTACCGCCGGCTTCGGCCTGGGGGGCGGCTGCCTGCTGTGTACCGGCGCAACCGGCAACCACTGCCAATGTAATTGCCGTCAAAAGGGAAATGATTGTTTTTGCTCTCATAGGTACAACTCCTGAAATTTGAAAGAAAGGGTTATGAATCTGTGTCGTCCACCTATCCTGCATCACCCGTCCATGCGTTATTTGCACTTTAACGGTGTGGGAGAATCAGCGGCATGATCGTGAAGGTAAGTGAAAATATCCAGCAGCGCTTGATCCGAAAGCGCTTCCCACTCCTCGGTACAACCGAATTCCGTAAAAAGTTCATTCTCGAATATATCTTTCCACTCACCCTGGGTTTTTGCATCCGGATTCAGGCTGGGCTTCGGGGATTCCACCTCACCCCTTTCGTTGCAAGCCTTGTACACCTTTCGGTAGAGGTATTTGCCTTTTCGTTTATTTCCGGCTTCTTCTGCGAACACAGCTGTTGCCAGATACACAGATGCCAGGGTCATCGCTACAATGATCAGCCATTTTTTCGTCATGGGTTTTTACGCTCCTTTTCATAGGTATAATATTTTTGAACCGGACAGCATCATACGGACCGGTATCATGGTCTCCATGCCAGATTAGCAACCCATGTGCCAGCCAACGGTTCGAACAGGCAAACATTTCATAACCAATTGTTATTTTACGATTATTTCCAAAAAATACCCGGTTCCGGCCAAAGGCCCCCAGGCAAATGAAGACGAGGTGCTAACTTAACAGGTTAACACTTCTCATCCAACATGCGCGACGGAACAGACCGGCTGGAAAACAGAATTAATACTCCTATATTATAATAAGTTATGGCGCATCTATTCGTCGGGGGAGCCAAAACAGGAGTGTCATCCCGTCCCCGGCGCGATGAATCGGTCAGTAAACCGCATATTGTTGTTATTACAATTAAACAAGGCCATCTTCCAAAACGGGGGACTTGCATTTGTACCGATGAGCGTCTATGTTAACAGGTGTTAACCATGCAGTTAACCAAACCAACAGGAGAAAAACATGGATCTCTCCCCCCACTGGAAAACCATTGTGGACACACTACAGGACGGCGTGATCGTCGTTGATCCCCGGGGCAAGGTGCTGGCCGTTAACCCGGCCGCCGAACACCTCACCGGTTACACGGCCGGGGAACTGGTGGGCCGGTCATGCCGGGTGCTGGATTGCACGGGGTGTGAAATATATGCAAAGGGATCGGGGGAAAAGTGGTGCGGCCTGTATTCAAGCGGTGGCGTCAGGGCGAAAAAATGTCTGATCACCCATAAGGAGCACCGGACCGTGAACATTATTAAAAATGCGTCGGTTCTGCGCGATAAAGACGGTAAACTGATCGGCGCGGTTGAAACCCTCACGGATATGTCCCAGATCGTGATGCAGCAGAATGAGATATCCACCCTTAAGAAAACCCTTCATATGGAGGAAGGCTATCATGGCCTGACCGGCAAATCCCATGTCATGCAAAATCTTTACGAACTCATAGACAATGTGGCCAAGACGGAAGCACCGGTGATCGTGTATGGGGAGAGCGGAACCGGAAAGGAAGTGGTGGCCAGGGCGATCCATGAGGCCGGTCCCCGGCGGGACCGGCCCTTTGTAAAGGTCAATTGCGCCGCCTTGAATGAAAACCTGTTGGAAAGCGAATTGTTCGGCCATACCAAAGGCGCCTATACCGGTGCCGAAAAAACACGTATCGGCCGTTTTGAAGCGGCTCACGGGGGCAGTATTTTTTTAGATGAAATCGGGGATATACCATTGGCCACACAAGTGAAACTTCTCAGGGTCCTTGAAGAAAAAGAGATAGAACGCATGGGCGACAACCGCCCCATTGCCGTTGATGTTCGAATCATCTCCGCCACCCATAAAAATCTGGAAAATCTCATCGAACAGGGAGAATTCAGGGAGGACCTGTTTTTCCGGATAAATGTCTTCCCGCTGTCCTGTCCCCCCCTTCGAGATAAAAAAGAAGACATCCCTCTGATTGTGCAAAGTTTTATCCGTCGCAACAATGCGGATACGGGCAAAAAGATAACCGGGCTAACCCCCCGGGCCATGCGGGTATTGACCGGCTATGCCTGGCAGGGGAACGTCAGGGAATTACGAAACGTCATAGAGTATGCCTTTGTCCTGTGCGACGGCGGCAACATCGATGTCGGCCACCTCCCGCCAAAAATCATAAATGGACAGGCAGCACCTCCGGAGAACAGGACAACCGGCACAAAGGCAATGGCGGAAAAGGGACGGGCCGAACTGCTCAGCGTGCTACGCGAAACCGGCGGCAACCAATCCGAGGCCGCCCGCAGGCTTCAGGTCAGTCGGATAACTGTCTGGAAACGGATCAAGAAATACGGAATCGATATCGGACGGGACATCTGACCGCGAACCGCCGAACCTCATTTACATGGATTTTCGTTGATGTCCCCCGCCAGCCAGCGATCCACAAAATAGGTCGTCATGTCCATGTTCACCTTGGCATTCAAGGAGATTTCCGAAAGCGCGGATAATACCCCGGCTGTTTTTTCCCGGTTTTCGAGCAGCGCGAATATCTTGACACTCCGTTTGAAATAGGCGGCCGCGGTTTGATATTTCTCCATTTTAAGGTACGCGGTTCCCAGGGCGTTCAAGTCTTCGGCCACTCCTGCATGGAATCCGGTAATCCTGTCGGCATCAAGGGCTGCTGATAACAGATCCACGGCATCATCGTATTTACCGGTTTCCATCTTGAGAATGCCAAGTGCGAATTTTACCGTGGCGGATTCCAGCGGATTGCCCATATCGGCATATCGTTTTGCTTTCAGAAGGCTCTCCTCCGCAGCCCCGTAGTCTTTGTTCCGTGTCAGGAGTACACCGCGATTGTTAAACACCTGGAAGGGGCGCAGGTTGTTTTCCCCGGCCAACTCCTCCGCTTCATCAAGTAAAGTTTCGGCATCGGCCAACCTGCCGTCATCGATCAACGTCGCGGTTTTATTGGACATGGCATTCAACAGGCCGCTGCGGTCATCCAATCCGGCATACACGGAGATGGCTTCCTCGAAGAACAACAGTGCGCTCTTGTTATCACCCAAATGGCGGTACACATTTCCAATGCTGTTCAAGCTGATGGCCACCCCTTTCTGCTGGTCGGTGGCGGTGAACAATTCGTGGGCATTGAAAAAATGAGTCAACGCGCGGCGATAACAGCCTTTTTCGTACCAGCCGGTGCCTTTCTGCACTTCCTTTGTCCCGACGGAAAGGTGTTTAGGGGTCCTGGTGATGCGCTGGGCACCGCCGCCCGTACACCCCCATATGGATAACAGCAAGCTTCCGATGAGTACCGTGGATATCAGATTTTTCATAAACAGGTCCTGTCTCTTTCCAATGGTTCCCTGGTGTTAGTGGCGTTACGAATCTCTCATTCATGATGGACGAGTTGCGAACTCCGTGGACTATACTATCCCATCCGCTTCAAGTCAATCGTTGGACTTATGGATTTACTTGATTTTATTCAGTATTAACCCTATGGTAACCCCGGGTATTGAATAACTACCGAATGAAAACCGGTTGGAATAAATCTTTCATGGCATAACGATTATGGCCTTCAGCCTGGCAATCATCATCATACTCGGTTTAACAGCCGATTACCTGTTTCGTAAAATCAAACTCCCCGGACTGGTGGGAATGTTGCTGGTGGGCGTGGTGGTGGGGCCTTATGTTATGGGTTTGCTAGCCCCGGAGATGTTGAAGGTGTCGGGTGATTTCAGGAAAATCGCGTTGGTGGTGATCCTGCTGCGCGCCGGATTTGAACTTCGAAGAGATGTTCTTCACCGGGTGGGGCGTGCTGCGGTCATCATGAGCGCCTTGCCGGCCATATTTGAAATTGCCGGGATCATGTGGATTGCACCGCTTTTGCTGAACATATCACTGCTGGAAGCGGCCATCCTCGGGGCCATTCTCGCGGCGGTATCACCGGCGGTGGTGGTACCGCTGATGATCGGCTTCATGGACCGGGGCCGGGGTGCCAACAAGGGCATACCGACCCTGATACTGGGCGCCTCTTCACTGGACGATGTATTCGTCATCGTCGTATTCACTGTTCTACTGGGCATGTACGGTGGCCAGAGCAGCCATCTTGCCCTGAAACTCGCCAACATCCCCATATCCGCCGGACTCGGCATCTTGCTGGGCATCATACCGGGATATTTGCTCTACCGGTTGTTCACCGCCTATGATTTCCGGCCGCCGAAACGGACCCTCATCGTGTTGGGTGTTTCCATCATGTTGACGTGGATAGAGAAGATTCTCGAGCCGACAATTCCGGTGGCCGGCCTGCTGGGGGTCATGGCCATCGGGTTCATTATTCTTGAAAAATCTGAATCCATCGCACATATCATTTCCCAGCGATTGAAAAAGATCTGGGTCTTCGCAGAAATTCTGCTTTTTGTGCTCGTGGGAGCCCAGGTGGACATACACGTCGCCTGGAATGCAGGCGTCGCCGGTATCCTGGTCATTTTGTGCGGGCTGGTCTGCCGGAGTATCGGCACGTACCTGTCGTTATTCGGTACGCCGTTTACACCGGCGGAAAAATTATTCTGCGTGGTTGCCTATGTCCCAAAGGCGACCGTTCAGGCGGCCATCGGCGCAGTCCCCCTGGCAGCCGGCGTTGTGTCCGGGGATATAATACTGGCCGTTGCCGTGCTGTCCATCCTGGTCACTGCACCCATAGGGGCTGTGGGCATCGCTGTTCTGGGCGAAAAAATCCTGGACCATGGCGAAGATTCCGTGTATCGCTTCAAGGAACTCCGCGAAAAACTGGATCTACCCCATGTGGGAGAACGGGTTCGGGAAAAGCGGACAAGCGATATCTGGAAAGTCATCGAGGAAAAAGAGCTCTGGCTGGAACCATCGGACGGGATCACCGACAGGAATGGTCAACGCCGGCGGACCCCGGCCATCAGCCTGCGCATCTGGAATCCGCAATCCGCCACAACCACTGCCAGCGGTATCACACGATTCATCCGGTTTACGGCGGATTCCCCACAATTCCAGCAGGAGTGGGAAATTCTATACGACTGGTAACCAAATAATGACAACCGCTTTTCAGCTCGGAGCAAAATCGAAAATGTCCACAACCACCGGAGATTTGATCATTAAACCCTACGAACCCGATGACCAGCAAGCGGTAATCGCGCTGTGGATCCAATGCGGGTTGGTGGTGCCTCAAAACAATCCGGAGAAGGATATTCAGGCAAAGCTCGCATTTCAACCCGGTCTTTTCCTTTCCGGATTCCGAAATGATGTCTTGGTTGCCACGGTGATGGCCGGTTATGAGGGTCATCGGGGCTGGATCAACTACCTGGCGGTGGCCCCCCATTGCCGGCGTCAGGGGTTGGGCAGAAAAATGATGACACATGCGCAGATGCTCCTGGCCGGTCACGGTTGTCCGAAAATCAATTTACAGGTCAGGCATGCCAACACCCAGGTGATTGAATTCTACAGGCGATGCGGTTTCTCCGACGACAAGGTGTTGAGCATGGGAAAACGCATTGATACCTCATGATATCTGATACAATACAGGATCATATAAAGGAGGAACGAATATGCTGAACGGCATCCATTTTCTTCTCACCTATACATGTCTTTTTGAATGCGACCATTGTTTTCTATACTCGGGCCCCCGTGCGGACGGTGTGTTCACCCGTGAGCACATGGAAAACATCCTTGCTGATGCGGCCGGGATGAACGGTATTGAATGGATTTTTTTTGAAGGCGGGGAACCCTTCCTATACCACCCGTTGTTGATGGACGGTATACAGTCCGCGGCATCAAAAGGTTTTCAAACCGGGATTGTCACCAACGCCTATTGGGCAACCAGTGAGGATGATGCCGCTCTCTGGCTCAAACCACTGCGGGATCTGAAGCTTTCCACCCTCGTGGTAAGTGACGATACTTACCATTTCGGCAATGAGAAGGATCCCATTACCCCGGCCACGCATGCGGCGGCAGCGGCCGAAAAACTGGGCATTCCCGTCAGTTCGATTTGTATTGAGGCCCCGGTGACCGACAAGGATATGGGAACGGATGAAAAGGGAGAGCCGGTAACCGGTGGGGGGCCGAAATTCAAGGGCCGTGCGGCGGAAAAATTGACGGCAGGCCTTTCGAGAGTCAATTGCGCGTCATGCAAGGCCTGCCATCATGAGGAATTGGAACATCCCAAACGGGTGCATATTGACCCCTTCGGCAATGTACATGCCTGTCAGGGATTGATCATCGGTAACACCCTGGACATGCCCCTGTCTGAAATCATGTCCGTTTATTCAGTAACCTCACATCCGATTATCGGGCCGCTGGTTACCGGCGGCCCCATGCTGTTGGCTGAAATGTACAAGGTAAAAACGGAAGAGACGTATGTGGATGAGTGTCACATGTGCTATGAAGTCCGGCGCGCGTTAATCGACCGGTTCCCGAGATATCTGGGGCCGCGCCAGGTGTATGGGCTGGATTAGCCGATGATGATGCAACCCTGTTCGAAGAGCCGTCGTGTGGGTTGACCGCAGACAATTCCAGGTTGGAAGTTTCGAGTCTTTACGCATGAGTTTGCACAACGGAATGAAAATTATTCAGCACGCGGTTCAATGGGAAAAACTCCCCGCCCCCTCTAAAAACGACAATGTATTAATTGTCTGCCGTACCACGAAACACAAACGGATGCACCAAGAACGCGAGGTGACGACTTGCATGAATTTTCACCGATGCTTAAGTTTGATGGACGTTGTTTTCAGAAGCGAAAATCAATACTGATTCCAAACCCATCGCCTGGTGTTGATACCTGAATCTTGCATGAAATTAATGAGAAAGAATAAAAACCATTGTTTTTAGGGGCTAACATTTTAATTTTAGAGGATTTCAATATTACCCGTATGGTAAAAGATTTATAGGGGAAAAAACCATGAAAACTTATACGGTAAGAGAAATCATGACACCATTGTCGGAATATCCGGTGGTGCGGAGTGAAGCGACCTTCCACGAGGCGGTAAATCTTTTGAAGACCACCGGAGAAGGATCGGCAAACAAGAGAATGGAATCCGGTGACATCCTGGTGATGGACGCGGACGACCGCATCATCGGCAAGCTGAACATGATGGATCTGATCCTGGGACTGGAGGAAGGTTATCGTAAAATAGGGGATCTGAACAAGCTGACCTACTTCGGTTATGATCCGAAATTCATAAAGTCGATCATCGAAAAGAACCAACTTTGGGAAAAACCATTGGATGAAATCTGCCGGAAGGCGACGGCCATCAGCGTCAAAGAATTATTGGTGCATCAACAAAAGGCTGACCACATCAAGGCGGACACCAGTCTTGATGTGGCCATCCACCAATTCGGGATGACATCTCAACAAAGTTTTCTGGTTACCGACAACCAGGATATTGTGGGCGTGCTCCGATCGTCCGATATATTCGACCTCATCCATAATGCATTCGGTAAATGCGAGTTGCCGGCGCGGGCGGTATCCTGAAGCCGGTTTCCTTCCATCCCCCTGAGCGATGACACCTACCCGGGATGGGTTAACATAAAGTGCACGCGCAGGTGATTGACCCATGATTAATGGACATGCCACATCAGAAGGCACAGCCGCCTATGCAGGAAAACACAGAGATCTTCACTTCAACATCCTGGGAAAAACCGGATTGACGACCCAGACGGCCGGTTTCGGTTGTTACCGCGTGAGTATCGATGTACCGCAACATGCCGAAGCCTTGAGAGAGGCCTTGCTGTCCGGCATCAATTTGATCGACACCAGCGCCAACTATGTGGATGGCGACGCCGAACGCCTTGGGGGTGGGGTATTGACGGACCTGATCAGTTCGCGGCAAGTCAACAGGGATGAGATCATCGTGGTATCCAAGGCCGGATATCTCCAGGGCCGGAACTATACGCTGAGTCAACAGCGCAAGGCGGAGGGAATCCCGTTTCAGGATCTTGTTCTCCATGGTGAAGGCCTGGAGCACTGTATTCACCCTGATTTCCTGGCCGATCAACTGACACAAAGCCTCGAACGACTCAATCTCGAGACGCTGGATGCCTATCTTCTTCATAATCCGGAATATTACCTGGGGTGGGCGGAAAAGCAGGGTATTAACCCTCAAACGGCGCAGGACGAGTATTACCACCGCATCAAAAAAGCGTTCATCCATCTGGAAAAAGAAGTGGATGACGGACGGATTCGTTTCTACGGTGTGAGTTCCAACACCTTTCCCCTGGCACACTCAGCACCGGATTTTACCAGTGCCGGCCGGCTATGGGATATTGCCGACGCCATAAGTCCGTCCCACCGATTCTCCATTGTTCAACTCCCGTTCAACCTTCTTGAAACCGGTGCCGTAACGGAAAAAAATCAGTCGGATGGAAAGAGTACCCTCCAATTTTGCCGTGAAAATGGTTTGGGCGTGCTGACAAACCGCCCCTTGAATGCCATCAGCGGCTCCCGGATGATGCGCCTGACCGACCTGAAAAAGAAAAGACGGGCGGCCTACAATGAAATCATAGCGGATATACGGCGGGTGGGCAAATCCGAGAAACAGTTATGGCGAAAAATACTCCCGCGCCTGGACATCGGGGAGGGACTGAAAGTGCGGATAAAACAACAGATCGCCATCGGTGACATGCTGACCCACTACTGGCGGAATTTCGGATCGTATGAACGATGGCGCCAGGCAAAGGCCGGTATGTTTATGCCGCGTGTCCAGGGGGTGCTGGATTTTCTAACACCGCATGCGAAGGGCGATGACGAACTGAGCGCATGGATGCATACACATCCGCAAAACCTGGATCGGGCATATGATGCTGTTGGATCCGTCTATGTGGAGAAGGCCGTGCAAGACATCGAAGCAATCAAGGCAAAAACAGCGGCGGCGGACACGGATTGGGCCGGAGACCGGCCACTCAGTCAAACCGCCATACGGGCACTCCGATCCACCGCCGGCGTATCCTCGGTATTGGTCGGCATGAGAAAAACGCAATATGTGGCGGATGTGCTCCAGGAGTTGCGCCGGGTAACTGTCCGGGAGGACCGGCAGGCCGCATGGGAGCGGCTCACCGCCTCATAGTCATTAATCTCAACGGACGCCGTCCATCACCGGCAATACCGCCCTGCCGGTTTTATGGAGTCCACATCAGTGTATCTCCGGCCGTACCCGACCCGCACCCACCGCCAAATCCCGCATGCTTTCCGTTCCTTTCATTTAAGCTTTATCCAAAAAAGCCGATATCACCTATCAGGTGTATGTAGGTGCCATCTTTTCTCACGGAACGGAAATTTCTATCACTGATATATAATTGCAAGGAAAATGGTCAAAGATGAACGCGCCCGTCAGTATTGAATCGCTGCTGGATAATTGTAAAAAACTGCCCACCCTACCGGCTATTGCGTTGAAATTACTCGCCGCAATCCAAAAAGAAGAGACGGATCTGAAAGAAATCCACGAGATTCTGTGCACCGATCCCCCTTTATGCGCCGAAGTCCTGAAACTCGTCAACTCGGCATTTTACAGTCTGCCGGTAAAAGTGACGGATATCATGAATGCCCTCACCCTGCTGGGAGTGAACACGGTGAAAAACCTGGTGTTGGGCTTTTCTCTGGTGAAGCAATTCTCAACAGAGGATCACATAGAGTTCGACTATGGCCAGTTCTGGAAAGACTCTCTGATAGCCGCCCTGGCCTCCCGATTGATCATGCAACAGGTCAACCCGGAATTGGCGGAGGATGCATTTCTCCTCGGCTTACTTCACGATATCGGCCGGCTCGCATTGAACCAGTGTATGCACAGGCAATATGCCCTGGTCCTCACGGAGTCCGACGCACATCAGAATGCCTGCCACCAGGCCGAAGAACGAATTCTCGGGTTCAACCATATGGCGGTTGGGGAGGCATTGTTGCGCCGGTGGGGTTTGCCGGAATCGCTGTGTGCGCCTATCGGCAGACATCATGAACCCGGTACGTTGACAGATATCGATGAGTCATTGATCCCCATGATTAAAGTATTGCATTTAAGCACCCTGATGATTGATCTTTTCTCATCGAAGAATAAAGGTCGGTGTTTAGTAAGGCTTGAGACAGAGACCCAGCAATACGGTTTTCCGAATCCCATCGATTATGATGAAATCGGTAAAAATATCGAGGATCAGGGAAAATCTATTTTCCCATTGTTCAGGCTGGACAGCGGGATATCCGATGAACGGGAGCAAATCATGAAGGCGGCCCGGGATGAACTGGCCAACTTGAATCAAAAGATGATCCGCGAGCAGGAAGCCCAGCTTCTCAAGATCCGGAATTTGACCGAAAAAACCACCCGGGACGGCATGACCCGGTTGATCAATTATCAATTCTTCCATGAATTGCTGGACCGGGAGGTCGAGCGTGCTTATGAAGACAAGAACTCCTTGTCCCTTATCATCGGGGATATCGACCATTTCAAGGCCATCAACGACACATACGGTCACCTGGCCGGCGATGAGGCCATTAAGTCTGTTGCGGATTGCCTGACCCGGTCGATGAAGGATGCATACTATGTCGCCCGCTATGGTGGAGAGGAATTCGCCATCATTTTATTCAATACGCCCTTGCGCAGTGCTCTTCTGGTGGCCCAGACCTTGCGGAAACGGATTGAGAGCATGAATCTCCACTTCGAGGATAACCGTTTTTCCCTCACCATGAGTTTCGGGGTGGCCGCCGCCAACGACCCGGACAACCGGTTATCCAAAGAAGCGCTGATCAGTCGTGCGGACACGGCCCTGTATAAGGCTAAAAAAGACGGCCGTAACCGTTGTTACATGTGGGAAAAAAGAAAACCCGGTGAAAAAGCGGTATAGACCGGCAAGGGGACTATGCGCCTGAGTATATAATCGCGAACGGCCAACATTTTACCGTAAAAAAAATGTCCTCCGGATATCGGTAATTTCTAATGGATAGCATACCGCCATTTGAGCTTTGACATTTGACATTACCTGTTTTCATCGGACACTATTCCAACCCTATCATTTTTAAATACCGTCCCCCTGGTACATCCCTCTCTTTCGTTTGCGCATTCCGATCATCTTTGATAAATGATTGAAAACCATACCTTCGGTAAAGTACGCGCCCATGGCCGAATCGACGGGTGCTGAGAGTGCCGTCCACCTCCGGATTAGAGGCGCGAGATGAAAGAAGAACGGCATGTTATCACCATGCTGGTGGAAAATGAACCCGGGGTCACCGCACGGGTTTCCGGTCTGTTTGCCAGTCGAAATTACAATATCGAAACCATTTGCGGGGCGCCCACGGCCAACCCCGATATGTCCCGGATCACCATCACCACACAGGCCAATCCGGAACGGCTGGAACAGATAATGAAACAGCTGCGGCGATTGATTAAAGTCGTCAAGGTTCGTGACATGACCGGGGAGGATGCGGTCAAACGGGAAATGGCATTGATTTGTGTGAAGGCGCAAGCAAATAAACGGTCCGAAATCCAACGAATCACAGATGATTTTCGCGCGAAAATCGTTGATACCGGAACCTCGCACTATATCATCGAAGTTTCCGGCAGACCTGAAAAAATCGAAGCCATGATCAACCTCCTGCGTCCCATGGGCATCAAGAAGCTGGCCCGGTCGGGCATATTGGGGTTGTATCGGGAATCGGATTAAGCACAACCGGCTTTCCTTCAGAAAACCGATATTAATTATCATGAAAGATTTGCTCAACTGAGTGACTGTGGCAGGGACCTCCCTTTTTCGGTAAAACACTATTATGCTTCCAGAAAATGAACCAGCTGATTCAAGGCTTTCCGTCGCACACCCGCAGTTGACAGCAAATGATCTCCGTCCACGGGATAATAGGTCACCAGCGGACAGATGGATCGAATATCGTTCTCATACCGGCTCCGGGTTCGGGTGGACAACAGGTGCAATATCCTGTCTTTTCTACCGTAAAGACATAGCACCGGTGGCTCCACCGCAAGCCCTTTCATCAGTGGATTAAAGGCCATGATGTCGAAGAAGATTCGCTGAACGTTCAAACGATTGAGCTGAAGTTCTCCAAAAGCGCCGCGGCGTCTGGGAACATGCGGAAATAAAAATTCCAGGTAGCTTGCCAGTGCCCTGCGCAAGCCGGGAAGGATACGATACTGGTGCACCAATCGGCGATAATACGCTAAAAACGAGCCGGCACTTTCGGCAAGGTTTAATCGGACGATGGGATTTATCAGGATCAGTTTGTGAAAGGCCGCCGGCATCCGGGCCGCATTATACAAAAGCGGGATGGCGCCATAGCAGCAGCCAAGCCCATAAAGATTCAAGCCGGCGGTGGTCGCCGCCGTCCGGGCTTGATCCAATATTTCACGGGTGGTATCAAGGGTTCCCGACAGACAGAACCGGCCGGAGACCTTTCGATGCCCGGTGTAGGTATAGGATATCAAATCATATCCGGAACGAACCAGTGGCCGGAAGAGCTTGATTTGCTGTACCGCGTTTCCGCCCACCAAGGGCGGTGAAAACACGATCGCCGCTGGATCTGCGGAATGCGCCCGAACCCATTCCACCCGGTTCCCGCATGGTCCGTGCCGTTGCCTTTTGATTTCTATTTTCATAGGGTATAAGGTGGCTGTCCAAAAGCCATAATCAGGAAATTCAAATGACCCCCCACAGGGATTTCAGTAACGGATCCCATAGCGGACATATCAGATATGGAAGGAAACATCATGCCGGAAATGACCATCAGCGACTATCAGGAAAGAGTGGACCGGTGGATCCAGCGATTCGGTGTACGATATTTCAGTGAGTTGACAAACCTGGGGATTCTGATGGAAGAAGTGGGTGAAGCCGCCCGGATAATGACCCGCAGGTACGGAGATCAAAGTTTTAAGCAGAAAGACACCTCCGATGCACTGGCCGATGAACTGGCGGATATTCTGTTTGTGACGGTCTGTATCGCCAATCAAACCGGCATCGACCTGACATCGGCCATAGATCGTAACTTTGGCAAAAAGACCCGCAGAGACAGCAAGCGCCACCGGGAGAATCCCAAATTGGATGTGAAGAAAGCAAAAGGCTTATAGCCGTTTCCGGCCGGCAATGATTCTGCAAAGGTTTTCCTTAAAAAACGGTAAGACGGCTTTAGCTGTTTCTCCAACAGCCGATAGTAATCCATGGGCCCGGGTGAAGACATTCCGATGGTTTCCTTCCCCTGGCCGCAAACGCGTGACGAGGAGGTTTTTTGAATCTCTTGGAAGAGAAACAACCAGATTGCCCTACAGATAAAAACACCTGTCCCCTGCAGGATAGGATTCGCCGGCTCGAAGAAAAGTGCAAGGAGCTGGAAGCGTTGTCCCAAGTGGATGCATTGACCGGTTTTTTCAACTACAGGTATTTGATGAATGCGCTGGAGCAGGAAATGGAACGGACCCGCCGGACAGGGGTTCCCGCCAGCCTGATCATGGGCGACCTGGATTATTTCAAGCGCATCAACGATACCTATGGCCACGAGAACGGCAACCTGGTACTTAAAACAACCGCCGGAATCTGGCGCAGTAATCTGAGGCGGATAGATATCCCCTGCCGGTACGGGGGAGAAGAATTTGTTTTTATTTTACCCGGCACCCGTCTGCCCCAGGCCATACAAACGGCAGAGCGACTGCGCCGTTCACTGGAGAAATCACCGCTTTCTCTGGACGGAAAACCGATTGTTCTCACCGGCAGTTTCGGGGTGACAGGAATTGTCCAAGATCAGGACATGACCTCGGGGTCCATCATCGAAACGGCGGATCAACTGGTACTGCGCGCCAAATCCAACGGGCGGAACCGGGTCTGCTACGATACATATTCATCAATTGCCGAATCGACAGGCGTCCGTGATGAGGAGAAAAACCTGTTGTTGGGAACGGATCGCCCGACGAAACAAAAAAGGTAGTTATGACAGCAAAAAAAAGGCCGCCAACGACCATCTGTGTTGCCAGCGGTAAAGGCGGTGTGGGGAAAACCAGTTTGAGCGTAAACCTGGCCTACGCACTGGTGAAATCCGGAAGCCGGGTCCTGCTCGTTGACGGGGATCTAGGACTGGCAAATGTGGACCTGTTGTTGGGAATTCCCATCAAACAAACCATTCGCAACCTCCTGGATGAATCCGGCAACCCGCAGGATTCGCTGGTATTTCCCATCGAAAACCTCGGCATATTACCAGCGACATCAGGGGTTCCCGAGATGGTCACACTGGGACCGGACGAGCAATCCAGGCTGAATGGGTTTATCGAGGATCTGGCCGTGGGTTTTGACTTTGTGATATTGGATACCGCAGCAGGCATTGGTCCATCGGTTCTCTGGTTCAACCGTCAGGCACTTTACAATATCGTCGTGCTGACGCCGGATCCCACATCCATTACCGATGCTTACGCATTGATGAAGGTGATGGCCCGGCAACACCCCAAAAACGCCTTTTTTACCATACTGAATGCCGTGGCCAATGAAAGGGAGGGCCGCAAGGTCTACAACAATCTGCAACAGGTGGTATCGCAATTTTTATCCATGGAGCTCGAACTCCTAGGCACGATTCCCGCTGATCCGGCGGTGAACCGTGCGGTGAAAGCCCAAACCCCTTTTATTCAGTCCGAACCCGAATGCCCGGCCGGGATGGCCGTATCCACCATCGCAGCGAAAATCGAAAAATGGGGCAAGTAAATCATTTGGCCGGCTCATATTGAATAAAACCCCGAATGCGCTCATTGGAAAAAAGTTCGTACAAATCGTTAAAACCATGATCGGCGAGCGTTTGGTGCTCACCTGAGATTACCCTGATCAGCCGGCCGGCAAGGGTGCGGAAGCAGACAGCAAATGGCGGAGGGGTTGCAGCAAGGAACTCGGTTATGAAAGACTGGTTTTCAAATATATCCATGCTGCGGTCCCCCCCGAATTGGAATTCAGTCCATAAAAACGCCCCATGAACGCAGCAAAGCCATTCAACGTCGCTGGGTCTAACTGTATCCCGGTCCATTGCCCTTTTACTTACCCCACCCAACCCGGAAAATCTGTGATCTGGATCACAAAATCTCCTTTTTTTCCATTTTTTATTTTTTTTATTGGGTTGACCTGGGTTGATAAAAAGATCTCACCGGGGTAAAGGCAAGGCGGATCGACTCAGGAAGAAGACGTGACGGACAGATTTTTGAACGGCCAGTCGGCTGAAATTTCAGAAGAAGGATCTTGCCTTTCCCGTCCGGTTGGTTATATGGTTGTATTTGCAATTATAACCGTTAGTTTTCTTCATTTACTTCCACATGCCGGGAATCATCATGAATCGGATTTCACAATGGTCGCACAGGATCGTACGGTTTTTAGACGTGGGCATCTGGCAGGTCCGGGTCATGGACCTCAGCGGATTCAGCGCCCTGCAAACCAGATGGATCAGGATCATGGTGCTGGCGGTCAAGGGGTTTACCAAGGATAATTGTCCCCTGCGGGCTTCGGCCCTGACGTTTTTCACCCTGCTGTCCATTGTTCCGGTGTTCGCCATGGCCTTTGGTATCGCCAAGGGATTCGGATTTGAAAAAATCATGGAACGGGAGGTATTAAACCAGTTTTCCGGTCAAGAGGCCGTATTGATTCGCATCATCGAATTTGCACACACCCTTCTCGAATCCACCAAAGGCAGTCTCATCGCCGGTATCGGCATCCTCCTTCTTTTCTGGTCGGTGATCAAGGTGCTGTTTCATATTGAAAGTACGCTCAATTCCATCTGGGAAACCCAACCCCGGACCATCATTCGCAAATTCAGCGACTACCTGTCCATCATGCTTATTTGTCCTATCCTGGTGATCATTTCCGGCAGTACAACGGTCTTCATCAAAACACAGGTAACGGCGATAACCGGCAAATTTCACCTGCTCGAGTTGCTGGGTCCGGTGATATTCCTCGGATTGAAACTCGCCCCCTTTATGCTCATATGGATTCTTTTCACCTTGATCTACATGGTGATGCCCAACACGGTGATTCGATTCCGGTCGGCATTGGCAGCCGGCATAATTGCCGGAACCATCTACCAGTTCGCCCAGGGTCTCTACATAAATTTCCAGATCCTGGTGGCGCAATACAATGCCATTTACGGGAGTTTCGCGGCTTTACCACTGTTCCTCGTCTGGATCCAGGTGAGCTGGATGATCGTGCTGATGGGCGCGGAGATCAGCTATGCCCATCAAAATGAGCACGCCTATGAGCGAAGTGCCGAGTTCAGTCCGTTAAATCCAAGATTGGAAATAATTCTCGCGCTGAAGATCACCCATTGCATCGTGAACGTCTTTACGGAAGGCAAGGCACCCATGTCCGCCGAAGGGCTGTCCACGGCACTGGATATCCCCCTTCGGCCATTGCGGCACATTCTGTCCATCCTCGTCACCAGTGGTGTTTTGTCGGAAATCGATGGTCGAAACAACAAACAGTCACCCGGCTATCAGCCGGCCATGGATGTTAACAACATCACTATTGCATTCGTGATGGACCGTGTGGTGCGCAGGGGGCGGATGAATTCGATGCCGTTCCTTGGCGGGCAGGATTTGATGGCGAACTCACTCGACGAATTAAAGAGACTCGTCGACGGTTCTCCGGCAAATAAATTACTCAAAGACATGTAAAACAAGCATTTAGAAAGATCAGAGAAAAAAGTACCGGACGGCGTTGAACCTGCGGCATCCAATACCTTTGTATCCTCAATCCAATCGTCCCTCTTCCACCCTGTGACACGCCACAAAGGTACCGGATGGCAGTTCCAGAAGTTTTGGGACCTCAACGATGCAGCGATCGTCCGCATAGGTGCACCGGTTGTGGAAAACACAACCGGGGGGGAGGTTAATAGGGGTGGGGACCTCGCCTTTTAATCTGATATGCTTGGGCTGACGTACACCAAGCCTTGGAATGGCGCTCAACAACGCTTTAGTGTACGGGTGACGTGGTGAGTTATACAATTCTTTTACCGTGGCCAGTTCGCACAGACATCCCAGATACATTACCGCCACCCGTGTACTCACATGCTCCACCACGGAAAGATCGTGGGTGATCAGCAGATAGGTGAGACCGCGTTTCTCCTGGGCATCCATCAGCAGATTGAGGATTTGCGCCTGTATGGAAACGTCCAGGGCAGACACAGGTTCATCCGCAACGATAAACTCCGGATCCACCATCAATGCCCGGGCGATACTGATACGCTGGCGCTGTCCCCCGGAAAATTCGTGGGGATAGCGATCGGACCATTTGGGATCGACGCCGACCAGGTCCATGACCTCGGCGACCTTCTCGGTGACTTCATCGGAACGTATTGATTTATTGTGAAAAATAACCGGTTCTTCCAATATCCGCTCCACATTCATACGCGGATTCAAAGACGCGTATGGATCCTGAAAGATCATCTGCATCTTAGTGCGGTAAGGCAGCATCTGCTGCGATGAAAGGTGATCGATACGGTCCCCGCGATAAAACACCTGCCCGCTCTCAGGGGGATAAAGCCCCAGAATCGTTCTGGCCAATGTGGATTTACCGCAACCGCTCTCGCCCACGACGCTCAAGGTTTCACCGGGCTTGATGAACAAACTGACGTCATTAACCGCTTTGACAATGGTTCGGTGGCGTTTGACTCTCCCTTTCTCGATGGATAACTGATCGAGCAAGCCGCCGGAGATATCAAAATGTTTGACAAGGTTCTCAATGGTCAGAAGGTGATTCGATTTGTCCATAGTTTTATCATCTGAAAAGGTACATGCAAAGTGGTATCGGTTTCAATCCGGTTATCATCGCCTAAAGGAACGGATACCGCTATTTGTCTCGTTGGTCGTTTTCCAGCATATGACACGCTGCTGAATGGTTTTTCCCATCCAATACCCTTAACTCCGGCAATTTTTCCAGGCAAATGGGCCCGTTTATGGTGCACCTCGGATTAAATGCGCACCCATCGGGAATGTCCGTGAGGGTCGGCATCATACCGGGTATCTGGGCCAGCCGCGATCCGGCTTGAAGGCCGCCGGGCAGTGAGTTTATCAGTCCCTTGGTATATGGGTGCCGGGGGTTGTTGACAATTTCTTCCGTGGGACCGGTTTCGATGATTCTACCCGCATACATGACAGCGATCTTGTCCGTAACCTGCGAGACCACCGCTAAATCATGGGTAATCAGGATGAGCCCCATATCCTCGGTTGTGCATAACTCCTGGAGCAAATCCATGATACCGGCCTGAATGGTGACATCCAGGGCGGTGGTGGGCTCATCGGCAACGATCAGCGAGGGATTGGTCAACAAGGCGATTGCGATTACAATGCGCTGGCGCATGCCCCCTGAGCATTCATGGGGATATTGGAACAAACGCTTCTCCGGTGAAGGGATATACACCTTTTTCAATTTTTCAAGCGCAATGTCCATGGCATCGCTTTTGGACACCTTCATGTGCGCCAGCACCGTTTCGGTCATTTGGGTGCCGATGGTCAACACCGGATTCAGTGTCATCATCGGGTCCTGAAATATCATACTGATACGGTGGCCGCGGAGCTTACGCATCTCCCCGGTACTGAGCTTGCTCAGATCACGGTCTTCGAAAAGGATACTGCCACCGGAAATATACCCCGGCTTACTGATCAGGTTGATAATGGAGAAACCGGTTACCGACTTTCCGGCGCCGCTTTCACCGACCAGACCAAGCTTTTCTTTCTTGTCCAGCGTAAAGCTGATGTTGTCGATGGCCGTCAGGTCACCGAACCGCAATGCGAATTTGACTTCCAGATTTCTAACTTCCAGCAAATGCCCCATATCTATCCCTTATACAGCTTGGGGTTGAGCACATCCCGCAACCAGTCCCCAAAAAGAATGATCACCAAAGTAAACACAACAAGCAAAATCCCCGGGAAAAAAGTAATCCACCAGGAACCGCTGAACACATACTCAAATCCGGCATTGATCAAGGAGCCTAATGACGGCTTCGTTATCGGCATTCCCAATCCCAGAAACGAGAGTGCCGCTTCGCTCATGACCGCCTGGGCGACCTGGATCGTGGAAATGACAAGCACCGGCGTAAGCGTGTTGGGTAAAATATGCCGGAACATGATGATGCGGCGATTCAGGCCGATCACCCGTGCCGCTTCCACATATTCCTTGTTTTTCTCCCCAAGCACGGACGCACGCACCGTACGTGCATATTTCGGCCATTCGGACATTCCGATGATGACGATGAGCAGCGGCATTGCCATCTGTTCAAATCGACCGACACCAAAAGCCAATTGAAATATGGCACTGGTGATAATGGCAACGATGAGATAGGGAATTGAGAACTGGATGTCTGCAATCCGCATGAAAAATGCGTCGATCCGGCCCCCCAGGTATCCGGAAGTCAATCCCACGGAAATTCCCAGAATCGCCTGGAATATCACAGCACCTAGCCCGATAATGACCGATGTTCTCAAACCATAGAGCATGGTGGAGAAGAGGTCTCGGCCCTGGATATCCGTTCCGAGCCAGAACCGGTCCTCCCCGCCTTCCATCCAGGAAGGGGCGATCTCGGCATCCATGATATCAATTATGGTCGTATCATAAGGATTGAAAGGCGCAATGACCGGTGCGAGGAAGGCCACGGCCACCAGCAAAAAGAACACCGTGAAGCTTGATACCGCCACAGGGTCCCGTCTGAAACTATAAAGAAAATACGAACTTTTAAATCTTTGCCATCTTTTCATTTTGCGCCCGCTATCCTTACCATCGGATTGATAAATCCGTATATGACATCGATCACCGTATTGATCAGCACGAACATGCCGCCGACAACCATTAAATAAGCCACTAAAAGGGCGGTATCCGAGCGTTCAACAGCTTCCAGGAACATGAATCCCATACCCTGCCATTGGAAAACCGTTTCCGTGAGCAACGTGAAGGCGAACAGGATGCCGATTTCAACACCAAACACCGTTACCACCGGAAGCAGGGTATTTTTAAACGCATGTACGAGCCACACGCGGTTTTTGTTCAACCCTTTGGCCCACGCAAACTTTATGTATTCGGTCTCAAGCACTTCCATCATTTCAGATCGAATCAGGCGAATATACAACGGCAGCATGATGGAAGAGAGGGACAGACTGGGCAGGATCAAATGCCTTAGGCCGTCCCAGGTCAACAGGCCGGTCTCCCATCCCCAGATATTGACGGTCTCGCCCCGGCCGTAGGCCGGCAGCCAGTTCAGTTCCACACCGAATATATAGATCAGGACAATAGCGGTGAGAAACACCGGTACAGCGACACCAATGGTACTGAATCCCATAACGATTTTCGAAAAGAGGCTCCGGGGAAACAAAGCGGAATAAATCCCGATGGGAAAGGTCAACAAAATGATGATGATGGAGGACACCAGGACCAATTCCAATGTTGCCGGTGCCTTGGATAATATGACCTGAAGGGTGGGCTTGCTGTGAAAATATGAAGTGCCCAGATCCCCCTTTGCCGCGTTCCCCACAAACCGGATGTACTGGGTCCAAAAGGGGTCATTCAGCCCGAGTTTGTCACGGATGGCTTCACGTTCCTCTACGGAAACCCGCTCCCCGACCATATCCCGAACCGGATCACCGATATTGTGCTGGACGGAAAAACCGATGAAACTGATCACCAGCATGACGACGATGGATTGGATGATTCGCCTGACGATAAATGCAAACATGTTTGATTTTATCTCTCAATATAAAGGGATGGGGCAGATCGACCGCTTGATGCGGCGTATTTCTGCCCCATAAACCTTTTTTAACGACAATGGAACATTTTAAAAGTACGGGCTATTCAACAACCAGGTCTCCCAGGTAGGGAAAATTCAGGGTATTGATAATCGCCTGGGCTTTAACGCCTTTTTTCACACCATAGGAGTGGTTCTGCCAATGGAACGGTATATATGCGGCGTCATCATAGATGATCTGTTCGATTTCCTGAAGCATCATGGCGCGCTTTTCCAGGTCGGTCTCGCTCTGGCAGGCCAGGGTCAACTCATCGACCTTCGGATTGCAATAGTTTCCGCTGTTATATTGGCCATAGCCGGTTTCCTTGCCTGGGCACATCAGCAGGTACTCATAAAAATTGCCGGAGTCTTCCGTATCCGAGTGCCAGCCGATCATCTGGAAATCAGCCGGTTGCCGGTCGAATTCATCCCAGTACTGGGCTTTGGGCATGGTTTTCAGATTTATTTTAATGCCGATTTTGGACACCATGGAAACAAATGCTTCCGCAATTTTTTCGTCATTTACATAACGGTTATTGGGTGCAATCATCGTCGCTTCGAAACCTTTGGCATATCCGGCTTCCTTCATCAGTTTTTTTGCTTTTGACAGATCATATCGCGGGACCAGGCTTTCCTTGTACCCATAATATCCCTTGGGGCTCATCTGGCCTGCCACGGTTGCTGTGCCTTTCATTATCTTTTTACTGATGCCGGCATTGTTGACCGCATAAACGATGGCCTGACGGACACGGGCATCCTTAAGGGGCTCCAGGCGATTTTGATTCATTTGAACCGTAATAATCCGGCCGCCGGTGTAAGTGAAAAGTTCAACTTTTTTGTCTTTTTTAAGACGGGCAAAATCCTGGGGTGGTACGGGCATGATAAAATCCACATCACCAGCCAGAAGCGCCGCCACGCGAGTGGCCTCTTCCTTGATCGGCGCAAGAATAATTTCCGTCACATTACCCGGAGAGCCCTTATCCCAATAGTCCGTATACCGGCTCAATAACATTTTCACACCATGTTCACGGTAAATGCAGCGGAAAGCGCCGGTACCGCTGGGCAAGGCTGTCTTGGCATAGGTATAGCCGACTTTCAGCAGCGCGTCTTTGGGTTTCCCCTGATCATCCGTTCCCGTATAGTAAATGCTGTCCATGGGAAAAACATAGGTCATCATGTTGAGCATCAACGGATAGGGTTTCTTGGTTTTGATGTCTATGGTGAAATCATCGACAATTACGGATTCGGCAAATGGTTCGAACAGGCCTTTGAAATCCGGGCTGTTGTTGAAGCGGTCCAGGGTAAATTTGACATCTTTTGCCGTGAACGGATTGCCGGAATGGAAGGTGACCCCTTTTCTCAGCGAAAAACGGACGGTAAGATCATCAATGCGTTCCCACTTTTCAGCCAGACGCGGTTCAAAACTCATGTCCTGACGGTAGCGTACCAGAGGGTCGAATACCCAGTGGGAAAACTGCAAGGTGCCGCCGGATAATTGTTCCTGGATATCCAGGGTTTTGGGGTCTGCGTCAAGGGCTAATTTTAAGACTTTAGCCCCGACTGTGGCGCCAAACGATAAAACCAATGCACAAGTTAGTGCCAATACGATTAGTTTTCTCATGATCCCTCCTGTGATTTTTCAATTATGGCCAACGCCCCTATGACAGATCTGATTCAGGAACAGGGCAATCCTAAAAATTCACTTTTATAAATCTGCAAATTACTTGATTTCTCATGGATTTGTCAATCTTCAAATTAAAATTTCATGATTCCATGAAAATATTAGATCTTTTTTTATCAATTCCAAACTATACTTAATTACCGGCCGGATGGATCCGCAGGAATATCTAGGACCTTATCAGCTCGCCGCAGCAGGCCTCCACCTCGTCGATGGTGCGGGGAATCGGCGGGCCGAGAACACGGATCCCGCTCTCCGTGACAAGGATATCATCCTCGAGGCGAATGCCCCCAAAATCCATCAGGTCCGTGATATGGTCGTAATTGATGTATTCCTCGAATTTTTTTTCCGCTTTCCACCGTTCGATGAGTTTGGGAATAAAATAAATACCGGGCTCCACGGTCACCACGAATCCGGATTCGAGAACTTTACCCAGCCTCAGATACGATATTCCGAATTGGGGGCTGCGCCGGATCCGACGGTCATATCCCACCAAATCTTCCCCCAACCCTTCCATATCGTGCACATCAAGTCCCAGCATATGCCCCAGTCCATGGGGAAATAGCAGGGCATGGGCGCCGGATTCCACGATGGCTTCCACATCACCGGTATATAAGTCGAGGTCCACAAGGTCCGCCGCCAGTTGCCGGCAGGCTGTCAAATGCACATCCCGGTATGCGATGCCCGGCTTCATGGCGGCAAAAGCGGCAGCCTGCATCCGAAGCACCATGGTATAGATATCTTTCTGAAGCGGTGTAAATTCTCCGGAGACCGGTATCGTCCGTGTGATATCACTGGCATATCCCAAGGGGGACTCGGCCCCCGAATCGTGAACGATCATATCCCCCTCCTGCATCAAATTCGCATGGGAATGGTTGTGCAGGGTTTGCCCGTCTATGGAAAAAATGATGGGAAAAGCCGGCATCCGACCGGATGCGGCAAAGGCGATTGATGAAACAGCGCCGGCGATCTCCCGTTCATACTGGCCGGGAGAGGACATTCTCATGGCGGTGGTGTGCATTATAAAACTGATGTCCAGGGCGGCTTCGATCTGCTCGATTTCAGGTTCGGTTTTAATGGATCGCTGATCGATAACAGCGGACAACAGCTCAGGGGAAGCCTTTTCGGCAAGTTCGGCAACCGGCAGGTTCAGCATTTGAGCCAATTTCATAGCATTGCCGGCTTGGTACTGGGGGAGAAAATGTATGGGCCGGTCGGCTGTCAGGGCTTCTTCCAGGGTGCGCTGCAGGCCGGCCGATCCGGAATTCGCCGAAATTCCGGTTTTTTCGCACCATTGCCCGAGCGTGGGGGACGGCCCTTCCCAAATGATGTCATCCATGGTCGGATCGTCACCGAATATGATATCGGCATCTCCATCAACATCGATGAGGGCGGCCAGATCCGGCATATCCAGGCCGAAATAATATAAAAACGAACTGTCCTGCCGGAAAGGATAGGTATTGCCGGCGTAATTGATGGGACTGCGGCGGTTGCCGGTAAAGACGATACACCCGGTTTGGACCTTGTCTTTCAATACCTGTCTTCGTTGCCGATAGATGCTTGACCTAAACATAAAGTTCGCTTTTCCCGGTACTACAGTGTATACCAATCCTATCGGCTACGGAAGGCTCGTCGGCCGCTGCCAAAAATTCAAGTCGGGCCGGTGAGCCCCCCCTGAAAAAAGTCCGGACCGATGCATATCGGGCAGACCTTACCCCACTCATAAAATTGCTGGTTTTTTCATACGGAGATGACCGGAGACTCCCTTATATCACGCTTGACATGGTGCGACAATATGATATTGGTTGCAACATAAATTTCACTTGAGTTTGATTTTTAATTCACCTTTACAGAATTCGGCAACAGAGCATCTCCATGATTGCTCTTGATCACAATAACCATTCATTCCAAGGAGGAGAGACAATGAGTTATCGAAAAGGATTGGTTGCACTGTGTGCAGCCCTGTTGTTCCTGAGCTTCGGCACATCCGCCTATGCGGCGACCTGTGTGTATTGTTCCGAAGGCAGCCCTGAAGGTTTCAACCCGTCATTGTATACCTCGGGTACCACGTTTGATGCCTGCCGTGCCGTTTATGATCGTCTGGTGCTGTTCGAGTATGGTACCACCGACACCATTCCCGGCCTGGCGGAATCCTGGAATGTGTCCAGCGACGGAAAGACATACACATTCAACCTGAGAAAAGGCGTCAAGTTTCATACCAAAAAGGACTTCAAGCCCACCCGCGACTTCAACGCGGATGACGTTCTGTACTCCTTCAACCGGCAGTTTGACCCCAACCATCCGTATCACAAGGTATCCGGCGGCAGCTATGAATACTTCACCAGTATGAGCATGGACAAACTGATCAAAAGCATCGAGAAAAAAGGCGATTATACCGTCGTCTTCAATCTGAATCGTCCGGAAGCGCCGTTTGTCGCCAACATGGCCATGGAGTTCGCCTCCATCCTGTCAGGCGAATACGCCGACGCTATGATGGCCAAAGGCACACCTGAAAAAGTGGATCTGGACCCGGTGGGAACCGGTCCCTTCGTTCTGGTGCAATATCAGAAAGATGCTGTTATCCGATATAAAGCCAATCCGGATTACTGGAGAGGCAAAGCCAAAATCGATCAGCTGGTATTCTCCATCACACCCGACGCATCGGTCCGATATGCAAAACTCAAAGCCGGCGAATGCCATCTCATGCCCTATCCGTATCCCGCGGATCTGGCAATGATGGAAAAAGACGCTAATATCAACCTGATGCAACAGGAAGGCCTCAATGTCGGATACCTGGCCTTCAATACCGCCAAAAAACCCTATGACAACGTTAAGGTTCGACAGGCCCTGAACATGGCCATCAACAAGCAGGCCATCATCGATGCCGTATTCCAGGGTGCAGGAAAAATCGCCAAGAACCCCCTGCCGCCGACCATCTGGTCCTACAACGACAAGGTTGAAGATTATCCCTACGATCCGGCGGCCGCCAAGAAACTCCTTGCTGAAGCCGGACTGGCCGGTGGATTTGAGACCGATATCTGGGCCATGCCGGTACAACGCCCCTACAACCCCAATGCCCGGCGCATGGCGGAAGTCATCCAGGCGGATTGGGCAAAAGTTGGTGTAAAAGCCAAAATCGTTACCTATGAATGGGGTGAATACCTCAGACGCTCCATGAGTGGTGAACACGAAACCGTTCTTCTGGGCTGGACCGGCGACAACGGCGATCCGGACAACTTTCTGGCCGTGCTGCTGGGTTGCGATGCAGTGGGTTCTTCCAACCGCGCCCAATGGTGCTACAAGCCTTTTGACGACCTGATTCAGAAAGCCAAAATCACCACTGACGTTACTGAAAGAACCCGTCTGTATGAAGAAGCACAGGTTGTCTTCAAAGAACAGGCGCCGTGGGTAACCACTGCACATTCCATCGTTTTTATCCCCGCAGCAAAAAATGTATCGGGTTATAAAGTCGACCCGTTCGGCAATCATGAATTTTACCACGTGGAAATGAAGTAACCGTTATCCTAGCACTGTAGCAGAGGGGAGGTCCCTCCTTCCCTCTGCTTTCTTTTTACAGCCCAAATAATTACGAAGTGACGCATGATTCGATTTTTATTCCGACGCATTGCCATGATTATCCCCGCATTTATCGGGGTGACCTTGCTGACCTTTGCATTGATCCACCTGATTCCCGGGGATCCGGTTGAATTGATGGCCGGTGAACGCGGCATCGACCCCGTTCGGCATGCACGGCTCATGGCCCAACTCGGCCTCGATAAGCCATTACCAATTCAGTATCTGAATTACATCACCGGGGTGATGCGGGGCGACCTCGGCAAGTCCCTCGTAACCAAGCAACCGGTGCTCAAAGAATTCCTTACCCTCTTCCCCGCCACCTTGGAACTATCACTTTTCGCCTTGACTTTTGCCATAACGGTGGGTCTTCCAATGGGTGTTTTGGCCGGTGTCAAACGCGGAACGTTTCTGGACCATTCGGTCATGGGACTATCCTTGACCGGCTACAGCATGCCCATTTTCTGGTGGGGCCTTCAGCTGATCCTGTTTTTTTCGGTTTATCTGGGATGGACGCCGGTTTCCGGGCGTATTTCCGCGCTTTTCTGGATCGAGCCGGATACCGGTTTCATGCTCATCGATGCCCTGCGATCCGAGGAAAAAGGCACTTGGATTTCAGCACTACGGCATTTGATCCTGCCGTCCCTGGTTCTCGGGACCATTCCATTGGCCGTCATCGCCAGGATGACACGATCTTCAATGCTTGAAGTGCTGCAGGAAGATTATGTGCGAACCGCCCGGGCAAAAGGCCTGGCCCCCTGGCGGGTGATCATGATCCATGCCCTGCGTAACGCCACGATCCCGGTGATCACCGTTATCGGCCTGCAAACCGGTGTGCTGCTGGCCGGCGCGATTTTGACCGAATCGATTTTCGCCTGGCCGGGGATCGGCAAATGGATTCTTGAATCCATTCATCGGCGCGACTATCCAGCCATCCAAGGGGGGGTGTTAATCATTTCATCCCTGATCATACTGGTCAATCTCGGGGTGGACGTCCTTTATGGCATTGTCAACCCGCGCATACGGCATACCCGGTAGGAAACAACCATGAGCGATACTGTAGAATATGTAAACCAATCCGTTGCGCCGCCTCATCCACTCAAGGAGTTCTGGTTCTACTTCAAAGAAAACAAGGGTGCCGTGGTGGGCCTTTACTATATCGTTATTGTCATTCTGGTGGCGATTTTTGCCAACTTTATCGCGCCACATGGCCCCTTTGAACAATACCGGGATGCCATTCTGAAACCGCCGGCATGGATGGACGGCGGAATATGGACATACCCATTGGGCACCGACGATGTCGGGCGGGATATACTGTCCCGCCTCATTTACGGCGCCCGGCTGAGCCTGTTCGTGGGGGTCATCGTCGTTACCATTTCCCTGGCCGCCGGGATACTGCTGGGCATCACTTCCGGGTATATCGGCGGCTATTATGAAACCGCCATCATGCGGATGATGGATATCATGTTGGCCATGCCCGCCTTGCTTCTGGCCATGGCCATTGTGACCATTTTAGGCCCAAGTCTAAGAAACGCCATCCTGGCCATCGCCATCGTCATTCTGCCACATTATGTCCGCCTCACACGGGCATCCGTTTTGTCCGAAAAAACCAAGGATTATGTCACGGCCTCCACGGTCAGCGGCGCCGGCACCTTCCGTTTGATGTTCATCGTCATCCTGCCGAATTGCATGGCCCCGTTAATTGTCCAGGCGACCCTGGGTTTTTCCACCGCAATCCTCGATGCCGCCGCACTGGGTTTTCTTGGTCTGGGTGCTCAACCGCCCACACCTGAATGGGGCGCCATGCTCGCCAATGCGCTTCAATTCATTCAACGGGCCTGGTGGATGGTGACTTTTCCCGGTTTGGCAATTCTGCTGACCGTTTTGGCTTTTAACCTTGCCGGCGACGGACTTCGCGACGCCCTGGATCCAAAATTGAAACGCTAATGGCACTATTAGAAATAAAAAAAATGACAGTTGATTTCTCGGGTTTCAAGGCCGTGGATGACGTGGACCTCACCATTGAACTGGGCCAGGTGGTCGGCATTGTCGGTGAATCCGGTTCGGGAAAAAGCGTCACCCAACTGGCGCTGATGGGATTGATTCCCTACCCGGGAAAAGTATCGGCGAAAAAGCTCTCCTTCGACGGCAAGGATGTGCTGGCCATGGATGCCCGTCACCGGCGCAGCCTCATCGGCAAGGAAATTTCGATGATCTTCCAGGAGCCGATGACCAGTCTCAATCCCTGCTTCACCGTCGGCTTTCAGATCATGGAAGCCTTGAAGGTTCATGAAGGCGGTGACCGTGCCGCCCGGAAACAGCGCACGATTGAATTGTTGGACCAGGTGGGCATCCCCGCACCAGCGGAAAGATTGAGAAGTTTCCCCCACCAGCTTTCCGGCGGGATGAACCAACGCGTGATGATTGCCATGGCCATCGCCTGCAACCCGCGATTGCTGATTGCCGATGAGCCCACAACCGCTCTGGATGTGACCATTCAGGCGCAGATTCTGGATCTGCTGATTGACTTACAAAAAAAAAACAATATGGCATTGATTTTAATCACCCACGACATGGCGGTGGTAGCGGAAACCGCCGAGCATGTAGTGGTGATGTACGCAGGACAAGTCATGGAAAAACATCCGGTTGAAGAGATATTCAATACCCCCAGACATCCCTATACCTCGGCATTGCTCAACGCTCTACCGGAAAGAAGTGCAGGGATGAAGCGTCTGCCAACCATCGCCGGTGTGGTTCCAGGCAAGTTCGATCACCTGCACGGGTGCCTTTTTCATCCCCGTTGTGATTTTGCCCGGGAAAGATGTTCTGATGAACGTCCGGCCCTGGTACCGGACGGCACCGGGATGGTACGATGCCATTTTCCGCTTTCCAAGGGAGCAGCGACAAATGAGTAACGGAGCCATTATCACCGCGGATAAACTGAGACGCTACTACAAGGTAAAGAAGGAAGGGTTTTTTAAACCATCCATGACCTTGAAGGCTCTGGACGGAGTTTCTTTTTCTATCGGAGCGGGGCAGACCCTTGCCGTAGTTGGTGAATCAGGTTGCGGCAAATCTACCCTGGCGCGGCTGGTGACCATGATTGAACCACCGACATCCGGGACGTTTCAGATAAAGGGAATGGATGGTACCACAACGGATCGTGCCCTGCGGAAAAAGATCAGAAAATACATTCAGATCGTCTTTCAGGATCCCTACGGCTCTTTGAATCCGAGAAAAAAAGTGGGGGCGATACTGGAAGAGCCATTGAAAATTAATACCACTTTCACGGCTGCCGAACGACGCGACCAGGCCATCGAGATGATGGCAAAAGTGGGGTTGAGCCGGGAACAATATAACAGATACCCGCATATGTTTTCAGGGGGCCAACGTCAGCGCATAGCCGTGGCCAGGGCCCTGATGCTCAAGCCCGCACTGGTGGTGGCCGACGAACCGGTTTCCGCTCTGGATGTATCGGTTCAGGCCCAGGCATTAAACCTGCTGATGGATCTCCAGGACGAGATGAACCTCGCATACCTGTTCATCTCCCATGATTTGAGTGTGGTGCGCCACATTGCCGATGAATTGATGGTAATGTACCTGGGATGCCCGGTGGAGCAAGGTGAAAAAGAGATCATCTTTAAAAATCCCCTGCATCCTTATACCCGTGCCTTGCTGGCATCCACACCGAAAGTCGCCATAGGCGAACGAAAGAGCAGGATCAGATTGCAGGGCGAGCTTCCCTCCCCGCTCAATCCCCCCCCGGGTTGTACATTTCATCGCCGGTGTGTTTATGCCACCGGCATATGCGAGGAAAGAGTGCCTGAGTTTTTAGAAATATCAAATCGTCATGTGGCCTGCCATAATGTGGCGGAAGTGGCTAAAACCGAGTTCTAAATGAACCGGTATATCATTGGCCGGTATCATTGATTAGGAGGTCGAAGGCGCCGCCATCTCAATTATGGGAAGACACACTTTTAATACGCAGATCCACTGCCGCCCTGAGCGTGTCGCCTAGCCCATACGCTTCAAATTCACGGTAAAAGTAGTCGACAAGTTTGAACGGATAATCACCGGCCAGGTTTTCATCTGCAGAGAGACGGCACATTTCGGTCTCCTTGGCAAACAAGTCGATCATGACAGCGGAATCGGAGGTAAACCCCTGGAGCTCCATTTTAGGGTGGGTGTGTTTGAACTCATGATATTTGCGTCCGATAAAAAATAGTTTTGAATTATCGCCTTCGGCGTCCTGAATGAAAAAATCAAAATAGGGGCAGAGTTCGACGATTCTGATAATATGTTGATCCGGCTCCCTGATCAGTGTCACGATGACATTGACAAAGAACTGGACCATCAGATCCCGGTGGCCGGTTGCGTCTTTTCTTGCCGTTTCTGCGAGGTTGCGCTTGAGAAAGTCGGAGAAACATTTTCTGCACATATATGTTTCGGACCGGTTGCCCGCTTTGCGCCAGTCAGCGAAATTTTGCCGGCGCTCCCTGAAAATGGCGCGCGTCAGCTCCATACGAAAATCCCAGGCCACCTTATCGTTTTCAATCAGGCCCTCGTCCTCTTTCATGTAAAGCTGTTCCGGCATGAACAACACCGTAGGGAAGCCCTTTATCATGATCTTGGTGCCACCGATGCATTCCAGGGGCGAGAGCAGCAGCCGCATGTGGATACTGTCGTAAAGGGATAAGGTGTTGCCTTCTATTTTACGTCTTCGGTTGTTCACAAGAATGCTGGGGATATCCAACCCGTTGAGCGAGCGATAATCGTATTCGGCCAGAACAGCGTTGATCTCACCGATGGAGTAGTTCATGGCCAGCAGAATTGAAGCGATTTTATCCTTACCCGGCCTGTTGATGTTGCCATGGACAAGCTTGGTGAGATAAGTATGTGAAATACCCGATGCTTTGCTGATGCGGTTTAATTTCAGTCCGCTTTTTTGAATAATCCCGGAAATTTTATTTACAAATTCACGCATATCTCGATAAAGAAGGGAAGCGGGTTAACTTGAAATGTCAATGAAAGAAAGATTACTAATCAAAAAAGAAACCACATTGCAACATTTATCTGAATAAGGGTTGGAAAAAAAATCAAACTATATTCGTGTTGACTTATCAATGAAATTCACTATATGCATCAATTCACATAAAATAAATACGATTCATTCACATGTGTATACCGGAACGGGTACCCTCAAATCGATCCAAAGGGACTTTACCATTAAGACCGGGCGACACTTTTCATGCATCCGCATGCGGCGTTGATTCGGACCTGGTGTGTAAATCGTATCATCCGTTAGACTGAATAGGAGACTGCCTAATGATACGTCACCTGATGACTGGCTTCATCATTGTTTTGCTCCTCGTGCCGGCGGTGTCGGTATCTGCCGAAAAATCCACATCTCACAACACCTCCTCCCCTGCATCCTCACCGGATCACGTCACCGGTGATACGGATACAGCCCATTCGGTGTCGACGGATCCGCACGATGCCCATGGTGCGGGTCACCCCAACCTCGGTGAATCCCTTCCGCTGTGGAGCTGCATCCCCTTTGCCTGCATGCTGCTGTCCATTGCATTGTTTCCGCTGATTTTTCCGGATTTCTGGCATCATCATTTCGGTAAAATATCCGCGTTCTGGGCATTGAGTCTCGGCCTGCCATTTCTGTTCGCTTTCAAAGGTGTGGCCCTCTATGAAATCATCCATATCATTCTCGCGGATTATGTGCCGTTTATAATTTTGTTATGGTCTTTGTACACGGTATCAGGGGGTATTCTGCTCAGGGGCAGTCTGACGGGCACACCGGTGGTGAACGTCATCATGTTGACCATCGGCACGATCCTGGCCTCCTGGATGGGAACCACCGGTGCTGCCATGCTGATGATCCGCCCGTTCCTGCGCGCCAACAGTCATCGTAAAAACCGGACGTTCATGGTGGTGTTTTTTATCTTTCTGGTGGCCAATGTCGGCGGCTCCCTGACGCCGCTGGGCGACCCGCCGTTATTTCTGGGGTTTTTACATGGTGTCAGTTTTTTCTGGACCTTTAACCTTTTCCCCCACATGTTGTTCGTCACCATCATTTTGCTCGGCATGTACTTCATCATGGATACATATTATTACCGAAAGGAGAAGGCTGATCACCTTCAGCAAATCGATGAAGTGAAGGCTGCGGCATCCAACCCCGGCAAGGATCCCCAAACGAATACCACTGCGTCTCTTAAACTCGAAGGCACCTACAATTTCCTTTTTCTCGCCGGTGTGGTCGGCGCCGTCCTGATGAGCGGGGTTGTGGATTGGGGAGAAATCAATACCTTTGGTGTCCATCGCGCCATCCAGGATTGGGTCCGTGACGGTTTGCTCATTTTAATGGGAATCCTGTCCCTGGCGGTGACACCGAGACTGCTGCGTGAAGACAATGATTTCACCTGGTTCCCGATTATTGAAGTCGCCTATCTTTTTATCGGCATCTTTATCACCATGATCCCCTGCCTCCTGATCCTCAAGGCCGGATCACAAGGCGCCCTGGCGATTTTAATCGACGCGGTTAAAGAACCCCGTCACTATTTCTGGGTGACGGGCACCCTGTCCAGTTTTCTGGATAATGCCCCCACCTATCTTACGTTTTTCAATACGGCCCTGGGTAGCTTTTATCCGGGGATGCCGGAAGCTGAGGCCGTTCCACAGCTTATGGGTGAGGGTAGCATTTACCTCAAAGCAATCTCCGCCGGGGCTGTATTTTTTGGTGCGTGCAGTTACATCGGCAATGCCCCCAATTTTATGGTGAGGTCCATATCCGAAGAAGCCGGTACGCCCATGCCCAGTTTTTTCGGGTATATTCTGAAATTCAGTATAATATTCCTGTTACCGCCGTTTATTCTGGTGACCATTGTATTCTTTTAATCCGGGTTGTATCATTCTGAGAATGAGTACTATATCCGACACTAATTGGCATTGACATGATCAACCGTCTGAGAAATTCTAAAATCGGCATTATAGGCGGAGGGATACTTTGCAGACATCTCATCGAATTGTTGTATATTTCAGAACATATTAATCCGATACCCAATTTACTGGGCATTGCGGATAGCGATCCGGATACGGACTGCTGTCACTTTGCCCGTGAACTGGGCATTTCCACCACCACCGACTATAACAAACTATGCTCTCATGATGAAGTAGAACTGATCATTGACACCACTGATAATCATCTTCTCAGCGAAAGAATAAAGAAAGTCATCCCACACGGTGTTGATTTTTTAGATCATTATGAAGCCCGTACGATTGTTGACTACCTCAGGATCGAGCGAGAAAAAAAAAACGTCCTCAAAAAAATAGAGAGCAATGTATTGGATAATCGGGCCCTCGGAGGTGAATTCGAGAAGTTCTGGCAATACATATTGTCCATCGCTGAACAGAGAAATACCGACTCGAAGAAAATTCGTAACGATCTGATGGCCAGCGAAAGAGCCATGGCCCAAATCGTTCAGGGCAGTACCATCCCAACCTTTGTCATCAACAGCAATCACATGGTCACGCACTGGAACAAAGCCTGCGAGGTGCTCACCGGGTATAAGGCGGATGAGATCGTCGGTACGGATCAACATTGGAAGCCATTCAGGGAGCAAGCACGGCCCATAATGGCCGACCTCATACTCGATGGTGTCGATGAAGAAAAAGTATGGCATTATTATGGCACAAAATGGAAAAAATCCTCTCTCATTGACGGTGCATACGAGGCGGAGGAGTATTTCTCGAATCTCGGCGATAACGGCAAATGGCTATTTTTTACGGCGGCGCCGATCCGGGTGAATGATGGGCGGATCGTAGGCGCCATCGAAACGTTGTGGGACAGGACAGAGGACAAGAAAGCCGAGGAGGAACGTGAATGCCATACCCAGGAACTCGCCGAGAGCGAAAGGGCCATGGCCCAGATCATCCAGGGGAGTACGGTGGCCACGTTCGTCGTCAATCAGGATCATATCGTTACCCATTGGAACAAGGCACTCGAAAATTTATCCGGTTATCTTTCAGGAGAAATGGTGGGAACCCGTAGGCAATGGCTGCCGTTCTGGGACAATGAAAGGCCTGCCATGGCCGACGTGGTGCTCGATCAACTGGATGAAGGCGAGATTCAAAATCTATATCGGAATTGGCGGAAATCACCTTTGATCGAGGGCGCCTACGAAGCCGAAGAGTTTTTCCCGAAACTGGGATTAAACGGGAAATGGTGTTTTTTTACCGCAGCGCCCATCATATCACCCCAGGGTGACATCATCGGTGCGGTGGAAACCCTCTGGGACCGGACGGAATATAAAAAAGCCGAGGAGGAACGGGAGCGTCACTATACCGAACTCGCTGGACTTTGTTCCATTTACACTGCATTGAACACCTCCCTGGACCTTGATCTGAGACTGAAGGCCGCCGTAGGCGAAATATCGAACATTCTGGCGGCGGACAGTATCTGTATCTTTCTTCGCCAGGAAGACAGTAGCTTCAGACTCGAGGTCAACCACGGGCCAGGTGATAGTTCCCGGCGAAAATTCGAATCGGCAGACAGCAGGAGCATTATCCACAGGATCGCGGAAAAAAACGAAGTGATCATATTTGAAAATTTATCCGAATCGGACAATGTCGACATCGGCCTTGACAGGCGTGAGGGATTGAAGTCTTTGGCATACGTCCCGGTGAGCAGCAAGGAGAATGACGTCCTGGGGATAATCCGGATCGGCAGCCGGCATCCGAACCACTTCTCAATTGAAGGGAAAAACATACTGGAATTGATCGGTAACCGCATCGGTGTGGCCATTGAGAACTCGCTGCTGCACAGTCGATATATAAAATCGGAAAAAAAATACCGTTCACTGTTTGACAACGATCCTAACCCGATCTTTATCATCAGCACCAATTCTTTAAAGATCCTGGACATCAACAAAAGAGCGAGAGACTGTTACCAGTATACCCGCTCCGAATTTCTGGACATGACTTTTCTGAATCTGGGGCACGAGACCGATGTCGAATTGAAGAAACGCCTGGATACCATTTCCGGCGACCAATCCATTCTGTTCACCAAAAAAAAGCACCGCCGCCGAAACGGACAATCTTTTTATGTGAATATAAATGTCTCAAGGACGTCAAGCGGAGACAAGGATGTGTTTATAGCCACGACGACGGACATCAGTGAAACAGTGGAAAAAGAGACCCAATTGATTCAAGCCAGTAAAATGACCACATTGGGTCAGATGGCGGCGGGTATCGCCCATGAAATCAATCAACCCCTGAATGTTATTCAGGTATGTTCAGATTATTTTTTAAAAATGATTAATAAAGGACATGACATCGGGGAAAAAGATTTGCGAACATTGATTGATGATATCAATAGCAATGTTCAGCGCGCCACGGGGATTATACGGCACATGCGTGATTTTGCCCGACAGTCTGAAGTCATTCGAAACCGGATCAATATCAACGAACCGATTCGGGACGTTTTTAAAGTGCTGGGACATCAGGTGAAGGCCCATCGGGTTGAGTTGACGATGGACCTGGACCCGGACATTGCACCCATCCTTGCAGAGCACAACCGCCTCGAACAGGTATTTATAAATCTGGTGACCAATGCCATCGATGCCATGGATGAACGATCCAGAACCGAAACGTTACCTGAATGGCAAAAAAGATTATCCATTAAATCCTACATGGAGAACCATCAGGTGATCGTAACGGTTAAGGACAATGGTATCGGGATGACCAGAGAGACCATGGATAAAATCTTCGAGCCGTTTTTCACGACAAAAGAGGTCGGGAAGGGAACCGGATTGGGGGTCAGCATCAGCTATGGCATTATCAAGGATTACGATGGTAAAATCGAAATTACCAGTGAACCGGGCAAGGGAACCTGTTTCGGCCTTCGCTTCCCCGCAATAGAGATCTGAAAATAGGACCCATGACAAAAATATTACTTATTGACGATGAACCGGATATACTCAGAGTGTTGTCCATGTCGCTGAAAGCGGACGGATATGAAGTTTTCACCGCTCTTGGTGGAAAAGAAGGTCTGAAACTGTTCGAGCGCGAAGCACCGAGCATCATACTGACCGATATACGGATGCCGGGGATGGACGGACTGGAGGTCTTACGCCGCATCAAGGAATGCCGGGCCGATACGGAAGTGATAATCATCACCGGCCACGGGGATATAGATTCAGCCATAGAAGCACTTCAATTCGGTGCATCCGACTTTATCAACAAACCGGTAAGGGACGAAGCATTATCCATTGCGTTGAAACGGGCGCATGAAAAACTGAAAATCCGCAGCCAGTTGAAAGATTATACCAATGACCTGGAAACCATGTGCGAAATCGCCACCGAAGAATTCGAACGGAAATCCAATTTCCAGGCCAAATTGATCAGAAGCTCCAATGACGGTATTGTCGCAACAGACGAAGATTGGAACATTGTCATCATCAATCCGGGCGCCCAGAAAATTTTCGGCTATTCCAGAGCCGATACGGCGGGGAAGACTGACATCAGGGCGCTTTTCCCGAAACAAGCAATTGATATATTAGAAGAAAATGCCAGGCATCCCGACAGTGTCGAGGAGATACCCTGGCAGGAGATGAATATCATCTCAAAATCCGGTGAATCCATACCCGTTCGTTTTTCAGGTGCCACCCTGCGTGAAAAGAACCAAATGATTGGAAGTGTGGCCTTTTTCCAGGATCTGCGCGAAATCAAGCGGCTGGAAAAAGAATTGGTCAACTCCGAACGGTTGGCAGCCATCGGCCAGACGGTGGCCGGCATGGCGCATTGCATAAAAAACATACTCCACGGTTTCAAGGGCGGCAGTTATCTCGTGGACATCGGCATTGACAAAAATAACACGGATAAGCTAAAAAACGGCTGGCAGATGATCCAGCGCACCATTGCAAGGACGTCGGATCTGGTCCTGGACCTGCTCTCGTATTCCAAGGAGAGAGAAGTCGAATACGAGCCTTGCCGGCCCAATGAAATCGCGGACGACGTGTGCGAATTGTTGAAAGAAAATGCCAACGATTACGACATTGAGATCCGGAAACAATTTTCACCCGACATCGGTGAGATTCGCCTGGATCCCCGAATCCTGCACCGGGGATTGCTGAACCTCGTTTCCAATGCCATTGACGCCTGCATTTTCGATGACGGTTTGCAGAAATCGCATCATGTAAAAGTTGCGACAGCCCTGGACGAAGACCAGCGGATTCGTTTTGAGATCATCGATAACGGTTCCGGCATGGACAAGGACGTCAAGGAAAAATTATTCACATCCTTTTTCAGCACCAAGGGCCCAAAGGGAACCGGATTGGGGTTGCTTGTCACCAGGAAACTCATTGAAGAACATAGGGGCACCATTGAGTTCGAATCGGAGGAAGGTGAAGGCACCCGTTTTATCATCCGTCTGCCCTATGAAATGACAAACCGGGAATAGTGACAACAATTGCAATAGACGACCAGATCAATCAATTAGAAATATCAGGAGGGTACACAAATGGGGAAAACCGTACTTGTCGTTGATGACGATCCGGATGTAAGATTATTCAATACAACCGTTTGCGAAGAAAATGGTTACACACCCATTGAGGCCGCCAATGGAGAAGAAGGCCTTGCCATTTTAAAGGACAAGAAACCGGATCTTGTCATTCTGGATGTACTGATGCCCAAACAGAGCGGTATCCGGCTGTATCGTGAGCTTAAAACCAGCAAGGCACTGAAGGACATACGGGTTATTATCCTGTCCGGTATCGCCAAAAAAACCTTTCTCCGCTCCCAGAAAGCACTGACGGAGTTTGGCGGTGATGAAATCCCGGAGCCTGAAATATATCTGGAAAAACCGGTGGAGCCTGAAGAACTCGCCGAAGTCCTTAAAAAGGTCCTGGGCGAATAAGGACATCGGCCTGAGGAAACCCCAGGTCACAGGAATGGGCATTCGTTCCGTTTGGTTCCCGGCGATTTTGATGTCTGGCCGCAGGATGATCACCCCACTATGTAAATTGGATTTTTCGGCCATGGTTTTTGGTTTCCTTTCAATCTGATCAACCAACGCAACCGCGAGTGTCGATAACATGGAAATAAAAAAATTATTATTCGTGACCAAATTTGAAGAGCTGTGGTTTGATGCACTGCAATCCCTGTTGAACCTCAGGAATGCGTCTCTGAACCATGTGGTTTTCCTCAACGTGATCGAAAGAGAAAAAGTGGCTATGCGCAGGGGATCCGGCTACCAGAAGTCCGAAGAGATCAGGCTCAGGGAGAAGGCCAATATCCGATTTATCGATTGGGCCGAGACCCTATTCGAACAAGGCATGGAAGTGGGGGTTTATATCGTTGTAGGCAGTCTTGTCCGGAAAGTCATCGAAGCTGTCGGAAAGGAAGATGTAGACCTTATCGTCATTGGCCGGCCGAAGCAAGGGAAACTGGAACAGTTTTTTTCGGGATCGGATGTCACGGAAATCGTCCGTCGATCCGCCAAGCCTGTATTGATTTACAAACACTTGTCTCAAGATTCAAAATTCTCCGGAGAGCCTTTCGAAAGGCCGCTGCTGGCCACGGACTGGATGCCGGCCAGCACTAAAGCCGTAGCCTATTTGAAAAAACTGAAAGGGGTCGTCAAAGAGGTTCATGTGATTCATGTGGTTCAGGAAAAAAGCCTGAAAGGCACATCCGCTATGGCGGTACAAAAAACCCGCAAGGAATGCCGGCGGAAGCTGGAAGAGGTCTGTGAGGAACTGGAGGCGGCGGGGATAAACGCCCGGGCGCATGTCTATATTGGCGACAGTGCCACGGAGATTGAAAAGGCCGCCCGGGAATGCCAGGCCACCATGATCATCACCGGGACCTCGGGCAAAGACGCGTGGAAAGAGCGGTGGATCGGGAGCATCCCCAAATCACTGACGGAAAAATCGATGTTTCCCTCGTTACTGATACCATTGAATGCGGAAGATGGAGATTAAACATCAGTCCGCTGTCGCTTTATGATGCGCGGCACAACAAAAACAACGGACTTTATAATAAGCCATCAGCATACGCCGGTGCGGAACCGACCGGCATATCACTTCGGCTGCAGGATTTAACGCTCGAACAGGAGGTATTAATGCCCGTAATAACCATTTCAAGACAATTTGGCGCCGGGGGCAGGACACTGGGGAAAATGATATCGGAAAAACTGCAATATACGTTCGCCGATACGGAAATTATCCAGAAAATTGCCAAGGAGGCGAATGTATCACCGGAATTTGTGGAATCGGTGGAGAAAGAGGCCGGCACCAAATTGTCCAAGGTGATCAACAGCATGGTATCAATGAAGTGGGTGGACAGGATCCTCGCTGATGAACGCGGTTATATTGATGAACAGATCTATCTGGATTATCTGGTACTCATCATTGCCCAAGTCGCCGATGAAGGCAATGTGGTGGTATTGGGCCGCGGCAGTCAGTATATTCTGAATGATCACCCCGATGCTTTTCATGTCCTGCTCATCGACAATGTGGACAATCGCATCAAATTCATGATGGACAACTACGATCTTCCCAAAAACAAGGCGGCGCAGGTGGTCACCTATGAAGACAAGCGGCGGTTGAATCTGTACAAAAAACTGGGAAAAACCGATTATGATGATTCGTCATTGTATCATCTTGTACTCAACATGAGTCGTATGACCATCCCCAAAGCCATGAACCTCATCGAGACCCTGATCGATTCCAAGTAAAAAACCTGTTCGCCGGCCGGGAGGGCCTATACAATCGACGTCATACAAACCGTTTCAGAGATGATCGAACACCTACGTACGGTCAGACAGTCAGCGAAGACCATCGCCCTGGTACCTACCATGGGTTATTTTCACGCCGGTCACCTCTCGCTGATGGAAAAAGGAAGAGAATTGGCGGATCATCTCGTGGTGAGCATATTTGTCAACCCCGCGCAGTTCGGGCCGGGTGAAGACCTGGATAAATACCCGAAGGATCTTGAACGGGACCGCGAATTGGCGGAAAAGACCGGTGCGGACATATTGTTCACACCGGATGCAGATGCTTTTTATCCGCATGGTTACGAATCTTTTGTGGTGCTTGAGGATCTTCCTCATCACCTCTGCGGCATTCACCGCCCCACACACTTTCGCGGCGTGGCGACGGTGGTTACCAAACTCTTTAATATTATGGCGCCCACATTCGCCATATTCGGGCGGAAAGATTACCAGCAACTGATGATTATCCGAAAAATGGTGCGGGATCTCAATATGCCGGTAACCATCATCGATGCCCCCACCATCAGGGAACCGGACGGATTGGCCATGAGTTCCCGCAACTCTTATCTGACACCGGCGCAACGCGTCCAGGCGCTTGGTTTGATCAATGCACTGGAGAACGCCCGAAAACAGGTTGGGGATGGGGAATTGGATACAAAAGCGCTTATAAACAACGCCAAGTTCCTCATCGATTCCCATCCCGATACGCAGATTGACTACATCGACATCTGTGATCCGGAAACGCTCGAAACCATTGATAAAATAGAAGGCATGGCCTTGATGGCGCTGGCCGTCAAGGTCGGTACACCCCGGCTGATTGACAATATGATGCTCTGCCCGCCGGGGATTGGCTGATTGAACAGGTATTATTCATCAAGAACAACCATGGGCGGTCGATTTACGGTTTTGCGAACAAACCATTGATGTGTGGATGTGATAATCCCACCGATACAGACGCCCATTAACAATTAAAAGGAGCGATAACATGAGCAGGGACAATTTTTTATTTACCTCGGAATCCGTTACGGAGGGTCACCCGGATAAGGTGGCCGATGCGATCTCCGATGCCATTCTCGACGCCATCATCGAAAAGGACGCGAATTGCCGTGTTGCTTGTGAAACCATGGTCACCACCGGTCTTGCCTTCATCGCCGGTGAGATCACCACTGATTGCTATGCGGATATCCCGGACATCGTGCGGGAAACCATCAGGGGTATCGGTTATCACTCGTCACAAATGGGCTTCGATTGGCAGACATGTTCGGTGATCACCAGCATAGACCGCCAGTCCCAGGACATCGCCCAGGGGGTGAATGCGGGCGAGGGTTTATACAAGGACCAGGGCGCGGGCGATCAGGGTCTGATGTTCGGTTATGCCACCGACGAAACACCCGAACTGATGCCCATGCCCATCATGTATGCACATAAGCTGACCCGGCGACTGGCAAAAGTCAGGAAAAACGGTGCCCTTGATTTCCTGAGGCCCGACGGCAAATCCCAGGTGACCATTGAATATGAAAACGGTACCCCCAAACGGGTCGACACCATTGTCGTGTCCACCCAGCACAAACCGGACGTGGTGTATGAAGATTTGCGGGAGGCCATCATTGAAGAGGTCATTAAAAAGGTCATCCCGGCGAATATGACCGACGGTGATACACGGTTTTTCATCAACCCGACCGGAAGATTCGTCATCGGCGGGCCCATGGGTGATTGCGGACTGACCGGACGTAAAATTATTGTGGACACCTACGGCGGCCAGGGCAGCCATGGGGGCGGTTGTTTCTCCGGCAAAGATCCCTCCAAGGTGGACCGGAGTGCATCGTATATGGGCCGGCATATCGCCAAAAACATCGTGGCGGCCGGCATATCTAAAAAATGCGAAGTGCAAATCGCATATGCCATTGGTGTCGCCGAACCCGTATCGGTTATGGTGGATCTGATGGGAACGGGTAAAATACCCAAAAAACAAGTGGAAGACCTTGTGCTGGACGTATACGACCTTCGACCGGCAGCCATCATTGAATATCTCGATCTGTTAAGGCCGATCTACAAAAACACGTCGGCCTACGGGCATTTCGGCCGGACGGAACCGGAGTTTTCCTGGGAAAACACGGCAATGGCCGAAAAGTTGAAAGAAAAAGCCGGTATTTGACAGGGCAACCCCATTTGGAATCAGTTCGAATTTTTTAAGTTTACATTTTGTAAAAAAAACGGTGATGATGCCCAATTAAAAACGACAACTGTTACCTTACCGATTTGGTTATCGGATTAAGATTACCCGGACCGGCAATATAATTACCCTGAATCAGAAACAACATAACAATTAAAAAATGGCCGTCATCGAAAGCCGGGGTTTTCGCCCCAGCCCTGCAAACGGACGGCGTATGGAGGATAGTATGAGTGTACCCTTGAAAATGAACGACAAAAACGACCACCTCTTGTTGGATACGGCCCTGTCCTATAAAATTGCGGACATATCCCAGGCTGAACTGGGCAGAAAAGAGATGGAATTGTCTGAAAATGAAATGCCGGGCTTGATGGCGGTTCGCGATAAATATGGCAAGACACAACCGCTCAAAGGCCTCAAAATCATGGGAAGCCTTCACATGACCATCCAGACCGCCATGCTGATCGAAACCTTGACCGCATTGGGAGCGGATGTCCGTTGGGCCTCGTGCAACATCTTCTCCACCCAGGATCAGGCGGCGGCGGCCATCGCCGCAGCCGGGTCGGCGGCGGTATTCGCCTGGAAGGGAGAAACCCTCGAAGAATACTGGTGGTGTACGGAACAGGCGCTGGTGTGGCCCGACGGCAGTGGACCCGATCTGATTGTCGATGACGGCGGTGATGCCACCATGCTTGTTCACCAAGGGGTCGCAATAGAAAAAGATCCAGGCATTCTGAATCAGAACTACGACAACGTGGACATGCGATGTCTGATGGATAGATTAAGCGCATCCTACGACAGAGATCCGGGTTTCTGGACCGGGATCTCGGCAAACATCAAAGGGGTGTCCGAAGAGACCACCACCGGTGTGCACAGATTATACCAACTCGCCGCTAAAAATGAGCTCCTTTTTCCGGCCTTCAATGTCAATGACTCTGTAACAAAATCTAAATTCGACAACCTGTATGGCTGCCGGGAATCCCTGGCGGACGGATTAAAGCGGGCAACGGATATCATGATTGCCGGAAAGATAATTGTGGTGTGCGGTTATGGTGATGTGGGCAAAGGGTGCGCTCATTCCATGCGTGGATTCGGCGCCCGGGTGCTGATTACTGAAATAGATCCGATTTGCGCCTTGCAGGCGGCCATGGAGGGCTTTGAAGTGGTCGATCTGAACGATGCGGCCGCTGTCGGCGATATCTTCGTCAGCGCCACCGGCTGTTACAACGTCATTACAGGCGCGCATATGGAAAAAATGAAAAATGAAGCGATCATATGCAATATCGGTCATTTTGATAACGAAATCGAAATGACCTACCTCGAGAAGACACCGGGTTGTATCCGGACAAATATCAAACCACAGGTGGATAAGTGGACCCTGCAATCCGGGCGATCCATCGTGGTATTGGCCGAAGGCAGGTTGGTCAATCTGGGATGCGCCACCGGCCACCCCAGTTTTGTAATGAGCAATAGCTTCACGAACCAATGCCTGGCTCAAATCGAACTGGCTAAGGGGACCTATGACAACAAGGTCTATACCTTGCCTAAAAAACTCGATGAAGAAGTGGCGAGACTTCACCTCGATCGATTGGGCGCAAAGCTGACGACCCTGAGCGATATTCAGGCCGAATATCTGGGAATACCGGTGGAGGGCCCGTATAAACCCGATCACTACCGCTACTAGCCGGTCATATCGGTCTGCGTTGAAGTTAAATGTAAAAAGGCTTCAATCGGAGCACCCCGATTGAAGCCTTTTCGTTTTCATAATTTGAGTTTGTCCGGCCGGATTCATCCAACCGGCTTCTTCTAATTGGTGGTTTTCTTCTCCATGTCATTCATTTTTTCAAGACCTGTGTGAACCGCCGCAGCTTCTTCATCCGACCCCGCCAGGCTTTCGGCAATCGCCAGGTACTGCCGGCCCAATTGATACTCCCCGCGATGACCGTATACCATTGCCATGCCGACATATGCGAGTGTGTACTCGGGATCGAGTTCCTTGGCGCGGGAAAATTCCTGGAAAGCATCTTCAATCTTGCCCATATCCAACAATTTATTGCCGTTGGACACATGATGGGAAGGCGTATCGAGTCCCGGCCGCAGAAAAATAGTCTCGGGTCCGCAACCGATGAAGAAAAAGATGGCACAGATCGAGAGAATCACACTTTTTTTCGGAATCGACATAAGAACTCCTCCTTGGGTAGACGATGGATAGCCCGGTTATTCCGCCACAATGATCACCCTGCATTGCCGCAAAAAACCAAGATGATCCGACGCGCTCCGAAGCCTGGCGGCATCCGCGTTGCTGATGACCAGATCAGTGGTACCCGCTCCATGAAGCCGAACGGCTTTCACTAAAAGCGGTTTGGCGTCGACCCGCTCATTGGCAAGAGCACTATCCACATCCGTCAAATAGCAACAGACACCGTGTTGAACAGCATATTCCCGGCTTATGAAGGCCGGTCCGAATACTTCTTCTCCGTCTTCGTCAAAGACCGTGGGGGACATTGCCGGGATAACACCCAGTCCCCGGGCATCAATCACCAGGCCAGTATAAACATCCGCCTGGTTCTCGTGTTGCGCATCACCGTTGTTTTTTTCGGTTTCCACCGGAGCGGTGATGGGCCTGACGGTTTTCAATGGTTTGATATCTTCGGGGAGCACGAATTGTGCGAAACCGCCATGGATCGACATTTGCAAGGTGATCTCCGTCCTGCCGCCATCAATGGTCTGTCGGCCGACGGCATCGGCAACCGTGATCATGTCCTGCACACGATTCGCAAAATCACCGTCTTCCAAAAGAAGGTCCCCGGCGACAAGACGATTGTCTATTTTTACACACTCGAGTGTCTTGAAAATATTATCAGCGGCTTTCCGTCGGGCTTCATCTTCCGTGTTTGCGGCGCTGCCTTCACATGGTGGTATACATGCGCCACTCACTCCCTTGGCCTGGATGACCCCCGAACCCCAGTTGATGAATCCGGTACCAAAATACTGGACGAAATCACCGTTGTTGGTACCGGCACCAATGCCGGGAAAAAACACCACGAAAAATATGATCAGCAAAAAAATTCGGTGATTCATGTAAATATTCTATTTTTGGAACTTTCCTTAAGTTATTGACCTAAAAGCAATATATATTGTAAGATTTCGCGGAAGTCAACACTATGGAAATTGAGTCCCAAGACAATCGCAAAAAAAATTCAGTGGCTCCAGCCAATGTTGCCGTGGCCTCACGGCCATCCGGGGTGTAGTGATGGTATGATACAATTGACCGGTTATATCGGAAGGCGAACCATAAGATCGGCAAATCACATACTGGAGTTGTTCGCCTTCACTTACCGCATGTTCGCCACACCCCGGAACCGGCCAAAGACCGGCCGGGCGCTTATCTCGCGGGTAATCATCGAGCAGGTTTATTTCACGGCCGTGGAAGCGCTCCCCATCATCACCCCCATTGCCCTGATCATTGGTTGTATGATTATTTTCCAGTTTTCCAAAATTTCGGGGCAATATGATCTTGGTAAAACCGTTGTTCTGCTGATTGTCAGGGAACTTGGCCCCATCATTACCTCGCTTCTGGTAATCCTGAGGTCAGCCAGCGCGGTGACCATCGAAATCAGTTATATGAATGTATTTCACGAAATGGATGCCCTGGAAATGGCGGGTATCGACCCCATCCGGGTGGTATGCCTACCCCGCCTGGTGGGTATCACATCTGCGATTGTCAGCCTGTTCATCGTATTTGATTTATTGTCGATCATCGGTGGCGCCATGATCCTGGGCGGGATAACCGATATCAAGGTTGATCTTCTGCTCCACCAGATCGGCCAGGCCATAACCCCTGCGGACATTGCCGTCGGGTTGATCAAGGCGGTTTTGTTTGGCATCACCATCACCGTGACCTGCCTTTACCGCGGGTTTGATACCCAAAAACAAGTCACCGACATCCCACTGGCCACATCGCGTTCCGCCATGGAATGCTTTTTGTATTGTCTGATCATTAACATTTTTATTTCCATTGTCTTTTATCTATAGGCGGCCGCCCATTGAATATCATCGATTTGAAAAATTTTTCAATACCGGCCACGGGAACCGGACGCGGCATTACGAATATCGACTTTTCATTGTCCGAACATGATGTGTATGCCGTCGAAACACGCTATCCGGAAGATGGCCGCATTTTTTTAAGAGCACTGGCAACATTGGTGACACCGATTCAGGGAGAATACCGGTACAAGGACGAACCGTTAGATTTCTCTGATTACCGGAATCTCCTGCCCTATAAGAAAAAAATCGGCTATATTGCACCGGATGCCGTTCTGATAAGCAACCGGTCCGTCTTGCAGAACCTGTTGCTTTTACGATACTATCATGAAGATAATTTGAGCATCACCATCGATGATCGTCTGGCATCATTATGCCGAAAGCTGGATCTATATGACAAACTCCACCTGAGGCCGGGACAGCTGAATCCGTTGGATGTTCAGATCGCAGTGTGCCTGAGAGAAATATCGAAATCGCCGGAAGTGATTCTTCTCAACCGACCGGAAGATTTTATCGGACGAATGAAAGCGGACCGGCTGAAACACCTATTTCAAGCTGTAATCGATCAGGGGACGCCGGTGGTTTTCCTATCGTACGATAAAAATTTTATTGACCGGTATGCCAATAAAATCGCGGTCATTGAAGAAGAAACCCTGACAATTGTCAGCGTAAACTAGAAGATGGACCTAAAGATTGAAGCGATGACAGATGCCGCCATTTTCGACACTTCGATACGAAAACGGCGGCACCTTCCCATGAAACGGAATATGTATGGAACTTGATTTCAGTAAAAAAGAAAAAATTGTCGGCACCTTCATCATTGGTATCATCGTATTGCTTCTGGCAGCAGTTGTTATCGTGGGCCGCGGCAAAAACTGGTTCGCCACCCAGATCGATTTCTACACCATCTTCGATGAGAGCTATAACCTGGAGGAAAATGCCGCTGTAAAACTGTTTAAAACCGACATCGGAAAGGTAAAGCGCATCACTTTGGTTGAGAACAAAGTCCGGGTCGAGCTGGCCATTCTGGAGAACTACCGTCTGCGTATCAGAGAGGACGCCACGGCCATTGTTGAAAGCCCGACATTTATCGGGTCTGAGTATGTATCCATCATCCCGGGGACCGGTGAGGCGGAACTCATCGCCGAAGGCGGAGAAATCACGTCAAAGGCGAAGAAATCGATAACCGACATCTTAAACGAGTTTGAAGTCGAAAAGACAGCCAAGATGGTGGTCAAGGCTGTCCAGGAAATTTCTGAAGTATCACAAACCCTGACGGATCCCAACGGACCGCTCTGGCGGACCCTTGACCACGTCGAGCGGACCACATCCCATATAGAATCCATCACCGCCGAGATCGAGCAGGGCAAGGGCACCATCGGCGAATTGCTGCGGTCACGGGAATTGATCGATGCCATCATGGCCAATGTTGACAAAATCGAACCGGTGATCGACTCCATCCGCGCCGCCGCTGAAAAAACGCCCATTGCCATGGACCGGGTCAATAACACCTTGAAATCCGCAGAAAACGCGGGCGAAGGGATTCAGGTAGGCGTTGAGACCATCACCCGGATATTGGAGGAGGTGTCCATATCCGTGAGGACCCTGGATCAAATTCTCAACAATATCAGGATCGGCAGCGAAGATGTTCCCACCATCACACGGACGACCAAAAACGGCATCAAGGAAATACGCGAAGGCGTCGAGAATGTGGATAAAGTGGTCAAGAGCCTCCAGAACAGCTTCCTTATCCGCCAGAATCTGCCCCCTGAACCCGTGGGCGAGTCAACGGATTCGGGATTACGGCAGTAAGCCTGGACCGACAGGCTACACCCTGCTGCCGCTCCATCTCAGTTTGGCCTTCAACACATCGAAATAATCCTGGTCCGGCAACGTGATCAGATTAATGGGATGGGATCCCTTTCTCACCACAATGGTATCCCGGTCATCGACGGCAACGCCCACCTGCCCGTCACAGGTGAGGCGCAGATCGGAGGATTTCTCATCGAACCGGATTTTGATGCTGACCGAATCCGGCACAATCAGCGGCCGGTTGGTCAGGGTGAAAGGACAGATGGGCGATAAAAGAATGCCAGGCACCGACGGATGAACAATAGGGCCGCCGGCGGCCAGGGAGTATGCCGTGGAACCGGTGGGCGTCGCAATGATCAGACCGTCGGCGCGATAGGCGGTCAGATAGTTGTCGTTAATATAGGTTTTAATATTGGCCAACCGGGCCAGAACGCCTTTACTGATGACCACGTCATTCAACACCGTTTCCCGGGCGATCTCTTTTCCATTCCTGAATACGGTGATCAACAGGCGCATCCTGGGTTTGGTGGAAAATTCCGAATTCAGGATGTTTTCAGCGGTGGAAAACAGACTGTCTTCGGTCGCTTCGGCTAAAAATCCCACGTCTCCGAATTTGATACCGAGAATGGGCGTATCCTGATCCCCGATCCACCGGACAGCACTTAGAAAAGTGCCGTCTCCACCGAGCACGAACACACAGAACAGAGCTTTGGGTGCTGCGGTGTTTTTTTCCCGGTTCAACTCATCTTCCGGTACATTGCCGGTATGCCTGACCACCTGATGCCCCTTATCGTGAAGCCATTTTTCAAACTCATCCGCTTTTTCAATGGCCTCAGTACCGGGCTTGACAACCAATCCTATTTTTTTCACGATATCACCTGCATCCTGGATGTTGAATCGATCTCCTTTGTCATCGGCGATGTTTGTTCCACAACCTGACCTCTCAGGTCTGTACTTATCCGTTATGGCCCGATGGGGTCAAGAGGATTAAGCCTTGAAATCAAAACCATAGGATATTACCTTGGCATGGCCATGAGAATGAATATACACAATTCAGGTTGCCGAAAAAGCCTGCCATACCTGCTCGCGGTGATACTGCTGTGTGGTGCCGTCAGTTGCGCCCGCCCCGTCCCCAGGCCGGTAACCTATCAACCGGAGGTGCCTGTGATTGAACAGGCCCGCCTGGAAATTATCGATTATACGATACAGCTCGGCGCCTTTTCCACCACGACGGCGGCCGCTCGATATGCCCAGCGGCTGATGGAATCCGGCCTCGATGCTTATTATTTCATTGATACCGACAAGCTCAGCAAAGTGCGGTTCGGCAGATTCAATACGAAATCAGCCGCCCACATCCATGCCCTGGATCTGCAGGACAGAGGGATAATAGAGGTTTTCTATATTGTCCGCCCCAGTTCAGGCGCACGGCGGCGTCCCGTGGATCCCATCCGCATACTGAGAACCGACCTGGTGACCACCGCACACCGTTTTATCGGCACCCCCTACCAATGGGGTGGCACCTCGGCAAACAGGGGTTTCGACTGCAGCGGGCTGACCATGACCGTTTATCGGCTCAACGGCCTGGATCTGCCGCGCAACAGTGCCGCCCAATTCGCCGCCGGGACTCCCCTCTCCCGTAATTCGCTCGAACCGGGCGACCTGGTTTTTTTCGCGACCACCGGCAGGGGCCGTGTTTCCCATGTGGGGATATATACCGGAGAAGGCCGTTTCATCCATGCCCCCGGACGGGGTAAAACCATCAGAACGGCATCCTTGTCCAGCAGCTATTTCAAATCCCGCTATAAGGGCGCACGGCGGTACCTCTGAAAAATGGAAATCGGGCAGATCCATCTGCTCACCCCGCATCTGTTTTAGATCCATATTCAGATGATATCGGCCTGCATTTTTCATCAAAAGCGCGGCCATTGCCGGGTTTGGTTCAATGGCAATGACCCGGGTGCCTCTTGGCTAGTACCTGAAATTGGCGCCGGCACCGGCACCAACCTCCAAAATGGTCGGCGGCATATCCCCCATATGCCGCGTTTACGGGATCCGAAAATCCGGCCCATCAGTCCATCCAGCGCATGCAGGACCGCGGCACTCGCGTCTTCCAGATGTTTTTTAATAAAATATGAAACCATATCAACACTCCCGTGTGCGGGTGAGCCGGTTGGTGAATACGATTATCAGCAAATTGCATTAAACCAAAGGTAATGAGAGCGTATGTAAAGTGTAAGGTTCAGGTAACCCGGAAAACATGTAATCGCATCAATAAGATATACAGTGTGACGGTCATTCTGATTTTCCCCATAACCAGAAACCACCGGCATTGCCCATCATTTGAATAGCTGATATCAGCCGAGGCGTTGTCCAAAATAATATTGATTCATATCATTATGATGAAAAAGAAACATCAATAAACACGGATCGTGGGGCTGAATGGAATTCGAGTATCTGTTGTTCGACTGGGATGGTTGTCTGGTGAATTCCCTGCCGGTGTGGTTTCAGGGAATGAAAAAAGGGTTGTCCCACTTTGATGTGCGGTTGTCCGACGAGGACGTTAAAAAAGGCTTCCAATCGTGGGATCTGTTTGTGGACCTGGGCGTCGATGACATGCCCATATTTACTGAAAAAGTATACGACCATGTGGTGAATTCACTGGACATGATCAGGTTCAATGACGGTGTGTTGGATCTGTTGAAAGCAATACAGCGCAAACAGCTGAAAGCCGCCATTGTCACCTCCACGGAGCAAAACAAGGTCATTCCCGTACTACAGCGGTTGGGTGCCCGGGATTTCTTTGAGTGCATTATCGACAGAACGGTTGTACAAAACCTGAAACCACACGCCGAACCGGTTGAAAAAGCATTGTCGATGATCCGGGGCCAAAAGACGAAATCGGTAATGATCGGCGATTCAATCACGGATGTGGAAGCCGGTCAACAGGCGGGAGTCTCAACCATTTTGTATTCATCCATTGAAAACCGGGAATACCATCCGCCCACTGATCGGTCACCGCACCCGCCGGACATCACCATATCGCATATGGGCGAATTGCTGGATTTGATATAAGAGACCATTGGCGCAATCGTATGCCGTATACCGACCTGTGCGGCGGGATACGGGAATTAACCAATCCGCTCCTGAAGCGATTTCAATCCGGAACTGATGCCCACTGGATATGCGTGCGCTTCATCCAGCTTCTTGTACCTGTGATCGAGCTTTTTAAAATCTTGCTTAAACCGGCGGCGGATATCCTCCAGGGCGGGCGGTGGCGTTGTTGTACTGCCTTCCGCCATAACCGTCTTCAGCATCGGAATCCCATCTATAGCTTCATCCCGCTCCCCGATCACATCCCGGCCCAAACAGCCGGATGAAAGGTATTGACGATACACCTGTTTTCTACCGGCAAGCGTCGACTTGCCCGGGCTGAGTTTCCGGACATCCCGCCCATTATACCGCACCAGTTTATAGACCATGTCCACATATGGGTGATCGGCGGATACGCCCATTCGGGTACCCACGCCAAATGCATCGATTTGCGCGCCCCCGGTAATAAGTTCAGCGATTTTGTACTCATCGAGTCCGCTGCTGGCGACAATTTTCACATGGGACAATCCCGCATCGTTCAACAAGATCCGCACCTGTTTGCTCAAGGTGATCATATCCCCGCTGTCCAGGCGGATGCCCATCAATGGCGTGCCCTTTTTTTCCATTTTCAGGGCCACCTCGATTCCGTGCCTTGCCCCCTGAAGGGTATCATAGGTGTCGATGAGAAAAATTGATTTGTCCGGGAAAGATCGGGCATAGGCTTCAAATGCATCTGTTTCGGACACAAACGTCTGCACGAAACTATGGGCCATGGTGCCGGCAACGGGAATGCCATAGGTCTTCCCGGCCAGCACATTGCTGGTGGCACCGAACCCTGCGATATAGGCGTTCCGGGCGACTGCCATCCCGGCATCCGCCCCCTGGGTGCGACGCAATGAAAAATCGATGAGATTGCGGTCACCGGCAGCGGATATACATCGCGCCGCCTTGGTGGCGGTAAGACAGGACATGCCCAGGGTATTGATGAGCATGGTTTCAATGATTTGCGCCTCGATCAGTGGTGCCGTAACTTCAAGTACCGGTTCCTGAGGAAAAAAAATCGACCCCTCCGGCATGGCATGAACCATTCCGGTAAAGCGGAATGACCGGAGATAATCGAGGAAGGCCTCATTGAAAAGCTGAATGGATTTCAGATATTCAATATCTGTGTCGGTGAATCCGAGGTGTGACAACTCGTCCAGCACCGATGCCAGACCGGCCGCCACGAAATAGTTTCGGTGGGATTGCGTTCTCAGAAACAGGGAAAAAGTCGCTTGCGCATTCATGGCCTGATCAAAATAGGCCTGGGCCATGGTCAGTTCATAAAGATCTGTAAACAAGGGGCCACGTCGGTTGGATTGTATCATATTTGAATGTCTTCTATTATTTGCGCACCATACAATTGCGCCATCCGCTTCAGTGCGAATCCATGAAAATCCTGGTCGAAATCAGCGACACCCCGCACCGGCACTTTAATGGTATAATCCCGGTTGGCCAGTCCGCCAACGGTGTCCATGACGCAAATGGAAGTGCACACACCGACCACTTCCACCTCGTTCGGATCAGCCTGCTCAAGGATGCTTTCCAGACCGGTCCCAAAAAAACCGCTGTAGCGTTTTTTGAGTACAATGGTTTCATTTGCCCGCGGGGTCAGTTCATCGATGATTTGACTTCCCCAGGTCCCGGCGACACAATGACGGGGAAATTTCTCAAATTCCAGGTCGTTCTCATCATGGGCATCCGTCAAATAGACTACCGGATCATCTACCTTCCGGAAAGTTTCCAGCCGGGATTTGACGAACGGCACAATGGCACCAGCGGTTTCACCGCAATACAACGCGCCGTTTTCATCAATAAAATCGTTCAACATATCCACAATGATCAACAGTTTTTTACACATCGGTTACTCCTATAAAGGCCAACCCATACGTTTCACGTGTCTGCCGCCAGCCCTCTTTCCCCAAGGTTGCCATACCGGTGGTAATTATTACAAATATTCTGATTCACCAGATAATAGAGCAGTTCCACCCGGCCTTCCATGAGCACCGGCGCGTCGGCGATGTAGATCCCCCGGCGGGAGCTATGGGTTCTTATCTCCCGGGGGACACGGTCCGGACCGGCATAGCGCACCCGGTTCACCTGCCCCAACAGACCGGCCAACTCCTTGTCCGTGTGCCTCTCCATGCGGCCGCGACCCGCCAGATGCATGCCATCGGGCGATTCGAGGAAGCCGGCCACCGGGTCCCGCGTGTCCGGGCTCATGCTGACCACCACTTCAGCCCCGGTGACGCGCACGGCGGCGATTCTGGCCAACACCTCAAACAGGGTGTCCGTTGGATGGATGCGCACGATCACCCGCTCCATGGGCAGATAGCGCAGGATGTTGTCCTGTCCGCCGATATGAAAATAGTCGTTATCGACACCGAATTCCCGTTGGAAATGATACAGGTAGCTCTTGATGGCCCGAACTGTTTTGAGGATATCGTCGGAGATATTTTCAAAACCACCTGCCTCTGCTTTATACTGCCAATCGTTGGACAGGCGCAATAACGGATGGTTTTCCGGGATGACGCCGATTTCCGGATAACCCCTATCAGCCGCATCCATAAACTGAATGACATAATTCGGTGATCCGGCCTTCAATCCCGGACCGAGGACGGATCTGCCGCGGCCGCCAAAAGGCTGCCGAAGGACGATGGCGCCGGTGGTTCCCCGGTTCACATATAAATTGCCGGCAAATATCCGCTTCTCCCAGCCTTCGACCTCCCGGGGATCGAGGCTTTCAATGCCGGCCGTCAACCCGTAACCCGTGTCATTGGCCAGATCGACGGCCGCTTCCAGATCTTCGGCACACATGACTCCCAAAACCGGTCCGAAGAATTCCGTGGTATGGGTATAGCTTCCGGGTTGAACATTCCATTTTATTCCCGGGGCCCACAGGTGGGGATTACCTGCAATGTTTTTCGGTGCCAGCGCCCAGAACTCTCCCGGTTCCAACCGGGTGAGGGCGCGTTCCAGATCACCGGCCGGTGGACGGATCAGCGGGCCGTATTTGTTTTTAAAGTCCCAGGCAGAACCCACATGCAGGCTCTTCGCGGCATCGACGAGTCGGGTTTTGAAATGGGGGTCGTCAAACACCTCACGCTCTAGTATCAACAATGAGGTGGCGCTGCATTTCTGCCCGCCGTTGCCGAAGGCGGAATCGATCACATGATCGATGGCCTGATCGCGGTCGGACATGGCCGTGACAATGGTGGTGTTTTTACCCCCGGTTTCAGCCGACAGCATCATGTCCGCCTTGGCGCGGAGCATGGACAGGCCGGTTTCCGTGCCACCGGTGAGTATCACAAAATCCACATCCGGATGGGTGACCAGATCCTTTCCCGCGCCGTCACCGCTGCAGGACAGAAATTGCAAGGCGTTCCGGGAAACACCGGCCCGCCAAAAGGCCTGGCACAGCAACCAGGCCGGCAGCACGGCATTGGATGCCGGTTTAAAGATCACTGTATTTCCGGCGGCAAGGGCTGCGGCAATGCCACCGCAGGGAATGGCGATGGGAAAGTTCCATGGGGAGACCACAACACCGACGCCTTTTCCCCGGATATCCAATGTGCGGATATTTTCAAATTGCCGAACCGAGTACGGATAATATTCCAGAAAATCAATGGCCTCGGAAACTTCCACGTCCGCCTCGGCAAAGACTTTTCCAGTGTGGGCGGCGGCCGCACCGATCAGGTCCCCCCGGGCTTTTCGGACTTCAACGGCCACCCTGCCCAGTATTTCATGCCGTTGAGCCGGGGTTTTGGTCCGCCAATTATCCGGGTCGGCTTTGGCTGTCCGCACAGCCCCCTCCACATCCGCTTCAGTCCCCACGGCATACCGGGCCACACAGACCCTTTCGGAAAATTGGGAGGGATCCATACACTTCTTGATGGTTCTATCGGAAAACGATTCACCACCGGCGATCACCAGCGGAATTTGGAGGGGTGGTGCATCGGGAGACTTCCGCCACTTTTTCCGGATGGCCTCCGCCCAGATCCGGTTGGCTTCAAGGGACCAGTCGGTGTTCGGTTCATTTTCAAAGCCGTGGGAATGGAAACTGCCGTCAGCTTCAGCGTATATCTCCGTAAAGCGATTCTGGCGGCGATGTACCTGACCGGTCAGGTTGCCCATGTGATCGATGGAGGATAGAAACCGGCTCTTCAACATTTCCCATGCCGGTTTGCCGGGCTTTAATCCGCCGGCATGCCGGAGATAATTTTCGGGAGTCGTATTTTCATCCAGTCGTCGAATCAGATAGGCCACGGCGTTGATGAATTCATGCTCATCAGCCACGGGTGCATACAGGAGGACCGGGCAGCCATAGGCCACCAGTGCCCGGTAGACATGGTTGGCCATCCCCTCGAGCATCTCGAAGGTGAAATACTCCCGAACATCACTTGCTTCCGCCAATTTCCAGGCATAGGCCAGTTCAAACAGGTTATGGGATGCGACCCCCAGGCGCACCGCCGGGATATTCTCATGCCGCATACCGAAAGAGACCATTCGTTTATAATTGGCATCAACATCCCGCTTGTTGTCAAACGGGGCGAGGGGCCAATTGTTCAACCTTGCCTCCAGGCGTTCCATCTCCATGTTGGCGCCTTTGACAATCCGGATTTTTATCGGGGCATGACCGCGTTCCTCCCGCTTTCGTGCCCATTTCGTCAGGTGCTGCTGAAGGGTGAAGGCATCCGGAAGATATGCCTGGAGCACAATACCGGCAGAATAATCCAGAAACTCCGGTTGATCAAGGGTCCGCATGAAGGCATCCACGGTGAGGTGGAGATCGGTGTACGCTTCCATATCCAGATTGATGAATTTCGGTAAACGCCGGTTATCGCCGGCCGGGTATGGGTTCCGCAGGGCTGCCCGGTATAAGGCGGATAACCGGTCCACCAACACCTTCACCGTATGCTCGTGGGCAAGTGGATTAATCTGGGAGTACAAGGTCGAAATTTTAATCGAGATATGGTCGACCGCCGGGTTTTCCAGATCAGCGGTATTGATTTTTAACCTTGCACCGGCTTCATCTTCGCCCAGGATGGCTTCGCCCAATCGATTGATATTGACCCGGACACCCTTCTCCCTTCTGCTGACCACGTATTCCGAAAGGTGTTCGGCGTCACCGGAAACGATTGAACGGCGTGCATCCTGCCGGATTCTGTCGATGATCTTCGGTACACTGACGCCCGGCAGATGGCGGCCGACACCGAGGAACATGTGCGTGAGCAGTTTCTCCGTTTCGGAAAGGAAATCAGGCACACCATGTTTTCTCAACGTGTAATTGATCTGATCGGCAATACGCCGGGTGCTGTTGGACCGAAAACTCTGATCGATCATCCGGGTCAGTACGATTTTATCACCGGGGCGATTGAGGAGTCTCTGCATCCGTTCATGATATTTCTTTTCTTCGGCCGTCAACGATGCGTTGGCCTTGTCGAGCCATAGGGCAGCGAGTTCAATCGCCTCATCAGCAATACCGGCATGAAAATCATGTCCCATATCAACCGTCTCTTTTCTTGAAATAAACTCCGATATCACGTGGCTTCAGGAAATCCATGCCGCGATGGACAGCGGTCCCGGCTTCCCAGTTTTGTTCAGAAAGATAAGTGTTTTGGGCAGGTGTGTAAACCCCAATTCAACAGATCACACATCACGAACTTCCCGAACCGGATCCGGCCACCGGTGCATTCATGGAGTCCGGCTGTTTTTACGTCATGGTTTTTTGTTTTTTAATCACCCATCGTCGGATATTCGCGTGACCGATGTCCGGATTCACACCGTATGCAGCTCTTAAAACTAAAGTAGCCGCTGAAAAGGACGATGATTATTTTAGAAGGAGTGAAAAAATGTATGCGTTACACAGACAAGTCACCGGCAAAATCGTCATCGTCTTCACCCTGCTGCTGTTGATCCCTACCAGTGCATCCAGCATGACCGCTGAAAAAATATTCGAATGGGTGATCCGGACAATGGAAATAGAAGAATCCACTCCCCTGCCGACCATCCGGTTTGTGGATAAGGAAGAACTGCACGCCATATTCAGGCAAAGCAACCAGAATTCTTTCCAGCGCTGGGCGGAAAAATACGGCTCGGAACAGGCTGAAAAAATTATCAACACCTATTTAACGGAAGTGATCGGCCTTTTCGATCCCAAAAATGGTGTGGTTTACGTGGGCGATTTCCTCGGCACCTGCGAGAAACAGGTCATCCTCGCCCATGAGCTTACCCACTACCTGCAGGATAGATTTCATGGTACCATAACTCCAGACAGCTGGAATGCGGACACCATTCATCTGATGCGGGAAATGGAGGCCTACGGCATCGATGAAAAATTCGAAAATGAATTTTGCGGTCAAACGCCGACACCCCGGAGGATCACCGCCTATGGTTCGTCGGAAACCATCGGGATTCATTGAATAGCGCCCGTCGATACCCGGCAATAACGGGTATTGGCCCATGGGAACGCGTTCATCGGATGAAGAATCCGTTTTTCAACGGATCGGCCGGATCAAGATAAAACTCGTTTTTTCCAATGATATGCGCAGTGCCGGAGACTTCGGGTATAATCCCGTGGCAGGGTCCGAACCGCGTCATTTTTGTTACACATCCCTGAAACGTTGTGCCGATGATGCTTTCGATGGTTATGCATTCATCCATAGCGATTTCTCCCCGGCCGAAGAGGATCGCCAACCGGCCGCCGACACCGGTTCCGGTGGGACTGCGGTCCACCTCGCCATCGGCGAAAATACAGACATGGCGGCTGTGATGGTTCCCGGATTCGGCATCCCCTACAAAAATAGTACCATATAAAAAACTTAAATCCGGCTCGAAGGGGTGCTTCACCGGGTGCTGCGCCATCACCGCATGTTTGACGGCCATTCCCTTGTCCATAAGCGCGGACATGTTTTCCGGTCGCAGTTCCACACCCGCATCCAAAGCCCGGACATAGGCGTAAAACGCTCCGCCATAGGCGATATCACAGGTTACCTTGCCCATGCCGGGCACATTCAGATCAAGATCGGAGCCCATCACGAAGGATGGGACATTCAAAAATGAAACGCGATCCACCTGTCCTCCGGACACCTGCGCGCAGGCCTTGACCATTCCGGCCGGGGTATCGATGTTCAACGTGGTAACCGGTGCCGCCAATGGAAACACACCGGTTTCCAGGACCACCTTGGTGACTGCGATGATCCCGTGGCCGCACATGCTCGAATACCCTTCATTGTGCAGAAACAGAATGGAAAAATCCGCATCCGCCGACACCGGCGGCATCACCACGGCCCCATACATATCCGCATGGCCACGGGGTTCCCACATCAGTGCCGTCCGCAGATCGTCCAGGTGTCGGCTCATGTAACGTCGGCGTTCGAGCAGGGTGTCACCAACAACTTCCGGCAGGCCCGACGTGATGACGCGGAAAGGTTCTCCTGCGGCATGGGCGTCGATGGTGGTGATCTTCGGCCAATCCAAAGGCGGGCGCCAGTTCCTCATTGTTTCATGCATGGATTTTCTTCCGGATGTTCTTCCAGGGTTTGAAAATGGAAATAAAAACGGTCACTATCAGGCCATCTGGAATTCGGTTCCCAAGCCCTGTGTCTTTGCTTCGGCCAGGACCGCGGCGGCGGCGGCGGCATCCTGGGCCGCCAGTCCAACGGATTTGAAAAAAGTGATCTCCGCATCG
>JABDIN010000098.1 GCA_013003715.1 Desulfobacteraceae bacterium | reverse complement strand
GGATTCAACCGGCGTTTCTTCCGATATCCCGGGAGATTTTGTTTCGGCGAGGTTGTCCGGAAAATCATAAAACGGCGGCAGGTCGTCTTCAGTATCGCCGGCATTGTCATTCTGAGTTTCCATGGCTTGATCTTCCGATGAATCAGCGGAGGGGTGCTCGGGTTCGCTAACAGGGGTTTGCGGAAAGGCAGTGAACACCGTCTGGCAATTGGTGCATCTGACTTTTGAACCGTCTGCTTTTATTAAGCTATCATCCAGGTTATAGCTTGTAGTACATTCGTTGCAGGTAATAATCATGTTACACCCTCGCTGGTTATAGTTTCATCTCATAAATGCCAGGCAGGTTTCGATATTTTTCATCATAATCAAGCCCGTATCCGATTAGGAATCCCTCTTGAACGACATGGCATGCATAGTCCGCCTGGAGATCGACTTTACGGCGCTCTTTTTTGTCGATCATGGTACAGATCTTAATGCTTGCAGGATTATACGATTTTAGATGGTCGATTAAAAAACGCAATGTCAGGCCGGTATCGACAATGTCCTCGACAACCAGCACGTGAGCACCGGTAATATCGATATCGATGTCTTTTGTTAGTTTGATTTCTTCCGTAGAGGTGGTACCGCCGCCATAGCTTGCTGCACGCAGAAAATCTACCTTGAGCCGGTCGAGAGTTATTTCACGAGCTATATCAGCACAGAAAATATAAGCGCCCTTGAGAACTCCGATCAGAATGAGTTCTTTTCCCTTGTAATCAACTGATATTTGTTTGGCAACTTTCTCGACCAGGGTTCTGATTTGTTCTTTACTCAGGACAGGTATTAATTCAGACATTTGTCAATTATTTTAAGCTTTTTTATTTTTAAGGTGATGGGCAGATGCAGCGCAATATCCAAATTATCAATTTTGGCTCATAGACCCTTATCGGCAATTACTGCTCAGGTGTTTAACTCTAATTTGATATTCGGAAAAATGAGTCGCTTTTTGTATTGAAAAATCTGTGCAATTCGGATTGAATTTGTATGAAAAAAGCTACATAAAATGTGCACTGTTGTCAATGATTATAATTTGTTACAAACCCTGATCGGCTAATTTGCGGACCAATTCCGTTTGTCCTTTTGTGAGTTTTTTGGGCATCTCCACAAGAATGACGACATATAAATCTCCAATTGTGTTTCCCTTCATTTCCGGCAGTCCGTTTCCGGCCAGTCGCATTTTTGTTTTATGTTTTGTCCCCGGTGGAATCGTCAGGCTCAATTCCCTTCCGTCCAGGGTGGGGATGTTGATTTTTGTGCCCAGAATCGTCTCTGTAAGCTTCAGCGTCTTGTTATAGTAAAGATCGTGGCCCTCTACCTGGTATTGCGGGTCCGGCACCATTTTGGACTTAATGTAGAGATCACCATTGGGTCCGCCGTAAGGGCTTGGATTGCCTTTGCCCGCCAATCTGAGTTTTTTCCCGGTAACCATTCCCTTGGGAATTTTGACCGTAACGTTTTCATTGTGTCCCTGGTGCTGAAATGTCAGCGTTTTCGATGTCCCCTCGTTGATTTCGCGCAGGCTCAGGGGAATTTCGTACACCAGATCGGATCCTTTTGCCGGTGCCTGCTGCCTACCGAATCCCCCGAAGGGTGAATCTCCGCCGAAGGAGAACCGGGTTCCCCCTCTATTGTTCGAAAACCCGCCGCCGCCAAAACCGAATTCTCTGAAAATATCACCGAAATCGAAATTTCTGAAAATATCTTCCTGGGAAAAGCGTTGGTGAAAATCCGTGGAGCCGTATGTGTCGTATTGTTGACGCTTTTCCTTGTCGCTCAACACCGCATAGGCTTCGCTGATTTTTTTGAATTTTTCCTCAGAGGCCTTATCACCCTTTGTATGATCCGGATGATGTTTCATGGCCAGCTTTCTATAGGCTTTTTTAATCTCTTCGCTGGTGGCGCTTTTATCCACACCAAGCGTTTTGTAATAATCATTTCCTGACATTGGGTGTCTTTCTTTTTACGCGTGCACGTATTTAAGGTTAAGGGTTTAAGCAAGTTCCATTCCAGAATGACGTTTAAAGCTAATAATAATACAGTATTGTGTCAAGACGGCTGACCGGTTCATTTTTCCTTCCTTTCCGGAGCCATCGTGGAAATTGCAATGCCGATACTATGGTGAACCACAGTGGTCAACGGTTCTCCATGGCCTCAAGGTGAAGATTGATCCTTTTGGTTGCGTGACGCCTTCAAGGCGACCATCAGCACGGAAATTGCGGCCGGTGTAATGCCGGATATACGCGATGCCTGGCCAAGGGAAACGGGTTTGATGCGCGACAATTTTTCTTTAGCCTCATTGGATAATCCGTGGACTGACGCGAAAGGAAATCCGTCGGGCAGTTTAATCTGCTCAAGGTGTCTGAATTTATCGATTTCAGCCAGCTGTCGTTTGATATACCCTTCGTATTTGATTTCAATTTCAACTTGCCGTGTGATGCCTTGATGCAATGGCTCCGGACATTTCGCCAATGTGCTCACCACCTGGTAGGAGAGTTGCGCGCGTTTGAGCAATTGGCTCAGATGGATGCCATTGTCAATGGTTTTTGTCCCCTGGGATTCAAGATATTGATTAACACCGGGAGTCGGTTTTATCACTGTTTTCTTGATCCGCTGAATTTCCGATTCGATCCGTCGTTTGCGATCCTTGATCTCATCTGTGGCCTCGGTGGACACCAATCCCAGCCGATGTCCGATTTCCATGAGCCGCAGGTCGGCATTGTCTTCCCGCAGCATGAGCCGGTATTCAGCCCGGGAGGTGAACATACGATACGGCTCGCGGGTCCCTGAGGTGACAAGGTCGTCCACAAGAACCCCCATATAGGCCTGGGACCGGTCCAGGATAAACGGCCGGCGGCCCTGGATTTTACACGCGGCATTGATACCCGCCCAGAGTCCCTGGGCGGCGGCTTCCTCGTAACCGCTTGTGCCGTTTATCTGCCCGGCCATGTATAATCCGGCCACTTTTTTGGTTTCGAGGGTGGATTTTAATTGCGTCGGATTGATGAAGTCGTATTCGATGGCGTAGGCCGGACGCATAATCTCGGCCTCTTCCAGGCCACTGACGCTGCGCACGAATTCGATCTGGACCTCCAGCGGCAGGCTGTTGCCCAGGCCACTGGCATAAATCTCCTGGGTGTCGATACCTTCAGGTTCGAGGATGACCTGATGACGGTCCTTGTCCGGAAATCGCACCACTTTATCCTCAAATGAAGGACAATAGCGGGCGGGTGTGCCTTTTATAGCACCCCCATACAGAGCGGACCGGCGTAGATTGTCCCTGACAATCTGCTGGCTTCGCAGATTGGTGAATCCGATAAAACTCGGTATCGAATGGGTAGTGATGTTCTCGCTGAAAAAGGAAAACGGCCGTGGTGTTTCTTCCTGATCCTGGCGTTTGAATCTCGAAAAATCGATACTGGCACGTTTCAACCGTGGCGGGGTACCGGTTTTCAGGCGACCCAGCTCAAAACCCATCTCTTTTAATTGGGCCGGCAGCGCATATGAGGCGAATTCGCCCGCCCGCCCGGCCTGGAAGGAGGTGAATCCGATGTGAACGAGTCCGCTGAAAAACGTACCGGCAGCCAATACTACGGCATCGGCGGTATATCCCATGCCCGTATAGTCCTCCACACCCCGGATGCAATGATCCTCCACGATGAGCCGTTCGATCATGGCCTGCTTCAGCTCGATATTCGGCTGGTCTTCAATTACCGACTTCATGGCCAGATGATAACGATTTTTATCATTCTGCGTGCGCGACGACTGCACCGCAGGACCTTTTTTCGTATTCAGCGTTTTAAACTGGATGGCTGTCCGGTCGGTTATTTTTGCCATTTCGCCGCCCAGGGCATCGATTTCCCGAACAAGTTGTCCTTTGGCCATACCGCCGATTGACGGGCTGCACGGCATTGCAGCCAGTTTATCCAGGTCGATGGCAAAGAGTGCAACGGAACAACCCATTCTGGCAGCCGCCAGGGCCGCCTCGCACCCGGCATGGCCGGCACCGACGACGATTACGTCATATGATTTGGGATAGAAGGTCACGAGTTCCCCTGGTTGTCTTTTGACTATACTATTGCTGAAGATTGGTATATGCCTGTTGGTCGTGTCGAACTGAACCGTCTATATATAATCCGGTACCGACAAGGTCAAGGCATAGAACCAAGGTGATCAGGACAACCGCAGTCGGTATCGGCTCAGAATTTTAAAGTTTACCTTTTCAAAAGAAAACGGTGATAATGCCCAATTAAAAATGACAAATATCAAATGAAGGTAGTCTGCCGATTTTTAATTTCCTGTGCTACCGGATATATACAAAACAGATCCCATGCCTTCATTTGACATCGGGGCATGAAATTTTACGTGTCCCATATGGGAAAATTGAAGGTTAACCTGAATAAGCGCATGAAAAAGAGAAATGCGGGTACCTGTTTATGGTGAAGAAAAAGGGTGATGAAAAAGAGATTCTTCGATCTAAACTCTTATTATCGTGATAAATTCGGGCACCGTGTCCATAAAATTACGGTGGATGCCGGTCTGAACTGCCCCAATCGGGACGGTACCATCTCCACCGGCGGCTGTATTTATTGTAATGAGAAGGGGTCCGGAACCGGCGCCCATCTTAAAGGACTTTCCATTGCAGCGCAAATCCTGAATAGCAAGAAAGCCGTGGCCAAACGGTTTAAAGCCAAAAAATTCATCGCCTATTTTCAATCCTTTACCAATACCTATGCACCGTTTGACACGCTTAAAAGCATATATGACGAAGCCCTTGGCGTGGCGGATGTCATTGGATTGGCCATTGGCACTCGACCGGATTGTGTGTCGGACGACATCCTTTCCCTGTTGGGCCATTACGCCCGGCATCACCTGATCTGGCTGGAATATGGGCTCCAATCCGCACACGATTCGACCCTGGCGCTGATCAACCGCGGCCACGATGTGGCCGCTTTTGTCCGTGCGGTTGATTCGGCAAAACAACAGCGGTTGAACGTCTGTGCGCATATCATACTCGGACTGCCTGGTGAAACCAGACAGCATATGATGGAAACCGCCGACTTCATCTCCAATATCGGCATACATGGCATCAAGTTGCACCTGCTTTATGTGGTACGCGGAACCCCGCTGGCGACGATGTATGCAAAGGGCCGCTACCGCTGTCTCGAACAGGCGGAATATGTGGATCTGGTGTGTGAGTTCCTGGAAAGGCTTCCGGCCCGGATGGTCGTTCACCGGTTGACCGGCGACCCCCACCCCCGGGAACTCGTGGCACCGTCCTGGGCCCTCGATAAAGCGGGCACCTTGTCCATGATCAAGGAGTGTCTGGAGACGGAAGATCGCTGGCAAGGAAAAAAGGTTGCGGATTCGTCAAACGTGAGTTTTGGCTCTTGATACGACGGATATGGAACGAAAATGTAGATCAGCCATCACAATTTTGAATGTGATGGTCCTGCTTGCGAGGTGATTGCCTTATGCCTCAGTCCAACACCTCAGCGCCGGCGGCTTTCTTGAAATAATACCGAGTGGTTTCATTCTCAGGTGATTTGCAATCCCAGGCATACATATATAAATGATCCAGTTGGATCAGCGACTGCGGCTGCACACCGAAAAGGCGAAGATAGTCATGCGCCTGGGAATTGATATCCACCCGAATCGGATCATCGATGGTTCGTCCATGGTGAGGCGTGATGTTCCCATTGGCGAACTTCTCTCCGGCCTCCAACCTGGCCAGGTATTCCCGCGCGTTTACATTGTCCGGATCCAGGATGATGGCGGTTCTGAAGAAGGATTTCATTTTTGCCGGCCCCATCCCGGTGTAAAAGCCAATGATCCCCTGGATCGAGTGCCATCTTGAATATTGTTTCCCCCCCAGTCCTGCCGCCTTTTCCAGGCTGCCCCTGGCACCGGCCCAATCATCCTTTTTTGCCTGCTGATCGGCCTTGTCGAATAAATGATCAATCTCCGGCAGGTTGGGATCAGTGGATTGATATTTGTCCAGCATTTGCCATGAAGATACCGATAGCAGGGTAATCTCCACCCGGCGGTTAAGGGCGCGGACTGATGTGGAATCCTTGCCGTCTTCCGGTAATGTTTCCCCGTGACCGAGGGTAAAGACATCAACCGGATCGATTTCCAATACCGCCACGATCTCGTTTTTCACCTCCATGGCCCGTAGTCGTGACAATTCCAAATTTTTTTTTGGGTCGCCCTGGTCATCGGAATACCCCTCCACCACCAGGCGCCACTTTTCGTTCGGCTGGTATTTTCCGAGGTCTAGAATTTTATGCCGTTCGGTCCGGCTGAGATGATATTCACCGGGATCAAAATAAAGGACGATCTTATCGGTGCCCTTTGCCGGAATTGCCGGACATAAAAACAGGTATGCGGCAATGATGACGAGGGCCGCTTTCAAATTTCCGCGGGCACGTTTTGATAACAATTCGAATCGGTTAATATGATGAAGTCTATTCATTCAGCATCCGTCCTTTGAGAACAATTATTGGATCTCTCTCCATGATATCGTTTTATACAAGTGCTATTGAAAACCATAACCTGATATCCTTGAGCGGCACCACCGCTATCGGAAGGCCGTATATCCGGATTTCGATTGTCCCGGTAACGGTCAATCCGTCCTTTTCTAATATCGGTATAAGTGATAAGTTCTTGAACCGGAAACCGGCCTGGACCGGAGCCATGGTGTGTCGATGGAATGATGCAAGGGTTGTGACCGATGAGGGATTTTGGTTGAATACGGTGAGCGGTGGCGGCCAATCACCTTCAATCCGGATAACTGCATGGAAACGGTGCAATTCCGGCGGTGCCGGTTTGTTCTTTTTATTTGACACACTAAGCTTATTTGCCTAAACTTTCATCACAAAAATCAGGCCCTTATCAGTGGCGTGGCCATCTCTCCCCGGGGAAAAACGGATCACTGCGGCCTGAAGTCCGGTGGGCTTGTCAATTACAGGATCACTCACGTTATTTCAGTTTTCAAGTTTATTGGTGTGATTTTTGCAGCTTGCACATTTCCGGATTCTAGTCTAACAGTCTTGCTAACCCGATTTTTTAATTGCGAAACGGAATATTGAATGCAATTAAAATGAGCACGACTACCAAAAAACGGGGTAAACTAAGGAGATCTGAAATGGCCGTTTCAGGATTGATCAAAGTTGCTTGTGAGAATTGCGGGAAAAAATATGGTATTGACCCTAAGCATATTACCGACAAAAATACCAAACTCAAGTGTTTGAATTGTCAAAATGATGTCATCATCGGCCAATATGAGGTCAAATCTGAAGCACCTTCCGTTTCTCTGCCGGGTTGGGTGGAAGAGGTGGACGATATCTCCATGCCCACGCGCCATGTCACCGACACCTCGCTGATGGACGATGATATCGAATCGTCTACGACCGATGAACACCCCGACGAACAGATCGATCAGCTCGCTGCCGATCTCCTGGGTGGGGAGGACGGTGATGCTGAAATGTCCTTCGAGTCCGCCATCTCCTCGGAATTCAATGAGGATTTCGAATTACCCGATTGGGATATTGCGGAGACGGATGAACCGCCGGCATCATCGATATCCACCGCGGATGAGCTTTTCGACTCGCTGGACAGCGAAATGCCCGATGAGCCGGATAGCGGAGCAGGTACCATCACGCTGCCGGATCGGATGCTGCAGTCCGATGACGACCCCATTGCCGACGGCATGGTGGAAAGCGATGATCAGCCCGCGCCGTTGTTTGACCTGCCGGATTGGTCGTTGACACCCGAAAGTACATCCGATGGTGGCGCCCAGACCGCAGTGGCCGGTCAGGAACCCATCGTCATCGATATGCCGGATTGGGCCTTGCAATCGGACAATGACGCCCTGGCGGTAACGGGCGACGATAGCACACGTGAATTTGTGGTGGACCTGCCGGACTGGTCAATCCGTAAAGCAGACGCCGAACCCGAAGTTTTTGATGATATTGAATTTTCTGAGGAAAAAACCGGTGAGATGGATGATCTGGCGGACGCATTGTCTGATTGGGATACAGACGGCGTCTCGGATAGCGATGCCATGGATTGGGTGTCTGACAGCGAACCGGAGACCGGTTCGGAATCCGATTGGGTCGAAGAGGTGGCACCGGAGACCGGTTCGGAACCCGATTGGGTCGAGGAGGTGGCATCGGAGAACGACCCGGGTGCCGATTGGTATGAAGAGGTTGAACCCGGGACAGAGGCCGGGTCGGATCTGATTCAGACACTGGATTCGGCGGAAACCGATAAAGATGATGAAATCGATCTTGAAGCGCTCATCACCCAGCTCGAAACCGGTGAAGAATCGCTGCCGGATGCAGCCCCTGATGTCAGCTTCACCGAACCGGCATATGAAGAAATAGAAGCAGTCCCCTTGGCACAATTACCGGCACAGGAAGCCGATGGCCGGGGATTCACCTTGAAATTCCTTTATATCGTTGTTATCCCTTTTATTATTATTTCAACAATCAGCATTTGGTATATCAATCGTAAAACCGTCGAGTTCCATGCGCTCTCCATAGCGCAAAGCAACAACGCCGTAAAGTCCATCGGTGAGGGCTTGATCAACCCGATCACTGAAACCACAGCCCGCCAGGCCCGCCAGTATTTGATGGAACACCCGGAACTGACCGGTGAGAATATGAACGGCGACAGCTCCTTCAGAACGATTACGGTCCAGGATATCGGGCGTACCGGCAACACCTTTGTTTACCAAACCGATGTTGTCGACGGCAAATGGTGGATACGCGCCAGCAAGGAGCCGGACCTCGTCGGGAAAGAGTTTGAAGCACTCCGCGTATTGTTGAGATCCGATTATGACAAATTCCGTGAGCTGGCCACTTCAGTCAAGAAAGGTAGACCCACCAGGGGATATTTAACTTGGCCCGATGCCTCCGGCGTTCTGAGGGACGTATACCTGGTGTGCCACCCCATCGGTGGAACCCCATACGCGGTGGGTGCCATGATTTTCACCAATGAACTCTCTTCATCCGTGAATAAAATCGAGCGAAACAGCCGCAAGACACTTGGAACACTCCGGATCTATTTTTCGGTGATAATCGGCGGCGGATTGTTTGTCATCGTATTGCTCTCTTATTTTTTCATGAGATTCATCGCGACCAGGCGTCAGCGTTGATGACATTTGGCGCCGGCCATGGTCACCGGCGCCACTTTATCCTGTTTCACGATATTCACCGGATAAACCGGCGGAAGTGATCCGTCGGTATCGCGCCTAAAAATCATTCGATCCACATATCTTTTTCGGGTATTTCTATGACCAGCGACAAGGTCTGGAAAATTCTCCTCATTGACGATGAAGAGGATATCTGCGAGATTACCTCACTTGCACTTGAGGATTCGGGCTACCGGGTTATGGCCGTTCAAAACGGCGTGGATGGCCTCAAGCAATGCGCACGATTTTCCCCCCAAATTGTCATCACCGACATTCGGATGCCGGTCATGGACGGTATTCAGGTGTTGGAGACCATCAAAAACAGATATCCCGATATCGAGGTCATCGTGGCCACGGCATTCGCCGACATTGATGTCGCAATACGCGCGCTGCAACTGGATGCTTCGGATTTTATCACCAAACCCATTCATAATGATGCCCTTCTCGTGGCCCTTGATCGTGCCAGGCAGCGGTACACCAACAGAAAAAAACTCGAAGGATATACCCGGTTTCTTGAACAGGGCTGGTCGGAAACCATCACTGAACTTCTGGAGACCTTTATCTATCAGAAAAATTTGATAGAAAGCTCCATGGATGGAATTTTAGGCTGTACCGATAATGAAGTGGTGGTAACCTTCAATCAGAGCATGGAACAGATGACCGGTTATTCCAAATCACAAGTTCTTCAGAAGCAGCGGTTGGGTCACTTTTTTGATCATCAGGACTTCGACGCGTTCAACTCGGCATTGGCAATGGATACCCATGGCGGCAGGAATCGCCTGTTTCTGTATGAAACGCGGCTGCTGACCCGTTCCCGGCGCGTTCTGCCGGTGCAGGTTTCCGCCGCCGTCATCGAAGAGCGCGGCAGACCCGGTGGTATGGTCTGTTTTTTCAGAGATATGCAGCAGATACGGCGCCTGGAACGGGAGATGACGGATCAGGTAAAAATACTGCACCGGGATAAAATGATGTCCCTGGGCCGGTTGTCGGCCAGCGTTGTCCATGAAATCAACAATCCAATGTCGGGTATTCTGAATTATATCCGTCTGATGTTGCGCGTCCTCGAACGCGGTAGGCCGGACATCGAACAGATGAAAAGATTCAAACATTACCTTGAGATGGTGGAATCGGAGACGGACCGGTGCTCCAAAATTATTGCCAACCTGCTGACGTTTTCAAGAAAAACCGAGGTCGCATCCATGGCGGTCAATGTCGCGGATCTGCTCAACCGGTGCATGCTTTTGAGCCAGCATAAACTGAATCTCGGAAATATCGGAATCACCAAAAAAATCCCGGATGACCTGCCGGCTGTCCAAGGGGATTTCAATCAGCTTCAGCAGTGCATGATCAACCTGATATTCAACGCCATCGATGCCATGCCCGGGGGAGGGCATCTCACCCTCGGTGCCGAAACGGATGACACCGGATCCATCATTCGCATTTCAGTACAGGACACCGGCCAGGGTATTGCCGGTGAAGATATCCCGCACCTTTTCGAACCTTTTTATACCACCAAGGGCGATGGTCGCGGCATCGGATTGGGATTATCCACAACTTTCGGTATCGTGGAGGCCCATCATGGTACAATCACCGTAAAGAGTGAGGAGGGGATGGGTGCCTTGTTTCTGATAACGCTTCCCTGTCATTAGCCGATGAATACAGATCCCTACAAACGATTCTGCAGCGTCCTATGCGATCAATGGCTCGAAGTGCTGGATGAATTGAATATCGGCGCTTTTACGGTTAACCTGGACCGCAAACTGACCGCAATCAATTTCAGTGCCCAGGCGCTCATGGCTTTACGGGAAAAGGAGGTTGTCGGTCGTGACTGCCGTGAGATTTTTACCGGTGTGCCCTGCGTGGCATCCTGCGTCATCAAAAACGGAGAACCGTCCACATCCGGCGATCAAGACCTGGAGGTAAGGGATGAGGCGGATGAAATACATCTGATTACCCGATTCGCCACACCTATTTATGACCGCCGCCGTGAAGTGAGCGGGTGCCTGACGATTTTACAGGACCATTCGCCCATCACCGACCTCATCAACCGGCTCAAGCATGAAGAGCAGAATCTGAAAAACATTCTGGACAGCCTGGACAGCGGCATCTTTACCGTCAATCGTGGCGGACTTTTCACCTTTTTCAATACGGCCGCTGAAAAAATCTCCGGATATGACCGCAGCGAGGTCCTTGGCAAATCGTGTGCGGCTGTCTTCGAAGGGGAGGACGCTGACGATGTTTGCATGATCAAAGAGACCATCAACGGCGTGAAAGTCGGCAACAGGCACCGGGGGAATATGAGGGACCGTGATGGTGTACCCATTCCCATCATGGCGAGTTACCAGTCCTTGAAAAACGAAAAAGGCAACATTGTCGGCGGGTTGGCCACATTCCAGGACCTGACGCTGGTCCGGCAATTGGAACAGGCCCTTCGCAACCAGTATACCTACCATGACATGATTGGCAAAAGCCCTGCCATGCAAAAGATATTTGATCGTGTGACCGTAGTGGCCGACACCGATACCACAATATTAATTGAAGGTCCCACCGGAACAGGGAAGGATCTGCTGGCCAAGGTGATTCACTCGGCCAGCAGCCGGGCCGCTCAACCCCTGGTGAAAATCAATTGCGCCGCCATACCTGAAAATCTGCTGGAATCGGAACTTTTCGGGTATGCCAAAGGGGCATTCACCGGAGCGGTCCGGGATAAGCCCGGGCGCTTTCATGAAGCCGATGGCGGAACAATTTTCCTGGATGAAATCGGAGACATGCCGCTCATTCTGCAGGCCAAATTGTTGCGCGTCATCGAGGATAGGGAGTTCTATCCGCTGGGCAGCCTTAAAACCCGAAAAGTAGACGTTCGTATTCTTTCCGCCACCAACAGGCGGTTGGAATCCCTTGTGGCTGACGGTGCATTCCGGGAAGATTTATTTTATCGGTTGAATGTGTTTCGCATCAATCTGCCGTCCCTTGCCGAACGTCCCTCGGATTTGCCCCTGCTGATTCGTCACACGCTCAGACGACTCTGTTCAGCCGGCGGGTATCCGATGCCGTCCCTGTCCCAGACCGCCTTGAAATTATTGCTCAATTCCAACTATCCCGGTAATATCAGAGAGCTGGAAAACATATTGGAGCATGCCGTCATCGTATGCCGCGGTGAAAAGATCCTGCCGGAGCATCTCCCCGATTATTTTCGGGAAACAGAGGTCGAACCCATCAGGCATGGCCCCCGGGAACCGCATCGGGGCGAATCCGATGGCCATGACGGAGAGCGGAATCGTATTGCCGATCAGTTGGAGATACACCAGTGGCATCGGGGGAAAACCGCACGGGCACTGGGTATTGACCGCACGACACTGTGGCGAAAGATGAAACGATATCATCTGATCTGATCCCCCCCCGGGTGTTCGCGTCGACGCCTCGGTATCGCCTTGAGTGCAACTAAATGTTGCACCAATTTATAATGTTTATGTATAAAATAAAATAGTTACCTTTTTAGTTGCAATAGTGATGCAACGAATGGAAGCATCACTGCCCACAGCCTGACGGCCTGTCACCCCCTGGAACGTTTTAACATTCTGAAATAACACCCAAATTAAATATCCCGCCGCCGCCGATCCACCTGGCACGTTCTTCGCTCTGAAGTGTTCATCAGTTCATGCGGAAAAGTCCGTACCGATTCTCATATCAATTTTGTCGGATTCCGAGGAGGAGCCTATTGGAGGGCCGCTGGCGGCATATCAAGGTTCTCGTGATCGAAGATGAACCGGACATGAGCATATTCCTCAGCAATCTACTCAGCTCAAATGGGTATACCACGATCAGAGCCTATACACCTGACGAAGCGTTCGCTATAGCCGTTGACCTATTGCCGGAAATCATCATTCTCGACGTCATGCTTCCTGCCGAAGGGGGAATTGAACTTTTCAGGCGTTTCAGGGATGATCCGAAGCTTTGCGGGGTGCCGGTGGTGCTCATTTCCGCAGTGGGTAAAAAAATTTTCTGCCACTACCAGAAATGTCAGAATTTGAAATTCGGCCGCCGGGTACCGGATCCGGAAGGTTACCTGCAAAAACCGCTTGAGGCAGAGGAACTATTGCTCATTGTCCATAAGCTGTGCCGGTGCGGCGCATAATCTCGGCGGAAATGCTTGAAGGCGGATGCCGACAATCGACACCACGATAATGATGCTCTCCGAAGGGTTGCACGGATATCGGATGGCCGGGATATACGCAATACGGAGATTCACATGCTTTCGAAAATCGGGTTTTATGTTTGCCATTGCGGAATTAACATCGCCCATCGGGTGGATGTGGCGGCGGTGGCCGCCTTTGCACGCCGTCTCCCCAATGTGGTGATCGCCAGGGATTATAAATTCATGTGCTCAGATCCGGGCCAGGCCATGATCGAAAACGACATCAAAACCCTCGGCCTCAGCCGGGTGGTGGTAGCGTCCTGTTCTCCCCGGTTGCATGGTAAAACCTTCATGGGAACCTGCCAACGGGCGGGTTTGAATCCCTATTATTTCCAGATGGCGTCTGTGCGCGAACAGGTTTCCTGGGTGACACTTGACGACTCCGCCGCCACGGACAAAGCCAAAAGCCTGGTGGCTGCCGCTGTTTACCGGGTCAATTCGCATGAACGGCTGGAGACCCGAGAGGTTGCGGTGAATCCCGATATGCTGGTTGTGGGCGGTGGGATTGCCGGCATGCAGGCCGCCATCGATATCGGCAATGCGGGTCATCAGGTATATCTTGTGGAACGGGACACCACCATCGGCGGCCATATGCTTCAGTTCGACAAGACCTTTCCCACCCTGGATTGCGCGGCCTGCATCGGGACGCCAAAAATGGTGGAAGTATCGCAGCATCCCTATATTCGGCTGTTTACCAACAGCAGCGTGGCCGATGTATCCGGTTTCATAGGTAATTACACCGTCTCCATCCGGCGTAAACCGCGATATGTGAAAGCCGATGCCTGTACCGGCTGCGGAGAATGTGCAACGGCTTGTCCGGTCTCCATTCCCAATACCTGGGACGAGGGCCTGGGAACGCGTAAAGCCATTGGCCGCGCATTTCCCCAGGCCATCCCGATCACTTTTAATATCGAAAAAAAGGACCGCGCGCCGTGTTCTGCCGCCTGCCCGGCCAATGTCAATATACAGGGTTACATACAGCTTATCCACCAGGGCAAATACCAGGCCGCCGTTGAGCTGATCATGGAACGCTTGCCGTTACCCGGTGTACTCGGCCGTGTCTGTCCGCACCCCTGCGAGTCCCAATGCCGGCGGAAAGCGGTGGACGACCCGGTGGCCATCCGGGATTTGAAGCGTTTTACAGCCGATATGGTGGCCGGTGAGAAATTGTCTGCTCCGGCAATCCAGGAGCGGTCGGAGAAAATAGCAGTCGTCGGGTCCGGTCCGGCCGGGCTGACGGTCGCCTATTATATGCGGTTGAAAGGATATCACGTTACCCTTTTTGAGGCATTGGATCAGCTCGGCGGCATGCTGCGGGTGGGCATTCCGGAATACCGGTTGCCCGCCGGAGTACTGGACAGGGAAATTGGAATCCTCCTTGAAACCGGCATCCATGTGGAAACCGGTGTTGGATTTGGAAGCGATATCACCCTGGACTCGCTCCGGGCATCCGGTTTTGAAGCCATTTTCCTGGCCCTGGGCGCCCATGGGGCTCCGGCCTTGAATATCCCGGGTGAAAAGAACACCGCGGGTGTAATCGATGCCGTTCAATTCCTGCGGGACGCCAATCTGGGACGACAGGTCCATGTCGGCAGGCGTGTGGTTGTCATCGGTGGCGGCAATGTGGCCGTGGATGCGGCGCGGACCGCAAAGCGGCTGGGGGCTGCCGCCGTATCCGTTCTCTACCGGCGAACCGAAAAGGAAATGCCCGCCTATGACGAGGAAATCGACGGGGCCCGGGCGGAGGATATCGACATCCGATGCCTCACGGCACCCGTGGCCGTTTGTGCTGAAAACGATGGGGTGACTGGGCTTGAATGTATCCGGACGGAATTGGGGCAGCCCGGTGCCGACGGCAGGTGCCGCCCCGTTCCCGTCGATGATTCACTGTTTCTCTTCCCCTGTGACATGATCATTCCGGCCATCGGCCAGAAAACCGACATGGTGTGGGCCGCCCATGTCCCGGACCTGCCCGTCACCAAAGCGGGAATGATCCTCGTCGATCCACAGACCATGCAAACCGGCATTCCCTGCGTTTTCGCCGGCGGCGATATGGTCTCCGGGCCGGCAACGGTCATCGAAGCGGTGGGTGCGGCACATCGGGCGGTGGCCGCCATGGATCGTTTCATCACCGGCCGTGAGATGGCCGGCGTACCGGTTCAGGACCCGACACAATCGGACCGGGAACCGGCGTATAACTCCATTCCCGAAAACATTTCCACCTCCCCGCGGTGTCATGCAGACAGGGTGAACCCGGCATCACGGGCAAGCGCTTGGGAGGAGGTGGATCCGGGGTTTTCGGAGACCGATGCATTGATAGAGGCCGGGCGGTGCCTGAATTGCGGTGTCTGTTGTGAGTGCATGGAATGTGTGAAGGTTTGCGAGGCCGAAGCCATCGATCATTCCATGACCGGAGACACGATCGATGTCCAGGTGGGCAGTATTGTTCTGGCCACTGGTTACGATACCATGGAACCATCCGTTTTCAGTTGCTACGGATACGGCAGGTTCCCGAATGTCTTTTCAGCGCTGGAGTTCGAGCGCCTGAGCAATGCAACCGGGCCCACCGGCGGTCAAATCCTGCTTCGGGACAAAGCCGGCAACTTTACCCGGCCGCCCGACAGTGTCGCGCTCCTGCACTGTATCGGCAGCCGGGATGTCAATTATCATGAATACTGCTCCAGGGTCTGCTGTATGTATGCATTGAAGTATACACATCTCATCAAAGAAAAGACCGGACCGGATACCCGTGTCTATGATTTCTATATCGATATGCGGTGCTATGGTGAGGGATACGAAGAGTTTTACCGCCGGTGCCAGGAAGAGGGAACGGTGTTTATCCGGGGAAAGGTCGCCGAGATCACCAATCAGGCCGCGACCGATGCAGAGTCCGGAAAGCTCATTGCCGTGGCTGAGGATACGCTGATGGGAAAACGGGTCCGCATTCCGGTGGACATGGTGATCCTTTGCACGGCCATCCAGGCGCGGGAAGATAGCCGTGAGATCGGACGGATATTCGGTGTGAATATCGGCAGCGACGGTTTTTTTCTGGAGGAACATCCCAAACTCGCACCATTGAACACGGCCACGGACGGGGTTTTTCTGGCGGGTTGCTGCCAGAAACCCATGGATATTCCGGATACGGTATCCCAGGCGTCGGGGGCCGCTGCCAAGGCACTATCCCTTGCGGTCAAGGGCCGGGTTGCGGTTGAACCCACCATATCCTGGATCGACCCGGATATCTGTATCGGTTGCCGGGTCTGCATCGACCTATGCCCCTACTCGGCCATCTCCTTCAATGAGCGCAAGGGCATCTCCATGGTGAACCCGGCGTTATGCAAGGGGTGTGGATCATGCTCGGGCTTCTGCCCCAGCGGTGCCGCCGGCAGCCGTCATTTCAAGAGCCGGCAGGTATTCGCGGAAATCGACGGTATCCTGGATACCATTGCCATGCTGAGACGATAAAGAGGAGGCGCATATGAAAGATTTCGAGCCGACCGTCATCGCTTTTGTGTGTAACTGGTGCACATACACCGCCGCTGATCTGGCGGGCACCTCGCGATTGGCATATCCACCCAATGTCCGGCTCATCCGCGTGATGTGTACCGGGATGGTGGATCCGCAATATGTCATCAAGGCGTTGCTGGAAGGTGCGGACGGGGTGTTGGTGAGCGGGTGCCATCCCGGTGACTGCCATTACATCAACGGCAACTACAAGGCGAGGCGTCGTATCAAATTGTTGAAAACGATTTTACCTCAATTCGGAATTGAGCCCGAGCGGTTGTGCCTGACATGGATCGGCGCCAGTGACGGCATTCATTTCGCGGAGACGATGCGCAAGCTGGTGGAACGGCTGACCGTTTTGGGACCCGGTGAGACCAAGTTGAAAATGGTGATTTGAGGATTAAACCTAAGACCTCCGGAGACGACTATGCCCCATATTGTAAGACTGCCGGTGGAACATGAGCAAATCCTGGCGACACTGCAGGTGTTTTTCTCCCGAATATTGCAACAGACGCAAGTCGACGCGATGCTGGCACCGGTGCATCTGCCGATGAAACATGTGGTTATGCCGTCCCTGGTGGCGGATCCCGGAAAAATGACCGGGGCGGATCCCCTCTCACCGTCATTTCCCATGAATTCGGCAAAACTGGTCTCACGGCTGACACGGCGGTCCGGCCGGGGCCGGTTTGCCGTGGTGTTGCGGCCATGCGAAATAAGGGCATTCGTGGAACTGGTGAAATTAAAACAAGGGCGAATGGACAAGGTATTCATTATTGGGTTGGACTGTCTGGGCGCGTTTTCCAACACCGCCTATTCTAAATTTGCCGGGGAATGCGGCCGGGATGCCACTACACGGTTTTGTAACCATGTGTTGTTCGGTGGTCGTGATGCGCTGGATGGATTTGACCTGGCATCCGCCTGCCGTTGCTGTGAACATTTCGTACCGCACGGTGCGGATCTGCACATACAATTGTACGGGGGTAATGTCCGGAAGGAGATTTTGATCCGTTGTGAATCGGATCAGGGATCGGCCATGGCCGACGCCCTGAAATTGGAGGAGGCCGCGGATCCTCAGGATCGGGCGATGGTGGTTAATGATCTGTTGAATGTTCGAAAAGCTGCCCGGGACCGGATGTACGCAAACACGGCAACGGTGGTGGACAGTATTGAAAAACTGACCCGTTACCTGGCCGATTGCGTGAATTGTTTTAATTGCCGGGTGGCCTGCCCGGTCTGCTATTGCCGGGAATGCGTATTCATGACGGATGTGTTCGATCATGATCCGGACCGCTACCTGGGATGGGCCGAGCGGAAAGGGATGGTAAAAATGCCCACGGATACCGTCTTCTATCATCTGACCCGGATGGCGCATATGAGCACGGCTTGTGTGGGGTGTGGTCAATGCACCAATGCCTGTCCCAACGATATCCCCGTAGTGGAATTGTTCCGCCTTGTGGCCCACCGAACCCAGGTGGCATTCGATTATCCGGCGGGCAAGGATGTTGGTGACCGGCCGCCCCTGGCGGAATTCAGGGAGAGTGAATACACGGAAGTGGTGGGACTATGACCGACAGAATCGGAAAAGCATTGGTGATCGGCGCCGGCATCAGCGGGATCCGGTCCGCTCTTGATCTGGCCGAGAACGGTTACAAGGTCATTCTGATTGACCACAAACCGCATGTGGGTGGTTTTCTGTCCCAACTGGACCATCAATTCCCCACCAACAATTGCGGAATGTGCAAGATGCTGCCGTTGATCGACCATGAGGATGCGTCCACGTATTGCCTTCGCAAAGGGTTCTATCATGAGAATATTGAAATCCATCTCGGCACAACCCTGGCCGGGGTTTCGGGCAGCACCGGTAATTTCACTATACGGTTGCACCGGATGCCCACCTGGATCGATCCGGCACGGTGTGTGGGCTGCGGTGTATGCGCCGATGTCTGTCCGGTTCGGATCCCGGATGCCTTCAATGAGGGGTTGTCGAGTCGTAAAGCCGTATATCTGCCGGTTCCCCACGCCATTCCCAATGCCTATGTGATCGATCCGGTTGCCTGTGACGGCTGCGGCGCGTGTGTGGATATCTGTCCGGTGAATGCCATTGAGCTGCCCGGACAGAAACGAAAAGGGTTCCGCATCCTGGTGGTGGATGATGAATTGGTGGTGCGTGATTCCCTCAAGGAATGGCTTGAAGATGAAGGATTTTATGTCGCCATGGCCGATTCCGGTTCTACGGCACTGTCGATGATGGAGACGACCTCTTTCCATTTGATGTTGACGGATATCAAGATGCCGGGAATGGGCGGTGTCGAGTTGCTTGAGATTGTCCATGAGAAATATGCCGATTTGATCGTTGTCATGATGACGGCCTATGCAACCGTCGAAACCGCCGTGGATGCTATGAAAACCGGCGCCCGGGACTATCTCATGAAACCCTTTGACCCGGAAGTTTTCATGTCGATGGTGCAGGGCATATATGAAGAGAGGGAAACCATCACGGACCGGGAAGTAGATGTCGGCGCCATCATTTTCAGCGGCGGCAGCGAGTTGTATGAGCCCGGGCAAGGGAAGAATCCGTTTGGCTACGGTGTACTGCCCGGTGTGGTCACCAATATTGAATTAGAGCGGATGCTCAGCGGTTTGGGACCCACCGGCGGCCGGTTGGTCCGGCCGGTGGACGGTAAATCCCCGGCAAGCATTGCCTGGCTCCAGTGCGTGGGCTCGCGGGATCTGCAAACGGATAATCCTCATTGCGCCAGCGTGTGTTGCATGATTGCCGTCAAACAGGCGGTTCTGGCCCGGCGGAAAAATCAGGGCCGGACGCGTGCCTCTGTTTTTTATTTGGATATGAGGACGTGTGGGAAGTCTTTCGACCGGTACCGGGATACAGCTGAGAAAACGCATGGTGTCCGGTTTACCAGGGCCAGAATACATTCATTGTGCGCCACTGCCGGCAAAGCCGGTCTGTTGCTTCGGTATGCCGATGCTTCCGGAATGATCGAAGAGGAGAATTACGATCTGGTGGTCCTTTCCATCGGGCAACGTGCCGGCCGGGATCTGGCAACATCAGCCGAGCGAATGGATCTGTCCGTTGACAAATGGGGCTATTGGCAGCACCCGTCGTTCCTGAACACCCGAACGGAACGGGAGGGTGTTTTTATGGGGGGTGCTGCAACAGGGCCGAGGGATATCCGGGATTCGGTGGTCCACGCTTCCGCCGCAGCCAATGCCGCCATGCGGGCGATTCACCGGAACGGCGGCAGCCTGGCATTGCCGGATTCCCTCCCTGATCGCCACAAGGACATTTCTACTGCCATGCCGGATATCCTAGTGGTGATTTGCACCTGTACCGGAAGACTCGACAAGCTTTATGACCGGTCGATGTTGACAAAACGTCTCAGGCGGGATTCCGCGGTCCGTGATGTCACTTATCTTGATCAGGTATGTACATCGGACGGCTGGCAGCAGTTGAAATCCGAAATCATTGCCCGTCAACCGAATCGATTGTTGATCGGTGCCTGCCATCCCTGCATTTTCACTTCCCGGACAAAAGAATTGAGCCGTGAGACCGGGCTGGACCCGTTGCTGATCGAGGTGGTTGATCTGGGGGTGATAGCCGCGGAATCCGCGATGCGGATACACCATAAGCCGGCGCTGAATCCAATGGATGCGATGCCACAGCCGGTTTTCGCCGAACAATTGCGATATCTGAATATGGCCCTGGCCCGGTTGCGTGATGCGGACCCCGGAGAACGGCAGCATACCACCGTGACCCCGCGCGCCCTTGTCATCGGGGGGGGGATTGCCGGATTGACCGCTGCTGTGGCCATCGCCGAATGCGGGTTTCCGGTGGATCTTGTGGAAAAGACGGATGCCGTGGGTGGTAACCTGAATTGGCTGACGAGCACCCTCGAAGGGGCGTCACCTGCGGATTTGCTAGCGGAAACCCGCCAAAGACTGACGGATCTCAACGATGTCCACCTGCATGTCCAATCAAAGGTCATCAGCACAACCGGACAGGTGGGGCAATACACCACGATGATTCGGGACCGGCAGGAGAAGGTGCGGACCATCGATCATGGTGTGGTGATTCTGGCGACCGGCGGGGATGAAGCACCAACCACCACCTATGGTCATACCCGCCATCCCGGGATTGTTACACTCAAGGAATTTGAGAAAAAATATGATGCGCGGGAAATTCTGCCATCGGCACTTGAAACGGTGGTGATGATCCAGTGTGTGGATTGCCGCAAGGAACCGCGTAATTATTGCAGCCGTGTGTGTTGTCCGTCGGCGTTGAAAGACGCCTTGATGTTAAAACAGCAAAATCCCCGGGTTCAGGTTTTTATATTGTACCGCGACATGATGACAACCGGATCGGTGGAAATGTATTATGCCCGGGCGCGAAGGGACGGCGTCATTTTTATGCAGCATGATGCGGATGCACCGCCGGATGTCACATTTACGTCAGGCGGCCGGACATCAGGCAAGCCTGTGGTTCGGACGCGTGATCCGGTGCTGCAGCGTCAGGTGGAAATTACAGCAGACCTGGTGGTGCTGTCCACCGGTATCATCCCCCATTCGGTATCCTCTTTGCTGCCGTTTTATGGCGTTGAAACCGATCCGGATGGATTCATTGCGTCGGCAGATGAGAAATGGCGGCCCGTGGACAGCGGCCGGGAAGGGGTGTTTGTATGCGGATTGGCCCTGGCGCCGGGTAACATCGCCGATACAGTCGCCGGCGCGGAGGCGGCGGCGCAGCGATCCCTGAGAATATTGAATCGCCGGTGTCTCACCGGTTCGAAAAATACGGCTTTTGTCCGGGATAGTTTATGCAGCCTGTGTGAGCGGTGCATCGATACCTGCCCCTCCGGCGCCAGGCAACTGGATGCGGACAGCGGCCGGGTCGTGGTGAATCCGGGCATGTGCCAGGGGTGCGGTGCATGCGCGGCGGTGTGTCCCAATGACGCATCGGTGCTCAGCGGGTATTCGGGGAAGCAAATGCTTTCGGTAATCGATGCCGCTGTGGGGTAAAGCCCTGATGTTCAAATGGAGAAGACTTCATGCAACCCAGGATTCATGAAAAAATCCGAAACCGTCCGGCAATGGAATCATTGACTGCATCAGTGGCTGAGATTGCAAAACAGATGCGGACCTGTATCCAGTGCGGTACCTGTACGGCATCCTGCCCCAATGAATTTGCCATGGATCTGACCCCACGGCAGCTGTGGAGACGGGTCCAGATAGGTCAGCCGGAAGAGATCTTCACATCCACAACCTTCAGTATCTGTTCGTCCTGTTATTGCTGCACGCTGAGATGTCCGCGAGGTCTGCCCCTTACCGATATCATGTCCGCTCTAAAACGGGTGGCTGCCGCCCGGATGATCCCTCGCTACCGGCAAGGCGTTCATTTTCACAAGGCGTTTCTCGACAGTGTGATGCGGCATGGCCGTGTCCGCGAAATGGAATTCATGGCACTGTATTTTATGTCATTGAAACACCCTTTGGAACCATTCAGGTATTTCGCCCTGGGTATGCGGCTGATACTTAGAGGTAAAATACATATGCAACTGCCGGCACGGCGTAATAAAAAACTGGCGGCATTGTTTGTAAAGGCCGAAGACATGGAGAAACACCGATGAACTACCTTTATTATCCCGGATGTTCATTGACGGGTAGTGCCAGGGAATACGATGTTTCCACACGGGCGCTGATGGCACTGCTGGGTGCGGAGCTGACGGAGATTGAGGACTGGACCTGCTGCGGTGCCAGTGCGGCCGAGGCGGTCGATCCCATGCTCTCCCTGTCCCTGGCCGGCCGTAATCTGGCTCTGGCCGAAACCATGTCCGCCGGCCCTGATATTCTCGTGCCGTGCAGTGCGTGTTACCTCAATTTAAAACGGGCGGAGGCGGCCGTTCGGGAACAAGGGGGTGCACTGGACGATATCAATACGGTACTCGCCGGTGAGGGTGTGATAGTCAATGATAACCATCACATTCGGCATCTGTTGGATGTTCTCAGCCGGGATGTAGGGGCGGATATCATCATTGGACGGCGTGTCAGGGATTTAGCCGGCCTGGCCATAGCCCCTTATTACGGTTGTCAATGTCTGAGACCATATGCTGAATTTGATGACCCGGAAAACCCGGCATCCATGGAGCCTTTAATCGCGGCTACCGGCGCGTCCGTGCACAGGTGGTCCATGGGTGGCAAATGTTGCGGAGCTTCTCATATGACGACCGATCGAGCCGTTGCCCTGGAACTGGTCGGGGCAATCCTCGATGCGGCCGCCGGCGCCGATGCCGTTGTGACGGTATGTCCCATGTGTCAGATGAATCTTGAGGCGTTTCAGCTGAAAATCTCAAGGCAGCGGAGAAACAAACTGGACATTCCGATCCTGTATTTGCCCCAGTTGCTCGGGTTGTCGATGGGGTTGCCGGCCGACACCCTGGCGTTGGATCTTAATTTGTCGAATGTAGGCGTATTCCAAAACTAGGTAAAATACTCTTTCCATGTTGATCATCGATACATTAAAAAAACTGCGATATCACCTGGTTTCCAAATTTATACTGACGGTGGGTGTCGTACTGCTGTTCTCCATTACCACCTGGGCATACTTCAATGTCAAGTACCAGAAAGAAAAGGCCATCGCCGGGATTGTGGAGGGTACGGACCGTTTGACCAATACGATTCGTTTGGGGACACACTATGCCATGATGCTCAATTCCCGGGACGACATCAACCAGATCATTACAAATATCGGCCGGCAGCCGGAGATCGAAACCATCAGGATTTACAACAAGACAGGGCAGATTAAATTTTCCAACCGTAATTCTGAAATCGATCAGACAACAGATATCAAAGCGGAGGCATGTGATATCTGTCACCGATCGGAACCGCCATTGACCGATCTGGCCCTGACCCAACGAACCCGGATTTTCTATTCAGACCCGGGATACCGGCTGCTGGGGATCATCAGCCCCATTGAAAACGAAGCCGGGTGCGCCACGGGTGACTGTCATGTTCACCCCCGTGACAAAACGGTGTTGGGAACTCTCGATGTCGTGGTATCTCTTGAAAAAACCGATGCTGAAATCTTTATGGCTGAAAAAGGCATCATTATTCTTGCGGTAATCGTCTTCATCGTCTCCTCCACCATCATTTTTTTCTTTGTCCTCAGGTTTGTAAACCGCCCGATAAAACAATTGATAGACGGTACGCGGCTCATCGCGCAAGGTGATTATAGCGCCGAGGTCCGCCTGAAACAGGTGGACGAAATGGGGCATCTGGGTGATGCAATCAACCGCATGGGGAAGGCCATCGGTGAAAAGCAGGAAGCGCTGAACCGGCAGCGGGACGAATATCAGCATCTGTTCGAGATGGTGCCATGCATCATTACGGTTCAGGACAAGGACTATCGGCTGATAAAGTTTAATCGTGAGTTTTCGGATATGTTTGATCCACAACCGGGGGATTATTGTTATCACGCGTACAAGGGCCTGGAGGCAAAATGCACGGTTTGCCCGGTGGAGAAAACCTTTGAGGATGGAAGATCCCACTATAGTGAGGAGTACGGCGTTAAGAAGGACGGAAGCCCAAAGCATTGGATGGTGAGAACATCACCGATATGCGATGCTCGAGGAGAAATCATCGCCGCCATGGAAATGAACCTGGATATTACCGAGAGAAAAATTCTCGAAGTTGAATTGGAAAAAAGCGAGAAAAAATATCATGCCATCTTCAGTAATATTCCCAACCCTGTTTTCGTGCTGGATATTCAAACGCTGGATATACTGGATTGCAACAACTCAGTGACCGCGGTTTATGGGTACAGACCGTTCGAGTTGCTGCATACATCCTTTTTGGACCTGTTTGTGAGGGATGAACGTACACTCTTCGCCGGAAAGCTGAAGACCGAATCCGTTCTAAGCCAGGCCAAGCAGAAGCATAAGGAATCGCACATCCTTTTTGTAAATATACGGATTTCGTTATCCGAATATTCCGGGGAAAAGGTTTACCTGGTGACCACCAGCGATGTCACCAAACGCCTCGAAACCGAACAACAACTCATCCAGGCCAGCAAAATGGCCACATTGGGCGAAATGGCCACCGGGATTGCCCATGAGCTGAACCAGCCGTTGTCCGTGATAAAAACAGCCAGCAGCTTCTTTGTTAAGAAACTTGGCAAAAGAGAAGCTTTTGATGAGCATGTCTTATCCACCATGTTGATCAAGGTGGACAACAATGTGGATCGCGCGACCAAAATAATCAACCATATGCGCCAGTTCGCCCGAAAATCCGACATGACGTTTGAACGGATCAGCATCAATGATGTCCTGGAAAGTGCGTTTGAAATTTTCAGTCAGCAATTAAAGGTGAGGGGGATTGCCGTCAAATGGGACACCCGGGATAATCTGCCAAAAATAGATGCCGATCCCGGCAGACTTGAACAGGTGTTTATCAACCTGTTGATCAATGCCCGGGATGCCATCGAGGGAAAATGGGGAAACCGTAACCCCCCGCAAGGGGAAAAGCGAATCATATTAAAAACAGAATGTGTGAATGATACGGTGGTCTGCCGGATTGAGGATTCCGGGATCGGTATGCCCCGAAACATTGTGCATAAGATCTTTGAGCCGTTTTTCACAACCAAGGAGGTCGGTAACGGAACCGGCCTTGGTTTGTCCATCAGTTACACCATTATAAAAGACTGCGGCGGTAACATTTCCGCCGAATCCGAAGAGGGGAAAGGCACTTGTTTCACCCTGACCTTTCCCGTACCTCGGGACGAGAACGAAAAGTCAATGGACCCGGCCAGGCGGGTTTGAGAATGGTGTCATTCTATCCGTGCTATTCGAGATAGCACACCCGATGGCCGTATTCATCGAAAGGGACAAATGATGATACCCTCCGGAAAAACAGCAGAATCGATACTGCTGGTGGATGACGAAGAGGATATCCGCGATGTGCTTCAGTTGGCGTTATCGGATTTGGGATTGACCGTTCACCAGGCCGAAAACGGTGATCAGGCCATGGCGCTTTTCAAGCAATATCACCCTCCCCTTGTCCTGACGGATATTAAAATGCCGGTGATGGATGGTATTGAGTTGCTGCAACGCGTCAAGCATGAGAATCCGGATACCGAAGTGATCATGATCACCGGCCATGGCGACATGGACCTGGCCATTAAAAGTCTTAAGCACGAGGCCACGGATTTTATCACCAAACCGATCAATGTGGATGCCCTTGAAATTTCCATCAAAAGGGCGCGGGATCGGATTCTGGTCCGGGATAAACTCCGGCAATACACAGAGAATCTTGAAATTCTGCTGAAGGAAAAAACCGAGCTGCAGGACCGGCTGGCATCATTGGGTCTGATGATCAGTTCCATGGCCCATGGTGTCAAGGGGTTGCTTACCGGCCTGGATGCCGGGGCCTATCTGCTGGATACCGGTGTCAGGCAAAAGGACGACACCCGGATATCCGAAGGGTGGCAAACCGTCAAAGGCGGAATCGGGAAGATTCGGAACCTGATCCAGGATATCCTGTTTTATTCGAAAAAACGCGACGTGAAAATGTCGATGATACCGGTGGCCGTATTCGCTCACGAGATCGCGTCCGAGTTCAGAAAAAAAATGAACCTGGAGAAATGCCGGTTTGTGTTTGAATCCGGCGAGGATTTAGGACGGTTTCAGGCGGACAGCGAATACCTGCAGACCGCCCTGGTGAACATTCTCGACAATGCCGCCGATGCTTGTGCGAAGGACAGTGTCAAAGCCGCGCATACCATACGTTTTAGGGCCAGCCGTGACCGAAAATCCGTGATCTTCACGATTCGGGACGACGGAATCGGTATGGATACCGAGACGCAACGCAGAATTTTCACGTTGTTCTTTTCTTCCAAGGGACCACAAGGTACCGGTCTCGGCCTCTTCATCGCCAAGAGTATCGTGGCGCAACACGGCGGGGTCATTGACGTGAAATCGTCACCGGGACAGGGCAGCCGTTTCCGGATACGAATACCCGTAAACCGTTAGAACGTCAGATATCGGTGTTTTCAGTGTCCCTCCCTTGTTCAACTATTTCCCATGAGTTGCATTTCCCGCCTGCTGCATTTATGATGTACAATACTACCGATAATACTTTTGAATTAATCCTTTAAAAGCTGTTTGGGTGATATTATGGTCCGGGTTCCGACCGACGACCTTGAATCCAGATTGGCATCTCTCGATAAGTGTGACGGTGACCATGCGTGGAAGAAAACCGATCTTCTGCTCCGTCTTTCATGGGAAATCCGGGGCAATCAACTGGTTCGTGCCGTTGAACTCACACGCAAGGCCATCAGTCTGTTATCCAATCTGCCGAACACCGACAGCCGATATCCGGAATTAAAAATCAGAACGCTGCGGAACCTGACGTATATGATGGAAGCTCAGGGTAATTTTGAAGAAGGCCTTTCCACGGCAATCGAAGGCTTGGCGCTGGCCAAAGACAAAGACCATGCCCGGTTGAGGGTCACCATACTGAATACCCTGGGACTTATCTGCAACCGGCTGGGCAACAATCCGGAAGCGTTGCGATATATTTATGAAGCGCTGGACCTGGCCGAAGGAAATGGTGATCATGATGGTTATGCGGATGCCCTGAATAAACTCGCTATGCATCAAGGCCTCTCCGGAGATTTAACCCGGTCCATTGAAAACCATGAAAAATGCCTGGAACTATGGAAAAAACTCGACGATCAGCGGGGCATTGCCCTAACCCGCAACAATCTGGCCGTGGCATTGAATGAAGTGGGCCGTTTCGACGACGCCCTGGCGCATGGACTGGAGAGCCTCAGGATTACGGATGAATTGAGCCTGGAGGCCTTCAAACCCGCTATATACGATACCATCGGGAAAACCTATTCGGCATTGAAAGACCCGGACAAGGCTTTGTCCTTTCTTGATAAGTCCGACAAATGCTGCATCGACATGGACTATAAAAATGCGAGAGTGGACTGCCAGTTGAATATGGGAAAAGTGTATGCCGGCCTTCTCAATGATAATATTACCGCCTTGAAACATGTTGAAACGGCACTGACTATCGCCGAACAGATCGATGCAAAATCCGAATTATACGAATGCCATAGACTTCTATCGGAAATTTATGAAAAAGAGCAAAACATCAACGCGGCATTCGAACACTTTAAAAAATTTTTCGCCATCAAAGAGCAAGTGTTCAATGCCCATGCGGATCGTCAACTGAAGAGCCTGCATGTGCTTCATGAAACCGAGAAGGTCAGAAAAGAAGCGGAGATTCACCAGCTGAACAACCTCCGGTTGGAACGCGAAATCACCGAGCGCAAACGCGCCGAAAAGGAAACCCGGCGGCGTGCCGAGGAAATCGCCACCCTGGCCCAGGTCGGCCAGGATATTGTGGCGTCTCTCAATTTGCAGACAGTCCTCGAACGAATCGCCCTTCATATCCAGGCATTGCTCCATGCGGACACCATTGCCATCATGTCGCGGACGATGGGCAAAAATGACTTTCGGACCACCATTTGCATGGGACCATGCGCTGACAGCCTTCAGGCAAGCCGATTTACGCTACACCAGGGTATACTGGGCGATATTGCCCGGTCGCGGCAGGCCGAAATCATCCATTCGCCGTTCAGTGACCCGCGTGCCGAAGATGATCCGGTCATCAGCTGCCTTGGTGATCGTGCGGTGACCATGATGGGCGCGCCGTTGATCGCCAAAGAGGACGTAATCGGCATGATCGGGGTGTGGCGAACCGGTACCCAAGGTGTGTTTACGGATGCGGATCTTGATGTGCTTTCCAATATCACCCGTCAGGCGGCGGTCGCCATTTATAACGCCTATCTGTTCAATGCCGCTGAGAACGCACGGGAAACCGCAGAAGCCGCGAATCATGCCAAGGACCTTTTTCTGGCGACCATGAGCCACGAACTCAGAACCCCGCTGAATGCCATCCTGGGTTTTTCTCAGCTTCTCAACCTGGATTCGTCATTATCCGACGAACACGTCGATAAAATCAGTATTATCGAATCCAGTGGAAAACACTTGTTGAATCTCATCAATGATATTCTTGATCTGGCCAAAATAGAGGCCGGCAAAGTGGAGCTGAATCCGACCTGGATTCCGATGAGTGAATTTTTACATGAGATCATTGACATCTTCCAGGTTCAGGCTAACAATAGTAACATTGAATTCAAGTTCGAACCCGGCATCCTGCCGAAAATGATTCAGGCAGATGAACGGCGGCTGCATCAGGTGATCGGTAATTTACTCACCAACGCGTTCAAGGTGACAGATCCGGGCGGATTGGTTTGGTTCAAAGTGTATACGGATCGTGATCGGAATATGACATTCGAAGTTCACGATACGGGGTGTGGTATCGCCCCTGAACATCTCAAGTCCGTTTTCAACCCTTTTTTCCAGGCCGGTTCAAACACACAAAAAAACAAGGGGCTTGGACTTGGGCTGGCGATTTGTAAAAATCTCATCGACCTGATGGGCGGCCGGATGACGGTGGACAGTACCATCGGCCGTGGCAGTGTATTCAGCTTTTCGGTCAATCCCGGCGACGTGTCCGGAATTATGGAATCTCATGGAAAAGAATCCCATCCGGTTACCGGTATCAAAGGCACCGTCCCAACCGTATTGATAGTGGACGACAATCAGATCAACCGGAAGTTGTTGAAAGAATTTTTACTACCAACCGGAGTTATCATTGAAGAAGCTGAAAATGGAAAACAGGGCCTCCGGACGGCAGAGCGGTGCAAACCCGATGTGATCATTACAGATCTGTTTATGCCTGAAATGGACGGGTATGCCTTTATGCGGAAAATCCGGGAACATGGTGATCTGGCGGACACCAAAATCATTGCGACATCAGCCCGTGTTTTTAACAAGGATATATTCAAGAGCCGGGAAGCCGGAAGCGACGCATTCCTCGAAAAACCGGTCGTCAAATCAAAGCTGCTGGATCTGTTGGAAGATATCGGGGGAATTGCCTTCGAACGTGAACCCGCGAATCCACCGCAACCGGTTTCAACCGGAAAGGTCGGCATAATGGCTGCACCGTCACCGCAAGTGCTCTCGGCGTTATTGAAGAGTGCATGGGTCGGAGATGTCCGGGCGGTCCAGGAGCAGGCGATGGCCATCAAACATGAGGATGCGTCATTGACCCCGTTTGCCGACCAATTGATTCTGCTGGCAAAGCAATTTGAGCTGGAACAATTGCGGAAATACCTGCAATCGCTTATACCACCATCAGTTGTTGAGACTGAACCAAACGAACCGGGCCGGAAAGGGTAAGTCAATGACAAAAAACAGTCAGACCATCATGCTGGTTGATGATACCCCTGCCAACCTGAAGGTGTTGTTCGAATACCTTGAATCCAAGGGGTTCAAGGTCCTTGTGGCCACCAGCGGGGAGACCGCATTGGAAGGGATTGCGCAACTGCCACCGGATTTGATTCTCCTGGATGTCAAGATGTCCGGCATAGATGGATTTGAGACCTGCAGGAGGCTGAAGGTGGACATTGCCACCGCAGGCATTCCGGTTATCTTTATGACCGTCCAGGATGAAACAGTGGATGTCGTCCGGGGATTCACCCTTGGCGCGGTGGATTATATCACCAAGCCGATACAAGTCGAACGTGTCCTGGCGCGGATAAAAACCCATCTTAAAATCCACCGCCTCCAAATTGATCTGGAGAATCAGAACAAAAAGCTCCAGGCCGCATTGAATGATGTCAAAACACTGTCCGACCTTTTGCCCATTTGCAGTATATGTAAAAAAATAAGGGATGACGAAGGGTACTGGAATCAAGTGGAGGAATATATCTCCCGGCATGCCGATATCGAATTCAGTCACAGTCTCTGCCCGACGTGCCTGAGTACGCACTATCCGGATTTCACGGAAGACTGAGATTCCGGAGTGTGCACAAACCGGTGATTTGTGCGTGGGCGCCAATGCATACATCTACAAATAATAGGCCTCCCAGTATGGCGGCAACCGCAGAAACGGAATCATGATGGAAAATAAAATTAAATTGGGTATCAGTTCTTGTCTGTTAGGTAATC
>JABDIN010000087.1 GCA_013003715.1 Desulfobacteraceae bacterium | reverse complement strand
GGACACCCCCCCAGCAATTGGTTGCACCCCAGATGAAGGGGGTTCCCAGTGCGCCCTGTACCTTGTTGACCTTGGCACTGGTGATCTGGTCGATGAATTTCTTATTGTGCTCCAGTGCATCTATTGGATGGGCGATATTAATGTCCATGGTGCCGCGTGCAGCCACCGCCTTGAGGTTTTTCGAGCCCATCACACACCCCATGCCGGTGCGTCCGCCGGCGTTCTTAATCCCGGTCATTACGCAGGCATACCGCACCAGATTTTCACCGGCCGGGCCGATCACGGCACTTTTGATCTCTTCATCGCCCAGTTCTTTGCGAATGGCCCATTGGGTATCCGTGGTTGTCCTGCCCCATAGATTTGAAGCGTCACGGATTTCTATTTCACCGTTATTAATCCAGAGATAAACCGGTTTGTCCGCCTTGCCCTTAATCACCAGATGATGAAATCCGGCCCAGGCCAGTTCCGGTGCAAAAAAACCGCCCATGTTGCAGCTGCCAAGCAGATTGGTCAACGGGGACTTGGCCATAATATGGGTTCGCGCCGTGGCGGACGCCAGTGTTGCGGTCAGGAGACCACCGCTGATGATGAGTGGGTTTTCAGGTCCCAGCGGATCACAGCCTTTGGGTGCGTGATTGTAGAGCAGATAAGCGTCCAGGCCGCGACCGCCCATGTATTTTTTTCTGAGTTCCAGCGGAATGGGTTTGATCTCAGTTTTACCGGTGGTGAGATCAATGTATGCTATTTTTCGATCCAATGCCATGGTGTGTTACCTCCATTGCTATCCTTGCTATTTGACTGTGTCAACGGATGCACCTGTTTTTTTGGCCAGGGTTTCCTCGGCTAATTTCCGGTTCACCTCCCAGACCGGGCCGCGAATTCTGGGCAGCTCCGGTGTCACCCAGAAAAGCCGGTAGGTCATACCGCAAGTCGGACATGAAATCTGCTGGCTGCCGGGTTCGGGTGTCAACCGCCCCATACAGCTCGGATTGTGGCATCGGACCTTACCGAAAGTTCTTGTCTTTCTGAGCGATTCCGATGCAGAAAACTTCTCGTTGTCGCCGGACATAATGAATCTCCTGTTTTTAAAATTTGCACCATAAATAATTCACTATAGTGAAATTTACTATATCAGGGCATTTTTAGTTGTCAAGAATAATTACCAAGAATGACCTTCAAAAAGGACTTTTTCTGTTTGACACCCGGATCAATCCATATTATACATCTACTCAAGTTCATTATAGTGAATTATTAGCAATTATATTCTTCTCTCTGGCATTAATTCGACTGAAAACCGGCAAATCGACATCCGTTGATCGGCGGAGGCAGCCACACCATGGAACCAAGGCGTGAACAATTACTGATCGATCCCCAAAAATGCACGGGGTGCGCGCGTTGCACCATTGCATGTGCAATGAAACACCACAGCAGGATTGACCCGGCTCTATCCAGAATCCGGATCCGCCGGTTTGAATCCCAGGATTTGAATGTACCGGTTATCTGCATGGCCTGTGAAAAAGCCCCTTGCATAAAAGTCTGTCCCATGAATGCGCGGACCCGGCAGACCAATGGCACCATTTCGACCGACACGGATGTGTGTATCGGATGCCGGGCATGCATCTATATCTGTCCGGTGGGCAGTCCGGCAGCAAATCCCTACACCGGACAAACCATGACCTGCGACATGTGCGCGGATGATGAGACAGGCCCCTGGTGCATTACGGCCTGTGCAACCGAAGGCGCCCTGACTTTGGCCAAAAGCGGCCGTTTGACCGCCGCAATAGTTAGGGAGCGGGCAAACGGGGGCCGGAAAATATATCCTTATAAAACCGGTGGATAAGTTCACCCGACCAGTGACCATTGAAGCCCGTAACGTGAAATGGGAATAAACAACATGAAAGTCTTGATTATCGGAAATGGAATTGCAGGTAATGAAGTCGCCTTCTCAATCCGGGAGCGCTGCAGGGAAACAGAAATATGCATTGTATCCGCTGAGGCGGTTCCGGAATATGATCCATGCTCGTTACCATACTATCTGGGAGGCGATTGCCGGCGAAGGGACGTCTTCAGAAAACAAAAAAGGGATTATGTAAAGAACGGCATCGATGTGAAGTACAATAACAAAGTGGCTTCCATCCGTCCGGACAAGAAAACCGTCATCACCGAAAACGGCGAAAAACTCGGCTACGACAAACTGGTGCTGGCCCACGGCGGCGACCTGTTCATCCCCCCCATCGACGGCATCGATAAAAAAGGCGTTTTCAGTTGCAAACAATTGCATGAAACCCAACGGCTGAAAGCGCACAAGGGCAAATGCGCAGTGGTCATCGGTTCAGGTGCCATTGGCATCGAGGCGGCTGAGGCGTTAAAGAAAAAAGGCTATGAGGTGCATGTCATTGAATTGATGGGATGGATTCTGCCGGCCCTGTTTGACGAACCCACGGCCAAAAGACTGGAAACCGCCATGGAGAGCCACGGCATTAACGTGTATACCAATGAAAAAGTTCTCAAAATCAATGGCAATAAGCGGGTTTCCGGTGTTGTCACCGACAAACGGGAAATCAAGTGTTCAACGGTTGTGGTCGCCACTGGTGTGGTTCCCGGCGTAGGCCTGGCCAGAACCGCCAATATTGCAACCGAGCGGGGCATCCAGGTCGACCGGTATATGAGGACTTCCGTATCGGATATATATGCCTGCGGGGATTGCGTTGAAACCGTGGACGCCTGCACCGGCGAAGTGGCCATGTTTCAGCTCAAACACAACGCCATTGAGCAGGGACAGATCGTGGCCCGAAACATTCTGGGTGATCATATCAAGTACCTGGGCGCCTATGCATTTGCCCGCGCCCATTTTTTCGACACCCATGCCGTCACCTTCGGCAAAACCATGCGGGCAACCGATTGCATACTAGGCGACAAGGAATTGATCGAAAAGGAAAACGGAGGAGACTACCTGCGCATCGTTCTGCTGGACGGGAAGGTGGCAGGCGGCCAGGCCATCGGCCAATATGCCGACGACATCGGTTTTTTCATTGGGGCCATGTGGCGAAAGGACGATATGAACCGCCTGAGAAAGAAAATAAACCAGCTAACCCCGACCGCCGCCGCCCATTCGTGGCACCACATCCTCATGGGACACCTGCTGCAACCGGCACCATAGAAGGCGAAAAAACGGGCAACCACAAGGGTTGCCCCTACAATAAATCCCCAATCACCGGAACAATCCCACACCTGTAGGGGTGCCCCTCGTGGGTACCCGCAACAGCCTTCACGATTTTAACAATACACCGTTTAACCATTTAACGAGCTCACTCGGATCTCCAATTTCTTGCATATTCTCACTGGAACTGGAGATTTAGAGGTGCAGATTTTTAATAAGCCACTTTTTAAAAATTACATCCTGAATCGTATAGCCGCCGTTTTTCGATATAATTTCTTTTTTCAACAATGCCTCCAATCCCTTTGTGACCGAAGAGGCTGTTTTCAGTTCAACCTCGATTAGCGCCTGTGATGAAAACAAATTTTTCCCATCGTTTAAAACCACCAGCTTTAATATTTTTTTTTGGTTCTGGGTCAGATTCACCCACAAGGTTTCATACTCTGCCTGGTGCTTTTCAATAATATCCTTCTCAATGGTATTGATTAATTCCGTTGATACTGATTTTTTATGCATGACCAGATTGTTCCACAAATGAAAAAGAAATTGCTGGATGTACATCGGGTGATTGTCGAATCGACTTACAATGTCCGTTATACATTCAAGCCCAATATCAATTCCGCTCCTACTGAACAAATTACGGGCCCATGGCACATAGTGCTCGGTCCGTATTTTTCCAATGGGAAAACTGTCTGCCAGTTTATAGAAAGCACGGCTTTTTCGGTTAAACATTTCCGACAGCATATGCCGTTGACTTCCGCTGAAAATATAACAAATGCGTTGATGTCGTTCGATGTGGGAGCGTAATTTGGCTTCAAAATTGGGCAGACCATAATTGCCCACTTCCTGGAATTCATCAAATGCTACAACTATCCTTTTTCTTAGGGAATATTTTTCGAAGATGGACATTATTTCGTCCAGATAGAAGTCGGTGTCTGTTCGTTGATCAAAGGAAGGTGTCAGTGATACCGCGCCGGTGTTGGGATCAAAATCCGCCTTTAATCGCAACTGCCTGAACGTCTTACCGACACCTTTCATCAAACGCTCAAAATTGGTTTCAACTTGAGATAGCGCCTGAAAACACCGTGATATAAAATCGCGTTCGTGGAGCGTCCCGTATAGTCCGACATAAATACAGGTTAATGGCAGATTCTCGGCCTTAATTTCACGATATAATTGATGTATCAGAGATGTCTTTCCATAACGCCGATGAGAATACATTAGGATATTTTGAGAGCCTGTCGCGAAATTTATCATTTCCGCGACTTCTGAAAATCGGTTGCAAAAAGAATCTCCGGAAACGTAATTCGTATAAGCGAATGGATTATTTTTCATCATACACCTTAAGCGGGAACGCAGTACGCGTGGGCTGGTAACCCAATCAGCACAAAATGATTTACGCCAAAGACCTTAATATATAAAGTGTATTATCTTCTACGCTATTGGTGTAATAATGTCAATACAAATGTTATTTTGCGACCTTTACGACAACGAGCAACCACAAGGGGTGCCCCTACAATTTCGATGCCTCCCGTTCTTCCCACTCATGTATGGCATCGAGAAACCGTTGGCCATAGGTTTCCGCTTTTTGTGCACCCACACCGTGGATAAAAAGGAAATCTGATAGATTGCGGGGGCGCTTGTCGGCCATATCCCGCAGGGACTTGTCGTGAAAGATGATATATGCAGGAAGGGAAGCGGTCTGGGCGATGTTGCTGCGTAGCGCCCGAAGGTGTTCGTAAAGATCCTGCGAAGCGGCATCGAGTGTATCCGAAACCTGGCCCTTATCCACCGTAAAACGCTGTTTTCCCTTGGTGGACGGGGCATCGGTTCTGAAATGAATGCTTTCCTCCCCCTTCAGCACCGGCCGGCTTTTTTCAGTCAGGCGAAACCCTGCCCGCTGGTTTATATCCACCGTCAGAAATCCCCCGGTAATCAACTGGCGAAATACGGATCGCCATTGTCCCACCGATAAATCCCCGCCCACACCGAAGGTCTTTATCCGGTCGTGGCCGAATCGGAGAATTCGCTCGGTGGCATTCCCACGGAGGACATCGGTGAGGTATTGGGCGCCAAAACGCTGTCCCGTCCGGTAAACAGCGGAAAGTGCCTTTTGCGCGGCCACGGTTCCGTCCCAGGACTGTACGGTGTCCAGGCAGGTACCGCAATTTCCACACGGTTTTTCAAGGAATTCGCCGAAATAGCGCAGCAGTACCTGACGGCGGCATTCAACGGTTTCGCAATATCCCAACAACGCATCAAGCTTTCGTTGCTGAATGTATTTAAAAGATTCGTCACCATCAGACTGAAAAAGAATCTGACGCACGGCAATGGCATCGGCCAGGGAGTAAAACATCAAGGCATCGGCCGGCTCGCCGTCGCGTCCGGCGCGTCCGGTCTCCTGGTAATAGGCTTCCATACTCGACGGCACATCAAAGTGAATCACAAACCGCACATCCGGCCTGTCGATACCCAGGCCGAAGGCAATGGTTGCCACGACGACAATGTCAGGTTCCGTGGAAAACCGTTTTTGCCTGGCGGTCCTATCTTCCGTGGGTAGTCCGGCATGGTAACCCACCGCATTCACGCCATTTTGTGTCAAAAACGCGGCGAGATCATCCACCCGTTTTCGACTTCGGCAATAAACGATACCGGTATGTTGCGGATGCAGGCTTTGAATCGTCTGCAATACCTGCTGTTTACCGCGATCTTTTAAGTTCACGCGATACCGGATGTTGGGACGGTCAAAACTGGAGATAAAATGAGCTGCAGACGCAAGATCAAGTTTTTCCAGGATATCCTTTTGGGTTACCTCATCAGCGGTGGCGGTGAGGGCTATTTTGGGCACTTCGGGGAATTGGCGGGTGACATCTTGTATCTTCAGGTATTCCGGCCGGAAATCGTGACCCCACTGGGACACGCAATGGGCTTCGTCAATGGCAAACAGGGCAATGGGTATGCCGGAGAGAAAATCGCGAAACCGCTCCGTCACCAGGCGTTCGGGGGCTACATAGAGCAGATCGGTTTCACCTGATTTCAGTTTTGCGGCAACTGCCTGGATTTCCTTCGCCGATAAGGCGGAGTTGATAAAATCGGCCTTCACGCCGTTTTGCCGCAGACCGGCCACCTGGTCATGCATCAGGGCGATCAGCGGAGAAACCACCACTCCCACTCCTCCACGCAGCATGGCCGGTATCTGAAAGCAAAGGGATTTTCCACTGCCGGTGGGCATCAACACAAAGGCATCTTTACCACCCGCCACAGTTTCGATGACGTCGAGCTGGTGTTCCCGGAAGGTGTCGAATCCGAAATAGTTTTTCAGGATATCGTGGGATCTCATGGACGCATCTCCAACTCTGGATTTCGTTTCAGGTGATGTAACCGATACCCGTTATTGATAGATGAATTCAGGGAGTCATGATTCTGAAGACAAATCCCCCATTACTCTCTCATAGTAATCGATGCACTGTCTCACGTACCGCCGTTTCTTAATGTACGATGCCGGGAAAAAACTGCGTTTGAATCCGTGAATGATCGCGTTTTTGAGGCTTTTTTCGTCCAACGGGAAGTGCTCGAGGGCCAGCATAATCTCCTGGGTTACCGTGGTTTTACTTACAGTACGGTTATCCGTGCAGAAGGTAGTGCTCAGATTGTTCTCGAGCATTTTTTTAAATGAGTGGTCCTTCAGGCTCTTGATGGCCGGATTGGTCTGCAGGTTGCTGGTCAGACAGATCTCAATGGTGATCCGACGGTCGGCGATGAACTGCGTCAGGTTTCGGGTGTATCCTTTCTTGTCCTTGATTTCCGGATCGGTGATCCGCGATTCGTCAAAGAGGAAATAGCCGTGCCCGATGCGGTCCGTATGCAACTCTGTTATCGCCTGGAATATGGACTCCGGTCCATATGCCTCGCCGGCGTGAACGGTCTTGGGTAAAAACCCTTCGTGGGCGAGTTGAAACGCTTCCCAGTGATTAGCGGCCGGAAACCCGGCTTCGGCGCCTGCCAGATCAAACCCCACGATGGGGATATCCTGTTTGTCCCGTATTTTCAGTACGCCTTTGGCCAGCTCCAGAGAGGCCAGGCGGCTGATTTCCTCTTCATTGGAAAAGCTGAAACAATTGATGAAATCGCTGTAAAAATCGGACCATGGTCCGATATTTCGCATGGCGCACACAATAATGCCGTAATGGAATGGCGGCTGTTTTCCGCTTTTGATCTCCGGCCGGGCGTTGAATTCGTCCCCTGCCCTTTTCAGTCCCTTGTTCACTGCCATCAGCACATCTTCCATGTTCATGACATCATGAATGTGAAGCTGGGGGGCGAAACGCACTTCCATATACCGGACCCCCTCGGCCTGGTTGTCGAGAGCCAATTCGTACGCAATTCGCTCCAGATCCTCGGGGTTCTGCATCACGGCGCAGGAATAGGCAAAGGTGGTCAAATATTCCTCAAGGCTTGCGTACTGATCCTTGAACAAGGTTTCGTTTAACCCATCCACCGTATAGCTCGGCAAATCGAGTTTATCGCGCTTGGAGATATCAATGATGGTATCCAGACGAATCGATCCATCCAGATGCACATGCAGATCCGTCTTCGGTATCCTGCGGATCAGCGATTCAAGTTCGGCTCTATCTTTTATGGCAAGTTGATGTTTCATGGTATTCCTATAAATTATAAATTAGTATTTTAGATGGAATCACGGTTTAATTGATTTATTTAACCGAGCAGTATCAATCTTTCGGTATTCTATGTCAACTCTTAATCGACAATATAATGGCAGGGTGATCGCATCCAAATATATCATTGCATCAGGTACTCTAATATATCGTTCAAGCTTTGATACAAAATACGGTAATAATATCAAATGACAAAATCCAAATGCCAAATAGAGGAATGCTGTCGTTTTTTTCCACTTTATTATCAAAGTGATCCTAATAAAATGGATAGCATACCGCCATTTGAAATTTGAGCTTTGTCATTTGACATTGCCGGTCATCATCGGACACTATTCCAACCGTAACATTTATACCTGCGTTAGTCCTGAAAAATAAGGTAAATACTGGCGTGCTTGACCGGTTATCATACAAAAGAAATGATATAGCGGGCATATATTCTTGCCCCAATCAGGATTGTGGGTTGGCATTTCTTCTGATTCATCATATAATGTTCGCATTCGAAAAACCGTATAACACTAATCCCTCAATCACAGTTCCCGTATTTTGGTGAGGACAAAATATAAAGGAAACTGGAAAATGAGCACAAGCTGCATACTACTGAACGGCGACTATTCCTATCTTTGCCAGATGGATTGGAAAAAAGCGCTGTGCCTGATGTTTTCTGAAAAGGCAAAAGTCCTGAAGTATTCGGACAGGTTGGTTCACGGGGTCGAAAAGGTCTTCCGCGCACCGGCGGTTATGGTGCTGATAAAGGTTGTGCGCAGTGTATACCGCAATCGTGTCCCCTTTTCCAAAAGAAATGTACTGGTACGGGACAGGTATACCTGTGTCTATTGCAGCAGCAAACAAAAAAAGCTGACCATTGACCATGTCATACCGGTTTCCAGGGGCGGAAAAACCGATTTTGATAATTGCGTGGCCTGTTGCAAGCCATGCAATAACCTGAAAGGGGCCCGTACGCCGCACGAGGCAGGTATGCACCTGTGTCGACGCCCCTATCAGCCCACGATTTCCGAGTTCATCCGTATACGGCTGAAACAGTCCGGCGCATACCGATATTTAGTGGAACTCGGTCTATATTGATTCGTTGGTATACAAAAGGTGCCGTGATGAGAGTTATTGTGCGTTTAGGATGCATTTTTCTCTTGTTTGCCTTTGTTGGCATTTGCAATGCGGATGAAACCATTCGGTTGGCCGGAGGCGAATGGCCGCCTTATCAATCCCGCCACCTGAAGTATGACGGTGTCGTTTCCCGCATTGTTACCGAAGCATTCGCGCTTGGCGGAATTAAGGTCGAATATGGATACTTTCCATGGAAACGCTCATATACATTGGCAGAAATCGGAGAGTGGGACGGCACCCTTGCGTGGTTCGACTTGCCGGAGCGACGGAAGGATTTTTATATCAGTGATCCGGTGATAGACACCCAGTATGTATTCTTCCACAGAAAAGGCATGGCCTTTGACTGGAAAGATATCTCCGATCTTAAGAATCTGAGAATTGGGGGCACTTTGGGGTATGATTATGGAAAGGCTTTTCAAAGTGCCGAAAAAGATGGAAAGATCAGGATAATACGTAAACCATCCGAGGAGGAGAATTTGATTCGGCTTTACAATGATAAGATTCAGATCTTTCCATGTGACGTGGAGGTTGGATACTACATTATCCGTGAAAAATTTGGCCCGGATAAAATCGACCTATTTACTCACCACCCAAAGCCGTTGAAAGTAGCCCCTCACCATGTCCTGCTATCCAAAAAAATCAAACGCAATAAACAATTGGTCGAAATCTTCAATAAAGGACTGAAGCAGCTTAAAGCCAGCGGGAAATATGATCAGTATCTTGATGAATCGAGGCGGGGTGAACAACAAAAATAAGCCTATGCAACTCCAAGGTTAGGCCAGGTATAAAATCTCATTTTCCTCACAGCCTCCTGCACTTTATCAATATTACAAAATTACAGGTTACATGAAATGGTCCTTTATTTCTATGCCATCATTCTATTAACAGGCATTGCCATCGGTTTCATTATCAGATCGCAAAAGGACAAGCTCAGGCGCCCCCGCAAAGCGATCTCTCACAGTTCTCCACAGCAAGCACTGGACGACACCGCCGGACTTTATAAACTGGCGGAAGAGATGAAGAACTTTTTCGAAAGCACAGCTCATCCCAAGGATCTATTGCAAAATGAGTCCTTTACGAAAGGAGTCAAAATACTCTCCTCGGATAATTATTCAAATGAACAGCTCGTCGAATACTACTCCGGCAGCAACGTCCTTATCGGTTGCATGGCGCTGGAGGCCTTGAACAGCCGTCGGATATCCGGCACCGATATCAAAAAAATAATCTTTCATATTGCCGGCCGATACATCTGGACGCTATTTTATACGTTTCGGGTCCTGGGGTCTGAAGATGTCAAGCCGGTAATAAGCGTTGTGATACTGAATGCTCCCGGATGGTGGAAGGACGAAGAGCTGCTTGTGCAGATTCTGAAAGACTTTATCGAGAAGCGCTTGAACAATGGAGAAAAACCAACCTTCGGCACGCTCTTGAAAAAAACCGACAAAACACAATTATATCATATTGTTGCCTTGTTGAAGATTTTGAACCATGCCGGCCTCAAACCATTAAAAAATGAAATCCAGCTGACAATACAAACCCTGGTGGACCGGAAGTTTCTCAAATCCGTGGGGCGATTATGGGAACCCATTCAAGCAGACCCGCTACTTCAGTTGAATGAAAGGATGGTATCCGATCTCGAATGGATGGAAAAGGCCCTGACCGGGAAAACCAGTCGGCCAATCATTCTCACCGGAGAGGCCGGAGTTGGGAAAACAACTCTCATTCGCGCCCTTGCAAGTCGTCTGGCTGGTAACGGTATTCTATTTTTTGAGGCATCCGCCGCCGATATCATCGCGGGACAATCCTATATTGGTGAACTGGAAGAACGTCTGCGTAAGATCACTGAGAATCTGGACCGAAAGAGGGGCGTCATCTGGTATGTTCCAAACATACAAGAGTTGCTCTTTGCGGGCCGGCACCGCTATAATCCGGCAGGTATCCTGGATATGATCATGCCGCTTCTGGATAATGGCGCCATATCCCTCGTCGGCGAAACCCGTCCGGGATCACTGGAACAACTCACCCGCGACAATCCCCGCATCAAAACCATCTTCGATATCATACAAATCGATGCAATGGACGATGATGAAACACTTGAGCTGGCACTGAACTGGGCCGCACCTGTAACCGCCGGGGACAGCCTCCGGCCATTGATCGAAAAAGCGACGCTGATGGAAGCCCAACAGATGGTCAAGCAATTCCTGGGTGATCAAGCCGCTCCGGGTAATCTGCTCGATTTCCTGAAACTGACCCACCAAAATTCGTTAACCGATGACCACCCTATTCAAAGCCTGGGTGTGGACAACCTGTATCTCACCCTCTCCCATATCACAGGGCTGCCACGTGCGATACTCGATGAACGAAAGGGTTTGGATATCAACGAACTGCGCGCTCTTTTTCAGCAACGCGTCATGGGACAGCCTGAAGCGGTGAATTGCCTTGTGGAACGCATCGCCATGATCAAAGCAGGGCTCACCGATCCTTCGCGTCCACTGGGTGTCTTCCTTTATGCCGGTCCCAGCGGTACCGGAAAAACCGAAATTGCCAAAACCCTGGCTGAATTCCTGTTTGGATCCCCTGAACGCATGATTCGGCTGGACATGAGTGAATTCAAAACCGCCTCTTCCGAAGACCGTATCCTGGGAGATGCCGATCAGGATCGATCCGCCGGCGCATTGGTCAACCAGATAAGAAAACAACCGTTCTCTGTCGTGCTGCTGGATGAATTTGAAAAAGCCCACGCCAACATCTGGGATCTTTTCCTCCAGGTATTCGATGATGGACGACTCACCGACCGCCAGGGCAACACGGCGAATTTTCGGCACGCCATCATTATTCTGACTTCGAACCTGGGAGCAACCGTCAAACCCGGCATGGGTATCGGATTCAGCCCGGATACCAGTTCGTTTTCCACTCACCAGGTGGAAAAAGCCATCGGCCGAACATTTCGGCGCGAGTTCATCAACCGGCTGGACCGTGTGGTGGTGTTTCATCCCCTGAGCCGTTCGGTCATGCGTGAAATACTTTTTAAAGAACTTAACAATGTCCTGCAAAGACGAGGGTTGCGCAACAGGGAATGGGCTGTCGAATGGGAAGAATCCGCCATCACTTTCCTATTGGAGAAAGGGTTTACCCGTGACCTCGGGGCCCGCCCGCTCAGACGGTCGATTGAACAATATCTGCTTGCTCCCTTATCCATCACTATCGTGAATCACCAACACCCCAAAGGGGATCAGTTCCTCTTCGTACGGTCGGACAACAATTGTATTGAAGTTGAATTCATCGATCCGGATGCACCCACCGCAATTTCCCCGGAAAGCTCGCTATTGCAGTCTTCCGACGATGAAACACCCACCACCCCAGGCATAAAAAAACTTATCCTGTCACCGCAAGGTACAAAATCGGATATACAACTGCTTGAAGAGGTTTACAATGCGACCTGTCAATCGGTGCATTCCATTGATTGGCAGACATTGAAACGTGAATCCCTGGAGCAGATTGCAGAAACCGCGTTCTGGCAGCGATCGGATTGTTACAGCGTTCTGGGTCAGGCGGAATACATGGATCGCCTCGAAGCCGCGCTGAAGACCGCAGGGTCCCTGCTAAGCCGGCTCAGCGGTCCGAGTATCGATCTTCGAAAACAAAACTATTCCGAAAAGATAATCACCCGTTTGGCCGAGCAGCTCTACTTGCTGGTGGAAGCCAACCAAAGCCTCAGTCAAAAACTCCCCAAAGACGCTTTCCTCATGATAGACTCGGGCGCCGGTCCCGCCCAGCCGCCGGAAACAACGGTTGGGTTCGCCCAGGAGCTATTGCGGATGTATCAGGAGTGGTCAAAAAAACGCCGGATGCGTCTGGATCTGATGAGAATCCCGGCTTTACCGGATTCATCAGCGGAATCCATCATTCTATCCATAAGCGGTCTCGGCGCTTATTCCATCCTGAGGCCCGAATCCGGTCTCCATGTGCTGGAAATTCCAAAAAGCGGCAACACCTTCGACCGTGTGAATGTACGCATTAAGGTGGTCGGTCAACCTGAAGCGCCTGCCCACGACAGAGAGGCCCGACTACACCAGGCCCAAACCCTGTTGGCCGGGGAAGAATCCACCAACACGATCGTCGTCCGGCGATACCGGCGTGAACCATCGCCCCTGGTACGTGATGCCGTAAGAAACTACCGAACCGGACACATCGACAAAGTACTGGGAGGAGATTACGATCTTTTTGGATAAATACATCTCCAAACGTGAATCGTAAACACCGCCTTCTGCAGATGGGCACGCCTGTTTCACCACTTACCACTTACCTCTCTCTGCTCTCCATTGCTGCATAAATGTAAACAAATGTGTCGCGCATCCGATACATGTCTCTAACCCTCTACACACCATATTTTATTCACCTTTTTTCCACTGGCTGTATTAGAAACGCTGTCTGCCCATCAACACACGTCATCACGCCCTTATATAAAATTTATCCGTCTACTTGATTTACACCGGAGACGACTTTTTCCAATGGCCCGGGATTTGCATTTTGAGAATTGATCCTTTGTCTTTTTTTTCATCCGGATACACATTAACCAACGCAGACTTTCGGATTCAGAGAAACGGACAAGTTATTCTACTCAATCACGCAAATCAGGGGAGGAGATGGAAAATGAGGGTACAACATTTGTTAAAAGCCGGATTGTTTATCTTCCTGGTTGTCTTTTCATTGGGGCTGCAAAACACCTATGCTTGTAAAAATCCAAACCACTTAGTTAGGGGGTTGATGGAATCGGACGTGATCTACTATTCAGGCGATGATGAATCCGGAGGACTGGCCCATATCAACTATTGGACAATCGATCCAAATACACTTCCGGACAGAGAAAAGCAAAAAGCCCGGCGAATCCAGGCCAATCGCCTCCACAGCACACTGTATCAACCCCATCAGGTCATTTCCGGTTATGAATCCACCGGAATTCTGGACGTCGAAGGTCGAAAACAATGGATCACGCTGAAACTCCCGGACCACTGGAATGGCAAGCTGGTGGTGTGCGGCACGCCGGGGCTACGAAACGAATATGCAAATGAGGCCATGCTGGTCCCCTGGCTGCTGGCGGACGGCTACGCGGTCGTTTCCGGGAACAAGGGACTGGACGGCGGCATGGCCACCATGCTGTCCGGCACCCATCCTTCCCGGCATTGGGGCCGGATGATGCACGACATGGCCCGATGGGCCAAGCATCGTCTCATCCGGGCCACCCACCGATGGGTGCATCGGGTGTATGCCGTGGGACTTTCCAACGGCGGCTACCAGGTTCGCCGGGCACTTGAAATCGATAATGATCATCCCCGCCGGCATCGCATGTTCCATGGGGGACTGGATTGGTCCGGTACCTACTTTGCCGATCGAAAGACGCTGGATACGGACAGGGATGGTGAGGTGTCGATGGAGGAATACGCAGCCGCCGACACCCTGGTGAAACATATGGATACTGCTACCCTGAACATGGGATGGGCATATTCCCCGGATACCTTGACCACCCCTGCCCAGTATGAACAATACCCCCGTTACCCCTCCGTCCGTCCGGTAATGCAGGATGTCGGATTCAATGACAATTCGGATATCTTCTGGGGATTTTACAACACCAATTATGATGCCTATAAAAATGTTCCCGGATACGAGCACTGGAAAGGTGTGGGCTACCAAAACCTGATATCGTATGTCTACAGGGCCGAACTCCTTGGTGATGATGCCGTGGAATCAGCGGTCTACAGTTGTTTCGCCGATCCCGGCCAGCCAGATCTGAGACCGCCGTTGTATGATTGGCTGGAATATGCGGTTGATGGCGGCTGGACGGATGAGGGTGTGGCGTCTGCACTGGCCAACGCCAATACTGCCAAATTCAGAGTCCCGATGATTACCATCGTGGGAGATTCGGACGGACTTTTGGCCATGAACGCGCATTCCATCGCCTACCGTCGGGCGATAGAGAAGAATGGGAAACGGCGGCTGCACCGGCTCTATGTCATTGAAAACGGACCCCACGTTGATGCCCACGCTGACGGATTGGTTGATTTCAATTTCGACGGTATTCCGGGCAATGAAGGTGCTGCCGACGAATTGACACCGATGCAGGCCTACGCCCAAAGGGCCTTCATGTACCTGGAAGATTGGGTGGAACACCGTATCCTGCCGCCCGCCGGCAAGACGGTCCCAACTGATCCGGTCAATGATATCAGTGATCCGTACCTGCTGGAATGGTAAGACAGATTTGTCGGATGAGGTAAGCTTAACCGGCGGTGGTCTATTCCATTGAATCGTTTGGATCATGCAATTTGCATAACAACGCCATACAGGATCAGGGAGAATGCGCCATATGCGCGCTCCCTGCATCCATGGGGTCATGGTTCAAAACAATACGACCTGTCGCGGACCACCACGTTTGGCGGGGAATGACGCTCCTCGAACATATCATATCCCCTCTTCAGATTTCGCCAGAAAACGATCCAGGGGGAAGACGCATTTTTTTTCATGTTACTCTTGGTCATCCGGAACGGGAAAATATGGACCCGGAAGAAGGTCTGTCCATTCCGCAGGGCGGCATCGGCCAGAGTATAAATCTCACTCATCTGTTTGTTCGTCATGGCGAAACAGCCGATTGAGACGCAATACCCATGGACCATCAATGCACTGCCGGTGCGCCGGTGCACCCGATCATAGGCATTGGGATAGCCGAGATTAAATGCTAAATAGTAATCACTGTATGGATTGAGTTGCCGGGGAGCCACATAATAGAATCCCTCCGGCGCCTTCCCGTCTCCCTGGACGGTTTTCGGTCCCAATCCCTGCCCGCCGTATGTGCAGATCGTGTAGGACTTGAATAATCTGAATCCCCGATGATCCCCGAGCCAAAGTTCAAGTTTCTTCTCCTTTTTGAATATCCTCATGAAAACGGGAGCCCCCCAGGCAAACCCGTCCTGAGACAATTCCGCGGCCAATCCCGGCTTCACTTGGGAAATGACTGATCTGGATCTTTGAGATGACGGCACAGGATCACCATAACATCCGGCCACAACACCCCACCACAATAAAATTGAAATGATCAGGCGAAAAAGCAACATCCTCCCCCCCTCCAACATATCAGCCTCAACAGAACATGATTTATGTTACGGAATATTGATCCGGTAAAATGAGTAAAGCATGTCGTGAAAGGGAGGAAAGTACAATTCAAACAAATGTAAAATAATGGCGGAGTAATTTTACAAAAGTTTTACAGAGGAAGGATTAGGGAGGCTTCTTCGAAGCACCGCATATGGTCGGATAATTGAGGAATATTCAAACATCGCCGAAGGTGAAGGAGCCCCTTGGTCCTGTTCGTGTATTTCGTGTGTTTCGTGGTCGATTGATCTTTTATTTTTTAAACCACGAAATACACGAAACACACGAAAAAAGAGCTGAAAAAATTTGGTCGGCTGTGCCGAAGAAGGGCATATGGTCGGATATTAAACCGGTGATTGAATACCTCCCGTTCATCATTCCGGCGAACACCGGAATCAATATCGATTCTGAATGCCTTTACTTGTAAAAAATACAGCCCCAGTGGGCGGGGACATCGAGATAAATGTGACGATCATTGACATGGACAGGGTGTCGCGGTTCAGCCAAAAGGTCGACCCACTGGCCATCCTCCGGAAAAGTCAGTGTCAACCCATGCCCGGAAGCGGAAAAATTCAAAACAATCACCGCATGCATCAGGGAGCCATGGTTATCCACATGATACCGGCGATAAACCACAAGCTGTTTTTCCGTATCCACACCGACGCCCTCCGGATTGAAACGCGTCTGCCATGGTTCCCAAAAATCGGGGTAAAAACCGTCTGCCCGCAGTACCGGGTAATGATGCCGGAGATCCGTCAGCCGGGAATAGACTCTTCTCAATGCCCTGCCGAAACGGTCCCTGCTGTAACTCCAATGTAGGGGCCGTGCCTGGACCCGCCGATTACTCCCCGCATCGTCCTCTGGAATCCAGTACTCCTCGGCAAACTCCTGCCCGTTCCGGATCAAGGGAACGCCGGGCAATGTCATCAGGGCGATGGCATAAGGTTGGGTGCGGTACCACTCGAGTGCACCGCTATTGTGAGCCGCCCCGGCCTGCCATGCCACATGGGAATGATCGTGGTTGCTGATGTATGTCGTCGGCACCTTGCCCGTTCCACGAAGGTAACGATTGTTGTTCAACGAATTTAAAAGATCCGGCTGGATGCTTCCATTCAAAAGACTATTGAAACATTGCTCATGCAGGGCATTGTCCCAGTAACTGGTTGCCCGGGTGCTTCTGGTAACATCGACAGCGTCTTTTTTCAAATGCTCCAAAGTGAGAGAAAAATTCACCTCATCGGCATTTACTTGTTTGTTTTCAATTTTTTCCATCAGTACGGGCAGGCCCCTGTTGTCCCCCTTGTGATAAAAATTGACCGTGTTGTCAAAACGGATACCATCTATTTTAAAAATATCGATCCAATACCGACAGACGTCCAATATCAGGTCCTGGGTGCAGTTCTTATTGAAATCGAGATCCTGGAGCCCGTCAAATTCACCGTAAAATTTGCCGGTGTATGGGCAGTCCCCATCGTAAGTCCGGTAAAACATCTTGTACGGAAATCCCGTATAAACATGATTGAAAACGCCGTCCATGATGACATGAATGCCCAGTTGATGGCACTCATGGATGAGTTTTTTCAACCAGGACAGTTTTTCAACGGGCGCATTCAGATCATTGGCATATCGATAGGCCACGGAATAATAGAGCGACGGCGTATACCCCCAACTGAATTTATCATCGTTCCAGGCCGTCCAGGGCATGAAGAGAATTGCGTTGCACCCCAGATCGACCAGATAGGGCAATTTGTCACGAACTGCATCCAGGGGTGATCTCACGCCGCGATATTCCGCCGTGAAATCATCGATCATCATTTCATACACGACCAGGTCCCGAAGCGGTTTACGCCCTCCCGCCACTGGGGCAATGGAATTATCCGCCGGCTGGCTGCCGCCAACAACAACAGCGGCATTCATATTCTCTCTTCCGCCGTATCGGGCGCAGGGATCACTCACCCACCTTTCGGATTCTTCCGAATCGTTGAAGGTGACATAATATTTATATTCATAGAAATCAGCGGGCAGATCCCGGGAAGTTGTGAACTGCCAAACCTCGCCTTCAGGGTGTACGGTTTTTTCCAGAAAAGGTGCCGAAGCCGTATCCCAATCTGTTGGCAGTCCAATGGTTTTTTGAAAGCTCCCGCAGACCTGAATGGTTTTAATCTGGTGTCGGAGGCCATGGTCCTCGTCCGGAAAAAAGAGGCCGAACCTGACCTGACCGCTTTTATCGTCACCATTGATCTGCCATGAGCCCATTTTTTCAGAAATATAGTCCATGGATCACCTCCAGGGAAATAGGGTTATTTTCCTTGTTTGCCATGACCGGGTATCATCCAGTGTAAAAAAAGCTTCAGACAATAAAAGTCGCCGTCATTCCGGAAGGGTTAAGACCCCGTGCGTATTTGGGAATGCAAGTCAAGAAATTCAGAAATCAGTTTTTGCAAAAACTCATCAGGGTAAACTGTGGGAGGATGATAGGTATCACATCAAATATCGATTCAACAGGAATACAGAACAACAACCCGAAACGAATCGGGTGGCGGCTGATTAGTTATATATTTAAACACGAAATACACGAAAAAAGAACTGAAAAAATCTGGTCGGCTTCGCCGAAGAAGGGCATATGGTCTGATATTAAACCGGTGATTGGAAACCCCACATTCGTCATTCCGGCGAACGCCGAAATCCAGTATCGATTCTGGATGCCGGATCAGGTCCGGCATGACGGGGTTAATATGATTGGTTGCCGGGAGAATAATAACGGTATAGCCAAACCTCGCCAAAGGCGAAAAGAGCCCCTGGTCCTGTTCGTGTATTTCGTGGTTGATTGGGTCTTTTATTTTTTTAAACCACGAAATACCTTGGAAATTATCTGTTACGGGTACCCGCATGGCTTGCATGGGACGGGGATTCACACGAACAACCTTTTTCACCGGCGCATCATGTGGTAGAATCATGACAAACAGGCCAAACACTAATTCATCGTGATTTGAATGATCCGACTTCAATCAGAGGAGAAACCCAAATGCCCACCGCAGCCTCCCTACAGGCCCTAGACGGATTAAGAGATCTTTCAACGTTGCAATGGTATGTCATCCCCCTGTTGGCAATTGTTTTTTACATCTATACCACTGAAATAAAAAAAGCCCGTGCCACCGGAAATTGGGACGCAATTATCGCCGGTTTGACCCTGTTCGGCGTGGATTTTTTCAATGAAACCTGGAACGGCTGGATATTTTATCTCACCCAGCATTCCGCACTGTGGACCACCCCGGGTCCCACGGCATTGCGAACCATGGTGGGGTGGAATATCGAAATCATGTTCATGTTCGCCCTTTCCGGTATCATTTTCTACCACACCCTTTCCGATGACCCTGAAACCAAAATCCTCGGCCTACCCGACCGCTGGTTCTGGGCCATCGGTTATGCCACCTTCTGTGTGATTGTGGAATGCCTGCTGAATATAGGCGGGTTACTCGTGTGGGAATATCCGTGGTGGACTCGTTCGCCGGCCGGTGTGTGGCTGATATTTCTATTCGGGTATTTTCATTTTTACGTCGCCGTCATCATCGTACTGAACTTAAAAACCCTTCGCGCCAGGATATGGGCCGTATCCGGCCTGTACACCATTGTCACCGCGGCCAACGTAATCAGCATGGGGTTTTTGGGGTGGGTGTATTAGGCACAATCATTTAACTTCCCCCCCGCATTGACATGGAAAATCGCTTACTATATCGTCGGGAAAAATTCGAACAGGTGATTTGCGCAAATGAAAACGGCCGAGATAGTCCGGACATTTGAGCCGGTGAATGAAAATTTAATCATGATTCTCCATCACATCCAGAATCATAATCCCCGCAACTACATTTCAGCAGAGGATATGGCATGGGTGGCCGATTACTTGAAGATTACCCAAAGTGCTGTTTACGGTGTCGTGGAATATTACACCATGTTCAGTACAACACCCAGGGGAGAGTTCGTCATCCGGGTATGCAAGTCGCCGGTATGCCGTATGATGGGAACGGATAGCCTGTTGAACCATCTGGTGTCGATTCTGGGTATCCCTGCCGGCGGCGTCACATCAGACGAATTGTTCTCCCTGGAGACTGCAGAATGCCTCGGATTGTGTGAAAAAGCCCCGGCCATGATGATCAATGACAAGGTTTACGGTTCCCTAACGCCGGAATCCTGCGAACAGATCATTACCGCCATCCGTAAATCCTCAACCCGGTGACATTGATTTATGATTGTTAAAGAACACAGAATATCGCTGAAAAATGTGGGCCGCATCGATCCGGAAGCGATTGGAGATTATCTTCGTGAAGGGGGATACGAGGGCCTGAAAAGAGTTCTGGGCATGCCCCCGGAGATAATCATCGATGAACTCACCGAAGCCAATCTGAGGGGCCGGGGCGGCGCCGGTTTTCCCACCGGTGTCAAGGAACGCTTTACCAGCGAAGCCTATTGCCGGCATTGCGGACCCAAATATATCGTCTGTAACGCCGACGAAGGCGAGCCCGGCACATTCAAGGACCGGATCATCATGGAGAATGATCCCCATATTCTCATCGAAGGCATGATCATCGCCGCTTATGCCGTGGGGGCAACCTCGGGTTATATCTATATCCGGGGAGAGTATTGTAAATCCATCTCCCGGATTGAAAAAGCTCTGGAAGCAGCGAGAGAAAAAGGATACCTGGGAACGAACATTGGGGGTAGCGGATTCGACCTCGACCTGAAAATCAGACTCGGCGCCGGATCTTATCTTTGCGGGGAGGAGCTCACCCTGCTGGAATCCCTGGAAGGTAAGCGGGGTTACCCGCGGATCAAACCCCCTTTCCCGGCGGAACACGGCTTGTGGGGAGTGCCCACACTCATCAACAATGTGGAGACCTTTTCCCAGATCCCATTCATTATGACCCATGGAGCCAAACAATATCTGCAGCTTGGCACACCGGACTCTCCGGGCACGAAAATATTCACCATCAGTGGGGATGTGAAGCGTCCGGGGTACTACGAGACAAAAATGGATGTCACCCTCGGTCAATTGATCAACGGCCTGGCCGGTGGCATGACCCCGGGCAGCACATTCAAGGCCGCCCTGTTAGGCGGGGCAGCCGGTACTTTCGTGGACGCATCGGCACTGGAGACCCCCATGAGTTTCGACGCCCTTAAAAAAATGGACGCGGTACTGGGATCCGGGGCGGTGATCGTCATGGGCCATCATCGTTCCTTGGTGGATATGACCCGCTCCATACTGGATTTCTTCAAACATGAATCCTGCGGCAAGTGCGTGCCCTGCCGGGTGGGCACCACCATCCTGGCGAAAATGATGGATGAGAAGGTCTCCAACTCCTCGGAAAACACTGCGCTTCTGGATCGTATGTGTGCCGAAGCCCGATACATGGCTGACTCCTCTCTGTGTCCACTGGGACAATCTCCCATTCTGCCCTTGGACAGTTTGAAGCGGACGTTCAATCAGCAGTTTCAGGCGGAGCTTAAGAATTAACCCGTAGTTAAATATACCACCCTAAAAACCAAATACATAAATCGGAAATGACGACACCATTGGTCACTCTCACCATCGACGGCAAACAAATCCAGGCGCCTGAAGGATTGAACCTGCTCCAGGCGGCACGGGAGAACGGAATTGATATTCCCGGTCTCTGCTATCATCACAAAATTTCACCCACCGGGGCTTGCCGGCTTTGCGTCACGAAAATCGAAGGACGCAACGGATTGGTCATGGCGTGTACGATCGGGGTGGCGGACGGTATGACGGTCACCGCCTTTGATGCCGAACTGGAAGCTACCCGGCGCCACACCCTGGACTACCTGCTCGCTGAACACAATGAGAGTGACGACGGTACCTACGCGGACGAATTCCGTGAGCTGGTGGTCCGTTACGGACTCTCCGATCCGGAAAAGAGAACCTATCCGAATATCCACAAGGAGATGGGGTATCCGGTGGATGACACTTCCCCCATCCTCACCTATGACGCCTCCAAATGCATCAAATGCTTCCGATGCATCAAGGCCTGTGATGAGGTTCAGGGAAAAAATGTGCTCTCGTTTGCAGATCGGGGCATCACCTCCCATATCGTGGCCGGATTCGGCAAATGGGACGATTCCGAGTGCGACGGATGCGGCGAATGCATTCAGCTCTGCCCCACGGGGGCATTGGTGGAAAAACCCCACCGGGATCAAATTCGCATGGACCGGGTGGAAAAACGTGTGCGCACCACCTGCCCCTATTGCGGGGTGGGGTGCCAGATATCACTTCATGTCCAGGACAATTCCATTGTCCGCGCCACGGGTGAGGAAGGTCTCTCGCCCAACGACGGAAGATTATGCGTCAAAGGACGGTTCGGCTTGGATTATGTTCAGCATCCCGAACGGTTAACCACTCCGCTGATCCGGAAAAACGGCGTTCTGGTCGAAACCGGATGGGATGAAGCCCTGAATCTCATCGCCGAAAAATTTAGTGGTATCAAACAAAACGCCGGCAGTGACGCCCTGGCCGGTTACGCATCGGCCAAATGCACCAATGAGGATAATTACCTTTTTCAGAAGTTGGTTCGAACGGTATTCGGAACCAACAACGTGGACTATTGCACCCGGTTGTGCCACGCCTCCACGGTCACGGCCATGCTCAAATCCATCGGTGACGGAGCCGGCAGCAATTCCATCGAGGATTTCGCCACCACCGATTGTCTCTTCGTCACCGGCAACAATATGGTGGAGACCCACCCGGTGACCGCCACCTATGTAAAAGCGGGGAAAGCCAAGGGAAACCGCCTCATCGTCTGCGATCCCAAATGGACACCGCTGGCAGCCATCGCGGACATCTGGCTTCAGCCCCGACTGGGGTCCGATGTGGCCCTGTTCAACGGCATGATCCGCCACATCATCAAATCCGGCCTCATGGACGAGGATTTCATTACAACCCGGGTGGATGGCGGTAAAGCGGCCGTGAAAAAACTCGAAGCCGTTGTAGCAGAATATACCGGCAAACTGGTGGAAAAAATCACCGGCGTTCCTGAGACATTAATGAAAACAGCAGCCGATATTTATGCCGCTGCAGACACCGCGATCATCGCCACCGGCATGGGGCTGAGCCAGCACACCACCGGCACCCACAATGTTTTCGCTCTTATCAACATGATGCTCATTACCGGGCAGATCGGGAAGGAACGGGCCGGCATCGATCCTCCACGGGGACAGAACAATGTCCAGGGTGCAACGGATGTGGGATGCTCCCCCCTGTTCTATCCCGGCTATATACCGGTCACGGATGAAGTTAACCGGAAACGGATGGCCGGATTGTGGGCGGTGGAACACCGGGCGTTGTCAATCAAACCCGGACTCACCACGGTGGAAATCATCAATAAAGCCCATAGTGGTGAAATTAAAGGAATGTATATCATGGGTGAAAATCCCATGATCACCGATCCGGACCTGAATCACACCGAGCAGGCATTGCGAAACCTCGATTTCCTGGTGGTCCAGGACATCTTCCCCACCCCCACCACCGAGATAGCCCATGTGGTCCTGCCCGCGTTCACTTTTGCGGAAAAAGAGGGAACCTTCGTCAACAGCGACCGGCGGGTACTGCGGGTGCGTAAAGCCGTGGAAGCTCCCGTAGATACCCGGGACGATTGGCGGATCATCATGGACATCGCCCGGCACATGGGGCACGATATCGGTACTTATGATTCAGCCGCAGAGATCTTCGATGAAATCGCCCAGGCCGCACCGATGATGCGCGGCATCTCCTACGAACGACTGGAGACCGCCGGCATTCAATGGCCCTGTCCGAACAAAGATCATCCGGGCACCGGCACCCTGTTCCTCGATCGATTCAATACGCCCAACGGCAAGGGTATATTACACCCGGTGGCCCATACGCCACCTACGGAAAAACCCACGGAGATATATCCTTTTCTTCTCAATTCAGGGCGCATACTATACCATTACCACTCCGCCACCATGACCCGACGGAGCAAACCACTCAGTGAATTCGCCGATGCCGCCTATGTGCTCATGCACCCTGTGGACGCAGGGAAATACGGGTTTTCGGATGGCGACCGTGTGACCGTGACATCAGCCCAGGGAGAATTGGAGACCACTCTTAGCATCAGCACGGAAGTGGCGGAAACAGAGCTCTTCATGCCCTGGCATTTCGCAGAATCCCCGGTAAACCGTCTGACCCGAAACGACCTGGACCCCTTTTCCAAAATCGCCCCCTTCAAACTCACCGCATGCCGGGTGGAACGGGCGAAAGAGTAGTTGGAAAAAAGTGATCTACAATGGTTCAGGTCTGACAAAAAAATGCCCAGGTACCCACAGCTCCCCTACGGGTATGGAAATACTTCGTATTTGGTCGTCCTTGTAGGGGCAATCCCTTGTGGTTGCCCGTTTTTTTAACCACGAAATACACGAAACACACGAAAAAAGAACTTAAATACCGGGTCGGCTTCGCCGAAAAAGAGTATATGGTCAGATAATTGCGGAATATTCAAACCTCGCCGAAGGCGAATAGAAACCCTTTGGTCCTGTTCGTGTATTTCGTGTGGTTCGTGGTTGATCAGATCTTTTTTTAAAATCACGAGATATACGATACGACATCGACAGAGCAAGAAGACCATACAGACAATTCACACCGCTTTAATATTGCATTTTCAGGTATCTATAGTATGCTGCGACGGCACAAAAAAAGCCGCTTATAACAATTTTCGGAGGTAAATCATATGTCAAAAGGAAGAGATACGAAAAAAGACAACAAGAAAACGCCTAAAAAATCAATTAAAGAGAAGAAGAAGGCTAAGCAGGAAAAAAAGAACAAATAACAACCGTACGTTGGGATTATGTAACACTACCGGATGGGAAGCATTGTCTATGGGAATGACAAGTTCCTCTTATGCCTCCACGAATCGGGGATAACCTTATGTTTGCCTTGTTGGACAAAATACCATACGCACTTCTCATCCCGGCCGCGGCATTCATGTTGATGGCCCCTTTTACACCCATGCCCCATGTCCTGGAAAAACTGATCATGCTAAAAAACGGAACATTATCCAAACCCATGGATATTTTTGACCTGTTTTTTCACTTGATACCGACAATTCTTCTCGCTATAAAAATCATCCGCGATATCAGTCGTTGATTTTACCGCTAAGAAATGGAGAAAAGAGGATAATCTTATGGGTATAATGGTGGAACACCCCGATACGTACTTTGGCCAATGGCTGCCCCCTCGTTCTGATCTGCTGAAAGAGCTGGAATCCGAAGCCGAACAACAGGAGATACCCATTGTCGGGCCTGTGGTTGGGAACCTGCTCTTTCTGCTGGCAACACTGCAACGTGCCCGTTGCATCGTCGAGTTGGGCACCGCCACCGGTTATTCAGCCATTTTCATGGGAAATGCATGCAAAACAAATCCCGGCCAACTCATCACATTCGAAGCCGACCCGGAAATGGCCACAAGGGCGGTCCGCAACATCGAACGAGCTGACCTGAAGCGGTGGGTGAGTGTGCATTGCCAGGACGCGTTAGTCGGATTACGGGCACTTGATAACCCAGTGAACATGATATTCATGGATATTGAGAAAGAAGACTACGAACGCGCCCTGCCCCTGTGCAAGAAAAAGCTTCTCAATAACGGACTGCTGGTGGCAGACAACACCGGCTTCCAGGATGCCCATGGATTCAACCAGGCGATATTCGAAGATCCCGAATGGGAATCCGTGAACCTCTGGACCCTCCTGCCCGGCCATTCCCCGGAGAATGACGGCCTCTGCATCGCATTGAAACGATCATAAAGGCCCCTATCCCGATTAAAATCGATGAAACAAACGGACATCGCAACAATCCCAATCCCGTAGGGGGTGCCCCTTTGTGGGTACCCGCAACAGAGCAATTCCAAGGTATTTCGTGGTTGAAAAAAGACCAATCGACCACGAAACATACGAAATACACGAACAGGACCAAAGGGGCTCTTTTCGCCTCCGGTGAATATTTAATTTCCCGATATAATTTGACACTGTGCTCTTATTCGGCGCAGCCGACCGAATCCTTTCCGCTCTTTTTCGTGTGGTTCGTGTATTTCGTGGTTAAAAAAATCACAACAACCAAAATACGAATCAAACCAATACCCGCAGGGGTGCCCTTTGTGGGTACCCGTGATACGGACAAACGACCCAAAATACGGCGGGCGATGTGATGGACACATTTTAAGTCATTGACAAAAAGCGATAACATACGAATGATGAAACATTCGAATTGCTCACCCTTTATTAAAAACTGTTGGACGATGTCATGCCTTTAAAAAATACGCCCCCCTTGCGACTGGCCTGGTTCGTGTGGGGTCTGGGCGCCGTCTTTTATTTGATGGGGTTTTTCCAGCGGGTCTCACCGGCGGTGATGACCACTGAACTGATGCGCGATTTCAGCATCAGCGCCGCGGCCCTCGGCAATCTGTCCGCCTTTTATTTCTACAGCTATGTGGCCATGCAAATCCCCACAGGTATCCTTGCAGACACGCTGGGCCCCCGCCGGCTCCTGACCGCCGGCACCCTTGTGGCCGGGCTGGGTACGGTCGTGTTTGCCCTGGCCCAAAATATCCATTGGGCCTATGCGGGACGGTTCTTGATCGGCGGGTCCGTGGCGGTTGCTTTTGTGGCCCTGTTGAAGCTGGCCGATTCGTGGTTCCCGCCCCACCGTTACGCCATGGTCTCCGGAATGGCCTTATTCAGCGGCATTGTTGGTGCTGTTTTCGCCGGCCCCCCCTTGCGGTTGATGGTCAATCACTTCAGTTGGCGCAGCGTTACATTGGGAACTGCTCTGCTCACCTTTGGCATCGGTGCTGCAATCTGGCTGTTTGTCCGGGATTATCCCCACCAAAGGGGGTACACCGATATAACACCGCCGCCCCGATCGTCCACAACGCTCACGCTGTCATCGGTTCTCGGCGGTATTTTTAAGACCATTGCCTGCCCCAACATCGTACTGCTTTTCTTTATACCGGGAGGCATTGTCGGCTGTGTGTTGACCTTTTCCGGGCTCTGGGGCGTACCCTTCCTGACCACCCACCACGGGCTGCCTGCCGAGCAGGCTTCAATATTGACCTCGGCTGTACTGGTGGCCTGGGCCGTGGGCGGTCCCTTTTTCGGCTGGCTTTCGGATCGCATGGGCCGGCGAAAACCCATCTACATCGCCGGTTGCGCCCTCGCCCTTACGGGTTGGATAACCGGTCTTTACATCGACGGCCTGCCCCTGTCCGTTCGGGCGTCCATCCTCGTGGCCACCGGATTTTGCTCCGGATGTATGATCATCAGCTTTGCCTTTGTTAAAGAATCGGTGCCCCCTGATCTGGCCGGCACGGTCTCAGGCGTCATCAATATGGGGGTAATGCTCGGTCCCATGGTCCTGCAACCGGCTGTCGGCTGGATGCTGGATCACAAATGGCAGGGGAAAACATTCGCAGGTGTGCGCATCTATCCACTGGACGCCTACCAAAGCGGCTTCAGCCTGATGGTGGCCTGGACTGCATTGGCATTGCTGCTATTGTTGTTCACCCGGGAAACCCATTGCCGGCGGTTGGCATCAGAGAATAGAAATAACGGCATCCGTGAAGATGACAGCAGATCTTCGATGGACCGATGAAGTCCTCACTCCTCATCGAAGAGATTCAGTTGCTTCCCCCCACTATGCGAAGGCTTCTCTTTGGACTTGCGTTGTTTCTTTTGGTTGGATCCACTACCTTCGGGATTCGGATTTGAGTGTTCCCGCGGCGAATCAGTGGCGTGGTCAATCAATTGTTTCGGATGAACCGGTTTGGCATCCTCGAAATCGTCAATCATGGATGTGGGCGAAAGTTCACCGTCCGGGCTCTCATAAAAGCTCAACATCTCCATAATTTCCGGCAGCGAATACTCGGGATCTAAAAATCTGATATCACAGGTACGCCGTATGAGCAGCGCCTTGCTGGAAACCGTGCGCTGATTGGTGCCCAAATCGTCGCACAAATCCTGGGGTGAAAGTGAGTCAGCGTGTTCATGATCGAATAAAAAATTGAGCTGGCCAATGACGTAGAGAATGGCGGAAGCCCATATTTCTGGCCGCCCACGGTCCAGGGAGAACTCCTCGCCGCATTCCAATCGGTGGCACAGCTTAACAGCCAAATCTGAAATATTTTCAATGTAATGCTCTCGACCGAAGGCCTCGATCATTGATTTGATATTCTTGAACGCTTCACCCCCGCCCGTTGATGGCGACCGGCCGGTTTGGGTCTTCAACGGCCGGTCCAGGCCCAATTTGCGGCGGACTTGCTCGATGGGGTCCTGCTCGAAGATCTCCTGCAGCCCGTTTTGTTCAATGTCACGCCGGGCGTCAAGCAACAGCGCCTCCACACTCTCCCGGCCATCGGCTGTTTTGACCGCCTGCCGTGGGGTTTTACCGCCCAGGGCGGGTATTTTTTCATTCATCCACCCTTTCCAATGGTCACCAAATATACGGACCAGATGTTTCCGGACCTCTGGCGATGCCATCAGTTCATGTTGTTCCGGCGGTAACATCGAGCCGTTCCGAACACCATCGGTATCCGTCGGCCACATTTCGTTCGCAGTGCGCGTCTCGGTACCCGTGTGCCGGGCCGAAGACCCCATGCGCTTTCGAATCTCGGCGGTTATGGATTCGGCGCGGGCATTCGAGTTGACTTCAACCTCAAGGGTGTTTCCTTTGATCATCAACCGCCCCATCACCGTATTTTCCGGTCCCGCAACTTTTTTATATCCGGCCCGCAACCAGGGAATTTCTGCTTCCACCACACGGCCGTGGTCATCGAGCACCGCGTCCTTCCTCAGATCTTCACACGTCTCGGATGCATCGGCCAGGCTGCATAGCTTTTCAAAGGCGGTTTCGGCATCATCGATGTCATAGCGCAAGGTCTGGAATTCCATGGGGTCGCCATCCGTATTCACCATCTCAGGCGGCTGCATGACCGCTTCGTATAAGGAGAAGTATAGATCCCGAATATCCCCTTCATAGTACTCCACAACATCATCGGTGATAACGTCGAATTCCTTTTTGATATGCCGTCGCAGGTCTATGATAGACGGTTTCCATAACGGTCTGATGGAGAAAGAACTACAACCCAACAAAATCGAGACATGATCCACGGTCATCACCCTTCCAAACAGCAGATCGCCGACCATTATCATTTGTGACGCAGTTTTTTCCAACACATTGTTCTCAGCACCCGTGAATGCGTCTCTCAGGGTGAAACTACGGCCAGGTTTGCATTCGATCACCTCATGGTAGGTGAAAGGTATTTCCACAGCGGTTTCAATGAACCGTACCTGCAGATTGTCCAGGCGGGCCCTGTTTTCAGCCAGATACATCTCGGCAATGGTCACATAGGCGGGTACATTCAGTTCCACCGCTGAGTCATCCGGATCATAAACCCAGTTGAAAAGATACCAGGGTGTGAAAAGCGACATGTGATCTTCGATGAGTTCGTCAATTTCATCTGCATCCGGCCAGCGTAAAAATTCGCCCGTGGCATGAACGAGCCCTATTTCCCCCAGAACCCGTTTGGCGAAAGCCACCAGCTTATTGATCAAATCGTCTTGAGCCTTAATGAGCCGGTGCCACAAAAGGTCCACCGGTGGGCTTGCCTTATCCAGGCAGCACTTCTTATACTTCTTGCCACTGCCGCAGGGGCATGGTGCATTACGTCCGATTTTCATAAGCTGATGCCTCTTTTCCAGTTATCCGCAAGAGTTACGCTTACTCCGGCGGTATGAGTATAACCTCTGTTCCTGTCATCCGCGTCAGTCGAGTTTTCCACACCGCCGTGGTCAGAAAAACGCCCTATCCGGAAGGAGACTTCAACTTGACGGATGGGCGGTGACCTGAGAAACATGGTGCCATTGTTAGATTCAGGAAATCATAATGTCAACTGCAGATTTTCAATAATAATCCCGCTAAAATTGAATCAGGATCAAATCCGGATGCAGTGTTAACGAACATGTGCCTCTACTATTGCAACTTCACCGGTACCCGCACTTTTTCCTGTGGGTATCAAACTGGCACCCCGCTGAAACCGAATGCACAAAAGGTAACTCATGCGTGAAAAAAATTGTCTTTTTGATACGGGAGAATCTCCAATCAATGCTATCGGATATTCCTTCCACATCTTTTGATGCCAGCAGACCTATTAAAGACTTGATATCGCATGTAAAGGGTGGTGGTGTGCACATCTTGGCACATATTCTGCTGTGTTCACCCTATAATTGTAGAGGAGACTCACATGATGACATCGATATGCGGTTGGGCAATGGTTTTGGCGTTTTTTCTTTCCGTGTCCGGCTGCTCGGGCGGCGGAGGCGATGGGGATGGCAGTATCAACGGCGGCAACACGAATGTGGACTACACTGAGATGTCCGGTGACATGCCCGCACCGGGAAATCCCGACGGCAATTGGCCTGTACCCGATGAGGCCATGGAAGAAGATACCTCCATACCTGACCAGGTCATTGGCGACGGCACGTCCCAAAGCTGCACCTCCGATGCCGTGGTGGATGCGGTGGCCCTGGGCGGCATCATCACCTTTGACTGCGGCCCGGACCCGGTGACCATCTTCATGGACGAAACCGCCAAGGTCTACAACGACACCGGCCCCAAGATCGTCATCGACGGCGGCGGGCTGGTCACGCTCAGCGGCGCCGGCCAGCGCCGGATTCTCTATATGAACACCTGCGATCCGGACCAGGTGTGGACCACTGACCATTGCCAGGACCAGGACCATCCCCGACTGACCGTGCAAAACCTTACCTTTATCGATGCGAACTCCAAAAGCGAAACAACATATGACGGCGGTGGCGCCATTTGGGTCCGGGGGGGCAGGTTCAAGGTGATCAATTGCCGTTTCTTCAACAATGTCTGCACCGACACCGGTCCCGATGTGGGCGGGGCGGCGATCCGGGTATTCCCTCAGTACAACGACAGCCAGGTCTACGTGGTCCACAGCACCTTCGGCGGCCGGGACGATCTGGGCAATGTCGGTTCCAACGGAGGCGGTATCAGCAGCATCGGCGTGTCCTGGACGATCCTCAACAGTCTATTTACGCACAACCGCGCCATCGGCAACGGTGGCAATCCGTCCCTGGCCGGAACACCCGGCGGCGGCAGCGGCGGCGCCATTTACAACGATGGCAACACCATGACACTTTCCGTATTCGGTACCCGGATCGAATACAACGAGGGCAACACCCACGGACCGGCGATCTTCTTTGTCAGCAACAATCACACCGGCACCCTGCATATCGCGGAATCGGTCATGCGCAACAATACCAACCACAGCGGCCATCCCTGGGAAATCCTGCCCGGTATTTCAGGCCATGATGATACCACAGTGATTGTGGATGATCTTTCCATCATCGAATAAGGCAGCCGGGAGAATAAAACCAGTATCGTATCTGAGCAGCAACGGGAAGGGCCGGGGTATCCGCGATCACCGATACTTTTCGATAATCTAAATAGATCCCCAATATCCTTTGCTTGAAAAAACATTTTCTTTTTATGTGAATACGGGTAATTGCGGAGTATATTCATCGCCGACAATGCTGGGTCGGCTGCGCCGAAGAAGAGCATAGGGTCAGATAATACCGGCAAATTCAAACCTCGCCGAAGGCACAAGAGTACCTTGGTCCTGTTCGTGTATTTCGTGTGGTTCGTGGTTCATTGATCTTTTTTGTATTCCTTGTCGCGAAATACATTGGAAATAATCTATTGCGGGTACCCGCAAGGGGCACCCCTACGGGACCTGAATTGACCAACGGTCAGGCCGAAGCATTACCGAATAAAATTGGTCACCACATCCAGTGATGTTTCCGGCGGTAGGACAGACGTCTTTGACGCCTCGATGGATTTCATAAGCCAGGCCATGTTTTTTCCCAGATTGGACATGATCTGCATGCCCTCTCCGTCCTGGACCGCCTCACCCTTTACCCTGCCAAATCCCATGTTCCAATAGGAGGAGCCCACGACCACCATTTCGGCGATGGTAAAATAATTGTTGAGCGCATGAAACGTGGACACGCAGCCCGCCCGCCTGGCCGATACGACGGCGGCACCGACCTTCCGTCTGAACAGATTGCCGTTGGCACGGGCCACCATCCAGGCCCGGTCCATGAAACACTTGATTTGACCGCTGATATTGGCGAAATAAACCGGCGACCCCAGGATGATGCCGTCGGCTGCTGCCATCACATCCAGCCAGTCATTGAGGGCATCTTTCTTCTGGATGCAGTGTCCATCCTTGTTTTCCATGCATTTCCCGCAGGCCAGACAACCATTCACTGACTGCGGCCCCAGATTCACCAACTTGGTTTCGATCCCCTCGTCCTCAAGTTCATCAAACACCTTGCGGATGAGAATCGACGTATTGCCTTCCTTCCTGGCGCTTCCGTTAAATCCAATGACTTTCATACCTATACCTCCATATAATTGAACTGCCGAGAATAGCTCGGCAGTTTGGTTTTAATACTATACATCCAGGTTTTCCGGTTTGTAAAATACCCGTGGATGTTCGCAGGACGGGTAGATTTTCGGTGAAGAAGTTGTACTTATTACGGGCCTGGAATTCACCGGCAAATACGGCTTTCAGGTTGTCGGTCGTCCTGCCCATGCATTACGCCTTGTGTTGCAGGGTTGTTGATAAAGAAAACCAGTCTAATTTGATCTTGCTGAATAAGTGCGCGAACTCAATGTGGCAGGTGAATACCTGTAACGCATTATGGCTTACCGTGCAAGGCGAAGCCGATGAAAAAGGTACCGATATGACGGATAATTCAGGATTTGGTGATATAATAGACGGTTAAAATAGCACCTTGCTCAGTTCTTGTGAACATGTTAACAAGTGCACTTTAAACTTGACCTGAGCGAAGGAGACCAAACGAATGACGCCAATAAACCGGGCTTTTATCAAAAACAAAGTTGCAGACTCCCTCCCCATATATAAACGTGGAATCCACCTTTACGAAAACGGTGCGTTTTCCTTGCGGGAGGCGAATCCGGAGCTGAAATCCTTTGTCTTTGATGTGGACGGCAACTATGGCGACTACATCACGCGGATCGAATTAAATGATGGACAATTGAAAACAGCATGCGACTGTCCATATCCAGGCAATGGTTGCAAACATATCGTCGCCGCCATGCTGAGCGTTCTTTCTCTCACCCCTAAACGGCAAGCCGCGGATAAATCTGTTGATGCCGACGTTGAAAATGGTTCACGATGTCTCACCCCGGAAGAAATAAAGCAGCAAGCTGTCGAGGACAGAATCCGTAGATCAAAAACCGAAGACCTCATCTTCACTCAGGGCGACATGATTAAAGGCGAACATCTGGTTGAAACTTCAAACGGCAGGCAGTACACCGTCATTCTGCACGACCCCGTACATACGACCGGGCACTGCGATTGCCCGGATTACGCCACCAACCGCCTGGGTCTTTGCAAACACCTTCTGTTCGCCTCGGCTCAACTGAAGAAAAAGAGAGGCTTTGCCAAACAACTCGAAAAAGAAATTTTTCCCTTCATTGATCTCTATTGGGATTCCAAAAAACAACAGCCGCGACTTTTTCATGAAAAACACCGGCCCCAGGATTTGAAAGAAACCCTGGACTGCCTTTTTGATATAAACGGCGATATGAAGGGTGAGGAAATCACCGATCTACTTTTATTGCTCAAGCAGCAACATAACAAACACTTGCGAATCAGTTCTGAAGTAATGAGACGTGTTGAGTTGCGCTTCCAAATGCAGCAATTCGTAGAAGACTCGTCATCCAGGGACACGATAAAAGGCCTGAACATTAAAGCACAGCTCTATCCCTATCAGGAAGAGGGGGTGCGATTCGGCCTCCATAAACCGGCAACCCTGATCGGTGACGAAATGGGCTTGGGTAAAACCCTTCAAGCCATTGCCTTGGCAATACTGAAGAGGAAGGTGTTCGGATTCCATAAAGTGCTCGTCGTCACTCTGGCATCGCTGAAGGACCAATGGCAGCGGGAAATCCATCATTTCAGTTCCGAAAAGGCGCTGGTTATCGCCGGATCGCCGAAACAGCGCATCGGCCAGTATCTCAAAGACGACACCTACTTCAAAATAACCAACTACGAAGCCGTACTGCGGGACACATTGGTACTTTCCCGGTTTAAACCGGATCTGGTGATCCTGGATGAAGCCCAGCGCATCAAGAATTTCTCCACCAAGACCGCCGCCGCCGTCAAACAGATTCCGCGGACCCATGCACTCGTGCTCACAGGCACACCCCTTGAAAACAAATTGGAAGACGTTTACTCCATCGTTCAATTCCTGGACCCGTACCTGCTGTCACCCTTGTGGCAATTCGCCGCAGACCATTTCATGCTCAGCCGCGAAAAAAAGGGCGCCATCCTCGGTTATACCAACCTAGACCGCCTGCAAACCAAACTCGCCCCACTGGTGATCCGGCGGAAAAAAGACGAAGTGTTAAAGGATCTGCCCGACCAGGTGGTCAACACTTACTATATTGATCTGCACATTAAACAGCAGCGCCTGCATGCCGGATACAGCCAGGCCCTGGCGCCACTGCTCAGCAAAAAACATCTGACCCCCATGGATTTACGCCATATACAGGAGTTACTGCTTCGCATGCGCCAGACCTGTAATTCCACCTATCTCATCGACCGGAAGACCAATATTTCGCCAAAGCTCAAGGAACTGGCGGGTATAATTGACGATATCGCGATACAGGACAATCGGAAGATGGTTATTTTCAGCGAATGGACCACCATGACCTATCTCATTGCACGGCACCTCTCTGATGCCGGTGTCAACTTCGTTGAACTCTCAGGAAAAATACCGGTAAAAAAACGTCAGGCCCTTATCGACGAATTCACAAATAACCCGGATTGTCTTGTCTTCCTTTCCACCGACGCCGGCGGTACGGGGCTTAACCTGCAAGCTGCGGATTGCGTGGTCAATTTTGAAATCCCCTGGAACCCGGCCAAACTTAATCAACGCATCGGCAGGGTCAACCGCATCGGTCAGAAAAGCCGCTGTGTCAATGTGATCAATCTGATAGCTAAAAACAGTATCGAAGAACGCATTCTTGCAGGTATTCAGCTCAAAACAGATCTGTTCGATGGTGTGTTCGATGATGGTCCGGCCACCGTCGAGTTCTCACAGGAAAAACGAAACGAGTTGCTCAACCGTCTCCGGGAAATGATCGAAGAAGAGCCATTGCCTGCACCGTCGGAAAACATTCAGGAAGAACTTTCGGAAGACACACCGCACTATCTCAATCCTCAGGTGTTGAATCAACCCGAACACCAGTCGATTGATTTCACCGCCGAAGAGGAGATTGCCGACAACCTATCATCCACATCAATAACCGCTACCGGCGTATCCGCCGCCCAAGTCGATGAAACCGCCACCCCATTTCCCGGCCAATCACCGGAAAAGATGGAAATGGTTCTTAACAACGGATTTCAATTTCTAACCGGAATGATCGAGATGGCCACCGGTCAAAAAATAGAATCCAAAGGCGAGGACCAACGCATGGTTCAGCTCGACCCCAGAACAGGTGAAGTCACTTTAAAATTCAAACTGCCGGGATTTGGCGGATAGTTTTCCTGAAGTAAACGCCCCTTTCTTCCGCGGCCCGGATTTTTGCGCCCTGTTTTACTGTTTAAAACGGGGATGAACGAGCTGAACTGGAGGATTGAAATGACTTTATACCGTACTCAGGTCTTTTCTATTAATGACTCCCAACTCGGGCTTTTTTGGTTCTTGAATGCATCGTTCAATCGATCGAGAAGCCGCTCTGGGAAAATGGGTGGAAAATCAGGTGGATTTTTATAAGCCCATTTCATGAAATCATAGTACTTGTGCTGCTGATCGATCGTTTCATGACCATCCATAGAAAGGCGATCCGTGTTTATCGCCCAACCCACCCTGAAGGTTCTACCTCTCTTTTTCTGAAGCTGGTAAAGTTTATACAGTTTTTCCGTCATCACGACCTCTGGTAATCCTATGGTTGCGCCTACGTTATCCTGCCAATTGCCTTCAAGTTTCAGGGGCACAGTGCTTTTTCATACGATTGTGAAAAGAATTCAAAATACTTTTTCGATAGAGTTGAGCCGTCATTCTTCAGGCGCTCATCATCCATAGTGTAACCCTTGATGGTGAACTCCTGAATAATCGTGGGTACCCATTTGTGGAATTGTACAGCGCGTTCGGAGTTAACCTTGTAGCCAATGGCAATGATTACGGAGAGATTGTAGTGCTTGGTGTTATAGTTTTCACCATCTGCGGTAGTTATCCGAAAATTTCGGATAACTGAATTTTCTTCCAACTCACTATCACTAAAGATTTTTTTCAGGTGACAGTTGATCGTTCTGACGTCAACATCATAGAGAACCCCCATCATTTTCTGGGTCAGCCAGATATTTTCATCTGCATAAACCGCTTCGACGCCTCCCTTGCCACTGGCCGCAACAAAGGTCAGATATTCTGAAGCTGAGGAGCGTATCAACTGTTTATCATTGTTATGGTCTTGTTTTATCTTTTTTTTCATAAGCTATTCCCATATTCGACATCGTCAGAATGGTTTCACGTAGAGAATGCTCTTTCCCATCAGCAATGAATTTCATGAGTGGTAGTATAATGCTTTGATAATCTGGAATGGCCATTTCCCTGTCATCTCCTATGGTAATTTCAGGTGGTGGAATTACCCTCTCCAAGATCTTCGGCGATTTCTCTGAATTGCACCAAAGCAGCTTCGAGATCGTCAATTATTTCCTGTGCCAGTATGTCCGGCTCCGGTAAATTTTCGGAATCTTCAAGGGAGTCATCTTTTAACCAGAAAATATCGAGGCTGGCTTTATCCCGGGCGACTATTTCATCATAATCGTAAGACCGCCAACGGCCGTTGGGCTTTTTGTCTGTCCAGGTGGGTTTACGATTGTTTCGTGATAAGGTTTTCGGCAATGGTTTTGATTTTTTGCTCTTATCCCGGCAAAAAACATCTTGGGATTTTTTATTTGGGATGCCGTAATAGCAGGCTACAAATTCATCCAGATCGCTGCGTTTAAGGGCGTTGGTTTTGAGTGTGAAATGCGTATTGGTACGCAGATCGTAAATCCAGAGCGTTTTTGTGGCAGCGTTTTCACTGCCCTTGCGGCGTTCGAAGAAGAGAACGTTGGCCTTTACACCCTGGGCATAAAACAGGCCCGTGGGCAGACGCAGCAGAGTGTGGACATCGCACTCGTGCAGCAGCTTGCGGCGAACGGTTTCGCCGGCACCGCCTTCGAACAGCACATTATCCGGTACCACAACGGCGGCGCGACCGTCGATTTTCAACAGACTCTTGATGTGCTGGACAAAATTGAGCTGCTTGTTGGAAGTGGTGGCCCAAAAATCATTACGCTCGTAACTGTCACGCTCTTTGACGGTCTTGCCGTCTTCTCCGATTATGGTGACACTGCTCTTTTTGCCGAAGGGCGGATTTGTCAGAACGAGGTTGAAATGCTCTCCGGGTTCTACGGCAAGGGCATCGGACACGTCAATGGGTTCATACTCCGGGCTGCCGATACCATGCAGCATAAGATTCATGGCGCACAAGCGGGCAACCCCCTGGACCAGTTCCCAGCCCTTGATGGTGTTGGCCTTGAGCTTTTTCTTTTCAGCCGTGGTCATATTCGGATTGTGATCCACGATGAAGTCATGGGCGGCCAATAAAAACCCGCCGGTGCCGCAGGCCGGGTCGCAGATGGTCTCACCGGTCCTTGGCGACATCACATCCACCATGGCCTGGATCAGCGGACGAGGCGTAAAATATTGTCCGGCGCCGCTTTTGGTGTCCTGGGCGTTTTTTTCCAGCAATCCCTCAAAGGCGTCCCCTTTTACATCGGCACTCATGGCCGTCCAGTTTTCTTTGTCGATGAGATCAACGATCAACCGGCGCAGCTTGGCCGGGTCCTGGAATTTATTCTGGGATTTATTGAAAATCAGGCCCAGCAAGCCTTTTTCTTTGGCCAAGCCTTCAAGAAGGTGCCGGAAATGATCGAACAGGTCGTCGCCGTCTTTTTTGATCAGGTTGGGCCAGTCGTATTTTTTGGGAACGATAGGATCCTGATTGTAGGGTGCTTTGGTGCGCTCATCCGCCATTTTCAGAAAAAGCAGGTAGGTGAGCTGTTCCACATAGTCACCGTAGGACATGCCGTCGTCGCGCAGGACATTACAATAGTTCCAGAGTTTTTGAACAATATCCGAAGGACTCATTTTAGTTTTGGTTAACTTTGGGGCGTTGAATGCAAGGATTGATGGTTACGTGACTAATAGCAATTACATTATCGTTGCCGTTATTTCAAGATATGCCTATCCTGGCTTTTTCTTTCCATTTCATCTATGGTATAGGGAAGATACAAAAAATATTATGTGAGGCAAATATGCTTTTATATACAATAGGTTACGAGGGGCTTGATCAGCAGCAGTTTTTGGCGCACCTTACCCACAATGGTGTTGATCTGGTGGCCGATGTTCGCAAACTGCCGGTGAGTCGTAAAAAAGGATTCTCGAAAACATCTTTAAAAGAGATGCTGAACGATAAAAATATCGAATACCTGAATTTTCAGGCGTTGGGCGCCCCCAAAGAGATGCGTGATGAATTATACGCGTCCGGAGATTACGAACGGTTCTTCAAAAAATATCAAGACGGATTATCCGATAAGACAGAACCACTTCAAATCATTAACGAACTTATCAATTCCGGAAAAAAAGTATCCCTGCTCTGTTTCGAGCGCAATCCCGGACAATGCCATCGCAACGTGGTTGCGGAAGAGATACAGAAGATCGACGGCAACGGTCTAAAGGTCAAGCATATCGTACCGCTTTAGACAAATAGTTGTTTCTGGCGCGAAGGGGCCTTGGGTGGCCAGAAAAAGCCCAACACGCAGAACGTTTGGGGATGGGCCGCCATATTGCCCAGGATAATATACGTATCGCGCTCTGCACCGAATATTTCATTCATAATTTTAGATTCGATTTTTACCTGCCAGTTCCTGCTTTTCGCCACGTTTCGATACAACTGCCCGAATTCCCAATCCAGAATACTCATTTTATGCCCGGTACAAGCCGGATCATTGCAGGAAAACTCGATCATGATCCTCACCGGCAAGATATAGAGATCTTTCTTGGTTTCAAATAGATCCAGCTGGTTGATCACACTGTCTTTCTTACTGATAGCCGACTTGACCTCGTTGACATCTCTCGATTGAATGACCACCCGATGGACCTTGCCCGGTTTGACAATGCCCAGAGATACGCTGCTCTCGACCTGGGCCGCGCGCAACGCCTCGACAGAAGGGAAAAGGGTATGGTCATTGATGAGCCATGCGTGCCGTTCATCCCACATTCGGCCCACCGGCATCACCTCACCGATTTCGATGGAATCCGTATCAATGTGGTGACTCTCCGGTCGCGGATCTGACAAGGCCTTGGTCAGATGTACCTTGATCCACTGGTATTTCCTGAATTGCTGATCGCCCTCCAGATATCGAAACCGGATCGGATACAGCCTCACCAGCTTTTTTGTCTCCGCATCAATCCCCGCCGTACAGACCGTTTCTGTGTATTTCCTGCTGATCTCCGGGTATGTTTTAACAACAACCAGAACGTTTCTCTTTTCCACGGTCACCCCCTTAACGTTAAAGATCTGCATTGGAACACTTTTTTGTGTTTTTATCGGAGCACTACAATGAAATGAACTTTCACCGGGTTATACGTTTTTTCCTTTTCGTTTGGGTGCATAAACAGGAGTCTCTTCGGCGGCTAATGGCAGTTCAATGGCAGGGTCTGAATTGTACGTGTGGTTTGAAGGAATCAATTGGCCGGAAAAGGCTTTTTTTAATATGGATTGGCGGAGGCGGTCTGCACGTTGAAGGTTCAAATCTGTTGTTTTTTCCAATCGAGACAGTATTGATAGTTGTTTCTCTACTTTTTGTACGATCACCAGTTGCTCTTTGTATGGAGCTTGCGGAACAGCCACTTCACTAAGAATTTTAAGATTTATATTTTTCTGGGCAGTTGCTGGTGCAAAGCGCTCAATATTTTCTTTTGCAGTCCTTATAAAGTACTCAACAAAGCATACGTCTATATGGTTTTTTTCAGGTATAAAGCCAACAACACTATCTGGAAAACAGGCCTCAATGCCCAGTATTGCACTATCAGCTATATTTGCTGCTATCGTTATACATAGAGTCCCGCTTGGCCATAATCTACTTTGCCTCAAGCCTTCCTCAGAATAGGTTTGTGAATATTCTTTTAGGACACCTTCAGCATGACGGATATCACCCGGGCGGTTTTGTCCAGGGTGTTGGATGTGAGCCGTTGAACAATATACTCTTCGGGAAATTTAAAATTGTTATAGGGCGACACGTACTGTTGAAACTCCTTGTAGGTCTGGTCGCCCAAATTCCCGCGATCCACCAAGAACAACACCCGCCGGGCACCGGCAAACTTGATCAACCGGTAAATAAAATTGATGGCGGTGAAGGTTTTGCCCGATCCCGTGGCCATCTGGATCAACGCACGGGGACGATTTTGGCACAAGGAGTGCTCGAGGTTTTTAATGGCTGTGATTTGTACCGGCCACAGACCACTTTCGATAAGATGCGGCATCTGCCGCACCCTATGCAGAAACGTGGGCGGCAGGCCGTAAGAGGGATCTGGTTCTCCGGCATTTCCTTTTTGTGATTGAACGGGTGTTTCCAGGAATTCGACAAATGTTTCAGGTCTATGAAAGGCAAACAGATTTCGTGCCCGAGGCTCGGGGTCCAGCCGATTGGTAAAACGGGTTTCCACACCCGTGGATTGATAGTGAAAGGAAAGTGGTCGAAACCATGCCGGAAGCGATTCGGGCAGTCCTTCGGTATATTTTTCGGATTGTATTTCCACCCCGGAAAGTGTTGTACCCTCTCTTTTGGCTTCGATAATACCGGCTGCTTTGCCATCCACATAAAGGAGGTAGTCTGCAAAGCCGAATCCCCGTTCCAACGGAAATTCACGAATGGCCACGCCCCTGGAACCATGAATATTGGCTGTTTTGACATCCTGAAGGGCCCAACCGGCTTTTTCCAGTAGATCATCTATTTTTTGACGCGCTTCCTGTTCCGGTGTCAGCGGCATAGACTATCCCTTCGGTGTCTTATTAAACATCAAGCGGCTTTATATTAACATCCTGATTTTCGGCTATTTTTACATACATGCCGACGTTATCGCAACCCTAATCATGCCGTGCTTGCCAGCACCTTGTCTGCAAGGCACAGATTTAATTTCCGCGCCGAGTGGATTGGTCCGGTAATTATCACCGCCATCTTCCAAACAATCTGATTTTGGTATAATCCATTATTTTTTGCCGTAATCGATCCGCCAGATATGTGCATGCCTCCCCAAGTTCATCAAGTATCAATTCCGCCTCTTTCCGATACCGCTCAATTTTCCCTGCATCCCAGTACCCAGGCGGTGGTTGGAGATTGGTGATGCGGTCGGCGAGTTTGACCATTTGGATTTCTTGGGGCTGTTGCTTGATCCGTTTCAGGCTGTCGGTCATTTGATTCTTTTTGGAACCGAGGGCGGTGTTTTTGGTCAGTGCCTGGACACCATCAGCCACGTCGCTGTCGAATTCAGCGGCAAGGGCATCGTAGGTGATATCGGTGTCCTCGATGACATCATGAAGCAGGGCGCACTGGACGGCGAGATCACCGTCGAGATCTTCCTCATGGCCGAGGGCGGTGATGATTTCCATGGCCACCATGGTGGGATGGATCACATAGGGCAAATCCGTGCCCGGTATGGTCTGTCCGTTGTGGGCGTTGGCGGCGAATTTCAGGGCCTTGATGTATGTTTCCGGGTTCCAGGGGCTTGGCATGGGTATTTCCAACTATTGATTGGGTACGGAATTGGAACAATGGGGTAAATATAGCAGATAAAACGATGGTTGTCAGATGTCTTTCGGGTACCCAGAAGGGGCAATCCCTTGTGGCAGTCCTTATTTAACTTTTAAACCACGAAATACACGAACCACACGAAAAAAGAACTGAAAAGATTGGGTCGGCTGCGCCGAAGAAGATCGCAGAGGTAAATAATACCGGTAAATTCAAATCCAGCCGAAGGCGTAAGAAATCCCTTGTCCTGTTCGTGTATTTCGTGTGGTTCGTGGTTGGTTGATCTTTTTTGTTTTCTCTGCCACGAAATACGCTAAAGAAGAGCTATGCGGGTACCCACAAGGGGCACCCCTACAGGTTGGAAATTGGTTCGTGGCTTAATGATCTTCTGTCATTCGTCTGTTCTTCTGTTCGACTGTTCTGTCATTTTGCCGATTACAGCGGTTTACCGATTTGCAGGAGCAAAACCGGGCCCTGCTGGTCGAGATCGTCGGGTTGATGGATGGGCCAGGCCACCCCCAGTCGGAAATTGGCCATGTATCCCCAGGCGAACTCCATGCCGGTGATCAATTCCAGACCGGCGCTGACCAGGAGGTCGTCTCCGGTTGGATTCCCGTCGGCAAACCCGGCATCCACGAAGGTGCCGAGCTTGATGTTGTGGAAAAACAGGGGCAGGGTTCCGTATCCGGCCTGGAGCCGGGCGAGTGGCCAGAAAGTCTCGATGCTGCCGGAACCGGCAAGCCCGGCATCAAGGACATTGGCATCAAAACCCCGTATGGGGAACAGGCGGTTGGGGCGCTGGGTGAAAAATCCTTCTCCGGCGTTTCCGCCGATGCGAAAGGTATTGTGGCCGGGTTCGAGTTCTCCCCATGTTTTGCCGGCCCCGAGCTGAAATACGGTGGTAATCGACTGACCGAGCCAGTAATTCGCCTGTCCGTAAAGGGATTGGCTGTTGTCGGTAAAAATATCCGCTGTCAGCCGGGCACTGAGATTACCGAAGGCCTGACGGGTCTCCAGGGCCCCCCAGTACTCCTCATCGGCGGTTTTATCCGGATCCTGTTCGTCCACGTAATGCCGCCAGTTGACGGATATGCCGAAATCTCCAAGTTGGGGAAGGCTCCAGGCAACTTTGATGTCGTGCCGGCTTTCATCCACTTGTTGGTCGCGTTCCGTGGTATAGCCGAAGGGGTACCGGGCCACCCGCACACCAAAGGCATGGGCTTTTCCGCCCAGCCGCCATGAGTAATAATCTTCAATCACATCATACCGGAATCCGCCATCCCAGGTGAATTCGCCGGTCACATCCTCGGCCCTGGTCGCCAGGCCCACCTGGAAGCTGTCGTCATTGACATAAAGGTCCGGTGCGATGAAGTTCGGCCAAAGGCTTTTCAGGGCCGAATAGGGTCTGGGCACGGTCTGACCAGCGGTTTCTGCCGGTGCGGACCGGATTGTCTCAGCGCCTGATGGCGGAATTCCCTGCAGTACCGGCGCTTGCAGCGGAAACAATCCCGGCATTATACCGGGGCGTGTATCTTCAATGGGCAGTGTTCTGGGTGTCCATCCGCCGGCTCTCAATTCCAGGTAGATGTTCCCCCGGGGCAATATCGCTGTTGTGGACGAATGGGTCAACTGCCGCATGCCGGCGGTATGTATCTGAAAGCGGCCGGAGAAGTTGGATGCGAATAAGAGTCTGCCGTCTGCGAACCACGGGTCCATCTCCACGCTGGCCGATGTTGTGAGGCGCTTCCATTCCCCGTCATAGAGCCAGATATCCCAGTTGCCGCCGGAGTTTCCGGAAACAGCGATACGTCCGGCAGGATCCCGCACCGGTCCGGAAAGCTGAATCACTTCCGGGGGGGCAGCGATCAAATCGGGGTTGTCCTCATCCCCATTGTGGACATTGGCTTTGCCGACACGGTCAACATGGTCAAATAGATTTATCATCAAATAAGGCCGATGCCCCCTTCGGGTAACAGCAACACCACCGGGTCCCGGATCCCAGACGTGCTTGCGCGGGAGAGTGCGAACCGTGTCCCGCAGTTGACGTTTCACCCTTGCCGTCCCCTCCTCAAATTGACTTAGCCACACCCAGCCATCCGGATCCACAACGCCATAGCGTCCGCGAATGCCGTTTTTCTCGAGCCCGGGATAAAGACCGGCATCGTTCCAATAAACAAAGGGCTGATGCCAGTAGCCGATGATAGGAAGTCCCATGATTCCTGCGGTTTCCGGCCTCGCGCGGTCCGTCTTGAACTCCTGCCACAGTTGGTTGGTGCTTTTACCGAAGGCGTTTCCGACCTTGGTCTCAATCTCGATGGGAACGATGCCCTTCCCGTGCAATTGCAAAAACAAAAGGATGTTATCCCAACCGTACCGCTCCGATATCCAGCGAACAAAGGGACGTCCATAGATCCGGTATGTCTGCCGGCCGGGCCAGATTTCGGGATGATTGCTCACCCGGTCCAGGTTGGGAATGATGGTGGTATTAAATATCTCGTGGTAGAACTGAGATGAATTCGGGAGTCGGGTGTACTGTTCGTGTAGCAGATGACTGGTGCCGTCAACTATCCAGTCCGGCAGGATGATATTGGGTGACATGATTTCGCCGAAGACATGATGCAGGCCTCCGGGGATGCCTGACCGTTCGGCGTAGATGCCCTGAATGCTCAGGCCCATGAACAGAAAATAGGACCATGGATCGTCTTGCATGAACCCGTCCTCCAGCACCCCCGGTGCCCGCAGAGGGATGCGAATTTCCCGGTGGGGAATCATGTTCACCTGCACCTGGGCCCTGTCCAGATCATCATCCAGGATAATATGCAAGGGTGTACTGACGGTCAGTCCGCGTTCGCCAAGAAACGCCACCATAGAGGGACACGCCCCGGCCAGCCGGGTTGCCAGGGGCGCCTGTGCTTTGGGGAAATAGAAATAGATACGATCCGTTTCGATCATTTCCAGCGCGTGGGCTGTTCCGGAGGAGAGCAAAATGAGGATCACTGTTAGGTATTGAGATATTTGTGTGAGTTTTCGCGCTGTCACTGTCATTGTCTCTGAGAGCCCTATCAGGGATTGATATTATGTTTTACGGAAGCTATGCATTCCTTACCCGTTCGGTGTCGATTCGGTCCGACCGGTCATGACTGGAGATATCTCAATCGTTCAAAAGGTTTTCCCGTTCCATGCGAACAGGTTACGCTGGAGATCTTTGAAATCGATAAAAACACGATCTTCAACGATCCCGAGGTGTTCCTGGAGGTAATTGCTGATGCTCCAGGCGAAATCGCTACACCGATCTACTGGCAGGCCTATGCTTTTAAGCTCGACAAAAGCGGCGGGTTTCAAATCACCGCCAAATGACATGGACGTACCGGGTTTTATGGCGATCATGACATATTGCTCGGGTTTGCCGAGGAGATCAGCGATGAAATGTGAGGTTTGCTGTGCCAATACATCTCTTTCATCATTGGTCATGACCTTGTTGGTTTCGATGGAAAAATAGGGCATTGAGCGCCTCCTTGTTGTTGGGGTGCAGTCTGAATCCGTCAAGATTCAGGCAATTACCTGCCGACGACGGATAGGATAATGTCGAATGAATGATTGTAAAAGTCAAATGGAGGATTTTACGCTGTCTGATTTGGGGTACCAACAAAAGAGGCACTGTTGTGACGGGGATGTTGCCGTGCGACACTATTCATTGCGGGGTGCGGCCCCCTGTGTCTGCCCATGGGACAGGCACGAGGGTCTTTTTGGGAGGTCACCAAAAACCCAATAATCAGAAGAACCGGCTTACGGAAAACTTACACCATTGCTCAGCCGCGACCATTTCCCCGGCCGTCACGTCCTGGCTGATATCAGGACACTTCCGCTTGCGGACGACCGATTGTCCGGGGGACGGCCGGTTGTTCCTGCACACGGTACAACAGCGACATCAGCGCCGGAATGATTGTTAAATCCGACAGCAGGGCGATCACCATGGTCAAGCCGGTGAGCATGCCAAAGGAGCGCAATACGTTCATATCCGCCGTCAGGAACGCCAGAAAACCGATGGACAGACTCATGGTCGTGAATAACAATGCCCGCCCGGTGCTTTCAATGGTTTCAGCCACACTGGCAGCCACATTTCGATTGCGGTCGAAATTGCGCCGGAAATTGTGCAGGAAATGAACGGTATCATCCACTGCCAGCCCAAGCGCAATCCCGCCCAGCAGCACCGTGAAAATGGAGATGGGAATACCGGCGTACCCCATCATGCCCAATACCACCAGCACCGGAAAAAAATTAGGGATCATTCCGGCCAGACCGGTTCGCAGACTTCCGGTGAGCAACAACAGCAGGAGCGTGATCACCATGGCGGCCAGCATATAGCTGGAGGTCATGCTGTTCATTAACCCCCAAACGGACTGCACGAACAGGTCGACTGCACCGGTGAGATATATTTCAGCCTTGCCAACAAAAATTCGAGAGAACTCACGATTTATGTTATCGCGAAAGGGCGCAAATTCCGCACCGTCAACCGAGGGGACCTTCAAGGTCAGCCGCGCCTGCGAGAAGCGACTATCCACCAGATCCTCAAGATCTTCCAATCCATCCATCTCAAACAGCAGTAATTCCTGGGCAATCAGCCGGCTGTCCTGGGGAACTGAATAGTATTCTGCACGGTCTTCGTTCAGAACTTTGTTGATCTGTTTCAGCGTATCCACAATGGACGTGGCCTTCCCCACCCACACCACTTCATTACGCAGGCTTTTTGTAAACTCCTGGGCGGTTTGAAGCGCATTCATCACCTGCGGATCAAACAATCCATTTTCCCGGCCGGTGTCCACCACCACCTCCAGTACGGAGCCACCCTTGAATGCTGCATCGGCCTGATAGGTGTCCTGTTGAACCACTTCTCCATCCGGAAACCAGCTCAACATGTCAAAAGACATGGTAATTCGGGTCGCCCCCACAACAGCGACAACGGCAATTACGGCCGTGATGCTGAGGATTAAGCCGGGGCGTTTTACTGAAAACAAGCACAATCGTTTGATATTGTTATTCCAGAAACCCGCTGTAACGCCATCCAACGACCGGTTTTTCGTGCCTATGGATATCGGCAACAGCGCCAGCAATGCGGGAACCAGCAGATAGGTTAACAACAGGGCCATCATTACACCGATGGCTGCACACAAGCCCAGTTCGACGATCCCGGCCAGTTCCGAATACGCAAATGCCAGAAATCCGCCCATCGTCGTTATGCTGGTAAACAGCATGGCCAGGCCGGAATGCCGCATGGCGTGAGCAATCGCCTGTTTTTTATCGGCACCTTTTCTCAATTGCTGAAAAAAAATCGTAAACAGGTGAATAGCATCACAGACACCCGCGGCCATAATTATCGGCGGATACACAAGAGTCGAGGTTCTGATCGGGATATTGAGTATAGATGAAGCCCCGAAGACGGTCAGCAGACTCAACATCACCACCAGCAGCGTCAGGACGACCGGTACCAACCGTCGGAAAATAAGGTAGATCAGAATCAAAATTCCAATCACCGAGCCCAGAATCCCCCTTGGCATATTACGCTCCACCTGCGCCAGATGGTCGTTTAAAATTGCCGGCCCGCCCGTGATAAAGATTGAAAAATCTTCTGCATCATATCGCGCGGCGACTTCTCTGACCTTACCGACAAACACGGCACGCTGTTCATTGGTCAGCGTCAACTCCTCGGTCACCTTTTTTTCATGTTCAGCCTTGTCCTGTACCGTCAACACCTTTAGGATTCGACTGATCAATGATGACTGCTGCACAGCTTGTTCGACCGGTGGTTCATCATCGAATGAAAACCCGTCGGTCTCATCAGCAGTTCTAACGTCCGGTATCAGGTATATGGCGGTATTAAAACCGTCATCGGAGATTAATACGTTCTGATATGCAGGATAACGCATGACAATGGCTTTGAGCCTATTCACCTGTTCTTCGGTTCGAGGCCACTCTTTCATCAAATCCTGTACAATCAACAGGTCGTCCTCGGCTCGAATATTGTTCACATTGATGAGACTTGTTATTTCATCCAGATACGGCATCTCTTTTTCCAGATCATTGTGAAACCGTCGAAGTTTCTCCAGGAAAGGCTTTGAAAAAATGTTTTCCGACCTTATCCCCACCAGGATCGTGGAGTCATCTCCATATTGCTGTTTGAATTTCAGATAGTTCTCATAGGTCGTATCATCTTTCCGGAATTGCCCCTCAAGCGTTACATCAAAGGTGAGCTGTGGCAGTTGAATTACCAGAAAGGCCATGAACAAAGCAATACCTGCGATGACGATCCACGGACGATCAAACACGTGAATAGAAAAGCGGCCAAATCCCGACTCCAAGCGTTCTCGTAATATTTTCATCATGACATTTTCTCCCTGGTCCGGTTATTCCGCTCCTCGCCTGCCCCTGACCTACCCCAAAACGATTCGGGTAAAAATCCGTGACATCATTCCTGCGCAACCGGTATCCGGTTTATTCCGGCTAACGATCACCGCCGGAGTGACAATTAAAAGACCATCATTTCTCAGTGGAACGACATCGACATCGGCATCAATGCCGGTGGTAATTGGCGGTGCAGTGTTTACATACTGAACACTGGAAGCAAAAAAATTTACCGCACTTTTTCCGCAATCCGGTCCATTATGAGTTCGGCATGCGATAAAAATCCCCTGATCGTCGTCCTTTCCGTTTCAGTAAGTGTCGACAGATACTGATCATACTGCCGGTGAAGCTCAGCCGACAAATTCAGATAGTGCTCAAGAGCGGATTTGCCCAATGGTGTAAACTCGATGGTGAGTTCGTTTTTATTGAACGGATCTTTGGTTTTCCGGAGAATCCCTTTTTTTTCGAGGCGGGACAGCGTTTGTGAGATTGCCCCCTTGGTAAGGCCAAGCCGTTCCGCCATACGCGTTGCGTTCGTATCCTGATCCTGATGGATGAATAGAATCAGATGAATCTCCGACGGGTACAATTTAACGCCGTCAAACTGAAATTTGTTCTTCTTTTCAATAAAAAGAATCTTATGGATAAAACCGAATATCTGAGTGATTAGAGCCGCATGCTGTATTTCCATATACAGTTTTTAGTATCTAAACACTATAATGTCAACCCAAAAAATTTCTCTAACGGTTTGACATCTTGAGTTTTGCTTTATACGTTTTAACCAAATTTTGGCTTAATTAGCCTGGGGCGTGGCGAAATGCAGGCTGATATCATTTTACTACTACCTGAATTTTGCACGTGTTGGAGGCTTTCATATGCCCCGGCGGCGGGATTTACGCTTCGCTCCAACAAGGCATTAAGGGTGAAGCCCCTTATCTTCTGGAACAAAAGTGTGGTGATCATTTTACCGCAAACCCTTAATAACGCAGCAAATGGAAGCCTCCGGCACGCCTTTAGGTGAAAATTATTTATAAAGCATGATTTTTGTGTCGGCGCACGGGTGCATCATCTGGCAATTTCAACAGCCGCGGTTTCACAATACCGACAAATTCTGAGGAAAGATGAAAATTTCATTCAATTCAATTGGAACCATCCACAGTCCTTTTAAAGATAGGGAAAATATGCCTATCCAGCCAACGGGGGCCTCCGGAGTGGAGGGAACCATCGAAATCGAACCCGAATATGTGGAGGGGTTGAAAGATTTGGAAGGTTTTTCTCACATCATTCTGCTTTATTTTTTTCATCAAACAAAAACAACCCGACTGACAGTCACCCCCTTTCTCGATACCCAGATGCGCGGCGTATTTGCAACCCGGGCACCGTCACGGCCGAATCCCATCGGCCTGTCGATTGTTCAACTCAGCAAAATAGAAGAGAACGTACTGACCATTAAAAATATTGATGTCATGGACGGGACACCATTGATTGACATCAAGCCGTATGTCCCCGAGTTTGACGGGCAAGCTGAAGCGCGCACGGGGTGGCTGGAAAAACAGAAAGGAAAGGTAAAAAAAAGGAAATCAGACAAGCGGTTTCTCTGATGGGAACAAAATGTTTTCTTCGGTATCACCTGTCCCCACGGCGCTGTGACATTTCTGTCGTCGCGAGTCAAAGACGGCTGGATCGTCAATAGGGATACCGTGTTGATTTCAATTCAGGACGAATAGCGCACACCCGCCGTCAAGCCTGGGGCGATAAGAACAGATCGTACTGTTCTTCAAATCGACGGATATCGATTTCGTATTTCAGGCTGACGGCAATATCATCCAGACCATTGATCAATCTGTCCTTGCTCGCCCCATCGATGTCGAAGCTGAACGCCACCGGTTCAGCGGCGTGGATGGTGATTCTCTGACCCGGGAGGTCTATGGTTGCTTGGAGTTTATCAACATCAGCCACCAGGGAAACGATCCGGCTGACCGCCGTCTCACTCAACTCAATGGTCAGCAGACCATTTTTCACCGCATTGCTTTTGAAAATATCAGCAAAGCCGGGAATACGCTCATCATTACGCATCTTAAAAGGTGCGATGACGGCCCGATAGCCGTCCTGAAGAAGAGCCCACACCGCATGTTCCCGGCTCGATCCACACCCGAAATTGTTACCGGTCACCAGGATTGACCGTCCCTGAAAGCGTGGGGAATTGAGCTCGAAATCCGGCAGTGGGTTCCCTTCCCTGTCGTATCGCCAGTCAAAGAATGCGCTGGGCCCATACCCGACGCGAAGAATGGATTTAAGAAACTGCTTGGGGATAATCTGGTCCGTATCCACATTGGACCGGTCTAAAGTGGCAACGATGCCCGTGTGGGTCGTAAATGATTCCATGACAGATCCTTATTTCAAAAGTTCGAATTGATTGAAAAAAAGTATTTGGGCATTTGTCAAACCTGCCATTTGCGGATATCTACAAATTTACCGGCCACTGCAGCAGCGGCCGCCATCTGCGGGCTGACCAGATGCGTGCGCCCTCCCCTGCCCTGGCGGCCTTCGAAATTACGATTCGACGTGGAGGCACAACGCTGTTCAGGTCGCAATTGATCCGGATTCATCGCCAGGCACATGCTGCAACCGGCAAAGCGCCATTGAGCGCCGGCTGCTTCGAAGATTTTATCCAGTCCCTCGGCAATGGCCTGCTCACGCACCTCATGCGAGCCGGGCACCACCAGTAGATCCACATGATCGGCTTTCCGGCGGCCCTTGAGGATGTCGGCTGCCAGGCGCAGATCCTCGATGCGTGAATTGGTGCAACTGCCGATGAATACCACATCCACCGCGACATCGGTCATGCGGGTACCGGGTGTCAGGCCCATATAATCCAGCGCTTTTTCCGCATCGGTACGGGAGTATCCACCGGCCTGTTCGCCACCGGGGACCGGCATATCGATATCGATCACCATACCCGGGTTGGTTCCCCAGGTCACTTGGGGCGCAAGCCCGTTGGTATCGATGGTAATAACCCGGTCAAACCGGGCATCCGCGTCGCTCGGCAATATTTTCCAGTAGGCAATTGCCCTGTCCAGTTGGCGGTTTCGGGGCGCATAGGGACGTTGCCCCGAAGCAATGTATTCAAAGGTTCTGTCATCAGGAGCAATCATTCCCGCCCGGGCTCCGGCTTCGATGCTCATGTTGCAGACGCTCATACGGGCCTCCATGGACAGCGACCGGATCGCCTGTCCGCCATATTCAAGGACATATCCGGTGGCGCCCGCCGTACCGATAGTACCGATCAGTTTGAGGATCATATCTTTTGAAAAAACACCCGGCCCGGGACGTCCGGTGAATTCCACCCTGCAGGTCTTCGGTTTGGATTGTACAAGGGTTTGGGTCACCAGCACGTGTTCCACTTCGGAAGTGCCGATACCAAATGCCAGAGCACCGAACGCACCGTGGGTGGAAGTGTGGGAATCGCCGCAGACCATGGTAAGCCCCGGCAGTGTCAGACCCAACTCCGGGCCGATAACATGGACGATACCTTGCCGCGGATGCCCCAGTCCGAAAAGCGGTACATCGAATTCAATCGTGTTTTTTTCAAGTGCCTCAACCTGGGCCCTGGAGATGGGATCCTCGATGGTCATCCGATCCGCGGTGGTCGGCACATTGTGATCCATGGTCGCAAACGTCAGATCCGGGCGCCGGACCTTTCGCCCCGCTATTCGAAGCCCCTCAAAGGCCTGGGGGCTGGTCACTTCATGGACCAGATGACGATCGATATAGAGCATGGTGGAACCGTCTGTGAATTCCTTAACGGCATGCGTTTTCCAAATCTTTTCAAACAATGTTTTGCCCATGGCAGCGTTCCGTCGTTTTCTTGGTTTTCGGGACTTCGTATTGGATTAAACATTGTATCGGTGTGCCCCCCTGTCAAATATCGTTATGAATACACCGGCATAGGAAATTCGATCAAACAACCTGAGCGATACCTTTTAGTGCTTCGACGGATAATTACGCAAAATTCATCTTTCCGGTTTATAGGAGACAGCGGTCGTAAGAACGGCGTTCCCATATATTCCGCCGGAAATGCTTTACGGAAATCAGACATACGTCACAGTACCTGTTTAGTTGCCGGGTTAATATTATACATTTACAGGGTTGACAGACAAAATCAAACGGATCCAAAAAATCGCCTTGACATCAAACAGAAGAGTGCTTTTTATAAGAAATGTAGAAAAACTTGGTCTATCAGGTATTGGCCTATCACAACACAACCTATATAAAAGTTAGAACACAATGAATATAAAAAAACGATACATAGCAACCCTTGTTTTCATTTCCATTTTTTCTTCTGTAAGTATCGGCAATGCTGATGAAAAGGATCAAACAGGAAAGGCAACCTATGCTTTTTCCGGTTGGGAACCTTTCAGTTATATTGACGAGCAAGGTGAAGTAAAAGGTTTATACATAGACATACTACGTGAGATTTTTGATAATGATTTTGGTGTACCCCTGGGTTTTCACGCTCGCCCGTGGAAAAGAGCGCAATTGAGCGTTGAAACGGGGGAAGCTGATTTTTTAGTCACAATCGCTACAGAAGAGCGTCTTGGCTACGCCATAAAAAGTGAAGACCCCATACTCGAACTGCACCTGTTTGTTTACACCTATAAGAACCACCCGAAATTGGGTGAAATCAACGGGATCTCATCGGGAATTGATATCAAGGAGCTTGGACTCACACCCGTGACCAATATTGGCAATAATTGGCATAAGATCAACATTGACAGCCATGGTGTGGACACCCACTATGTCCCTACCGAAAATAACGCGTTCGATTTTTTAGCCGCGCGCAGAGCCGACATACTCATTGAACCACTTTTCACCGGGACATTCCTGATCAATCAAATGGGCTTATCGGATAAAGTCATACCGACGGAAGCAAAATTCGGCCCACTTGTTTTCCATCTCCTGATGAGCAAAAAATCGCCATATGCTGCGAAGATGGATCAGATTAATCTCGCCATCAAAAGAGTGACATCATCAGCCAGGTATCAAGCGATTTTAAACCAGTATGAGGAAATCCAATAGTACGGAAGAATGTTAAAAGCCGGTGTCACCCCACCCTCCTGCGGTGAAGGCGTTGATCTGTAATTGCCCGGCGAATCCAATCTGGATGTTCTGGGCATTTGGGAGTTTTCGCCTTTTTCATAAGTCTCTATCAATACTGATAGGAACTACGACTTAAAGTAGTAATAGTCAATAATGTCCCCAATTTGCCACAATTTACCACATCCCAAAAAGCCGTGCCGCTGATTTAACCGCGCACAGCCTTGACAAGGCGCCGCAGTGATGTATATGTGTAATGTATACATTAAAGGAGGGCTGGTATGATACGAACTCAAATATACATTACAGATAAGCAACGCGTAGAATTGGCTGTTATTGCTAAAAATTTAGGGAAAAAACAGAGTGAAATCATTCGTGAGGCTATTGATCGTCTCATCGACCAAAATGGACAAAGGCAAAAAGACATGGCACTGAGAGAAGCTGCTGGAATCTGGAAAAATCGAAAAGATCTCCCTGATTTCAGAGGTATACGATCTGAATGGGATAGGTAATGGGCATGTCTGATACAATGCTTGTTGATACCGATGTGTTGGTTGATTTTTTGCGTGGCTTTGAAAAAGCTACAGATTTTATTAAAAAATGTTCTTCAAAAATCATTCTATCATCAATAGTTGTCGCCGAATTGTACGCAGGAGTGAAGGGAACTAACGAACTGACTGTATTAGAAAATTTTGTTTCCCTTTTTCGCGTTGTCCCAATAACCGCCGAGATTGCAAAAGCAGGTGGGCTTTACAAACGCGATTTTTGCAAGTCTCACGGAGTTGGACTCGCTGATGCTATCTTAGCCGCAACAGCCGATATAGAAAAAGCCGAATTAAAGACGCTAAATGTAAAACATTACCCGATGATCAGAGGCTTGAAACCAGTTTACAAAAAGTGATGGGTAAAATAGGTGTAAAATAGGGACGTTGTTGACATTTATTGCTTATCTGTTTTCCTCATCTTTATCTTAGCTATGGATGATGTGGAAACCCCCAACAACCTGGCGGTCTCGGCAAACGAAAGTCCTAATGTATCGGTTAATCGACAAGCCAGTTCATGCCTTACCTGCGATATCGAACGCTGTCGGCTGCCGCCGTATAGCGCTGACGCCTGTATGCCTGCTCTACAGCAATACTCTTGAACCATCTTCATGGCCGTTCGTTCTCGATCCTGATTGGACATTCGATACTTTTTTTCAGGTTCAATCTCCTTGAGAATATTTTGGACGAACTTCCCGCTGCCAAGGATACGCTCATCTCCCTTGTTTTTCAGACCGATCCGCCGCATCGCCTTGACTTCCGACCACCCACCGGCCGATTGGACAAGCCCTCCGCCCACAAGATGGGGTTGCCTCCCCATTTCTATTCCTTTTTTTGCAAAGTGACGATACGCCTGCCGCGCAGGCCTCAGCTTCTCCCCGAACCAGCCAAGCACATGATCCGTATCCTGCCAATGATTGTCCCTGCGACCTAATATCACACTGTGCCCGGTCCAAAGATAGTGATCAAGTTTGCGCAAAGAGTCCACTATCCCTGCCCGTAATGGATTCAGGTGAATATAACGAACAAGCTCCTTAAAATATGCATCTTCTTCAACGACAATGGATTTGTACCGGTTTTGAAAGAGATGACCGTGACGATGGTGACGTCGGTTGTATGTTACGGCATATCCCTATTTGTTCTCTATTTGTTCCATGTTTGTCCTCCTTAACATCTATTACTTCTATTCTATTTTTAATATAGGATGTTCTTAGTGCCATAATGCCATACGATAGAGGCCTCTTCATTCCTTTTCCTTATCCTCATTTTTCTTTAGAACGGATATCAAGCTCAATCCAAAAACAAATAAACTCAGTATGATCAAATGTAAAATAATGAACCACGACTTAAATAAGTATTCTTTTATCGACGGCCAAAAACTATTAAAATCAGTAAACATTATTTTTGCCGAGACGATTCCCAACACAGTTATATCTACAACAAGTAGAATCGTCGCACAAACAAGGGAGCCAACACTAATATCAACTAAATTCTTAAATTTCATTTACATGTCCATGCGCAGTGGCAGATTTCTTTCAAATCTCCATAGCCAGAAACTATATTTATAGCTGTTGAAACAACAAATCCAACCGCAGCACCAGGCACCGCACCCACTCCGCCTAGAGGTGCACCCGCTCCAGCTCCAATTGCTGTCCCTGCCGCCCAAGTTGCTGCTTTACTGCCGGTAATTTTACCAAATTTCCTCCATGCCACCCTGTGTACTTTTTTAATACCTTCGTTTCTAAGCTTCTTTGGCAACCAAGTTTTTCTAAATTTTTTAGCTGCGGACTTAGACATGCCTTTTATTTTATCTTTATTTTCTTTGAAAAACTCTTTTTCCAACCATCTTCGATTCTTTCGTGATAACAAATCGGGATTTTTCTCTCTCATCGCTTTAAATATATCTTCATCAAACCCCAACCAACATGCGAAGAAACATGGCCAATTGTACTTTCCTAAATAATCATTCCCATTTATCCCGTCATTGCCCACGAACCCGTATAGATTAAATCCACCTTCCTCCCCAATCGGATCACGATTTATCCACCTCCCCAATTGAGGAGAATAATACCTGTATCCATAGTAAATCAATCCAGATTCCTCATCGGTATACTTTGTACTAAACCGATAAACATTCCCCTCCACACCACTGCCAGCACTCCGCACAACGTTCCCATAGGGATCATACTCATAGTGGGCGGACAGCGCTCCGGTGGCGGCATTCAGGACCTGGCCGACATTGCCGTTGGCATCGTAGATGTATTGTAAAAGAACGGAGTCCCCGGCGTCCGCACAGGCCAAAAGGCCGCCGACGCCGCCCGCGCCCTGGAGGGACTGGCTCAGATCCATGCCCCAGACGTAATATCTGGTGTTGGTTCCTTCGCTAAACCGGTTGATACTCTCTTTTACCAGATTCCAGCCGTCGTAGACAAACAAAATCTCCTTTTTGAGGTTCCAGGTGTCTGGGGTGTATTCATAGACCTGCTTTCTAACCCGGCGGCCCATGTAGTCGTAGGTGAATGCCAGGCGTTTGTCCCCGGGTGCGGATGTGTCGGGTTCGACGGTGATGAGGCGGTTTTCGGCGTTGTAGGTGTAGGTCATACCAAATGCCGATGTGAGATTGCCGTCTGCATCGTATACCTGGGCTTGGGGGTGAGCGCCGGTAATGGCGCTGTACTGGTTGAGTGCGTTGGCATCGTACCCGGTGTGTTCGGTTCCGGTGACGGCATCCGTCCGGTTGCCGATGGGATCGTAATCGTAGGACCGGTACTCGGGCTGGGAGGGGGTGGTGGTGTCGGTGATATCCGTGCCCCAGAACCTGCCGGCTTCGATGAGTTCGCTGCGGTCGTTGTAATCGTATCGGCTGAATGCGGCCACGGCGAATGCGCTGCCGCTGTTGGCGGCGGATGCCCTGCGGCCCACGGCGTCGTAGGTGTAGTCGTATTGGGAGACAAGGCCGGTGCCGGTATGGTTCTCCACACGGGTTTTAAGGTTCCGGTGCGGCTCATAGGTGTAGGTGGCGGTGAGGCCGTTGTGGCCGGTGGCCTGTTCGATCAGGTCCGAATCTGGCAGATAATGGTATTGGGTCTCACCGGCCATACCGCCCGCGTTGTAGCTGATGGCATCCATCCGTCCCGTGGGATCGAAGTCGTAGAACAGGCTGTAGCCTGCGGCCAGCTGCATGCCTGAGGTGCGGCCGGGCAGGCCGTTTTCGCCGTAGGTGCGGGTGATGGTTTCGGTGTAAAGTCCGGTGATGTGCTAACTACTGAATTACTGATGGACGCCCTGAAATTACACCATAACATATCGAATTAAATCAATTTTTTACCACTCAAATTAATTCAAGGAATTCATTTTCCGGATGAGCACTCTTTCGATCATACTATATAGTTGTTCGCGTTGAAGGGGTTTGGAGATATAGTCGTCCATTCCGGCATCGAAACATCTCTGCTTGTCTTCTGCCAGGGCATTAGCGGTCATGGCGATTATGGGTATGCCGGTGAATCCGTCTTCCCGGAGTCTCTCCGTGGCCGACAGTCCGTCCAGCTCGGGCATCTGAACATCCATGAGTATTATGGCATATGCATCCGGAAACTCGGTTATCCGCTCGATGGCCTCTCTGCCGTTGCCGACCACGTCCACGCGATAACCTTCTCCGGTTAGAAATCGTATGATCAATTGTTGATTCACCCGATTGTCCTCGGCCACAAGTATTTTTATGGTGTGTTTAAAGTCCTCCGGAAGGGTGTCATTGAGTTTATCACCATCAGATAGTGAAGAACCCTGGGTAGATAAAGACGTCTTGTCGGCGGTCAACTCATCAATCATCTGTAATAATTTATCTTTCTCAATCGGTTTACTTATATGACCATCACAAGCGTTTTCTTTTGTTTCCTTATCGATGTAAACCTGGGACGAGGAAAGTGCGATTATGGGTACATCCGCCACACCCGATCCGGTTTGCCGAAGCAGTACCGCCATTCTGTCGCCATTGTTCTCGAATGTTTCAAGGTCAGCAATCAGAAGATCAAAAGGCTTTCCTTTATGTAAAAAGGTCTCCACACCATCCATTGCCTCACCTGGCTTCGACATTCCGATTACACTCATACCGTTCTGTGATAATAGTTCGGAAATGTAGGTGAGATCATCCTTGTCCTGGTCTATGATCAACACTCGTTTTTCCCTGAACTCCGTTTGCTGGGAATCATCCACCACTTGATGTTTCGCAAGATCCAAATACCCGGTGAAATGAAAGGTGCTTCCTCTACCCAACCTGCTCTCAACCCAAACATCTCCCCCCATCATTTTAGAGATATTTTTGCAAATGGAGAGACCTAAACCGGTGCCACCGAACCGGCGATTTGTGGCCACATCGGCCTGCTGGAAGATTTCGAATATGGACTCGAGTTGTTCCTCAGCGATACCGACCCCAGTGTCCCTGACCTTTGCATGAAACTTCAATTGATCATTCTCCACATATTCGACGGAAATGGAAAGATCAATGGACCCTGATTCCGTGAACTTGGCGGAGTTGCCCATCAAATTGGTCAACACCTGCCGCATCCGCAATGGATCGCCTAATACAGCGGGAGGCAGATTGTCATCTATTTTACAACTGACTCTTACATTATTCTCATGGGTCTTCGGACGTATAATCGCGCAGACATCACGCGCGAGCAACTCGAGATCGAACTCGGTCTTCTCAAATTCAAGCTCACCGGCTTCGATTTTGGAGAAATCAAGTATGTCATTGATCAGAGATAACAGTGCCTGGCTGGACCGCCGGATGGTGTCCGTATAATCCGCCTGTTCGTCCGTCATTTCGGTATCATTGAGTAATTCCGTAAAGCCGATAATGCCGTTCATCGGCGTTCTGATTTCATGGGACATATTGGCAAGAAAGAAGCTTTTTGCCCGATTTGCGGATTCCGCCTGGGCTTTGGCTATTTTCAATTCCTCTTCCGCCTTCTGACGTTTCATCAATTCGTTTTTCGCTATTTTCACGGAAGCAGAGGTACGTTGCTTTACTTTTTCCGCGGATTTGGCCGCAAAGGATAGATACCAGCCAAACATATACAGGGTCGTTATCTTTAATCCTTCCAATTGCCAGGCGATGTCGCGACCTTCTATTTGTATGAGGAATATCAGGAGTAAAAAATAGCCGACGATACTGAAATGCGTTAACAATATCGTTCGTTTAAATGTGGTAATGGCCTGATCGGCCACGTGCACTATCAGCATGAAAAACATCCAGCTCTTATCACCACCGGTAACGTAAATGCCCAATATAATAAGGATGGTATCGATACCGAAGAAAAAAAAGTCAACTTTAATTTTTTTATACCGGGAATACCATATATAAAGAATACCCCAGGAAACCAGGCAATAGAGCAAGGCAACCGTCAGCGGAAGCGCTGTATTGAATCTGTCGGCCGGTTCTGAAAAAAGATGGGCATGAATTGTTATCGCTGTGGCGAGTATCGTGA
>JABDIN010000059.1 GCA_013003715.1 Desulfobacteraceae bacterium | reverse complement strand
AACATGATAAAAAGGGAAAATACAGAGAAAAAGAGTATCAAAGCCAAACGACTCAGGGCCGGATGGGATAATGATTACCTGCTAAAGGTTTTGAACTCATAATTCCAAATGCGGTTACCCTGGCGTTCTGGAGAACCGCGTAATCTTTTGGGTCAAGGGTTTGATTCGTTCAGCGGAAGTGCTTATTTTTGGGGCATACCTTTATAAATGAGCGGTCCGGCCTTTCCGGCACGATATTCAAATCTCTTTGTTCGCCGGACTGTATCTTGACGCCAGGATAAAAGGAGAAAAAAAGATGAAATTTTCAACCATTTGTGTCATATTGGTCACCTGTATCATCATCGGATGCGCCGGGAATACCGGGAGATTATACGTCGATGGAGAAGTCACGGACATTTTTGAATCCTACCAGGTATTGGCAGATCATCACTACTATTATTCCGGGCCGGATTTCTACCCGCGCGTGATCATCGGTGTTCAAAACGATTTTACCCTTGAGCCCGGTAATTTCTGGAAACCGGTGCAACTCAGCGAAGAACAATTGCGGCACTGGCTCAATTTTCCGCGCCCGAGGGTGGGCTATGATTTCTCCCGGCGCGGACGAAACATATTAGGGCCGGACGGTGAACGAATTGGTATCTGGTACCCGGTCCGGGACTGGAAAGATCTGGCGCTGGTCCGGCTTTATCCGGACAATAAGGTCAGTATTGGTGCTCCCATGGAGGATCATTCGGGGACGTCGCCCTTTTCCGGTAATATGTTTTAGTATGGCCATGTCGCCAACTGGTCCGGGAACCTTTTTTCGAAAAAAGCACGCTGGAGTAGAAAAGTTATACTAAAAACAGGAATATAGTGAACTATGGCGAAAACGGCTGCGCATCCCAAACACCATTTTGAAAATTGGCAGGTATGGCCCGGCTCATACAAGAATCCACCGGCGGATGGCCGTTTCCGATTCCCGGAAGTCACCGCGCTTCACGTGGATCGCAATACGCCGATCGCCTCCATGGGATCCTGTTTTGCACGGGAAATCCGTAAAAAACTGCTGGCCGAGGGCTACAATTATATCACCGAGGAGACCTATCATCCCCTTTCCGTCCATGCCAGTGCGGCCTGGGAACGGGTGTACAATACATTTTGCATGCGCCAGATATTGGAATATACCTTTGGGGATTGGCGCCCGGAAGTCCGCTGGTGGCAGGTACCCGATTCCGAGCAGGTTCAGGATCCCTATCGACGGATATTCGTATACGACAGCCTGGATGCGGCCGAGTCGGATTTCGAACAGCACATCGGTCATTCCAGGTGCGCATTGCAGCGTGCCGAAATCCTGATTATCACACTGGGACTGACGGAAATATGGGAGGATACAGGGGATGGATCGGTCATCTGCCTGCCCTCCGGTCCCTACGTCAACCAGGGCGGTGATATGGACCGGTATCGATTCAGGGTGAGCCGATACCCGGAAAACCTTGAAAATCTGGAAGCCATTCACGAGATCATGGCCGAAAACAATCCGGACTGCCGGTTGCTCATCACGGTGTCTCCGGTGCATATGTGGGCAACCTTCCGCAAGGACCTGGATGTGATCAGCGCCAGCTGCAATTCAAAGTCCACATTGCGGGCGGTGGCCGATGAGTTCGTGTCGCGGCATGAAAATGTTTTTTATTTTCCGGCATTTGAAATGGCGACGATTTATAAGGCCATCCAAGGGAAATCCTATTTTGCCCGGGGGAAGGAAAATTTCCATGTGAATCAGGAAACAGTTGATTTTATTATGGAACATTTCTTCAGATTTTTTCAGGGGGATCGAAAACCATGATTGCATGAGGTCTTTCGACCCAAACGACCTTAAAATAGTCATGAGTTTCGGCCATGGATTCATAGACATTGACAAAGGCCTCCGGTTTCATCTATCTATGGATAGTTTGGGCTTAATTTGGGCGATGTCTGGCGTTATTTTTGAGTTCGATCTGTTAATCGTTAATCAGGATGCCTAATGGCTAAGAACCATACTTTCAACATCCTGATGTACTCTCACGACACCTATGGTCTGGGACACATCAGGCGCACCATGGCCATCGCTTCATATCTGCGCGGCCCCAATATCAATGTCCTTATCCTCACCGGCTCACCCATTGCCGGCCGGTTTTCATTTCCCGAAAAGGTTGATTTCGTCAGAATTCCGGGAATGATCAAGAAGACCAACGAAGAGTACAAACCCCTTTCCATTAAAATAAACCCCCAGCATGCGCTGGATATCCGTAAAAACATCATTACCGCCACGGCCAAAGCGTTCCAGCCCCACCTGTTCATTGTGGACAAGGAGCCCCTGGGTTTAAAAAAGGAAGTGTTGCCCACGCTGCAGTGGATTCGCAGGAGCGGCACGAAAACCAGGGCCATACTGGGGCTGAGGGACATCATGGATGATGCGGAAACCGTCAAAAAAGACTGGTCGGAAAAAGGGGTATACCGGATACTGGAAGACTACTACAGTGAAATCTGGGTTTACGGGAACCGGGAACTTTATGATCCCATCCGGGAATACGGGATTTCGGACGCCGTGCAGCGGAAGATGCATTTCACCGGGTACATATCGCGTAAGGTGCCGGATCGCAGGGGGATACAACAGGTCCGCCGGGAACAGGGGCTCAGAGACCATGAAAAGCTAGTGGTGGTGACCACCGGCGGCGGCGGCGATGGATTCGCCATCGTGGACACCTACCTGACCATGATTGAAAACCTCTCCGCCAAAACCGCCAAACTACCGTTTAAATCGGTTTTGATAACGGGCCCGTTCATGCCGAAACACCAGCGCAAGCAGCTTTTCAGACGCGCACGCAAGCTGGGTATCCGGACCTTCCATTTTTTCCGCCAGATGGAAAAAATCATGGCGGCCGCGGATCTGGTCATCTGCATGGGCGGGTATAATACGATTTGCGAGATTTTATCCCTGGGTGTGGTTTCCCTGGTGATTCCCCGGGAAACCCCGCGGCTGGAGCAGCTCCTGCGCGCGCGCGCCTTGCGAAAGGAGAATCTGGTGGATTATATCCCGTGGCACGAACTGAACGCCGCCGGTTTGAATCAAAAAGTGTTCGAACTGCTGGAGCATCCGGAACATATTCGCCAGGCCGTGTCTCAATTCCAACTCACCGGGATTGAAGCCATTTGCGATCGAATAGCCGATATCAGTTCCAATACCACCCGGTGCGCTTCCCCAACTAATCTCCATCCATGATCACTTCATTTAAGCGTTTGGCGGCGTTTGCCGCCCCGTTCAGATCGATCAACAAGGATTGGTCGCCGGTTTTTTCGCTTTCCAATAAGCCGGTCAAGAGATGAGAGGTGTTGACCGGTTCGGCCGCTGACCGTTCGTCGATGACCTCCAGGTTTATCCCCTTGAGGTGCCTGAGACGCTTTACATGAAGCTGTTGTTCCCGGTCCTGCATATCCCGCAACACCACCAGTGCGGGTTTCCCGGCCCAGAGGATGTCCATCAGGCTGTTGTAGCCGCCGTAGATCACGGCGATTTTCGAAGCCGTCAAGGCGTCGATATAGGCATTGGAGGCCGGCAGGACGTGTGCAAATGGCAGATGGCTGAAGAACCGGCGCACCGTATTATAACAGGCTTCGTCAGGGCCGGCGCCAATGAATATATGCCATTGCCCATGGTGTGGGCCGATGGTGGAAATAGTACGGGCCAGACCGGATAGCAATTGTTCCGTGTATTCGCCTGTCCAGGGGATGGATATGGTCGCCGCGATGGGTTCCATGGCCAAACGGCCTTTCGAACGCCAATGGGCAAGTTCCGACAATCTGCTGACATAGCCGGTTTCGTCGGGCTGCATTCCATAGCAAGTGAAAAGGTGCTGGATTTGCTGTCTGCCCAGCACATTGCTGTCGCCGTACCATAGCAGGGCGGAGTAATGCTTCCGGAACATGTCCCGGGCCAGATCAGAACCCACCTGGCTGACGCCGCCCACAATTCCCCGGACACCGAGCACCCAGCGGGTACCGGTTTTCCCTGATGTTTTTAAGGCCGATAATAACTCCTTGTGTTTGCCCTGGGGCGAATGATCCACGAGAACACAACGGGGGCGGTAGAGAGCCATCAGGTGGGCCAGGGAATCGGTTCGGAAATTACCCAGTTGCCGGTCGGAAAAGTTGCTCAGCCCGTCGATACCAGTGGACCGGCCATCGACGACTTTTGTTGCATAGGCCGGTAATTTAATCCAATCCAGAGGGGCGTCGTCGATGAGTGTGCCGGCATGCTTTGTACCGGATACGAACAATACCCGTTTTTCCGGAAACAGGCGCCGCATGGCCATGCCTATGGCTGTGCTGCGGCTGGCATGGCCCAACCCACGGCCGTCGTGGGCATAGATCAGCAGATCAAGGCGCGATAGGTTCATGGATGGGATTCCTACCCCCATTGACTTTAACCTGTCAATATAATTAAAAGGCCAGTGTTTTTCAAAGGTGGGCGTACCATAGATGTGGTTGTTTTCCGTAGGTGGCTGCGCCGGTGTCACTCGGCGTTGGATAATTGTGCCCGGGTTTGATATACAAGGAACGGTGATTGTGAATTAGCCTATCTTCCGTCTGTCAGCAGGCGGCATATGCAGCAGGCTTGGGGTTATCAACCGTTGTACAGAGGTCCGTCAGTGACGCCGTCCATGAAAATATTCTATCATATGCCGTTTAAACCCCTGGGACATGCGAATCCTTCCGGTGATTTGATCATTGGTACGGAATTGCACGATTTTCTGGTGGGCCGGGGGCATCATCTGGACCTGGCGGGCCGGATGCGGATGCGGTGGATTTTCGGGAAACCCTGGTTGTGGCCGCAACTGGTATTTGAAATCGGCAAACTCCGGAACCGCGTACGCCGGGACAAGCCGTCACTTTGGCTGTCCTATCACTCCTATTACAAAGCCCCGGATATTATCGGGTATTATTGTGCGAAGAAGCTCGGGCTGCCCTATGTGATTTTCCAGGGGATTTATTCGACCAAGGTTCGTCGCCGGCTGAAAACCCTCCCGGGATTCTGGCTGAACCGGCGTTCCCTTGTCTCCGCGGATTTCGTGTTTACCAACAAAAGAAGGGATTATACGAATCTGCAGCGGCTGATTCCCGGTGAAAAGCTGATGTATATCAAGCCGGGTCTGGTGCGAGACGGATTCAGGTTCGACAAGACCGCCCGCGGGTCATTACGCCATCAATGGGGAATCGGCGACACACCTGTCCTCATGTGTACCGCCATGTTCCGGCCCGGCGTGAAGACCCAAGGGGTGACCCTGCTGATTGAGGCTTGCGGTGAGATACGCCGGACGGGTGTCGATTTTCAGCTCGTCATTCTGGGAGACGGGCGCACCCGCCGGCAATTGGAAGGGGTGGCCGACCGTAACCTGCCCGGGCAGGTCCGTTTCATCGGCCAGGTGCCCCGGCAGGCATTACCGGCCTATTACAGCGCTGCCGATATCTTTGCATTTCCCGGTATTGAAGAGGGGCTGGGTATGGTATATCTGGAAGCCCAGGCCTGCGGATTACCGGTGGTGGCGCTGGATGGATGGGGTGCCGCGGAAGCGGTGGCGCCCGGAAAAACCGGTTTTTTGGCAAGAACCGGAGATCCCCGGGATTTCGGGCGTAACATATACCGGTTGCTCACTGACCCTGGTCTTCGCCGCCAAATGGGTGATGCCGCCGGACGCCATATTGCCGAGCATCACGATCTGGATCAGAACTATAAAGCGGTTGAAACCACATTGCAAAAAATCGCTGATGTGTATGAACGAAAGAATAAATGACGGATAGCCTTTAACAAGCTAAGGCCTTTGGCCGGTTTATGCAGGCTTTCGTCAAACCGAAATTCAAATGGATGGCATACCATCATTTGAACTTTGCTATTTCCAATTCACCTGCTATACCGAATATTGATAAAATAGCTTGTATTTCGGTAGCTTGCGAAAACTTTTGGGATAAACACAGCCACATGAACTTGCATCTCGAACAGATCAAAGCGCTGAATGTGGAAGCCTCTTCCAAATGTACGGCCAAATGTCCATTCTGCAGCCGGCAGCAGAAGATCCGGCCCTATGGCCCCCATATCATCAGTTTTGAGGCGTTTAAAAAACTGCCTGCTGATATGATCTCACGGCTGCGGCGGATAACATTTGCCGGGAATTTCGGTGATTTTTCCACGAATCCGGAGATGACGGATATAGCGGCCTATGTCAAAAACCTGAATCCCGGTGTGGTGCTCGGAGGGGACACTAATGGCATGGTCCAATCCACGGAGTGGTGGCGTGCACTTGGATCCTCATTCCATGACGGCGGATTGATATTTTCGGTGGATGGGTTGGCGGACACCCATGCCCTGCACCGCGTGGGCACGGATTACCACGCCGTCATCCGGAATATGGAGGCCTTTATCCGGGGAGGGGGCGTTGCCTTTTGGAAATTCATTGTGTTCGCCCATAATGAACATCAGGTCGAGGCCGCCGCCAGGATCGCCGAAGACATCGGTTGCGCCGGTTTTAAAGCCATTACATCCCGGGACTACAATGATCGTCTTGAACCGCCGCGGCAAATCGATGTCAAATTAAAACGGGAAATTTTCCGGGACTATGCCGATGACGAGGCCTGCGCCATGTGCAACCCCATCGGCAAAGGGTCCATCTATCTGGCCGCCGACGGCACCGTGCATCCCTGCTGTTTTGCCCATTGCATGTACATCACCGAGCATAACCGGCTGTTCCGGTTTATAGTGCCATTGATCGATAAATATCAGGACCGGATCAATTTCAAAACCCGTTCGCTGGCGGAGATTCTGTCCGGTCCCTATTTCAAGGCGGTTTTGGCGGCCTCCGAAACCAATCCCTATTGCCGGATGAAATGCAATGTCTACAAGCAAAAGGTTCGCGATGAATTGGTCGTATACGAAAGAGATTTCCGTGATGTGGGCACTATGCGGGATGTCTCCGATGATTCCGTGAAGCAGAAAGGATAAACACTCATTTGAAATCCGATGTGAAAACTCAATCCAAAACCATAGGCATGATTCTGAAAGGTTATCCGCGGATATCCGAGACCTTCATTTCCAATGAAATTTATCTCCTGGAACAGCATGGCTTCAAGATCCATATTTTTTCCATGCGAAAACCCCGTGAAAGCTTTGCCCACAATAGCATCTCAAGAATCAAGGCACCGGTGGACTATCTGCCGGAAACCATCATGAACCATCTGCCGCGGTTGCTCTATTATAATCTGCGGATGGCCTTCGCAGCGCCCCGGACCTACCGGGAGGCCATGAAAACCGCATTCCGCCGGTTCAAAAGGACACGAAAATCCGCCACCCTGAAACATCTGCTGCAGGCCGGGTATCTGGTGCAACGGTTCTTTCCGAAAGCGTCCCCATCGCACTTGCATGCTCATTTCGCCCACTCCCCCGCATCCGTGGCCATGTTTGCGGCCAAACTCAGTGGCCTGCCGTTCAGCTTCACCGCCCATGCTAAAGATATCTATACCTCCGATAAGCGGCAACTGACGGAAAAGATCGGACTGGCATCGTTCGTGGTCACCTGTACTCAGTACAACCGTGACTATTTGTCGTCTTTGGCTCCAGGGCACCGGACCCCCATTTTCCGGAATTACCATGGCATTGATTTGTCGTTGTTCGCCAACCATCAGCCCAGGGCGCTGCCCCGTGAGCCCTATCATCTCCTCACGGTGGCGCGGATGACCGAAAAAAAGGGGCTGCCGAACGTGTTGACCGCCGTGGCCGAGCTGAAACGCCGGGGTTTGAACCTGCGTTACACCCTCATCGGGGATGGGGACGACCGGCGGATGATCCTGGCTAAAATACAGGAACTGGGGCTTGGCGAAATCGTACAATGCACCGGCACATTGCCCCATCACGAGGTGTTGTCTTATTATCAGTCGGTGGATGTGTTTGTCCTGGGATGCAAGGTCGCCGCCGATGGGGATCGGGACGGCATACCCAACGTGCTGGTGGAAAGTATGGCCATGGGTGTGCCGGTGGTGGCCACCCGGGTATCCGCCATACCAGAACTGGTGGCACACAACCGCACGGGCCTGCTGGTGGATCAGGAGCAGCCCCAGGCACTGGCGGATGCCATCGAACGCCTGCTGACCGATGCCGAATTGTACCGGCAGGTTATTTCCGCAGCCAAGGAAAAAGTGGAGAGTGAATTCGACAATGGCCTGTTGATCCGTGATCTCGTGGACATTTACCATCGATATACGGCTTAAGCGATTCGAGGGCGGGTGTTGTCGACGGGTATAGGATCAAACGTGTCCGGCAACTTAATCCAGGGGATACCATTTTCATGTCGACCATATTCGGATTGATGCGGCACGCCACCACCCAATGGAACCTTGAGAAGAGGATTCAAGGCCAGTCGGATATTCCCTTGTCCGAACAGGGCCGGGTGGAAGCCGGGGCATGGGAGATCACCGTCCCTGATTTTTCCTGGGACCGGATATTGTCCAGCGATTTGATGCGGGCACGGCAAACGGCTGATATTGTCAACAGCACCCTTCATCTTCCCCATGCGATGGAACCGCGATTGCGTGAGCAGAACTGGGGAGAATGGGAGGGCCGGACACTCATTGATATCAAAAAAAAGGAGGGCGCCGTGCTCAAGGAAAAGGTGTCTGCCGGATGGGCCTTCTGTCCGCCGGGGGGCGAGGAGCGTTATGCGGTCTGGCAACGCTGCCGTTTTGCCCTGTTGGCGGCATCGCAACAATGGCCGGGGCGGCATATTCTGATCGTCGCCCATGAAGGTGTCCTCAAGTGTGTGTTGTACCGGCTGTTGAACCGGCGGTTTCTGCCTGCGGAAGGACCGGTTCTCAAGCCGGGATACCTGCACCTCCTGCAATGCGAGCACGACACCCTCACCTTGATCCGTGTCAATGCTGCGAAGCTGAACAGGACGGATCCGGTATGAAGATTATCGTATACTGCCAGCACACACTGGGGGTAGGGCATTTTTTCAGGACGGTTGAAATTTGCAGATCGCTGAAAGGCCAAGAGATCATACTGGTCACCGGTGGTCCCCCGGTGGATGTGTCGCTGCCGGCACATGTCCGGCAGGTAAAACTCCCCAGCCTGCAAATGGATAAGGACTTTACCCGGTTGGAAACCGGCAGCGGCCGGGATGAGGTCCCGGATATCCGGAACGAGCGAAAAGCCCTTCTGTTTTCGCTGTTTCAAAACGAACGGCCGGATATCTTCCTAGTGGAACTCTACCCGTTCGGCCGGAAAAAATTTCGTTTCGAACTGGACCCGATTCTGGAGGGAATTCACAACCATCTCTTCGGTCGATGCAAAGTGGTTTGCAGTTTGCGGGATATCCTCGTGGAAAAAGACAGCTGGAAAAAGTACGAACGGCGGGTCGTTCATACTGTGAACACTTGGTTCGACGCTGTGCTGGTGCATTCCGATCCCGATATCATCCGGCTGGACGAGACCTTCCCCAACATTCAGGCACTGACGGTGCCGGTGATGTATACCGGCTTTGTCTGTCAACCGCCACCCCGGGGCGCCCGCCGCCGGCTGCGGGATAAACTGCAGGTGGGCAACCACCAGAAGTTGATCGTTGCCAGTGCCGGCGGGGGCAAGGTCGGGGCGGACCTATTGAACGCCGTGCTCCGCGCCCACCGGTTGTTGGACCAAACACCGCCACCCCTTTTATATGTATTCACCGGCCCCTTTCTGGACCCCGACGATTTCCGGTGTTTGAAAGAAAAGGCGTCATCCACTGCGGTGGTGGCCCGGTTCACCACGGAATTTCCCGCCTATCTTGCGGCCGCGGATCTTTCCATCAGCATGGCCGGGTACAATACCGCCATGAATATTCTGGCGGCCCGGGTCCCGGCACTCTTCTATCCCTTTCATGTCAACCGGGAACAGCGTATGAGAGCCGAAAGACTGGCCAGGTTGGGGCAATACCGGGTAGTCAATGCCGATGATCTTGAACCGCTCGGATTATCCCGCATCATGGCCGGCACCTTGAATGCCGCGCCCGCTGAACCGGTCCTGCCGAACCTTGACGGCGCCCGGAACACGGCGGTCTACCTGCAACAGTTTGCAGCGACGGCAGCGGAGAAAAAGCCATGACCGCTTTCCTGAAATCAATGCCCGCAGATATCGTGTTACATACAAAACACGCCATCCAAACCGGTCTTGACACCAGGCAGGCCGAAACACCCGTAAACGTTTTTCTCCGAGCCGACGACATCGGCGTTCCCGGTGCCCAATTTGCCCGGATGATGGACCTGTTTGTACAACTTCGCGTACCGTTGTCTCTGGCCGTGGTACCGGCCTGGATCACCCGGGCGCGGTGGCAGGCCCTGGCCGGGCTTCAGCAGGGGGATGATTCGCTTTTCACATGGCACCAGCATGGTTGGCGGCACCGGAACCACGAACCGGTGGGCAAGAAGCAGGAATTCGGTCTTTCCCGCCCGGCGGATGTGATCCGATCCGACCTGCTTAAGGGGAAAACGCGGCTTGAAACCATCCTCGGCCGCCGATTCACGCCCATTTTTACACCGCCGTGGAACCGGTGCAGCCGGGTGGCGCTGGACCAATTGAGATTGCTCAAGTACAAGGCCGTTTCCAGAAGCCGCAACAGCTCGCCGCCGGCGCCGGCCGGGTTTCCGGATTTTCAGGTCAACGTAGACCTTCACACCCGAAAAGAGGGTCGGGCTCGTGAGGGGTGGCGAAATTTATTATCGGAGCTTAGCCGGGCCATCGCCGCGGGCACCTGCGGCATCATGATCCATCACCAGCGGATGAATGACAATGCCTTCAGTTTCCTTGAACTCTTGCTTGAATTGATGATACAACAAAAAAAGCTGTCCCTGCTTCACATGCCTGAGCTGGATGCTTATGGTTAACCTATATAAAAAATCGTCATTCTGTCGTTGAAACGCCGCGTCGCCGGGGGGTTGCTCCCGCTACCGTTCGGGGACGCCTTGCTTACCGGGGAAATATGGGCGAGTTATGAAACCGGATACTTCTATTCTTATGGCGGAGCGCATGGACCGGCAGGTGGTATTGCCGTTTTTAAAGTCTTTGGAAATCGCCTATAAAAATCTCAGGGTCCGTTTCTTCCGTTCCATGATCACCACCATGAGTCTTGTGCTCGCCATCGCTTTCCTGACCTTTGTCGGCGTCACCACCGATATCATAAACGGAATGCTTGATTCGGGAAATACCGAAGCGCATCAGAAATTAACGCAATCGGGGTATGATATCGACTCCGTTCAATCGCGCATGGAAAGCGACGTCAAGCAGCGATGGATCATCATGTTGTCATTGCTGGTCTGTGTGGTGGGTATCGTCAATGCGCAGCTCATGGCGGTTACCGAGAGATTCCGGGAAATCGGCACCATGAAATGCCTGGGTGCCCTCGATCGTTTTATCTTGAGATTGTTCCTGCTGGAAGCCGGCATCCAGGGACTTGCCGGTGCGGCTATCGGTGCGGTGGCCGGTTGCTTTTTTGCCCTGTTGAACGCTTTTTTCCGTTTTGGTACGCTTTTCCTCACTGGTTTTTACTGGTCGGATATGGCAGCTGCGGCCGGGGTTGCCATGGGTGTGGGAAGCCTGTTGAGTCTGATCGGCGTTTTTTATCCGGCCATGGTGGCATCGCGGATGCAGCCTGTGGAGGCCATGAGAATTGAACATTAAAAGGACGATCTAAATGACTGAGCCCGGTAACATCGTTCGTGTGTCCAAACTCACCAAAAATTTTAAAATGGGGAAAATGGACGTCGAAGTCCTCAAGGGAATTGACCTGGAGATCGTTAAGGGTCAGTATATATCGATCATGGGGCCTTCCGGCTCGGGAAAGAGCACCTTGTTCAACATGATTGGCGGGCTGGACAAACCCACCTCCGGCAAGGTGTACATCGACGAAGTGGATATATCTCAGCTCGATGCCTATGAACTGGCATGGCTGCGTTGTCGAAAAATCGGGTATATTTTTCAGACATTCAATATCATTCAGGTGATGACAGCCCTCGAAAATGTGACCTTGCCCATGGTTTTCGCCGGCATGAACAATGATGACGCTGTCCAAAAGGGTATCGAGCTCCTCGATGTGGTGGGTTTGGGGGACCGGTTCCAGCATAAACCCTTTGAGTTATCCGGCGGCCAGCAACAACGGGTGGCCGTGGCTCGCGCACTGGCCAATGATCCGGCCATTATTCTCGCCGACGAACCCACGGGGAACCTGGATCTGACCACTGGTGAGGAGATCATAAAATTGCTGAAGCGCTTGAGTCTGGAACGGGGGGTTACCATTATTTCCGCCACCCACGATTTTAAAATGCTCAACGTTTCGGACCAGGTGGTCTGGATCAGGGACGGGCGCGTGGATAAAATTGAAGACCGGAATGAGTTGTCCATATCCGTCGGCCAAATAGATGATCGGGGATAATCCGATACCCCTGATGATAATCCAGGTCAACCGCAATCCGGGCGAATGTCGCCCTGGAAGGATGCCGTACGTGAACCTATGGTGAGAACCACGCCGCATCATATCCGATCTATATACCGATGGTTAAACCCGGTAATCTTTGTGATTGCTGTTGTCGCTATCGCTGCGGGGGTTCACGCCGATACAGCCGATGGAATGGATGACGCAGCGTTCCGGGAAATGATCCGGGAATTCTCCGGATCCGGTGACCGCAGCACCGGAAGCCCCGGTGCGGGGCACACCGCCGCATATATCCGCAGGCTCTTCACCGAATTGGGATATGAACAGGTCGGCGCCCAATCCTATCCGGTTACGCTGCTGCGTCACACCCGAAGTCAATTGATCCTGCCCACAAGCCCGGATCCCGTGGATATCCCGCCGATGCTGGTCAATGCCGTCTCCCCCGGCACCATTGCACCGGGCGGCATCACCGGCCCGCTGGTCTATGCCGGACGCGGTGAGCTGGCAGACCTGAACGGCAAGGCGGTCTCCGGTGCGATAATTGTCATGGATATGGCCGCCGGTAAAAATTGGGTCAACGTGGCCGCACTGGGGGCAAAAGCCCTTATCTATGTGGATCGGAAGACCACCAATAAATTTTTTTACCAGGAAAAGCTGGAACTGTCCCCGGTGGATTTTCCTCGTTTCTGGATGACTTCCGACCATGCCGGACGTGTTTTCGGGGATTTTGAGTCCGCTCCGGACGGCTTGATCTATGGTTCGGTCCGGATTACTTCAGATGCCGGATGGGAAACCATCGAGGCCGAGAACATCTATTGTCTTGTTCCGGGGACCGATCCGGAGAAAGCCGAAGAACTGGTCATCGTAGAAGCTTTTTACGACAGCAGTGTCTGGGTGCAGGGAAGATCGCCCGGAGCGGACGAAGCCCTTGGTATCGCCAATTTACTGGATCTCGCAGAGCAATTCAAATTACGGCCCCCGGCCAGAAGCATCCTGCTTCTGGCCACCAGCGGACATGATCAGAACCTGGCCGGCATGCGGGATGCGGTATGGAGTTTTGCCGTCCGCTCCCGCAACCTGCGCGCAGACAAAAGGCGGTTGCAATCCGTCGTCAATCAATCGAAAAACCATCTCAAAATTCTCGAGAGCCATGCGGACCCGAAGGGTTGGATCGACCTCAGCGACACCGGGAGCACCGCATTGAAGGCCGCGCTCAGTGATGAAATAAAGAACGAAGTCAATCGAATATCTCAGGCGTTGATCCAATTGCGTCTCGATCGGACCGTGGATATGGCGGCCATTAAACGGCTGACCGACAGGCGGTTGATCTTGCGGCGATTGGATTGGCAGGATCGCCTGGGGGACCTGCCGCCGGATGCCATGGCATTGCTGGCCGGCCTCTTGCCTGATGCCAGGCAAACCTACACCGTAGTGTTGGAAGATGCCCGGCGGCAATTGGAACAACTGGCCAGCACCAACCAATTCAGATCGCTGATCAAGTCCAAAGACCTGGTGGCCGCAGTCTCGCTCCATCTCTCCAGCCACGGCGACGGTGTCGGCGCGTTTAACCGGGGGTGGATGTATCCGTTAAAATCCATCATCAACCGGGTGAATGCCTACACCACCATCGACAAGGTTTTTCAGGAAGGCGCCGATCACGTGCAACGCGACCAGGCTTTGCCGCAGTTGTATAAAGACACACTCAGGCCGAGCCGTAAACGAACCTGGCAAAGCTATTTGCCGGATAAGCCCGCACTTGGCGGCGAACTTACCTCCGTGGCCGGAGTGGTGGGTGTGACCATGGCCACCACCAGCGACGCGCGGTATTTGTGGGGCACCCCCTATGATGTACCGGAGAACATCGATTGGGATTTTGCCCATAAACAGCGCCGCCTGGTGAACGGGATGATCTCACATGTTGCCGGTGCCGAGAAGCTTACCGCGGATGAAATGCCCCGCTTTGGATTTGGTGACGTGACCGGCCGGGCCAAGTTCCTGCGCCACGGGGAATTGTTTCCCGACCAACCGGCGCCGGGAAGCATCATCCTGACCTATCAGGGATTACGGCGTTATTATACCCGGGTGGACAGCATGGGGCGGTTTCGAGTCAAGGGTATCGCCGACAAGAAACACGTGATTCATAAGGCCATTATCGAGGGGTATCGATTCGACCCGCACACCGGAGAAGTGGTCTGGGCCATCGACAAGGAACAGACCGGTAAGAATGCTTACCGTGTGAAGATGGAACGTTTCAACATGGAGACGGACCTGGTGATGTTTGCCTGCCGGCAATCCACCCTGTTCAATTTGCTTGAGCCGCGCAGTCTCCGGTATATGACCAAGATGCAATTATATGACGGGCGTTTGGAAGCCCCCCCGATGAGGTACTGGTACAGCCGCATCGATACCTGGTCTTCGGTTATCAGCTCCATATATCTTGAACCGGGCAGCCGTTTGAAATTGACCCTCTCCGACGACATCATTGAAAAAAAACTCATTCTGACCCATGCGGATGCCGGGCATCCGGCCGGCACCGGCTATCCTGTGGATACCTGGCCGAAAATAGCACCCACCGAATACTATGCGGCCAGAGATATGTGGGCGCTGTTGTCGCCCCGGATCGATAACCTCGAAAAACGGGGTATCTACAGTGAGCGGATTCATGACCTCACGGAACAGGGCCGGACGGGTCTGTCCCGGGCGGCCGCGGCACTGGAGAATCGGCAGTACGAACAATTTTATGAATCCGCCCGCCAGTCATGGGCGCTGGCCAGCAGGGTATACGACCATGTGGAAAAAGTCCAAAAGGATGTGCTGTTCGGGGTCTTGTTTTATATCGCCCTGTTTGTGCCATTTGCCTTCTGCATGGAGCGGTTTCTATTTTCATTCCGGAATATCTATAAACGAATTGCCGCTTTTTTTATTATTCTGTTTATCCTCATCGCCGTCATATATGCCGTACACCCGGCATTCCAGCTCGCATACAGCCCCATGGTGGTCATTCTCGCCTTTTTCATCATGGGGCTTTCGGTAATGGTCTCCATGATTATTTTTTTCCGGTTTGAAGAGGAAATGATTCTCCTGCAGCGCCGTGCCAAACAGATGAGAGCTGAAGAGGTCAGTATGTGGAAGGCGTTTATTTCCGCTTTCTTTCTGGGTGTGAGCAATCTCAGGCGCCGGCGGATAAGGACCATCCTGACCTGCTCCACCCTAGTTATTCTCACTTTCACCATCATGAGCTTCACCTCGGTGAAGACCCTTAGACACCACGCCCGGGTTAAATTTCAGGACCGCACCCCTTATCAGGGAATCCTGTTGAAAAACATGGGACTGCAGGCCTGGCAGGACATGGCGCCGGAGGCCTATGGCGTGTTGACCACTTCCTTTGTCGGTAAGGGCACTGCCGCACCGCGGGTGTGGCTTGAGACCGAAGATAAAATCCGCCGTGTCCGTGTATCCGTCATGAACAACGGATCCGGTTTTGATGCCCAGGGAATTGTCGGGTTGTCCGCCCGGGAACCGCAGGTGTCGGGCCTTGACCGCGTCCTGACCGCCGGGCGGTGGTTTGCCGAGGGTGAGCTCGACACCGTCATATTGCCTGAACGGGCAGCCCAGGCATTGGGTCTTGATCCGGACCGACTTAAAGCGGCGCGTGTAACCATCTGGGGCATACCGTTTCGAGTGGCCGGCCTTTTTTCCGCCCGTAGGCTCCAGGAATTGACGGATCTGGACGGTGAGATCATCACCCCCGTGACCTTTTCCAGCGAGTCTGTGACGACCCTGACGGAAGTGGAAATGGAGGCCATGGAATCCGGAGAGGATTTGCGTGCCTTACAGAGCAAATACGAACATGTCCCGGCTGAATTGACGGTATTTGTTCCTTCGGAAACGCTGCTTGCCGCCGGTGGCCGGGTGAAGTCGATGGCCGTGAAAGTTCGGGGGGATGTGCCGGTAAGCGAGACGGCGCGGTCGTTGGCAGATCGTTTCGGTCTGGCGCTTTTCAGCGGGGAGCCGGATGGAACCTTTGTGTATAATGTGGCCGACACCCTGAGCTACAGCGGTATCCCCAATATCATTATTCCGCTGGTAATCGCCATTCTGATCGTCTTAAATACCATGATCGGAAGCGTCTACGAGAGAAAACGGGAGATCGGTATATATACCTCCGTGGGATTGGCCCCTTCCCATGTATCGTTTTTGTTTGTGGCCGAGGCCCTGGCCTTTGCCGTCATCAGTGTGGTGCTGGGATATATTCTGGCACAAAGCGCCGCCAAACTGTTTTCCGATACCTCCATGTGGGCGGGGCTTACGGTTAACTATTCATCTTTGGCGGGCGTAGGCGCCATGGTTCTTGTCATTCTGGTGGTCCTGCTGTCGGTGATATATCCATCGAAGGTGGCCGCCAGAATCGCCATTCCCGATGTCAAGAAATCCTGGACATTGCCGGAGGCCAAAGATAACCGTATCGAGGTCGCCCTTCCCTTCCTGATGAAAAGCGGGGAGGAAAAAAGTGCCGGTGGTTTTATTTTTGACTATTTTGACGGACACCAGGATGTTTCGCACGGGCTTTTTTCCACAGGAGACCTGTCGCTGCAACGTGAGGCGGTGACGGCGGTCGGACGGAAAGAAGGATCACCCGATGATCCATCCGTTTGTGAAGTCGAAAATTGCATTCTGATAAACACCCGTGTATGGCTGGCACCCTTTGACCTGGGCATCGTGCAACGGGTCAGCCTCTTTATCTGCCATGCCGCCGACGAACCCGGTTTTATGGAGATACAGACCGAGTTGAACCGGGAGTCCGGCGAGGCGAACGCCTGGCACCGGATCAACAAGGTATTTATTCATCATCTAAGAAAACAGCTTTTGGTATGGCGATCCCTGGACCCGAAAGAGAAAGAACGATATGCAAAGTTGGTAACCTAGCGTGGCAATATTCAGTCGACCTGAGGACAAGGTGTGGACGATTACGTAAAAACGACCAGTGCCGGCGTGCGGATCCGGTTGCGTGCGGTGATTATCGGCTTGCTGTTTGCACTTGCCATATGCGCCGTTACACCGTTCAATAACGTATACCGGCAGGCGACATTGTTGGGTGGCGGCCATTTCCCCCTGGCACCCTTTTATGTGCTGACCTGGCTTACGATCCTGGTGGGGATCGGGCGAAAATTTTTCAGAAACAGAACACTGCTCACCGGTGGTGAGTTATTGATCGTCTGGGCCATGATGCTTCTGGTTTCAGGTATCGCTTACACGGGTTTGGCGAGAACTTTTTTCATTAATCTGACGGCCCCGTTTCATTTCGCCACCATGGAAAACCAATGGGTGGAAATTATCCAGCCGTTGTTGCCCGAAGCGCTCTATCCCCAGAGCGCTGCCGCCATTGAAGGCCTGTACAACGGCCTTGCCGACGGTCGTCAAATGGGGTGGATGGACATTGCCCTGCAAATTCCCTGGCTGGCCTGGGCAAAGCCGCTTTTGGTCTGGGGCGGATTTATCCTGGTGACCTATTTCGTCATGATCTGCATCGTGAATATCCTTGCGCATCAGGCCTTGGCCAATGAACGGATGAATTTTCCGCTGCTTCACGTTCCGCAATTGATGGAAGAAGCCCTGGATGAAAACCGTCTCGGACATTTCCTGGGCAACCGGTTTCTGTTGATGGGGATGGCCATTCCCGTTTTTCTTCACCTGCTCAACGGGTTGAATTACTATTACCCCGGTATTCCTCAGATACCGACACTTGTATACGCCGGGTCTTATTTTCCGAATACGGGCCTTTTTGCGGGATTCGTTCGACTCAAGATATATTTTTATCCCGCTTTTATAGGTTTCGCATTTCTCACCTCCAAACAAGTGTCCCTGTCATTCTGGTTCTTTTTCCTTTTAGGTGGCTTATCGATCGGACTTTTGGGCTTGTTCGGGTACAATATCCCGGTCGCAGCGCTTGGTGTCACCTTCGGGCCAACCCTCAGGCGACCCGAAGAGATGCAGATGATCGGGGCATTCGTGGTATTTTTTCTCTTTCTATTCTGGTTGGCCAGATCCCATTTTCTGGATGTGGTCCGCCAGGCTCTCGGTCTGAATGACACCATTTCCCAGGAGACCCAATGGATATCCAATCGTGTTTCTTTTTGGGGGGTGGTGTCCGGCTCCGTGATCCTGGTCTTGTGGCTTACTCATTTTGGGCTCCCCTTGCTGCCGGCTCTGGTGGTGTTGTTCTCGTTTTTCATGTTCACACTGGTCGCCATGCGGGTGATCTGCCAGGGGGGGGTGGCATATTTTACCCTCACGGCAGCACCGCTGGACGGGATTATCTGCCTGTTCGGATCCCAGTTTTTTACCAGCCTGGGGTTGTTGTTGAGCGCCGTGGTTCAGAAAGTACTTTTTCTGGATTTGCGTGAGTCACTCATGCCCTCGCTCCTCCATGCCAAAAAACTCAGCCACAAACCCGGCAACCGTCGCATGATTCTTGGTTTTGTGCTGGCGGCACTGATATCAGGGGTGGTGGTCTCCATGCTCTCTATGCTGTCCCTGTGCTATAAGTATGGTTTGAGAGAATTGTCCCTGGATTGGGCCACGGAAACCACCTTGTCCGTATATGACAAGGTGAGAACCCTGGCCGAGGTCCCCATGGCGCCGAACCATTGGGTATTGAGCTTTGTCGCGGTGGGCGCCGTTATCATGTTGATCATGGTCTTTTGTTATCATCGTATATATTGGTGGCCGCTTCATCCCATCGGCTATCTGACCGCCTTCAGCTCCGCCATGCAGATCCTATGGGTCAGCTTTTTCATCGGATGGTTGACCAATGCGGTTTGCATGCGCTACGGGGGAGTGGTTCTTTATAAACAAGTACGGTTCTTTTTCATCGGCTTGATCATCGGTGATTTCCTGATGGGCGGGTCCTGGGCCATCGTCGGCCTGTTCGGAGGCGGAAACTATCATGTGTTGCCTTCATAGGGGGCGCGTTTATATGGATATGAATTACCAATGGTGAATCGTCACATACAACCCGGGGGCGTAATGTCAAATTTCAAATCGATAGAATTCCTTCATTTGAAATTTGTAATTTGGCCTTTGACATTCTTATCCTTTTTGCCTCAATTTATATGGAAAGAAAATTTATATTGATGTTAACTCGTATTGCTCAAAAATAACGCATCCATGTACAAAGACAAGGAAATACAGGAATACCGGGATCTGTTGCACGCGCCGGAAAAGTTTGAGGAGGGGTTCGACTGGAAGACGGTTGTGGGCGCCATTTTCATCGGGTTCCTCATGATGCCCGGCAGCATGTACCTCCAATTGGTGGTGGGACAGGGCATCGGTCCGGCTGCACGGTGGGTGACGATCATTTTATTTGCTGAGATTGCAAAGCGGTCTTATTCCGATCTCAAGCAGCAGGAGATTTTCCTGCTGTATTACATGGCCGGCGCCGCTCTGGCTTCGCCCTTCCAGGGATTGTTATGGAATCAGTATTTGGTCCAATCCGATGCGGCGCGTATGCTCGGCCTCACCGAATACATTCCTGCCTGGATAGCGCCGCAACCGGGTTCTGCGTCGCTTGTGGAGCGATCGTTTTTTCACCGGGACTGGCTGATCCCGATTTTACTTTTGTTCGGTGCCCAGTTCATTCAACGCATAGATCAGTTCGGGTTGGGGTATGCCCTGTTCCGGATTACCTCCGATGTTGAAAAGCTGCCGTTTCCCATGGCACCTGTCGGTGCTCTGGGCACTATGGCCCTGGCCGAATCCACCGAAGACAAACAAAAATCCTGGAAATGGCGGGTTTTTTCCATCGGCGGCATCATCGGATTGTTTTTCGGTGCGGTGTATGTGCTGCTTCCCACCGTGTCGGGACTGATATTCAACGAACCGATCCGGTTGATACCCATTCCCTGGGTGGAACTCACCCGCCACACCGAAGAGATTCTGCCCGCCGTGGCCACCGGGATCCAACTGGACCTGGGCCTGGTCTTTTTAGGCATGGTCCTGCCGTTCTGGGCGGTCATCGGCAGTATGATCGGCTTCGTGGTCACCATGATGGCCAATCCCATTCTTTACAAATTCGGTATTCTGAGCCGGTGGCATCCCGGTATGAAAACCGTGGACACGGTTTTCGCCAATAATTTTGATTTTTATATGAGTTTCAGCATCGGTCTGGGTTTGGCCATCGGCATTGTGGGCATCTGGCAGTTTGTAAAATCCCTGCGAAAAAGCCGGGCCGGAAAAAAGAGCGCCCTCGATGCTTTGTTTAATCCGCCCCCGGGCCGGGGGGATTTCAATTTCTGGATAGCCATAGGCATATATGTGTTCTCCACTTCCGCTTATGTGGCCTTGTGTGTGTGGCTGGTTCCCAGTTTTCCATGGATATTTTTTCTGGCCTATGGATTTATCTACACACCGGTCATATCCTATATTTCGGCACGAATGGAAGGTATCGCCGGCCAGTTCGTGAGTTTGCCCATGGTCCGGGAGGCCAGTTTTATCGCCGGTGCCAAGTATTTCGGTTACCACGGGATCGAAATCTGGTATGCGCCAATCCCCATCCACAATTATGGTGAGGCCACCGTCAATTTTCGTCAGATCGAGCTCACCGGTACCAGTATCCGGGGCATCATCAAAGCCGAAGTCGTTGCCCTGCCCATCGTGATGGTTGCCAGCCTGCTCTTTTCGCAATTTATCTGGCGGCTTGCACCCATCCCTTCCAGTAATTATCCTTATGCACAGGAATTGTGGCACCTCCAGGCGCTGAATACATTATTGATGCAAAGCTCGACGCTGGAAGGGAATTCTCTGTTTTACCAGGCCTTGAACGGTATATACGTGTTTGCAGGTATGGGGTTGGGGGTGCTCGTGTACGGTGTGCTGGCTGTTTTCGGGCTGCCGATACTGTTGATATACGGTGTCGTACGGGGCCTGGGGCAGGTCAACCCCCACGGGCACATTCTGGAGCTGGTCGGTGCACTCTTGGGCCGGTTTTTCTTTTACAAGCGTTATGGTGCCATGTGGCGGCAATACGCACCGGTGTTGCTGGCCGGGTTTTCCTGTGGAATGGGGCTCACGGGAATGTTTGCCATGGGCTTTGCCCTGATATTGAAATCTTTGGGTCGCCTGGCCTATTAGACCTTGTAAATCTTTATACAGGAGATTCAGATGAAACGGATCATTCCCATTTTCGTCATGGCCGTAATGTTGTCGCCGGGGTTGTCTTTGGGTGAGATGCCCCTGAATCTTGGCGGATATAAACTCGGTGAGGATATTGCCAAATACGAAGATCAGGTCAACATGGACAGCTGCCTGCAAGTGCGATACATGGAATACGTGCAGGAAGCGGAGATAAGACAAACAGCCGGTTTTAAAAGCGGCCTCATCGGATTCGGCACCTGTGATCAGCCGAACAAGCTGATCAGGATCAAATTGAAATATACGGACGCTTCAAAACGCTTTTATAATCAGCTTCTGAAGAAATATAAGGTTAAATTCGGTGATCCGGACGAATGGCGCGGCGATCCGTTCCATATCGTCATTGCGTGGAAATGGTCCTTCGAGGACGTTGATGGCCGCCGTATCAGCCTTATTTTACAGCACAATACCAAGGATTCCGAGGAAAAACTGGGTAATTCCGTTAAAATGACCCTTACATCGCAGATGGAAAAAGAACAGGCATGTTTTGAAAAAAAACGGACCGTTAGCCGGGAGGCATCGGCACCTGGACCCGGGAAAGCCCCGGGTAAACAAGATTGGAAATTGTTCATTCCCTTTTAACCGGATACGAACCGTGTATGACCACACTGTCCTGTCAGGAAATCGCCGCAAATGGTGTTCGATTGAACTGTCCCGGCACATGGCGGCTGAATGAATTCAATCCCACGCATCTGCTCCTTAGCGAAGGCGATGGGTTAAAACTGGAGGTAAAGTGGGGTAGATCCCGTAATCCCGGATCATCGAAGGCCCACCTCCGCCGGTTGGGGAAAATTCACCGGCGGAAATTCAGGATAGCAACGAACTCCGGTGTCGTTCCGGACAACTGGCACACTGCTGTTTCCACCTTTGAGAGCACCGGATTTCATTGGGAAGGGCAGGTATACAATGGGATGGGCTTTTTGTTGCACTGCCCGGTGTGCCGGACCGATACCCTGATCCAGTTCTATCTGAAATCCGGAGAGACACCCGCGTCCCATTGTGCCGATATTCTCGCCTCCTACCGGGACCATCCAACGGACGGCAACCATCTGTGGAACTTGTTCGGTATCCGCGCCTTAATTCCCGGCAGCATGAGTCTCATCGGTCATCGATTTGAACCCGGATTCATCCATCTTGAATTTAAAGAGAAACGGCAGCGCCTTTCCCTCTATCGCTGGGGGCCGGCATCGGTACTTTTAAACCAGCAAAATTTCAGGGAGTTTGCGGTCAGCGCCGTCCAGGCAGCGGCTGATATCGCACCACGCACAATGACCCTAAATGGACATGACACCCTGGAGTGGAAAAGCAACCGGGAAACAACCCCTGTGATGCGGATGTGGAACCGGCTTCTTCCAACGCCTTCCCACCACTGGATGAGAATATGGCATCACCGGCCGAAAAATCGGATCATGGGCATTTGCAGTTCAGATAGCGCCTGCATTGATGAACGGAAAATGGAACGGATATGTGAAACGTATGAAACACGATAAGCGGCCACCGTCGGTATTGACCCGGGACGCCGCCCTGAAAAAAAGACCGGTGAAAAACGAAGAGGTGTCGGAGACACCATCGGATGATGGGAGTGTCCTGCTTTCCTACACCATATCGGTTAAACCCTTTTTCGTTGGTCTGATCCGCAGATTCAGCTCCCGTCCCGATCAGCCAATGACCAAGAAAATACAACTGGATGCCCTGGGCACACAGGTCTGGAAGCTGATTGACGGACGGCGCAGCGTGCGCCGGATAATCGACGCATTCGCCGATACAAATCAACTTCATCCACAGGAGGCGGAAGTATCGGTGACCCAGTTTCTGAAAAGTTTGGGGAAGAAGGGGCTAATTGGGATAAAATAGCAGGGGTTGAATAACTCATCTGCAGATTGGTGTTTATCGGGGGGAAACAACGCAGACGATCAAATATCAAATGGCCGTATTCCGCCTGATTGATAATTTAAATATAGGATTCATGCTACAGCTTTTTCCGGCAGCGCTTCCCATTCCCGCCAGCTGATTTGACGCCCGGGGAAAGCCACTTCATCGAACCACCACTCTTCGGATATCCATAGCTTCACGGCAGCAAATAGTGTTTCATCTAAACCTTCGTTCATTGCACTCTGTCGAACCCAAAGGATTACTTTGGCATCAAAACCCGCTTTTTCAGAGGGATCGACATAAACACATCCCAGGCATCTGGTTTCGTCCGGTTTCATTACGGTATATGCAAAGGAACTTCCTATTTGAAATTCCTTCTGGTGCCAACCCAGATCAACAAGATCCTGTTCAAGTGTTAACTCAGTGGAAGGCCAGAGATTATCAGGTCCAAAAACATCTTTCAGGTGATCAAGGCTGCTCATTACCGCGTCATAATCCTTTACCACATCGTTTATCGTGAGCATGCGTATCCTGAAATCCGTGGTTTCAAACCCTGACGGTATAACGGCTGATTCCGGCTTAAAACTTTTCATTTTTTCCGAATGTTATCCATCAAAACAGATAGGACACCTTTTTTTGAAATTGTAAATTCGCTTAAGTCGATCCGGTCCAACACCGTCAACGTTAATAAGTTGAACCAGCTTTATAAGCCATGGTATTAAAAGCTTATATTTTTTCCATGGCTTCATTCATGGTGGGGACGATGGGGAGAAAGGTGTCGAAGCCGGCAATTTCGAAAACTTCCTTGACGTAATCCTGCATGGCGCAGAGCATGATTTTGCCGTCGGTACGCTTGAGATCTTTGGTGGCTTTCAGGATTACCCGCAAGCCGGCACTGGATATATAATCCAATTGTTCAAAATTGATGACGATGTTTTTGGAACCATTGGCCATGGCATCCACGATTTTGGTTTCCAGGTTTGAAGAGGTGTTAGAATCAAGACGTCCCTTTAAGCTGAAAATATCTATGTTGTTGCGCTTATCCTCATTTATTTCCATCTGTCGTCCTCTTTTTTCTATGCTTTAGTCGAGGCGCCCCTTTTTCCACCGGTCTCACCGGCAGTGACTGAGGGCTCGTTTCAAGGTCCCGGTTTATCGCTTTTCTGATGGTCAGAATGTTTTTATTCCCTTGGCGTTTGTAGTCGATATTATCCGCAAAGTGAAGGGCAAAGTAGATGCCCAGCCCGCCGATTTCTCGTTTGTCGATGGGGCGGCTCAGGTCGGGCTCCTGGGCTTCCATGGGGTTGAACGGAACACCGTCGTCCTGTATCCGGATGATCAATTCGTCCCCCTCTATCCGTACACTAATATCAATGTCATGATCACTATTGTCGGTGAATCCATGATTGATGATATTGGTGAATAATTCTTCAAGAACCAAATTGGTTTCGCATTTGCATTTCGGCGCCAGACCCAGCTTGTCAGCTAACTTTTCAAGGGCCTGGTTTAACTTCTTGAGGTCGTCCAGCCGGTTTTTCAGCTCGATGGATATGTTGCCTTCGTGTTTCATTAAAATGTTTGAATCGATTCTGTCGGCGGCCGTTTTCATCGATCATCTATTTTCGGGTGGTTTTGGGTTAACTTTATTGTTGGGACTGTCCCAACCCTGACTAATGTCTATAATATCGTCACTTATTTGCTTATATCAAGCTAATTCCAATGTGGTCCCGGCAATCCGGCCAATTTCCGGCATGGTCAAGAATGAATTGTTTTTCCCAGCGGGTGATGCGGTTGGCGATGGTTTTGATGATCCGCGGCATCAATCCGGGAAATTGTCCGATGGCTTTCTGGAACTTCTGCCGGGAGATGACCATGCATCTGACTTCGGTTTTTGCTTTTAGTGAAAACAGCCTGTGCATATTGGTCAGAATCGATAAGCTGCCGAAAAAAGTTTCTTCCCTGTAGTCGCGGACTTCCGCTTCTCCGGTCTCCTCGGCATAGCAAAGTGTTGTGGTGCCTGAGATGACGTAGTAAGCGGACCCATCATCATCATTTTGATGAAACAGATATTGCCCCGGCATAAACACTTCCTGAGTGCACAGGTAGGCAAACACTTTCAACGCGTCCAAGGGTAGGCCGGAAAAAAAGTCGATGTCACGCAGAAGATTTAAATTGACCTGAAATTCACTGAATTCGCCGGATTCATTTTTTTCCGTATTCGAGTTCATAAAGCGTCCCTTTCTTTTCGATGAGTTCTATGTATGACCCCATTTCAACAATTTTGCCGGCCTTCATCACGGCTACTTTGTTATACCCTTTTATGATATCGAGCCTGTGGACCACGGCGATGACGGTATTTTTGCCTTTCCATCGATGCTCCAAAAGCTTTTGAATACGGGACTGGGATTTATTGTCCAGCGCGCTGGTGGCCTCATCCATGATTAAAATCTTGGGGTGTTTCAACAAGGCACGCGCGATGGCCAGCTTCTGGCGCTGACCCCCGGAAAGCTTATCACCCTTGGTACCCACCTCATAACTCATGCCGATTTCCACGATGGTTTCCAAAAGTTCTTCTTCAATGAGAAGCTGTATGATGCTCTGGTTGATTTTCTCCTGGACTTCCGGATTGGCCGATTTGGTTTTGCCGAACAGAATATTATTCAGGATGGTCTGTGAATGGATGTATTCATCCATCTGGAAGAAGGAAATGGCATCCGGATCGTCTTTGAGTATCAGGTCGTGAAACATGGAGCGGCCTTCCAGAATCAATGTTTCGAGCAAGCCGGGCAGGGCAGCCATTTTATGACGGCCCGGCGCGAATCTCAGTGCGAGTTCCAACAGCTTCCGACGGGGTTCCCTGCCGAGTTGGTGAAGCTTTTTCTTTTTGAGCTGGCCGGCCACCTCCTTATAGGTATTTAATTCCAACAGTCCAATGGGGCTTTGCTCGAAAAAAAGCTCGTCCGGCGGCAGGTTTTTTAAAATATCCACGGTCTGAACGGTGAGTTCCGCGCCCAGGGTGAGCAGGGGGCGTGTGAGATCGGCATCATTCAGAAATTTCATAAAGTAGTCGTTTGATGCCAGACGGGATGCCGTGAACGCTTCCGTGTTGGAGGTGCCGAAAATTAGGTTGTTGGAAATTCCGGAGTAGTAGAGGTATTTATCCTCCGTGTAAAATTCAACCCATTTGGACAACTCTTCTCCATACTCGGCTTTGAAATTTCTCCGGATCCGCAATATGGCGTCAACCAGCTCCGGCAGACGGCCTTTGTGGATCACCGTATTCAATCCGAAACGCAGAACATCGATGAACAAACCCGATTGTTGGAGTCCGGATATCATGTCATCCAGGCTCGGTTCCCGGCCCTCCCCGCCGTTGTTGGATGAGGAATTCGCTGCCGAAACGGCGTAAAGGAGGTTGTCTCTGATGGTGCCTTGGAAAATGAACGGGGCTTGTGAAATGAAGCCGATGTTCCGGACCATATCTTCCTTGGTGAGGTCGGAGACTTCTTTGCCGCCGATGGTGGCGTGCCCGCTGGAATATTTGTAAAGTTGACCGACACATAAGGCCAGCGTGCTTTTGCCACTGCCTGAAAATCCCACAAGGGCCATGTGCTCGCCCGGATCGAGGCTGAAGTTGATGTCGTCGAGCAGGCGGATACCATCGTCGGTAATGAACGAGAGGTTTTTCACTTCAATGCTGTTTTCCAGGTCATAGGAATCCCTGTCTTCGGAGGTCAACAGATGTTCCGGGGCGACATCAAAAAGTTCCATCGTCCGGTCATAGTTCACACGGCCTTCCTGGTACACCTGGTAAAATTCGATGAGTTCTTTCCATGGGTCATAAAGCTTTTCCTGGGCGGAAAGAAAAGCCACCAGGGCACCCAATTCCAATTGGCCTTTTATGGTCAGGTATCCGCCGAGGATGAAAACCAGGAACGGACCCAGGCTGGTAAAGAAATTGTTCATGGATTTGATACCGAATCTATACAGGCTCCAGATGATCCGGATCTTCAATAATTTATCGATCATCGTGTCGAATTTCCGGCCTTCAATGCCGAAAGCGCCGTTTCCCTGTATTTCATGTATGCCGGTTACGGATTCGGCGATACGGGAGGATACCCTCCGGGATTGGTCGACCCGCTTTTTATTGGTTTTATTGACTTTTCGCTGTAACAATGGCAGCAGCAGGAGTACGATCGGGTAAATTGAAAGGGAGACGCAGGCCAGAAGCGGATTCAGCCAGATCAGATATCCGGCGAATGCCAGTAATGTGAGGAGATTGCTGAGAGGTGCCGCCACAGACATGCCCACGAAATTGCCGGGGACGGTCATTTCATTGATCAAGGCGTTTACAACGGCACCGGGTTGAGTATTCCTGAAAAAATTCAAGGGTAAGGTGAGTATGTGATGATAAAGCGCTTTGCGCATATGGGCGGTGGCGCGTTGGGCAATGAGCGTCTCCAGAATATTTATTCCGTACTTTAGCACAGCAGCCGTGATAACCGACGCCAGGTAAATGCCGCAATAATAGAGCAGAAGATCGATTTTACCCAGATTTATGGCTTCGTTCACTATGCGTTTTTGCATTTCCAGCGGCAGAACCCGGGCGAAAACCACTGCAAATATGATGAATACCAGAAGAATTTGCAATCGGGCATTCTGGTAGAAAATCCAGGAGAATAAGGATCGTTTCACCACCGGCGTTTTTAATGTGGCCATAAGTTCACTTTCCTTTTTACAGGCATTACGGGCTTCGGTGCGGTTTGCCGTGAATAACGACTGGGGCGGAACCGTCCGTTTCCGGCGTTCTTGGATAGTCGTATATTGCTACATAAAACAGCGGCCAATGCAAGTGCAAAGCAGTCTTGCATGGCGTATTATAACATTTTTGCCGGTTATTTTCGGATATAGTTAAAAAGCATGCCGATTAACGTTTTTGATTTGTGCGGCTCAAATATGATAAGCATTAGCCAATCAATTAAAAGTTTACCAAAGGACAACTTAAACCCATGCGTTTTCAATGGAAAATACTGATTTTATTTCTGGCCATTGCGCTTGTCCCGGTGATCACCCTCAGAACGTTCGGGGGTAAGGCCTTGCGGCAGCTTGGCGACGAGCTTGTGGCGAGAGCCCGGGAAAATCTGATCGATGAAACGTATAAGCATCTCCGGTTGCTGGTGGATGGGTATGCGTCGGTGATCTGGATGGGAAGAGAGCATGTGGAGGTGGGCCTTAAATACCAGTCCGCCACTGCAAGCCGGGCACTGTCCCTGCCCGGCGGCAGGGGAGCGACCGTATTTTTTACCGAGGACTTCCAACGCGCTGAAACCGCTCCGCGCGATATGTCAAAATCCCTGGAACATTTGCGATCCGGAAGGGGCGGTGCGGCCGAACTGGTGGAAATTTCCACAGAGTTCCAGGTGTTTGCCGTGCCACCGGGAATAGACCGGGCCACTATCCGGCCCATGCTGGAGAAGCTCAATTCAATCACACCGACTTACCAGGAGCTATACAGGGACTTTGAAGGATCGATTCTCTGGCAATACACGGTGTTGGACAACGGGTTGCACAGTGTATACCCCGGCAATGGAAAAATCCCGCGACATTTTGATCTGCGGACCCAGTCATGGTACGAGGCCGCCAAAAAAAGCACAGTCCACTGGTCCGATCCCTATGTCGATCCCGGCACCCGCCAGGTGGTGGTGGCTGCGGGAACACCGGTTATAGATGCCACTGGTAAGGTGGCCGGTGTTACGGCATTCATTATTCCGGTCAGAGCCCTGCTTGAGCAGGAAATGCTGGTGTACAACATCACCCCGGAGACCCGTTCGTTTCTGAGTTATATCAGCGAGGATCCGGAGTCCGGTGAACGGAGCGCACGCATTGTGGCGCGCGATGAACTCACGGATATCACCCATCGGCGATGGGACACGGTAATTGATATCGAACCCCTGAAGTCGGATGACAGCGATATCTTTAACGCCATGCTGGATGATATCGAACGGGGTATCCGGGGTGTCCGGCGGATGCCCTTCGAGGGACAGGACAGCCTCTGGGCTTACGGGCCCATCCATACCAATGCCATGCTGGTGTTGGTGTTTCCTTATGCGGAGATCCTGAAGCAGGCTGAAATCGCAAAGACCGAAGTGGAGGTAATGGTCAGACGAATGGCCATGTTGTCCCTGATGGGGGTGTCCATTGCCGTGGTGGTGCTCGTTTTCATCAGTATCTGGTTTTCCCGTAAAATTACCAAACCCATCGAAGACCTGGTGGAAGGTGCCAAGCGGCTTGCGGAAGGCGACTTCAATGCCCGGGTGGAAATTCAGTCCCACGATGAATTCGGTGAAATGGGATCGGTTTTCAACATGGTCGGCCCCCAATTGCTCGAGCGGTATCGCATGCGCCAGTCCCTGGATCTGGCCAAGGGGGTGCAGCAGAATCTGTTGCCGAAATATATCCCCCAATGCGAGGGGCTGGACATCTTCGGGAAAAGCATATATTGCGATGAAACCGGCGGTGATTATTTTGATTTTCTTGAAGTTGACGGCAAACGAAATTGCAAGGTCGCCATCGTGGTGGGCGATGTCGCCGGCCATGGTATTCCGTCGGCCCTGCTGATGACGACCGCCCGTGCGTTTATCCGGCAGCGGGCATCGCTTCCCGGCGGACCTGCCGAGATTTTGACCGATATCAACCGGTTGCTGACCCGTGATGTCGGGGATACCGGCCAATTCATGACCATGTTTTACGGTGAAATCAATGATGCCGCGGACAAGTTCCGGTGGGTGAGGGCCGGACATGACCCGGCGCTGCGTTACGATGCGACCCTGGACATCTTTGACCACCTGTCCGGCCAAGGCGTTCCCTTGGGTGTCTTTGAAGATTCGGCTTATACCGAAAGTGAAACCGATCTGCGTCCCGGGCAAGTTCTGATTATCGGCACCGATGGTATCCGGGAGACGGTCAACCCCGAGAATGAGATGTTCGGTACGGACCGGCTGCAAAGTATTATTCGAAGATGCAGCAGCTTGTCCGCCCGGGAAATCGGGGAGACCATCATCGCTGAACTGGATAAATTCCGGCATCATTTGGAAGCCGACGATGATGTAACCCTGGTGGTGGTCAAGCTTATTGAAATTAATTCGGAAGACGGTTGATAATAATTAAGGGCTAAAACGGATTATGGATTTCTTTTTGTGTGTCATTGGAATGGTGATGGTTGTGGAAGGTGTCCCCTATTTTATTTTTCCGGATAAAATGAAATTGTGGGTGAAAGCCATGCTGGCCATGCCCGAGTCTTCACTGCGGGGATTCGGCCTCGTGATCATGCTCGTCGGCCTGGTTCTGGTTTATCTGGGGCGAACCTGATGTGTATGTCCGAATCCATGACCGCCACCATTCTGTTTTTTTGTTCATTGAACGCGAGTGATTGAAGCTATGTACCGACTCGAAGATTATAATTATCATTTACCGGAATCCATGATCGCCCAGCACCCGGTCGCCCGGCGGGACAAATCCAGGCTTCTCCATCTGGACAGACGCTCCGGCGCTATCACCCACCTTGCCTTCGACGGCATTTATGATCTGATCGATCCCGGTGACGTCCTGGTGGTCAACAATACCGAGGTGGTACCCGGCCGATTGACCGGTCGTAAAACCACCGGCGGCAAGGTGGAGGTGCTGATTCTGGATTATTACCGCAGAACCACCGGGTCGAAACCTTCCGAAGAATTGTTGTTTCAATGCCTGATCAAGGCGTCAAAGCGTCCCAAACCCGGCACATCCATTCTTTTTGATGAATCGTTGTCCGCAGAGGTCCTTGGATTCGATGAGGGGGTGTTCACCGTGGCATTTCATTGCGATCAGGATTTTGACCGGATCCTGGCGCACATCGGCAATCTGCCGCTCCCCCATTATATCCGGCGGGACGGTGAAAATGAGGAGCCCCGGGACCGCACCGCATACCAAACCGTTTATGCCCAAAACAAAGGCGCCATCGCCGCTCCCACCGCCGGCCTTCATTTCACCAGGGGGCTGATCCGGCGGCTGAAAGCAAAAGGGGTGGGCTGGGCCGCCATTACCTTGCATGTGGGATACGGTACGTTTGTACCCGTGCGGGTCGACGATATCCGTGAACATAAAATGCATGCCGAGTATTATTCCATCGGCAGGGATGCCGCGGACACCATAAATAACGCCGTTGGCCGGGGCGGCCGTCTGATTGCTGTTGGCACTACCAGTGTCCGCACCCTGGAACATGCCGCCGATGATAACGGCGTCATCGCACCGGGCAGCGGCCACAGCGACATATTCATTTATCCCGGATACCGGTTTAAAGCCATCGATGCCATGATTACCAATTTTCATCTGCCCAAGTCCACCCTGCTGATGCTGGTGTCCGCCTTTAGCGGCAGAGAGAAAATACTCTCCGCCTATGCGCATGCGGTGGAGAAACACTACCGGTTTTTCAGTTATGGCGATGCCATGCTGATGACCTGAATCCACACGATGACCCAGTAGCGAGTTTATTATAATGCTGACTTTCAATCTCGACTCCACTCCCGTTTCCGATGGACCGCGGGCCGGAACTGTTCACACGCTCCACGGGACCATTCAGACCCCCATATTTATGCCTGTCGGCACATTGGGAACCGTAAAGTCGCTTTCTCCCGAAGATCTGGAAGAAAACGGCGCCCGGATTATCCTCGGCAATACCTATCACCTCTACCTGAGACCGGGCGGTGATATCATCGATCTGTTTTCCGGATTGCACGATTTTATGCAGTGGCCGCATCCGATTCTGACGGACAGCGGTGGATTTCAGGTGTTTTCCCTGGCCAAATTGTCTAAGATCAGTGAAACGGGCTATAATTTTCAATCGCACATCGACGGGTCCCGGCACATGTTGACGCCCGAAGCGTCCATTGAGATGCAGATCCGTTTGAACTCGGATATCATGATGTGCCTGGACCAGTGCATTGCCTACCCTTCGGACCATGACCAGGCGAAATCGGCCCTTGAATTGACCACGCGTTGGGCGGCACGATGCAAGACGACCTGGATGAATCGTACGGATGGCCAAAACAGCCTGTTCGGCATTGTCCAGGGCGGAATGTATAAGGACTTGCGGGACCTGTCGGTACAGCAACTGATCGATCTGGATTTCCCCGGGTATGCGGTGGGGGGACTCAGTGTGGGGGAACCCAAGCCGCTCATGATGGAGATGGCGGCCCATACGCTCCCCCAATTGCCCGCGGATAAACCGCGATATGTGATGGGGGTGGGAACACCGGAGGACCTGGTTGAGTTGGTGACCCTTGGCGCGGATATGTTCGATTGTGTGATGCCCACCAGAAATGCCCGGAACGGGCAGTTGTTCACCCGATTCGGTACCATCAATATCAGCAATGCCGAGCATCGTACCGCTATAGAACCTATCGAGGAGGGGTGCACCTGCTATACCTGCCGGAAATACTCCCGTGCATACCTGCGTCATCTGTACACCTGCCGGGAAATTCTCGCTTATCGGCTGAACAGTATTCACAACGTCCACTATTATTTAAGCCTTGTGAATCAGATGCGCCTGTCTATAGTAAAAGGTGAATTCGCGTCATTCCGACGCGATTTTTACCGAACCAGAAAAAAACAATAGAGGAGTTCTATGATGAAAGAAAAAATCGAGGATGCCCTTGCAAAGATACGGCCCATGTTGCAGGCCGACGGGGGAGACGTCGAGCTGGTGGATGTGGTGGATGGTGTGGTCAAGGTTCGCCTGAAAGGTGCCTGCGCCGGATGCCCTATGTCCCAGATGACATTGAAAAACGGCATAGAACGATCCCTCAGGGAGCAAATACCGGACGTCAAACGGGTGGAGTCGGTTTAATCCCCAATTGAGTCTTGAAATTTGTCTGAAATCCCCATAGGCTGCGTTTCGTGGTCTGGTGCATCGTATTGATCGTTACTCAATCATTTAGGAACAGGAGTTAGGCATGTCGGTATCAAAGAAAATCAAGAGTACCATGGAAAAGTCGTCCTGGATTCGAAAGATGTTCGAGGAAGGGGCTCGCCTGAAAGCGGAACACGGTGCGGATAAAGTGTTTGATTTCAGCTTGGGCAATCCCAATCTGCCGCCACCCGAGAAGTTCAATGAAGTTTTGCGCGATATCGTATCCACGTGTGGGTTGGGGGATCATTGTTACATGCCCCAGTCCGGTTTCCCCCAGGTATGCGATTCCATCGGCGACCACCTGACCCGGGAGCAGGGGGTGGCTGTAGACGCCAAGGACGTGATCATGACCTGCGGGGCGGCCGGTGCATTGAATGTGATCCTGAAGGCCTTGCTCGACACCGGCGATGAAGTGGTTGTTCCCACACCCTGTTTCGTGGAATACCGCTTTTATGTGGATAATCACGGTGGAAACATACAAATGGTGCCGACCCATCCGGATTTCACCCTGGACCTGGACGCCATGGCGGCTGCCATCACACCGCGGACCAAGGTGGTGCTGATCAATTCACCGAACAACCCGACGGGGCAGATCTATTCCGCTGAAAGCCTCAGCCGCCTCGGATCGCTGCTTCAAGCCAAAAGCGCGGAGACAGGGCGCACCATTTACCTGATTTCGGATGAACCCTATCGAAAGATCGTCTATGACGATCATACGGTACCGAGTATCTTCCAGGCATATAAGGAGAGTATCATCGCCACCTCTTATTCAAAGGATCTTTCCATTCCGGGAGAACGCATCGGGTTCGCGGCGGTTAATCCGGACGCCACCTATAAATCGGAACTGATTGCGGGCATGACCCTTACCAACCGTATCCTGGGATATGTGAACGCACCGGCGCTCATGCAGCGCGTCATCGCCTGCCTGCAGGGGATGAGTGTGGATATCGGCGAGTACAGGCGCAAACGCGACCTGTTGTGCGACGGGTTGCGCGATGCCGGCTATGATTTTGTCGTCCCGCCGGGCGCATTTTACCTGTTCCCGCGTTCTCCCATCGATGACGATGTGGCCTTTGCCCAGGAGCTGGTAAAAGAATTGATCCTGGTTGTTCCGGGCAGCGGCTTTGCCGGCCCAGGACATTTCAGGATCGCCTTTTGCGTCAATGATGACACCATTGTTAACGCATTGCCGGGATTTAAGAGGGCTATGCAGAAATACAGATAGCCGGGGGGAATCATGAAGATTCTGAAAATAGATCATTTGGGGATTGCCGTAAACAGCATCGACGAGGGGAAAGCGTTTTGGAACGGTATCCTCGGCCTTGAATTCGAAGGGACGGAAACCGTTGAGGAGCAGAAGGTGACCACGGCTTTTTTCCCGATCAGCGAAAGCGAGGTGGAGCTTCTGGAATCCACCGCGCCGGATGGCCCGGTGGCCAAATATATCGAAAAACGAGGCCAGGGTATTCAGCATATTGCCTTCCGGGTGGAAAATATTGAAACAGCTCTTGCCGAACTCAAGGAAAAAGGGGTGAGACTCATCGACCAGGAACCGCGTAAGGGTGCCGGCGGCGCCAAGATCGCTTTCCTTCACCCCAAGGCAACCGGTGGGGTATTGGTGGAGTTGTGTGAGCGGTAACAATGTTACTGTTTCGACTCCGTCGGATTTGTCCGCTCGTCACCCCCTATGGTTCACCGTTTTTAACGGACGGTCATTGCATCGGCATGGATTTCGCTCAGGTTGCGACCAGCGGTTGTCTGCTTTTGTTTTTCTTTTGATATAAAAGGTTTTTCCCCTCAAGAAGCCGGGCGTGATCGCCCGGTTTTATTGTTCCCACCAGTGGTTCGGCCCACCCGGTTCCGCAGCACGCCATTAAAAATCTCTTGACACCCTGATTTCTTTTGCTTACGTTTATTTTTCCATGAGAAACATTGTTACTTTCAATCTGTTTCTCTGCGGATATCTTTTCATAACTACCCGAAGTTATTAATGATACGTATTTTTTTTCGCAAAACGATGTTACTTTTAGCGAGGGCAAACTCTTTTCACCACACCGGGTAACGATATTCGTCGCACAAGGAAAACGTATGATACCGCCGCTTCAACCCGATACGGAAAAACGGCTCGAAAAAGCTGTCCTTGAAATTTTTTCCCACGCCGATTTTCACAAGGCCAATATCCGCGATGTGGCCAAAAAGGCCGGTGTCAGTTTCAGCACCATCTATAAACATTATGGCAGCAAAGAACGCCTGGTCTTCGCCTTTGTCGATGTGTGGCTGGGTAAACTCACCGAAAGAATAATCGATCACCTGCAGGGTCTGGAAGACCTCAAGGAGAAACTGCGGAAAGTTCTCTGGCTGCAGCTGGATTATTACGAGCGCAATCCGGGCCTGGGAAGGATACTCTTCATGACCATCCCCATGAAAACCTGGATGGCCGATGAGACCTTCCAGCAGAAAAAAATGATCTACCTTTATCTTGACGCGCTTCGCCAGGGGCAAAAGGATGGTATCCTTAATCCGAAAGTCAGGGCCGGGGTGCTGCTTGATTTCATGCTGGGACTGGTTCAGCGGTCCTTTTTCATGTGGATTTCCAGAGGCCAAAATGGAAGTCTGGCCGCACAGGCCAACGATTTGTTTGAATTGGTATGGCGGGCCATATCGAATCCCGAGATGAATTCGTAACAACAAACCCTTTTTCGAACGATCCATACGAATTTGAAACAGGAATAAAGGAGCGTGCCATGGGAGACAAAAAAAGCATGAAAGAATGGGAAGATCTGGCGGGTAAACAATTGCGTGGCCGCTCCTTGGCGGACCTGAACTGGGAAACTCCGGAAGGCATCTGCGTGAAGCCGCTCTATTCAGCGGCGGACCTTGAAAAGATGGAACACCTCGGTTCCCTGCCGGGATTTGCCCCCTATACCCGGGGACCCATGGCCACCATGTATGCCGGACGTCCCTGGACCATACGTCAATATGCCGGTTTCTCCACGGCCAGGGAATCCAACGCTTTTTATCGGCGCAACCTGGCCGCCGGGCAGAAAGGACTCTCCGTCGCCTTTGACCTGGCCACCCACCGGGGGTACGATTCGGACCATCCGCGCGTGACAGGGGATATCGGCAAGGCCGGTGTGGCCATCGATTCCGTGGAGGACATGAAGATGCTTTTTGATCAAATCCCCCTGGATCAAATGAGTGTCTCCATGACCATGAACGGCGCGGTATTGCCGATTCTGGCCGGATACATCGTGGCGGCGGAAGAGCAGGGCGTTTCCCCGGAAAAATTAAGCGGTACCATCCAGAATGATATTCTTAAAGAGTACCTGACCCGGAATACCTATATATATCCGCCGGAACCATCCATGCGGATTGTGTCCGACATCATTGCCCATTGTTCCAAGAACATGCCCCGGTACAACACGGTGAGCATCAGCGGATACCACATGATGGAAGCCGGGGCCAATTCGGTGCTGCAGACCGCATTCACGCTGGCGGACGGGCTGGAATATGTAAGGGCGGCGCTCAAGGCCGGATTGAAGATCGATGATTTCGCGCCGCGGCTTTCATTTTTCTTTGGTGTGGGCATGAACTTTTTCATGGAGATCGCCATGCTGCGTGCCGCCCGGTTTCTATGGCACCGGCTGATCAGTCAGTTCAATCCCGGTAATCCGAAGTCAACCATGCTCAGAACCCATGTGCAAACCTCCGGATGGAGTCTCACCGAGCAGGATCCATACAACAATATCATCCGGACGACCCTGGAAGCGCTGGCCGCTGTATTGGGCGGCACCCAGAGCCTGCACACCAACTCATTCGATGAAGCCGTTGGTTTGCCCACGGATTTTTCCGCACGGATCTCCCGGAACACCCAGATTCTCATTCAGGATGAATCCGAGGTCTGCCGCGTAGCGGATCCCCTGGGCGGTTCATATTACGTGGAAGCCCTTACCGACGGCATCATCCGCGAGGCAGGCAAAATCATCACGGAAGTTGAAGCCCTTGGCGGAATGGCCAAGGCCATCGAAACCGGCATGCCCAAATTACGCATCGAGGAATCGGCCGCCCGCCGCCAGGCCCGTATCGATCAGGGATTGGACGTGATCGTGGGCGTGAACAAATACAAGATCGAAGGAGAGCCCTTTGATGATGTGCTGGCGGTTTCGGAAACGGTCAGGGACGAGCAGATCCGGCGTCTTGAAGAATTAAAAACCGGGCGGGATAATGACGCGGTGAAAAAAGCGCTGGATACGCTGGTGCAGGGAGCTGAGAAAGAAGGTAATCTGCTGGAGCTGACACTGCCCGCCGTACGCGCCCGTGCCACCGTGGGAGAGATATCCGATGCCCTGGAAAGGGTATTCGGCCGCTATGTCGCCACCACCCAGTGCATCTCGGGTGTGTATGCCGCGGAGTTCAAGGACAAGGCGGTGTTGGACGGTTTCCGCAAGCGTTGCGATGTGTTCATGGAAACGGCCGGTCGCCGGCCGCGCATACTGCTGACAAAAATGGGTCAGGACGGCCATGATCGCGGGGTCAAGGTTGTGGCCACCGCCTATGCGGATCTCGGATTTGATGTGGACATCTCTCCCATGTTTCAAACCCCGGCGGAGGCCGCCCGGATGGCCATCGAAAACGATGTCCATGTTGTGGGGGTTTCAAGCCTGGCCGCCGGACATAAGACCCTGGTTCCCCAACTCTGCGCCGAACTGAAAGGAGCGGGAGGTGAGGATATCCTTGTGGTGGTGGGTGGTGTGATCCCGCCATCTGACTACAAGTTCCTTTACGATGCCGGAGCCGTCGCCGTTTTCGGTCCCGGCACCCCGATCATCGACTCCGCCAACAAGGTGTTGAATTGTCTGGCGGGAGAATGAACGGCTTCCAGTGAGAACCCCTGTTCACGGCGGGTATTCAGAACAGGGAGGAGATGACAATTGCCAAATGGCGGAATTCAATTTGAAATTATCACCCATGACGCTCCCGGACACCAAAAATTACGTTGATGCGGTCAAAAACGGCGATCGCCGCATGATTGCCAAGACCATCACGCTGGTTGAAAGCACCCACCCCAAGCACCGGGAGCTGGCGCGTACGATCATCGATGCCTTGCTGCCGGAGACGGGAAAGGCCGTCCGGCTCGGCATCACCGGGGTGCCGGGTGTCGGAAAAAGCACTTTCATCGAGAGTTTCGGTATGATGCTGGTGGAAAAGGGGCACGGGGTGGCTGTCCTGACGGTGGACCCGTCCAGTACCCGCAGCGGTGGAAGTATTCTGGCGGATAAAACACGCATGGAACGGTTGTGCGTGCATCCCCGTGCATTCATTCGTCCATCGCCGTCCAGCGGTACACTCGGGGGGGTGGCGCGGATGACCCGGGAAACCATGTTGATCTGCGAGGCAGCCGGTTTCGATGTCATCCTGGTGGAAACCGTGGGTGTCGGACAATCCGAAACCACGGTGGCCTCCATGGTGGATTTTTTTCTGGTACTCATGCTGGCCGGTGCCGGTGATCAGTTGCAGGGGATCAAAAAGGGGGTACTGGAGCTGGCCGATGCCGTTGTCATCAACAAGGCGGACGGCGCTAATGTCACCCATGCGGAGAATGCCCGCAAGGCATATGAAGAGGCCCTGAGCCTGCTCACCCCGGCATCACCCACCTGGTGTCCGCCGGTATTGACCTGCAGCGCCATAACCGATGGCGGTGTCGATCACATATGGGACATGATACAACACCACCGGGAAAAAATGACCGCCACGGGCGAACTCGTGACAAATCGTAAAAAACAGGCGATTGATTGGATGTGGTCCCTGATCCATGAGGGACTGGCCGACCGGTTCAATCATCATCCCGGGATCGAGAAACTGCTGCCGGCCATCACCGAGGCGGTTAAACAGGGGGAAACCTCGGCTGCCGCCGCGGCCCGGGAGCTGCTTTTTTTCCTTGACAATAAGCCCTTAGTTTAGAAAAGTAATTAACTTTCATCTCATCATTTATAATGAACCGGTTGGAAAGACAATCCGCAGATTTACCAGTGTCCATCCGGAAATGGACATTAACTAATATCGTACAGTTTTCGTGATGTCCCTCATCACGGGTTTGCAGTACCCTCAACGCAGCGAAAGGAAGAATGGACATGGGAATGGTGGAAGACAAAATCAAAGCCCTGAAGGATCGCCGGAACAGGATTCTTGCCATGGGCGGCGAAAAAGCGATTTCGAAACACAAAGAGAAGGGGAAGTTAACCGCCCGTGAAAGACTGGATTACTTGTTTGATTCCGGTACGTTTCGGGAAATCGACATGTTTGTCGAACATCGATGTGTGAATTTCGACATGACGCAGGTGGATATTCCCGCCGATGGCGTGGTCACCGGACACGGTAAAATCGACGGTCGCCCCGTTTTTGCATACGCCCAGGATTTTACATCAAGAGCCGGAAGCCTGGGAGAGATGCAGGCCAAGAAAATCTGCAAGGTCATGGATCTTGCCCTCAAAGCCGGTGTGCCTTTCGTGGGGTTGAACGATTCAGGCGGGGCACGTATTCAGGAGGGTGTGGATGCATTGTCCGGCTACGGCCAGATCTTTTATCGCAATTCCGTTGCCTCGGGAGTGATTCCCCAACTCTCCGCCATCATGGGGCCCACCGCAGGCGGAGCGGTCTATTCTCCGGCCATGACGGACTGGATTTTCATGGTCAAAGACACCAGCTATATGTTCATCACCGGTCCCGAGGTCATCAAGTCGGTCACCGGTGAGGAAATTTCCTTCGAAGCCCTGGGTGGTGCGATGGCCCACAATAAAAAGAGCGGTGTCGCCCACTTTGCCTGCGAAAGCGATCAGGATGCATTGGATCATATTCAAACCATGCTGTCTTATCTGCCGTCCAACAACATGGAGGAGCCGCCGGTTGTCGACACCGGTGACGATCCGTCCCGTATGGATGCGTCCCTGGACAAGCTGATCCCCGACAATCCCAATCAGTCCTACGATATGAAGGAAGTGATTCGGTCCATTGTGGATAACGGCGACTTTTTCGAACCGCACCGGTATTTTGCTGAGAATATCATCGTCGCCCTTGCGCGGCTCAACGGCCGGAGCATAGGCATTATTGCCAATCAGCCCAAGGAATTGGCCGGTTGTTTAGACGTTGATGCATCGGACAAGGCCACCCGATTCATTCGGTTCTGCGATGCCTTCAACATCCCTTTGCTCACCATCGCCGATGTCCCCGGATACCTCCCCGGCAGCCAGCAGGAATGGGGCGGGATAATCCGGCATGGCGCCAAGTTGCTCTGGTGCTACTCCGAGGCCACCGTACCCAAGCTGCTGCTGGTAACCCGGAAAGACTACGGTGGATCTTACCTGGCCATGTGTTCCAAGGATCTTGGGGCCGATATGGCATTTGCCTGGCCGACCGCGGAAATCGCGGTTATGGGCGCCGAAGGTGCTGCCAACATCATCCACCGGCGTGAAATCAATGGCGCCGATGACAGCGCAGCCAAGCGGCGGGAAAAAATAGAGGAATACGAGGAGCTGTTTTCAAACCCGTATTGTGCCGCTTCCAGAGGTTATATCGATGCGGTGATCGTGCCTAGCGAAACCCGCCCGCGGTTGATCGACGCCCTTGAGGTCATGTGCGCCAAACGCGAACTCCGGCCGCCGAAGAAACATGGCAATATCCCCATGTGATGCGCCGCGGGATACGGTGAGAATGATCGGACCTATTGTCAACCACAACCGAGAATGCGGGTGAACCATGAAAAATGATAAAAAACTGGCTGCAGCATTGGCTGCGGTTACCGCCTACATCAAGACCGAAGAAGAGGCCGTTCTTTCGCCGCCGTCCGGTCCGGGACCACAGCCCCAACCGTCCGCGGCGCCCATGGCCAGCCTTTGGGGAGCGAGCGGCAGGCAATCCATGATGCAGATGCGCAACCTCATGCAGATGAAGGCGTTCAATCGATTGACCTAACAACACCGATGAACTTAAAACGAAAGCGTTTTATAATAACAATTTGTTAAGAGGAGACCTTATAAGATGAGCGATCATGATCAATTAAAACGGACCGATATGGCATATGGCAAGGACCGGCCCAAGGCGGAAAACCCGGTTTTGGTTGAAGACCTGACCCTGCGCGATGGGCATCAGTCCCTGTTTGCCACCCGCGGCCGCACCGAAGACATGATTCCCGTGGCCGAGATGATGGACGACGTCGGCTTTTGGGCTGTCGAGACCTGGGGCGGCGCCACTTTCGATACCATGCACCGTTTCCTGAATGAAGATCCGTGGGAGCGCATCCGCACCCTCAAACGCTATATTAAAAAAACCCCCTTTTCCATGCTGCTTCGCGCTCAGAATCTGGTCGGGTACCGCAATTATGCCGATGACCTTGCCCGCGCCTTCGTGGACCGCGCTGCTGCAAACGGCATGGATATCTTCAGAACCTTCGATGCATTGAACGACTACCGGAATTTTGAAACCGTGGTGCCGGTGATCAAGGAGTGCGGGAAACATTTCCAGGGATGCATCTGTTATACCATGACCGAACCGCGCATGGGCGGCGACGTTTACAATATCGATTATTTCGTGAACAAGGCCAAGGACCTTGAGGCCATGGGTGCGGACAGTATCTGCGTCAAGGATATGGCCGGCCTGCTTGCCCCCTATGATGCCTATGATTTGGTTAAGGCACTCAAGGCCGCTGTCAAACCGCCTATTCACCTGCACAGTCATTTTACCTCGGGTATGTCACCCATGACCCACCTCAAGGCCATCGAGGCCGGTGTGGATATCATCGACACCTGCATGACGCCTTATGCATACCGGACATCCCATGCCGCCATCGAGCCGCTGGTCATGACGCTTCTGGGCACCAACCGCGATACCGGCTTTGACATCAACCACATGGCGAAAATCAATGAAACTCTCGAGCGCGATGTCATGCCCAAATACAAGCATCTGCTCGATACCTCAAAAGTCTCTATCATCGATATCAATGTCCTGCTGCACCAGACCCCGGGCGGCATGCTCTCAAACCTGGTGAACCAGCTTCGGGAAATGGATGCCCTGGATAAGATCAATGAAGTATATAAAGAGCTGCCAAAGGTTCGCAAGGACCTTGGCCAGATTCCATTGGTCACCCCCACCAGCCAGATTGTGGGCATCCAGACGGTCAACAACGTGTTGTTTGACGATGGAAATGAGCGCTATAAGATGATCACCGACCAGGTCAAGGATTTATGCTACGGGCTTTACGGCAAGACCGCCGTACCCATCGATACCGAAGTCCAGAAAAAAGCCCTCAAGGGATATTCCCGCGGCGAAGAACCCATTACCTGTCGTCCCGCAGAAGTGTTGGATCCGGAACTGCCCAAAGCCCAGGAGGATGTCAAGGGATTGGCCGTGGATCTGGATGATGAAATCCTCTATGCGCTTTATCCTGTAACCGGTAAAAAATTTCTCAGGTGGAAATATGGCAAGGAAGAAGCGCCGACCGCCGTTCGTGGGAGAACAATGGAAGATGTCAAACGCGACGACGAACTCGTGAAAAAAGCACTTGCCGGTGAACTGGTCCCCGCCAAGACGGATGCACCGGAAAAATCGGAAGGCCTTCGTAAGTTTAACGTTTTCATCGACAATGAGTATTTTGAAGTCGGGGTCGACGAGGTCGGCGGTTCTCCTGTTATAGCCTATGCCCAGCAAATGCCCATGCCGATGCAGGCGGCGCCCATGCCGGCACCGGCCGCTCCGGCTGCTCCGGCTGCTCCGGCACCGGCTGCTGCACCGGCTGCACCGAAAAAGTTAGCTGAGCCCGCCCCGGCGGCTGTTTCCGGCACACCCTTGTCCGCACCCATGCCGGGAATGATCGTAAACTATGAGAAGCAGGTGGGCGATGCCGTTGTCGAAGGTGAGACTGTTGTCGTTCTCGAGGCCATGAAAATGGAAAATGCGCTGCCTGCACCGGCAAGCGGAACCATCAAGGCTGTCAATTATTCGAGTGGTGATTCAGTGGCCAAGGGTGATGTGCTTTGCGTCATTGAGTAACCCATAACTTTGCATAACCTGATGGAGTACAAGAATGAAACCCTGTCACATCTCTTGTGCTCCATTTTATTTTGTATCCGATACATAAAAGAGAGGACGGATTCATGAAAATACATGAATACCAGGCAAAAGAATTGTTCAAGAAATACGGGATCCCTGTACCGGAAGGCCGGGTCGCTTTTACTGTTGAGGAGGCAAAAGCCGTGGCGGAGTCATTGGGTGGTTATCCCGTGGTCGTCAAGGCCCAGATCCATGCGGGCGGCCGGGGTAAAGGCGGCGGTGTCCAACTGGCCAGATCCCTGGATGAGGTCGCGACACACGCAGGCAACATACTCGGTATGACCCTGGTGACCCACCAGACCGGTCCCGGCGGCCGGGAAGTTAAAAAGCTGCTCGTGGAGCAGGGGTTGAACATCGAAAAGGAACTATATCTGAGCATCCTGCCGGACCGCGGAACGGCCGGCATTGTCATCATGGCGTCCGAAGCCGGCGGAATGGACATCGAGCAGGTGGCCGAGGATACACCGGAAAAGATCATCAAAGTTTTCGTCGACCCTCTCACCGGCATTTCTCCGTTTCATATCCGGAAAGTTGCATTCGGCCTGAATATGGCGCCTGCCGTTCAAAAATCGTTCAGCAAGATGCTCATGAATCTTTACCGATTTCTCGTCGACCGGGATGCCTCCATGGTGGAAATCAATCCCCTGGTGATCACCACCGAACAAGAGGTGATCGCCTTGGACGCCAAGGTCAATTTTGATGATAGCGCGCTGTTCCGCCACAAGGATATCATGGAATACCGGGATCTGGAGGAAGAGGACCCCCTGGAAGTGGAAGCCTCCAAGTACAATCTGAACTACATCAATCTGGACGGCAACGTGGGGAACATGGTGAACGGCGCCGGTCTGGCCATGGCCACCATGGACATCATCAAACTTGCCGGCGCAGAACCCGCCAATTTTCTGGATGTCGGGGGCGGTGCCAATGAGGAAATGGTGGAAAACGGTTTCCGGATCATTCTCAGCGATAAAAACGTCAAGGGTATTCTTATCAATATCTTCGGGGGTATCCTGAGATGTGACGTGCTGGCTCAGGGGGTTGTCAATGCCGCCCAGAAAACCGGTATTAACGTGCCGGTGGTGGTACGCATGGAAGGCACCAACGTGGAAAAGGGCCGGCAGATCCTGGCCGATTCAGGCCTGAACCTGATATCCGCCGTGGATTTAAAAGAGGCCGCAAAAAAAGTGGCCCAAATTGTTGCCTGAATCTAATATGTGGGACTGAAAAAATCAATTTTGAGGATAACACCATGAGTATATTCGTAAACAAGGACACTAAATTGCTCGTGCAGGGCATCACCGGACGGGAAGGCCAGTTTCACACCCAACAATGCATTGAATACGGGACAACGGTAGTGGCCGGTGTCACCCCGGGTAAGGGCGGGCAGAAGATGGATGAGGTGCCGGTTTTTAATGGCGTCGCCGAAGCAAAGGCGGCCACCGGGGCCAATTGCAGCATGATTTTCGTTCCGCCGCCATTTGCCGGCGATGCCATTCTGGAAGCCGTGGATGCCGGCATGGAACTCATTGTCACCATTACCGAAGGCATTCCGGTTATGGATATGATGAGGGTGAAAAACGCCTTGCGCGACAAGCCCTGCCGGCTCATCGGCCCCAATTGCCCGGGCATCATCACCCCGGGAGAGTGTAAAATCGGCATCATGCCCGGTCCGATTCACAAGCCCGGGGGCCCTATCGGCGTGGTTTCCCGCTCCGGCACCCTCACCTATGAGGTGGTGCATCAATTAACCGGTAAAGGCATCGGCCAGACCACTTGTATCGGCATCGGCGGCGACCCGGTAAACGGCACCAATTTTATCGATTGCCTGGCAGCTTTTGAACGAGACCCGGATACAATGGGCATCGTGATGGTCGGTGAAATCGGTGGAAATGCTGAAGAAGAAGCCGCCACTTTCATCAGGGAAAACCTCACGAAACCCGTGGTGGGCTTTATTGCCGGACTCACCGCCCCTCCGGGGCGTCGCATGGGGCATGCCGGCGCCATTATCAGCGGGAAGAGCGGCACGGCCCAGGGTAAGATCGAGGCCATGGAAGCCGCCGGCATTAAAATATGCCGAAACCTGGGAACTCTGGGCGAGACCTGTGCAGAGGTGTTTAATTAATGCACGAAATGGGAATCGCCATGGAGATTGTGAGAATTGCCATTGAATCCATCCCGGCGGAAATCGACAGTTGCCGGGTGGAGCGGGTGAATCTCCGGATCGGAAAGCTTTCGGCGGTGGTTCCCGACAGCCTGAAGTTTTGTTTCGAAGTTGCCGCCAAGGATACGCCGGTGGAAGGAGCGGCCTTGGCCATCGAAGAAATACCCGTACTTGCGATGTGCAAAGCGTGTGGACATGAGTGGACCATCACCGGTCCCGTGTTCACCTGCAGCCAGTGCGACAGCGGTAAAATCGAGGTTATATCCGGCCGGGAACTGGATATTAAATCCATTGAAATCAACGAAGAGGATTAGGATCAATGCCGTACTCCCTGTACAGACATGTGAAACATTGTCATCACGATAAAACCGGCAGACCCCATCACCATACCCGGAGAGGGGGCGTCTCCGTGGAAAGCAATAAGTCCGGGACCAGGGAGATCAAGGTGGTTCGGCGGGTTCTGGATGTCAATGAGAAGATGGCCGAAGCGAACCGGCACTTGTTTGCCCGGCATCGGGTGTTCGTGCTGAATGTCATGAGTTCGCCGGGTTCGGGCAAAACCGCCACCCTCGTGAAGACATTGGAACGGCTGATGCCCGAGGTTCCCTCCGCCGTCATCGTCGGTGATATCTGTACCACCAATGACGCCGACCGTCTGGCCGTCACCGGCGCACCGGTTGTCCAGATCAATACCGATGAATTCGGCGGTGACTGCCACCTGGTGGCCAATGCCATCGAAAACGCCGCCGACACCCTTGATCTGGATGCCATCGACCTGCTGATCGTGGAGAATGTCGGCAACCTGGTCTGTCCCGCGGAGTTCGACATCGGGGAGGACGCCCGTGCCGTGATCCTCAGCGTCACCGAGGGTGAAGATAAACCCCTGAAATATCCTCTCATGTTCCGGGAGTGCGATGTGGCGCTGCTCAACAAGATCGATCTTCTGCCTTTTCTCACTTATGACAAAGCGGCCGCCATCGCCAACATCCGCCAAATACATCCCGACATGCCCATCTTCGAAACCTCCGCCACGGCCGAGCAGGGTCTGGAGGAGTGGGTGGCTTGGATAAAACATCAGGTGAAGAAAAAAATCGGCTGATTTGAAGTATTACCTATTGGCAGTTTCTATACTGCCTTTACACCACCATATGGTCGACAGCCCATTGATCGCGTCAGGCCGGGGTGATTGTCTTGGAATTGCAACAGCCACGAAATCAGGAGGCGTGAATGATTAGCGGTAAATCCTTCAGGAATTCATGGGCGGGCAGCATATTGACCGTTTCTTTGGTTTTTTTTCGTTTCAGGTCGAAAACAACCTGAACAGCTTTCGTATTCTTCAGATAACGTTTAAATCGAAACAGCGATCGTGAAAATTGATCATCACCGGTTTTGACTTCTATCATGATAATCGGCTTGTTATCAATGACCACCAGAAAATCCACCTCATGCTGTTCTTTATCTTTCAAATAAAAAAGTCCTGTCTTACTGCCGGTAGTATCCTCGATATAGTGGAGCTCCCGCAGGAGGGCACAGGCAACAGCATTTTCAAGCCTCTGTCCGATATTCCCGTCAACTCCTCCGGTATCGTACACATAGTATTTTGACGCTTTCAAAATGCTGCGCGTAATGTTTTTATGGTATGGATGTACCGGAAAAATTACATACAGATTTTCCAGGATTTGCAGCCAATGTTTTACCGTATGAACGGAGACCTGAAGATCATTGGCCAGAGAGGTATAGGATGTGGGAGCGCCCACTCTTGCTCTTATCAGATCGATCAGTATCTCTATTGATTTTATATCCCTGACCTTTTCCAGATCCAACAGGTCTTCCCTGATGATGATATCGGTGTGCGTTCTTCGCCAGCGTTTTGAAAATGTCTCGCTGCCTTTCAGATAGGGTTCCGGAAAGCAGCCGAATTTCAACAAATTAGCCAAGACTGATTTGGAATCCGCATTCAAATCTTTACATGCTTCGGTGACAGTCAGGGGATGCAATCGGAAAGGAAAATATCTGCCGGCTAAAGATTCGCCGCTTTTTTTATATGTATCGAGTCTGGCGGACCCTGTGACAATTATGGATGGCGGAAATCCTTCGGTGTCATATATGCCTTTTATTCGGGATTTCCAATTTTTTATTTTATGCAGCTCATCGAAAATTACCAGTTGAACTTCCCGTGTCCACTCTTCATTATGGATAATTTTTCGGTCAGCCGTGGCGTCGTAGTTCAAATAGGCAAAAGAGTCTACCAATTGTTTTGATAAAGTGGTTTTTCCAACCTGACGGGGGCCGGATAAAAGGATTATTTTTTCCGGAAGATCTTCTTTAATTTTATTTTCCAAATATCGTATCATATCCGCTATTATGAACCGGACTTCAAAATAGTCAAGACTATTCTGAGGTCCGGTTCATAATAGTCAGTAAAGATTAATGATTGCGGACTAAAATCATGTTATTCGTCTTTATGGTAAGATACGAATACAATTGAATCCGTTTATGAATCCATTTATGAATCCGGGCGCTTCAGATTTGTAAAAAAACATACTAACCAGAATAAGAAAACAATTGAAGACAAAAAGGACGATTCCCATGGAGAAAAACAAACTACGCACAATCGTGTTTCTTCTACTGCTTGTCTGTCTGCCCGTATCCTGTGCCACGCTGGGAAATCGGCAGGAGCCGCCCCGGATCAGCCTGGCATCCATTCGCGTCAAGGAGTTTCGGGGACTGGAAACAGCCTTTGATGTGGATCTTCGTGTTCTGAACCGAAGTGCGCAATCGCTGACAATCAGCGGCATTGATTGCGATTTGTCATTGAACGGCCGTCCGTTCGCCCAGGGTGTGGCCGGTCCGCAAATGGAGATAGGGCCATACAGCGGCGATACGATCACCCTGACCTTGTATTCTTCGGTGCTGGATATGATCACTACGGTTCACCGCCTCATTCGGGGGGCCGGGCAGGAAACACCCGATGAAAAATGGACTTACGCGATCAAGGGCCACCTGCAGTTGGGCGGTTCGGGACTGTTGAACCGGGTGCCGATCAATGAAAAGGGTGAGATCGACCTGCGGTCGCTGACTGAATCGAAAAATTGAGAATTTGGATGCCCCCTTCGCTAACAGGGTTTTTCCGGTGATCGATCATAACTGTGTGATTGTGCGGAGATTACCGGAGCATCGTGTTAATCACTTCGCCGAGTATCCGCATTGCTTCACTTAATTGACGGTCTGAAAGATATGGGGCCGGACCGAAGCGCAACGCAGTATCACGGCAGTCGGTGAGAACACCGTGTTCCACCAGGGTTTTTTGAATAAAATGGGCGTTCGGGGTATGCAGAACCAGGAACCCGGCCCTGTCTTGCATGGGGATGGTTTTATCATATTGGATGACACCGGGATCGAGATCCAGGTCATCGAAATCGTCCATGAGACATTTTATCTGGTGTTGACTCACCGTTCGCAGCAAATCGGGGGTCAGCCGCTGTTTCTCAAAAAAGGCAAAGACTTCAGATGCGCGGTAGTGACAGGTGGGATCGTATGTCGAACCGGCAAACCGTTCCGCGTTGCGGGGGTAGGGCACCTTTTCTGATTCATGGGCGGTTGCAAGTGTTTCAAACTCTGCAAACCACCCCGTGACGACCGGACGGCGACTGCAATCCGGCGGCACCCGCAGGAAACAATTGCCTTCACCCATCTGGCAGTATTTATAACCGCCACCGACGATGAACGCCGATTCCAGTTTTTCTTGTTTTACGGAGAATGGGACGACATTCAGGGCGTGGTAGGCGTCCACCAAAAACTCAGCACCGGAGCGCCGGCATCGTTGCGCGAGTTCATCGAGACCATGGACAATGATGCCGGAATTGAAAAATACCTTTGACATCAAAACCGCCGCGGTTCGATCATCAATCAATTTCAGTGTGCGCTCGACAATACGGTCCGGCGGATGGGTCGGGACCTTGACGATTTCCACCCCTTCTTCTTCCAGGCGGTCCAGTTGACGGCGAATGGTATGGAATTCACCATCCGTGGTGATGAGCCTGGGGCGATCTCCCAGGGGCAAGGCAGATAAAAATTTTACCACCAGTTCATGGGTGTTCGATCCCAGGGTGATGTTTTGGGGATCGTCCTCCAGCAACCCGGCGTATCCTTTTTTCACCCGAGCCGCCCGCGCAAATGCATGTTCCCACTTGTGATCGACATATCGGGCCGCATCATGCCAGGCCTGTACCTGACCGTCCATGGCACAATCCGGCCATGCCTGATGGGAGTGACCGGTGAACAGCAGCCGTTCGGAAACCCTGAATTGTGAGTAATGATGAGCGATGCCGTTGGGTGTGCGGTAAAGTTCTTCAGCTTTCATTGGCGTCCACAAACTGGGATCGAATGGCCCACAAATCGGGGAAAAAAGGTTTGAACAGCGTCTTGCGCAAATAGTCTGTGCCCGAGGAACCGCCTGTTCCCGGTTTGCCGCCCAGTGTGCGTTCAACCATTTTTACGTGGTGATAGCGCCATTCCTGGATGCCCTCGTCGATATCCACCAGGGATTCACAAATATCTCGCAACGTGAGGTTGTCCCGGTATATCCGCAGCAGCACGTCTTGGATATCCGCGTTGGGTTCGGTGGGTGTGTCTGTTGTCTTCCCCAGACGATTTTGGGGTATGGGATAACCCGCACTGTCCAGGAATATGAGAAAGGCATCCCACAGTGACGGCTGGGAGAGTCGGTGCGTGAGCCGTTTGTGTGCCGGCGGATCATCCTTGAATATGGATAACATTTGGTTCCGCTTATAGCCGAGGACAAATTCCAACTCCCTGAACTGGAAGGACTGAAATCCGCTGGCGGTGCCCAGTTTGGTCCTGAACCTGAGAAAATCATCCGGGGTCATGGTCTCCAGAATATCCCATTGGTGGGCCAGAACTTTAAAGATGGTTCGAATTCGCTTCAATTTATGGGGTATCCGGCTGATATCCCCGGCGCCAAGCAGGTGGATCAGTTGATCGATCTCATGCAAAACCTGCTTGAACCATAGTTCATATGCCTGGTGAATGATAATGAACAATAATTCATCATTGGCGGGTTCATAGGAGCGAAGGTCTTGCAACGACAGCAGTTTGTCTACCTGCAGATAACCGGAATATGTCAGTTCCACCCATCCTCCTTTTCTTTCAATAACATCAGCCGTTGCTATCGTCCAGGAGCGGTTTCAACATGTACACCAGGTCGCTCTCCCGGCTGGGGTAAGGGGTCATGAGGCTTTGCCAATGCAGCTCACCCACTGTCGATCCGTGGATCATGGCCTGTCTTATGGTGTTGATGAGCCCGCTACAATTGTCCGAGAGGATGTGGGCGCCTAAAATCCTCCCGTCGGACCCGGACATTATTTTGTAACCGGCGTGCTTCATGCCGATCCGTTTATAGGTCGGCCATCCAAGGTTGTTGCCGGCGCTTTTCCGGTAATCAATCCCCTCAGCAATCAAAGCGGCTTCGGTTTTTCCCACCATACCGTATTGGGGATAGGTAAATAACACGGCGGGTACGGTTGTGTAGTCCATTTCCGCGGGTTCGGATTGGTCATTGCCGGTGATGATGTTTTTTGCAGCCACCAGGGCTTCACAATCGGCGACCCTGGCGAGTTGGATGGTATTGGCGCAATCTCCCACAGCATAGACCTTCGGGTTGGTTGACTGCATTGCAGGATTAACCCGGATTCCGCGGCGGTCGAATTCGACACCACCCGACTCCAGGCCGAGGTGTTCGATATCCGGTGTTCGTCCCGCACCATGAATGACAAGGTCGGCCGTGAAATTATCCGCGGAACGCGTGCTGATTTTATACTCAGTCCCCTTTTTGATCACGGACAGTATTTCAACCTTCGTGCGTATTTCCACACCCTCATCCTGCGAAGCCTTGGACAACCATTCCACCACCTCCTGGTCAAAGGGCCCCAGCGGCCGGTCGCCAGCCTCTAAAATTGTGATTCGGCGGTTTTCAGGCCCAAGCCTGGCCGCAAAGTGAGCAAATTCGAATGAGATGAATCCGCCGCCGACAAATACCATGCGTTCCGGCAGTTCGTCGAGCTCAAGGAACGCCTCACTGGTAATGAGGTGTTCCGCGCCGTCAATGGGTAAAGACATCGGCTGTGCGCCGGTGGCCAGAATAAATCGGCCGGCACTGATTTTTTTTCCGTCAACAACCATGGTGTCCGGGTCAAGGAATCGGGTGTCCCCTTTTATGTATTCGATACCGGCCGATTTTAAGCCCTCAACCGTTGAATCCGGAACGCGTGATGTGAACTTGTTTTTTTGTTTCAGCGTGTCCGGCCATGACCACACCGGCATCTGTTCTATCCCCAGACCGTGCAGATGACCGGACCTGGCGACGGTCTCGGTAATTTCATAAAACCATTTTTTGGCCTGGCAGCCGGCCAGGGCGCAAGTTCCTCCGGGCCGGTCGCTTTTCTCAATCACCGCCACCCGCATCTTGTGCGCATTTAATTCATAGGCCGCGGTCTGCCCGGCCGTACCCGACCCTACAATTACTACATCATAATTATCCATTGATGCGCTCCATTAAACCTAAGGATGTTGATGAATTCGAACCATGTGAAGATTAACACAGATTACCGAGGATGTAAAAACCGGAAAGAATCCAGTACTTTTCTAATAATCGACAAAATGCTATGGATAAGGATGCGTGGTTTATTTATTAAAAACAAAGGCATTCCAACATAGATTCATGGACTCAAAACCAACCAAATCCAAGGACTGCCTAAGCATTGGTGAAATGTCCAAACTGGCTCGCCTCCCCGTCAGTACCTTGCGTTATTATGATGAAATCAACCTGTTGAAGCCGGATCATACAGATCCTGTAACCAAATATCGGTATTATCGGGCGCATCAACTCTATGATGTTAACTTCATCAATACCTGGAAAGAGTTACATTTTTCCCTGGATGACATCAAACAGATCAAGAATCATGATAGCCATTCCTTGGGTGCGTGTTATGAGAAGAAAGAGAAGGAAGTTACCGGCAAAATTAATTATTATAAAAAAATCAAAACCTATCTCAACGCGTATCAATCCACGCTGGCAAAATTTAATCCACTGGTAAATGGCGGCAGGCAGGATGCAGGCGGCGTTGACGCGCAAATCATACAAATACCTGAGCAGCAAGTCGTGTTCGTGAGGTCTGATGACAAGTACCACTATTTATCCTACCAGCAAGCCGTTAATGCATTAATCAGGATTATTGATGCAAATAACCTGGAGATAACCGGACTTTCTCAATTGCGAACGATATTCCATGATTACCCTGGCAGAGATTATATGGTCCATAACATGGTATATTGTATCCCCTTGAATCGAAATCCGGGAGAATCGCACCCGTTCACACAGGCCATCAACGCTCGCCAGGCAGCCTCATTTTACCATGTTGGATTGCTTGATCCCATCATTGGCAAATTGGACCCTCTGGAAGCATGGATTCGAAAGCAAGGGTTTATACCCGCCGGCTCGCTGGAATGGATCTACCATGTTGGAACTGCCATAACGGCCAACCCTGAAAAACATGTGACCGAAGTCAGAGTGCCGGTCAAAAAAAAGAGATTTCCTGTTGACCCTCAAGCAACTTGAGGCTTTATAATCTCCGTCCATAATAAAGCCTGGGCCTGGATGGCCTTCCCTCTCAACCGTCATCATTTTAATGAGGAGTCACTATGAATTTTTTTGCATCGCCGCTGATCCGATTGATTTTGTTTTTATCCGCGCTATGGCTTCTGCCCGGTTCAGCATACAGTGAAAACACGTCCCCCCCTGTTAAAGAATGGGTTTATGCAACAACTGGAGCCATCTGGTCCTCTCCTGTCCTTGTTCAAAAAACCTTGTTTTTTGGGAATGATGATGGGGTCGTATTCGCACTCGGTTCAGAAAACGGCCGTGTTAAATGGCAATATAAAACCGGTGGTATGGTCCGCTGTAAACCGGCCATTGAAAAAAAAACCGTCTACATTTCCAGTGATGATGGCTACCTTTATGCGATAGATATAGGGACAGGTAGTCTCCGATGGCGGGTAAATATTGAAAATAATGTAAGAAAGAGACTGCCCGCCAACGATGAACCGTATGACTTTGATTACCTGCAGTCCTCTCCAAATGTAACCGATGGTGTATTGTACATCGGCAGTTCAAATCACCATCTCTATGCCATCAATACAAGCGATGGTTCCATTAAATGGCGTTTCCCGACAAAGGGTATCATCAGGGCCACACCCCTCGTGCATGATGCCGTTGTAAATGTTGGGAGTTGGGATGGCTATATGTATGCGCTGAAGGCCGGTGTCGGAGAGTTGATCTGGTCCAGCCGTATCGGAGAAGTTATTCAGTCGACAGCGGCTATCTACGAAAACAAACTTATCATCGGCAGCCGTGGTGCATCGCTGTCGGCATTGAATATAGCGAATGGGTCACTTGAATGGACCTGTTCATTTCCGGACGGTTCATGGGTGGAATCCACTCCCGTGATCCTTGGAAATAAAGCCTATATCGGGAGTTCGGATGCGCGGCTCCTTTTATGTATCGAAGCGGATTCCGGAGAAATACGATGGAAAAGCTCAACGGGTGGTTGGGCCTGGGGCACCCCGGTCATTCATGAAAAGATCGTCTACATCGGAAGCATAAGCGCTAGATACTCCTGGGCTTCAACCAACGTCCGGGCACTCCAGGCGTTTAATATCGAAGATGGGCGCAGAATCTATCGTTTTTACATGGATAAAGTTGAAGGATTTGTCACTGGCGGCATCTTTTCGTCGCCGATCGTCACAGACAGCCATATTTATATCGCTAGTGTGGACAGCAATTTTTATTCTCTTAAACGATAATTTCGACTTGTTTTAATCTGAATTTTATTCAGTCACTTGTTTTTCGCCCTTGACCCAACCATTGTATATTCATTAAAGAGTCTGTTCCAGGTATTTAATTCATCCAATTGAAAGGAGAAACAGATGAATGATCGGGCGGCATTTGAAAAAGTGGCGGTTTCGGACAAACAACTCTACGGGCCACGAAAATTGCTGTTGGCGGGCTTTGGCCCGGAAGCCCAGCAGAAATTTATGCAACTTTTAAAAATGCTGGGCTTTTCCGATCTACCCCTCGTCTGGTTGTCCGCGGATCAATCGGAGACAGCCTTGTCGGAGCTGGTGAGCACCGCAGATGGCAGTGGCCTGGGGAATACTTCCGAGCTGCCGCGGTCCCTTATTGTGTGCGGGATTACCGAGAACGAGTTGCACCGATTGATCGATGGATGCCGGCAGGCGGGGATGAAACAGGCCCTGTGGGCTGTTCTGACACCGGCATCCGAAGGCTGGCGTTTAAAGGACCTGCTGGCCGAGTTGGCCGCCGAGCGGGAGGCCATTGCGACCCGCAAGGACCGTGGGGTTTAATTCATCATTGACAAGATGCTTGCCATCAATGGATCCGCTCATCCATAGCCGCTGGATGGGCGGGTTCTCGTGGGAATATTTCTTCTGATAAATACAATCATTATCCACGTATTTACCAACACAATAGACATCTGAATCCTCACACGTATCGTTCCCCCCATTCCACGACGGACAGCAATATCGGTTTCAATGATTTTCCTTTCTCCGTAAGCGAGTATTCAACCTTTGGCGGGACTTCGGGATAAACCTTCCTGGAGACGAGACCGTCCTTTTCCATTTTTCGTAATTGCTGAGTGAGCATTTTTGAGCTGATTTCCGGTATTTCCCGGCCCAGTTCCCCAAAGCGGCGGGTTCCTTCGAATAGCCTGGCGATGATCAGGATCACCCACTTGTTGCCGATGAGTTGCAGGGTGTTCATGATGGCGCAGGAATGATTCTCACATTTTGTTGTCATTGTAGATCCTTCATTCATAACATTACTTTCGTTTTCGAAAGTATATAACAAATGGGTGCCTACTTTACAAACGAAATCATGTAATTAAGCTCCACACCAGTGATGTGGCCGGGTATTGGCAAACATTTTTACAAAAGGAGGAAAAATGAAGGTATTACACATTTCGGGAAGTCCCCGGAAAGATGGCATCAGCACAGGTCTGGCACAATTATTTTTGGCTCGTATCGGGCAGCAAGGCGCCACCATCGACAGCTTTGAATTGAACCGGATGCAGTATCAGGGTTGCCAGGGGTGTTATGCCTGTAAAACCGGAAGTGAACGCTGTGTATTGAATGATGAGCTGGCACCTGTTCTTGATGAATTGTTCAGAACGGATCTGGTGGTCATTTCCACGCCGGTATATTTCAGCGATGTATCCGGTCAGTTAAAATGTTTTATCGACCGCCTGTTTTCTCTGGCGAAACCGGACTATCTTACCAACTCCGAGCCTTCCCGGCTGCCGAAGGGTAAGAAGCTGGTATTCATCCAGAGCCAGGAGGGCGACAAAAGTCTACACCGCGACATATTTGAAAAATATGGCGGGTTTTTTAACCTGGCCGGATTTCAACCTTCCCTTATGATCCGTGCCTGTGGAGTAACGTCACCGCGGGAGATACATGCGGACCAAGACCTGTTGAACCATGTGGAAGAAACCGCAAGGCAAATCCTGGCGGTGTGAATTCCGACGGCGGTTTCCGGTGAAACGGGCGATCTTATCCAAACGTCGGCATTGTATTTCAATCCGAAGGATCCGGCTATGGGCAGTGACCGTGTTTTTTAATGCATCAGGCAATTTTCCAGGGCAAAAACGATTTCTTCACAAATCGAGATGGGTTTTTTTTAAAATCCACCAAAATAGCCGAAGTCCGACCAGCAGCCGCTTTTCCGGAAGCGGTTGACTTGCATCGGTTTTTTCGTCTATTTTACACACTTTGTATTTGTTTCCGATCCAGCCGATGCTCGCCAATGGCGAAAAAACGACTTTAACTGAACCATAAGAAGGAAAAACCAATGCCAGCTACAAACATGAACCAGCTTGTCTCCTTGTGCAAACGCCGCGGTTTCATTTTCCAGAGCGCCGACATCTATGGGGGTCTCAAGGGCGCCTATGATTACGGTCCTTTGGGCGCTGAACTGAAAAAAAATCTGAAGGACGCCTGGTGGCGTGCCATGGTGTATGAGCGGGACGATGTGGAAGGCATGGACGGCTCCATCATCGGCCATCAGAAGATATTCCACTATTCCGGTCATACGGAAACCTTCAATGATCCGCTTGTGGATTGCAAGGCCTGCAACCATCGCATGCGTGCGGATCAGATGAAAGACCATAAAAAATGCGATAGTTGCGGTTCCACCGATATTACGGAGCCGCGGGATTTCAATTTGATGTTCAAGACCCATATCGGTCCGGTTCAGGATGATGCGTCCATCGGATACCTTCGCCCGGAAACCGCCCAGCACATTTTCGTGAATTTTAAAAATATCGTGGATTCCACCAATCGGAAAGCGCCTTTCGGTATCGCCCAGCAGGGCAGGGCTTTCAGGAATGAGATCGTGGCCCGGAATTTTATCTTTCGTGTGCGTGAATTCGAGCAGATGGAGCTGGAGTATTTTGTGAAACCCGGAGAGGACGAGACATGCCACGATAAATGGTTGGAGAACCGCCTGAAGTGGTGGGATGCCCAGGGGGTTTCCCGTGACAAGATTCACGTACTGGATGTACCGCCGGAAGATCTGGCCCACTATTCCAAGCGCACATACGACCTGGAGTATGAGTTTCCCCATGGCGTCGAAGAGCTGGAAGGTATTGCCAATCGGACGGATTATGATCTGGGAAATCATAGTAAAAATCAGGAAGAGCTGAACCTGACCGCAAAGGTTCACCCCAATACCGATTCCAATACTAAGATGGCCCTGTTCGATGATACGGAGAAACGGTGGTACGTGCCGTTTTGTATCGAGCCTTCCGCAGGTGTGGATCGCGGCATCCTCGCGGTTCTCACCGAAGCCTACACTGAAGAAGCGCTGGACAACGGGAAAACCCGTATCGTTTTGAAACTGAAAAAGCACCTCAGCCCCATCAAGGTGGCCGTGATACCGCTGAAGAAAAATCATGAGGCCATCGTGACCAGGGCCATGGAGATTAAAAGCGATCTCATGAAACTGGGCATCGGCCGTGTTTTTTTCGAGAACATCGGGAATGTCGGCAAAGCCTATCGGCGGCATGACGAGGTGGGTACCCCGCTGTGCATTACCATCGATTTCAATTCCATCGAACAGGAGGAATCACCGGTAACCCTCCGCGACCGCGACACCATGGAGCAGATTACGCTGCCCCGGAAGGAGTTGAAGGCGTACCTGTTGAAGTATTTTCAATAGAACCGGGATCGATCTGCTCGATGTAAAAAAGGGTCGCCCCCACCGGTGCAAAGCTCAGGAATAAAATGTTGGCAACGGGAATGAGGAACAATGATCCGAATCCCAGATGAAAAGCGAGATGGCTGCGCAGGAAGTGGAACCTTGAATTAAACGGCACAAGGCGGCGCGCCGGTACCAGATCCGAATTGTCCCAGGCCAGGAATACAGCCGCCGCCAGTGGTGAAAGCACGGTGAGAACGGGGCCCAATGGGGTGAACCAGCTCAACACCAGGAGTATCATGGAAATGAGAATGGGTGCCACCGCTCTCGGGATTTCCTGGCGTAGCAGAAACAGGAAATAGGTGAGCCACGGCCTTACCGCAGATGATTTGACGTTCCCGGTTATTTTGCGTTCGGTGATCTGGGACATGACATCCATAATGACAACACTGAACAGCACCTGCGATGCCAAAAACCCTAGCACGGCTGAAATCCCCACCAGCAGCATGGCGATGAACCACGAGGTCAGATGCCATAGCCATACAATCCAGAGATTTTCCGGCCGGTTCCACATCAGGTTGAGGATTTCCTGATAGTTCACCAGTATGACGGCCGCCGAGGCGATGGTGATGAGGACGATCACGGCCAGCCGGATCAGACCCAATGTCAACAGCTTCGGGGAACTCAGTCCCAATCTCAACCCTTTCAAATTGTAGGAAATACCCTGGAATATGCGTGTCATAATGCTTCCTTGTGGTGGCGGTTCTCCCATGTATTATCGGGAGTGGCCGCCGGATTCGGATCGTTCGGTATCTATACATCCAATTGGATATCGATGGCAAGGTTCGACGAAAGGCATCTTTTGCTGAACGGATAATTTAGGGATTGAATAAGCATGATACCTGTAATAGGACACAGGAAACAAGATTTTATATCCTGCCATTGCGCTTGGTACTTGATGGCAGCGGCGACGATACCTATCAAAAAAAAGCAGGGAATTAAAGTTCATGTCCGCTTATCACCTCATCGATGAACCGAGTCCGGGGCGTATGGCCCGGATTATCGTCAATCCATTGTGGCCGTTATTGTCCTATATGCTCGGTAGCGCCGTCTTCAGCTGGCTTTGGTACGGGCTCAACAGTCAGGCCCTGGGCAGCAGCGAAAGAAAAAAAGAGTTTGCCCTGATCCTGGGTGGCATGGTCGTTCTCTGTGCCTATACACTGGTTATGCATTCATTTCATGGCAGCCGGGAAGTCAGCGAGGCGACGCTCTCCTATATTCGCCTGGTTTTTATGTTGATATCATTGCCGATCTCATACCTGTTGTATGTGCTTCAAATCCCAGGCTATGAAATTTATATTCAAGCCGGGGGTGCACAAAAGTCCGGTGTGGTAGGGCTGATATTGGCTTTCATTTTCGGCGCTCACCTGCAAACATGGGTAATGTCGGCAATTCTTGGAGTGACCCTCTGATGCCATCTGAGAACCCGTCAATGGACAGGCTGATGGATCAAGTCCGGCAGCAGCGACTGGCGGATAAAGGGCTTGATGCCCTGGAATCCCTCCGGGAAGCGCTGTCCATCTCCCCCCGGGAACCCGTGTTGCACAGCCTGTTGGCATTGGTGCTGGTGGATCTGAACCGGCCGCGTGCGGCCGTTCATGAAGCCAGGTCCGGTGTGGACCTTGGGGCGGATATGCCGTTTTGCCATTATGCGCTGGGTATGGTCCTGTGCGCCAATGAAAAATATGCGGCAGCCATCCAACACTTGCGGCAGGCATTGGCGGCGGAGCCGGACAATTCCCGATACATGACAGGACTTGGAAATGTCTACGCCCTTACCGGAAATACTATTGAAGCCCGCGAACACTTTAAAAAAGCGATTTGGATCGATCCGAATGAAGCTGATGGATATACAGCGTTGGGGCGACTTTTAAGACGCGACGGCAAGTTGGCAGCGGCCGGTGATTGCATCCGGAAAGCGATAGAATTAAATTCAGAGGGAATCGACGCACGATTGGAAATGGGCTTCATCCGGTTGCTTGAGGGTGAAATTGAAGAAGCCAGGGGCCACGCCCTATGGGCATTGCAAAAGAGTGTTTTTAATGCCGACGCCGTATTACTTCTGTCCCAAATCAAGGCGAGGACCAATCCCCTTGTCGGTGCCTGGTGGAAACTGAACGGCTGGTTGACGGGCGGAAGCACCTCACGGATTGTTTTAATACTGGTGTTTACATATGCTTTGTTTCGTATCGCCGAACTGGGCCTGAATGATCTCGGATATACATTTTGGTCCAACGCCGTGAAGTATATCTGGCTGATCGTTGTTATCTATTCCTGGTTTGGACCGGATTGGTTTGATAATCTGATCAGAAAGGATTTAAACAGGATTGAACGCAGCGCCGGGAATTAATTGTCCTCGAGGTGAAATCCTGAGAAATAACCAGCGATTTTATCATTGCCCTCCCGGATCTGTTCGGCCTGCTTCTTGAATAATTCGTCAATCCATTTCAGTGCCTTCTCCCGGTGGTTGTTTTGCAACAGAGAGAAAACAGCCCGGGGCTTCCCCCGGAATTCGATCCGCTCCAGATTGAGCTCGAATTCCGGTTCCTGTTCCTTTATATGCTTGACCACACGCTCCATCACAACTGCACTGAGCATGGTAAAGCCGTTTTCAAAGACATACTCGATCACGGGCAGTGTCTTATACCGGTGTTCGAATTCTCCGGGTTTGAAATTGCGATCCCTTGGAGTTCTCCTCAATCCCTTGATATCCCAGTAGATGTAATCGCATTTGACACCGTCTATCTTCCAATCATCTCTAATCGATCCATACAGCTTGGCTCCGGTAATATTGGCGAGGGTAAAATCAGCGAATGACAGGTCGGAGATGCCTAAAACCGAGTCCATCATATTGGCGCCCCTCAATCTTGCATTCTTAAGTTTGGAGTAAAACAACTGAGCATTTGAGAGATTCGCGTCCGAAATGTCCGCATCGATCAGATGGGCTTCGTGTAAGTCAGCTCTGGTGAGATTGGTTCTTCTGAGGTCCGCTCCGTCGAGGATTGCTTTTTTCATGTGGGCGCCCATGAGGTTCGCCCCGCTTATTTTCGCATCGGTCATCACCGCTTCCCCAAGATGGGCCTCTCTCATATGAGAATTTCTGAGATCGGCTTTCGTGAGTATGGCTTTGGTCAAGACGGACCTTCTGAGATCGGCCTTGCGAAGATTGGTCTGATTCAGGTTGGCACTGGTCAGGTCCAGATCGATGAGATTGGATTCGCTGAGATTGGGCTTGACATAAGGCTCATCTGATCTCCAGCGGTTCCAGTAGGTTACGCCCTTTTGGAGAATTTCAACATGTTTTTGATTGGCCATCTTAAACGACTCCTGTGTAACGTTATTAATCCTGATCGAGCTAACGCTGGATGTAGTTATGATATCGCCGAACAGTATTCGGTATCATGCGGAATAGACGTGGACATATTGCGGTGTAGGATGTCCGGGTACTATATGCCGGAAGGCATTATTGTCTTGTCGTGATACATCCCCGCCTGCAAATCCAGCTTCTCGATATCTGAAATAAAATCAACAACTTATGGCAAGCAACAATATGCATTCAACGCCAACGGGCGGTTTTATCTGTGGTAAGTAGGTTTGTAAGAAAACAGAGATTGTATAGGGTAGGTGATTTCGCTTGTCAACTGAAATTGAGATCCGGATGTTATCGCCGGGTGAACGATATACAGGTTATGTTGAACACCATTTTTGTATAAGCCATTGGGTATTGTAGAAAAATAAAGAGGCCTGGACCATGCCGGCGAACCGCGGCGGCGGTATTGACTGTCTGCCGTAATCCTACCCCAGCGCCAGCCACAACCCGATGCCGAGCATCAATGAACCGGAGATGCGATTCATCACCTGGACGTTGCCTTGTCGCTGTAGATATCGCCGCAGGGTTTTGCCCCCGGATGCATAGGTGCACATGCAGATAAATTCGGTGCTCATGATAATTAAAATCAGAATCGACAATTGGGCCGTCATGGGATACTGCGGGTTGATGAATGGGGGCAACAGGGAAATCATAAATCCCCAACCCTTTGGATTGGCAACGGCGGTTACAAATCCCTGTGCCGCCAATTGTGCTCTTGTCGCCCCCATCCCCCGGCCGCTGCTTGCGGATACCGCCATCTTTCCCTGGGATAGCCATAACTGGATGCCCAGATATAAGAGATACGCCCCACCCACGTATTTAAAAACGTTGAATACCAGGCTGTGCCTCAGCATGATGGTCGCCACACCGACAACTGCCGCCACGGATACGACACCCACACCCAAAAGCTCCCCGGACATCATCCAGAACGTCCGGCGAAGACCGATGGTCATTCCCAGTGTCATGGCCAGTGTCATGCACATGCCGGGTGTTATCGACACCAGAAAAAAGGTGGGGATGAAAACAACCAGGATGGATATGTCGATAATGCCGGTCACTTCGGATAGTCCCCTTCAATGATAACCATGTCAGACAATACGGAAGCATTCGTTTACCCATATTTTGAATCAATTGCAATGTCTACCTCGTTTTCGGCATCCACTGGCCATCAAAAGCCTGTTTTCAAACAGATAATTATTTTGTAAAATAGGCAAATAAGTAAATACTGCCTGTGCCTGGAAAGGAATCGCCATGGATTTTTCGATCATTGAGGGTATGGATGAACAGGATCTTCGGCAATACATCAATTTTTTGCTCTGGCATTATCGGGTTGTGGATGCGTTCTGGTATTTGAATATCGCCGAGGAATATGATGCTGCCACCGCCGATCATTTCAATGAAAAGGTATGGCATAAGGTCGCCGCCATGGCTGCCGGCGATTTGAAAAAACGTTTCGGGTTGAATAAGGACGGTTTGCCGGGATTCGTCGAGGCGTTAAGGTATTTCCCCTGGTGCATACTGGTCGGCTATCAAATCGTTGAGACCGATGAGGAAGTACTCATTCATGTCCCCTCCTGTCCCACTCAGGTGGCGCGTACAAAGCGGGGATTACCGGAGTACGACTGCAAAGAGATGCATCGTGGAGAATTTGAGAGCTTCGCACATGAGATTGACCGGCGTATTCGGGTTCAATGCCTGTTTGCCCCGCCGGATCCGCACCCGGAAGATGTTCATTGCAGATGGCGGTTTACCCTTGATCCCCGGACTTGAATGTCTCTTCAAAAATGGTAAGCAGCCCCAACGCCTGCTCGCTGATCTTCAGTGCTGCATTGTTAATACCATAGTATAAAATACTCAAGCGCGTTGCGGATTCACTGGAGCGAATCCGGTTTATCTGGTTTTGGTCGAAGTCGTCCAGCAGTTGTTTGATTTCCACATAGTGTGCGGCCACTTCACGGTATTCGTACGATTTCCGATGGATCAGGATATTGACCGTATCGTTGAGTTGGGCCTCCAGAGACTGCCTCAATTTGCGCAATTCCGTCTTTTGGGCGGGCAGCAGTCCGGAATGTTGATTGGATATGTGGACGTGGCACCGGTTGATCATATCCCTCAGGCTCTCCGTAATGGTCTGGAGGCATGCAATGACCGTTGCATATTTACCGGCATTGTGTACGTCTTTCTTCTCAAGCAGGCGCATCGTCCTGAAGATATTGGCCACAATGATGTTTGACCAGTTCTGGACCTTACTGGTTTCGCGTCTGAGTTCCTTGAGCAGTTTGCGGTCCTGGTTGAGAATTCCATCATAACAATTGGCCACATAATCCCGAACTGTTTCCAGAAATCGACCGCTGTGGGTAAAGCAGGTTCGAATGGCAAAGGCCGCGTCTGCATTGTGGTCCAGGTGCAATAATTCCAATTCATGGGCGGCTTTTTCCCTTCGGTCGTGAACAAGGAAATTTCTGAAAATTACCACACCCACCAGGAGCAGCAGTCCGACGACGGCGATTCCCTTCAAATAAACAATGGCGAAGGCAAAGGTCAGGGAAATGGTAAATGCCATCAGTGCCGTAAAGAACCAGCCGCCGATGACCGTCAGTACTCCGGTAACCCGATACACAGCACTCTCCTGGCCCCAGGCCTGATCCGCCAGTGAGGTGCCCATGGCCACCATGAAGGTGACATAGGTGGTGGACAATGGAAGTTTCATGCTGGTGGCCCAGGAAACCAGTGCGCTGGCAACCATCAGATTGACACTGGCGCGAAGGAGGTCAAACTCCGGTATTGTGCCGTCAAATCCTTTGACAGGCTCATATTCCGTTGTGCTGAACCGTTTGGAAATCCAGCTACGGACGGGTGCAGGGAAAATATGGCATACAACTTCATAGGACCGCATGACCATTCGAACCACGATTCGTGAAAGCTGTGATGAGTCGAACCGTTCCAAGCCTTCATCCTGGCGTCCCAGATTGACTTCGGTCTTGGTAACGGTTCGTGCTTTCCGGGACAACCACAATGTCACCACCATGATGGCTCCGGCAGCCAACAAAAAAATGGTGTTCGTCGGTACTTTTTCCTGAAGGGCCGACATGGACATCGTGAGCATGTCCGGACCGGTCTGCGACAACACATATGAATGAAAGCCCGCAAGGGGGACACCGATAAAGTTCACGAGGTCATTGGCTGCAAAAGCCATGGCCAGCGCGAACGTGCCGGCCAGGACTACGGGTTTTAAAATGTTGATGCCGGTGAACATCGTCAGGATCTGAAAGAGGAAGGCGAAGACGATAAATCCCGATAATAAAATGGTAAGAGTATGTCCACTAACCCAGGAGATCATTTCCGGGGTCATGAAAGAAGCGCCTTTGGATCCCTTGATCAAAATAAAATAGGTGATCATGGAAAGCGCCAGCCCGCCCCACAGGCCGCCATACCGTTTCAATTTTTTTTGATAGTCAAAAGTAAAAAGCAGGCGGGTGATGAATTGTGCCGCGGCGCCGCAAACAAAGGCGATCCCCACGGACAGCAGTATGCCGGTGATGATGGCAAGGGCTTTTGCCGTATTGATGTATTCGCCCAGGGATAGCAGGCTTTGGCCGTTCTGGGAGATTTTATACAAGGAAACGGCAATGGCCGCCCCGAGCAGCTCGAAAACGATGGAAACCGTAGTGGAGGTGGGCAGGCCGAAGGTGTTGAACAGATCCAGGAGCAGGATGTCGGTGATCATGACTGCAAGGAATATGGTGATCAGCTCCGGCATCAGAAAAAGGCCGGGGTGGAAAATCCCCTTCCTGGCGACTTCCATCATTCCGCTGGAGAAGGTGACGCCCGCCAGAATGCCGAGGCTGGCGATGATCATGATGATATGACGCGGCGCCACACGAGAACCGACGGAAGAGTTTAAAAAGTTAACGGCATCATTGCTGACACCCACCACCAGGTCCATGATGGCGATCATGAACAATACACCCACTGCGAACAAGAATAATTCCATATTTTCCTCTGCGTATCGGTTGGTCTCAGCCGGCTCGCCCACCGTAATATTAACCCGGCAACTAAATAGGTGAAGCGACGTATGTCTGAAATACCTAAGGTGTTTCCGGCGGAAGGTACTGGGTACGCCCTTCTTGCAGCTACCCTCCCCCATTAACCAGAAACATGAATCTTACATATTTATCCGCCGGAGCATCAGCCGGGCATCGCTTTTCAGTGTCGCCCTTATAATGGTCTATTGTTAGAGAATTGTTAGGAATATAACAATTGTTCAATGCGGTCTAAAAATAAGTGTGAAATTCAGTTCGTCAATCGGCGTTTTTCCGGTCGTTATGTTTAGCATAGGTGCTGTATGTCACGGCCATGGTACGATAAACGATGTGGGCCAATTTGGAGTAGGGAAGAAAGGCGATCAGGTTGAACGCCAGAACAAGATGGAAAAAGTACATCAAGAGCGCCGTCGTCGGCCAGTCGGCAAGGCGGACTATCTGGGTGAGCATCCCGGTAATGCCTAAAAGCAACGCCAATATCAGTAAATACCAATCAAAATAAACATTGCGCCCCGCTGAATTTCCCACTCGATCCTTTATCAGCATCAGGCTCCACAAGGTATTTGTTTTCCATGTCGCTCTCCCTCCACGTTTTATTAAACATGTTTAATTTATGAACGAGTTCATTAATATGCAGCTCTTTTCATGTCAACTCCTCATTTTTAGATGAGATCGCCCTGGCCAAAGCGTTTATGAAGGTTGACAATTTTTCGTTCAGGCTTTAAACACGTTTATCAAAAAAACACGTACAGTGAGGGCCTGGTGAACCGACGCGAAACCACCAAGGCTGAAACCAGTGAGATAATACTGGCTTCGGCAAAAAAAATACTATTGGAAAATGGCATTGTAAAATGCACCATGCGAAGCGTGGCTGCTGAGGCCGGTGTGTCCCCGGCATCCGTGGTGGTGCATTTCAAGACCAAAACCGGATTGATCGAAGCCGCCCTTCATGAAGATATCGAACATACGATAATGCATGCTATTGCAGGATTGCCGGAGGACCGGCCCTTGCTTGATCGATTGATGCATATCTGGGGCGCCATGTTCCGGTTCTACGACACAAACCGAAATTTATATCGTGAATTGCTTCGAAGCACCACCTTTGAAACAGACGCCGACAGTCCGCACATTAAAGAACAGATGGATCGGTTTTTAAGGTTCTTAAGCACCATTGTCCGCGATGAACAGGCCGCGGGAAACATTGACAGCCGGCTTGAATCGCTGGTGGCGGCGGAGTCCCTCGGGGCTTTTTATTTCATGATGCTCATCCGTTTCATTCGGGACCCGGAAATGACCCCGGCGGCGGCGGCGGCGCATCTTGCGAAAATAACGCAACAATTTCTTGCCGGGATAGAACCGCAACTCGGGTAAAAGGATGAAAATGGCTCAAATTCACAGGAGAATTGAATCTTGTTTTGAACGGTTCACGGACCTGGTTTATCAATGGAAATGGGCTTCACTGGCCATCATGGTGCTGATGACGGCCGGGCTTGCCGTTCAGGTCCCGGATATCCGGATCGATACCCGGGATGAAAGCTTTTTCCATGAAGATGATCCGGAGCTGGTGGCCTACAATGATTTCCGGGACAGGTTCGGCCAGGATGATCTGTTTATCATTGCCCTGAAACCGGCATCCGGCATGACACCGGATTTCTTTGCGACCCTGTCCGCATTGTTCTATGACCTGAAGGAGAATATCCCGTATCTCGACGACATCGATGCGTTGGTGAACGGTAGAGTCGTCCGTGCCGAAGGAGACACCCTCTTGGTCGAAGATTTAATGGCGGAACCCCCGGCAACTCATGAGGCCGTGCAGCAGATGATGTCTCTGGTAAACCGTTACCCCATGTACGAAAATCTGCTTGTTTCCCGTGACCGCACTCTGGCCAGTATCCTGGTGCGTGCCCAGGCGATAATTGATACCGCCGAAGACGAGGTGCTGGCAGCATTTGATGATCCTGTTCAATCATCGATCCCACACCAGAAGAATTATCTGAGCAATGCCCAGAATATGGAAATCGCTGCTGCCGTATACGCCGTCACCGAGAGATACCAGGACCGCGGTATTGAGTTCCACTACAGCGGAACCCCGGTATTCGTGGCTGAGATTCAGAAGGCCATCGAGAAGGATCTGGGTCTGATGGTTCCGCTTTCCTTTTTGATCATTATACTGTTCCTGATCCTCCTTTTTCGTCGGACATCGGGTGTCATCTATCCGCTGATGACCGTGTTTTTTTCACTCATTTCATGCCTGGGCATAATGGCCCTGGCGGATATCGCCATTACCAACGTGATTCAGATTCTGCCTACATTTCTGATCGTGGTCGGTATCGCGGACAGTGTGCATATCCTGACCCTGTTTTACCGTAATTTGAATAAGGGGATGGATAAAAAACAAGCCATCGTCCGGGCCGCGGGTAGCGCAGGCCTGCCGGTATTGATGACCAGCATGACCACAGCCCTCGGCCTTATTTCGTTTGTCTGGGCCGATATTGCCGCCATTGCACAATTGGGTTATGTGGCGCCTGTGGGCGTGATGCTCGCCTTTTTTTACACCATCATCATGTTGCCGGCATTGATTGCCGTATTCCCGGTGAAACAAAAATCGGTTGCCCATGAGAAGACCTTGCCGTTTATGGACCGTTTGTTCAATCAATTGGCCGCCGTAAGCACCCGACGCCCCATTATGGTGTCTTCGGTCGCCGCCGTCATCCTCATTACTGCGGGTTACCATGCGCTTTCCGTCCGTATATCCCACAATGCCATGGAGTGGTTTCCCGAACAGGCGCCCATTCGTACGGCCACACAAATGTTGAACCATGTCAATGGTGGTACGGTCATGCTTGAAGTATTGGTGGACACCGGCCGGGAGAACGGTCTCCAGGATCCGGACATTCTGAAGCGCATGGATGAGGCCGTGTCTTATATCCCGACCATCCGGGAGCAGGGGATTGCCGCAGCTAAGGCCTGGTCCATCACCGATCTCCTGAAAGAGACCCACCGCGCCTTGAATGCGGATGACGACAGCGCTTATGCACTTCCCGGTTCCCGCGAACTTATCGCCCAGGAGTTGCTGCTGTTCGAGTTGTCGGGCAGTGAGGACTTGACTGAAGTCACGGACAGCAACTACCGGACCGGCCGGTTGTCGATCCTGGCGCCATGGGCGGATTCAGTGATTTATAAAGATTATGTGCGAAAAGTCGTGGATTATCTCGACCGGCAATTCCCCACTGAAACCGCGACACTCACCGGACATATGGCATTGTTTGTGAAAATCACAAAAAACTTCATCACCAGCCTGGTGAAGAGCTATACCTTTGCCATCCTGGTCATCACCCTGTTAATGGTGATATTGATCGGAAGGTTACGGATCGGCCTGATGAGTATGGTTGCCAACCTGGGGCCTATTATTTGCGTTTTCGGCATAATGGGTGCGGTTGCCATTCCCCTGGACATGGCCACCATTCTGATCGGCTCCATCGTGTTGGGCCTCGTGGTGGACGACACCATTCATTTCCTGCACCATTTCCGGGCAGCGTTCGATGACACGGGGTGTGTGGAAACGGCCGTACGCGAAACCCTGCATACCACCGGACGCGCGTTGTTGATTACCAGCATGGTGCTGTGTGGTGGTTTTTTCGTGTATACGACTTCCTATCTCGTCAGCAATATCCGGTTCGGATTGTTAACCGGATCTGCCGTGATTTTCGCACTGGTGGCCGATTTTCTGCTGATCCCGGCATTGTTGAGCCTTGCCTATGGCCGGCGACGGCAGGTGGTTGCCGCCACCTGAATGACCTGGTGGGGATTCGATTTTAACGTATCCTGCCAACCGCTGAGGGCATGCAAAAGAGGTGCGGACCGTGACCCGGATTGGCTAAAGGTCTTGTTTTGGATCCGATCCGGATATAACTATTAATCGGGTCAAAATGATCCGACCGGGTTGTGTTGCCCTATTCAATTTGAGCCACTTGCCATTTGAATTAATGAAGGCCCCTTTTTGAGAAATTAAAATATTTAATATTTCCGAATAGTTAAAATGTTGGCCAGGGACAGCGGATGCTTGGCATCGTGCTTGCAGTCCCCTCAGACAGGAAAATAAGTCACTGCAAGATACCCCGTTATTGCTGAGCGCCCGTTATAATACATTGTATCTCCTTTAGACCAGTGCTGAGACGGTTACCTCTACTCCTCCAATTGTCCGGATCGATCACGTTGCGTTGAGTTCATATTCAAAACACACGTTCATTATCTTGCAGTGACCTATTTCTGATGTTTATCCGCCCGCCTCCCTCATTTCCCATGGCACATAAAAAGGCATGTTCAGCCCGCAACAACGTAGCGGATGAAACCATCACGGCCATTTCAGGCATTGTCTCCACACGAGATAGCCTTTTTTGCTCCCGACCGGACCACAAATCGTCATCATAATTGCCAAATTGACAGACAGTCATAAATCAAGTTGAATTGCGGTATGGGTATTGCTTTTGGTAGGTATGTGTTCATTCCCAATTGTTACTGACCTTGAGTGTATTGGCCAACGCCAGGATGGAACGGCTCTGCCATTCCATTTGCTGTGTGAACGTTATAACCGGAGGTTGTCATGACTGTTAAACATAAGGACCATATTATCTTATCCCTATTCTTGATTCCCACCATATTGGCACTATCAACCGTTTGTGCATTGGGCGATAGTAGTGGCGCATGTCCACCTCTGCCGGCGCCGGAGGGTACCATCATAAACACTTCTTCCGAGGCGGAAATTTTTAATGCGGTGAACACCGCTGAAGCCGGAACCACCATCCTCATCGGTGATGGCACTTACAATTTAGGGCAACATGGTTACAGTTTATGGTTCACCACACCCTCTGTGACGCTGCGATCGGCCAGCGGCAATCGACAAGATGTCATTCTGGATGACAATTACCTGGGCACGGAGATAATCACCGTTGCTGCCTCCGACGTGACCATCGCCGATGTGACGATCAAGCGCGCCGGAACCCACCCCATCCATGTTGTTTCGACGGATGGCGGCGATACACTCAACACGCTCATCTACAATGTCCATATTATCGATCCGGGTCAACAGGCCGTTAAAATAAATCCCCATGTGGCCGCGGTCAATTTTACCGACAACGGTATCCTTGCCTGCTCGACCATCGAACTCACCGATGCGGGAAGGGCCCGTGTTTGGGAGATAAACGGCAGTTGCTATACGGGCGGTGTGGATAGCCATCAAAGCAGGGGGTGGGTGATCAGGGACAATACCATCAGGGGTTTCTGGTGCCCGGAAGGGCTTTCCGAACATGGCGTTCACTTCTGGAGCGGCAGTCGGGATACCGTGGTGGAGCGAAATGCATTGATCGATAATGCCCGGGGCATTGGTTTCGGGCTCAATGAAAACGGCACGGGGCGAACGTATACCGACAATCCATGTCCCGGTGCCAGTGGCTATGTCGACCATTACGACGGTGTCATCCGAAACAACGCCATTTTTGCGAGCCGCACGGCGCTTATCGATTCGGAATACGGCATAGACGGTGGGATCGCCTTAACTCAGGCCTGTGGCGCCCTGGCGATTCATAATACGATCGCCTTTGCCGGCCCCCCATTTGCAGCCGTTGAATGGCGGTTCTCGAATGCCGATGTCGAGTTGACCAACAATCTGCTCTCCCATGAGTTTATGGATCGCGGTGGCTCGGCCAGTCTGGCAGGAAATCTCACCAATCAACCATTGTCCCTGTTTTCCAGCGGAACCGATGGTGATCTGCATCTCCTGGACACCGCCGGTGTGGCCATAGATAAAGGGGTGGTAGTGGCACCCGGGCTTTGTGATGATGACTTCGACGGACAGACCCGACCCATAGGTTCTGCCCGGGACATTGGTGCGGACGAATATACAAGTGCGAACAGCGGAACCATCGGAAACAGCGGGAGTGATAGTGGAAGTGGTGGCGGTGGTGGTGGCTGTTTCATCTCGGTTGTTGGACGCTGAATGCGGAATTCGGAAGACCTGGTTCAGCGCTGGAAATTGACCCTGATTAATAAATACCGGGATCGTTTTTTTCCGAAAAGGGGGCATTCGGGAATGATGCAAGAATAAGGTCAAAATGACCCGATAGGTTTATATTGCCCTATTCAATTTGGGCCAACCGCCATTTTAATCAATATTGGGTCCCTCGCAGGCAAATTGAAATTGATTGTATTTACAGTTACATGAAAAGTTTTTCGAAAGCATGAATAGCTTGGCACCGCATTTGCAGTCTTTCCACCCAAGAAAATAAGTCACTGCAAGATACACCGTTATTGTTGAGCGCCCGTTATTACATATTCCATCTCCCTTAGACCAGTGCTGAGACGGTTACCTCTACTCCTCCAATTGCCCGGATCGATCACGTTGCGTTGAGTTCAAGTTCACGTACAAAACACGCGTTCATTATCTTGCAGTGGCTTATTTTTGATCTTTATCCGCTCATCTCCCTCAATTCACATGGCACAATCGGCATCAAATGGAATCCCTTGCGGCCGAATATTCCCCGCAGCTTGCTTTAGGGTGTTTCATTTCAGTTTTTTAATTTGCCCCGGTGAAATCAAAAATTGTTTTCCGACCGATTTTTCGGCAATCTGCATTTCTATACCCTTCTTTTATTCGCACATGCCGAATGATACGCATACCTGTGCACACACATAAGTTTTATTTGCGAACGCGGTTAGGATATATCATGTATTACGGCGGTTTTACGGTCGCAGTTTTTGAAGGATTCAATTGACTGTCTTCGGCGTGAGGATCACCGCCATGGTTTCAAGGCCATTATCCCAGGTGAAAAGCACAGGACCGTTGACCATTTGCCATATAGCCCATATGTTACCTGGCAGGCAGCCTGTTTTGCCCACATCTTCAGATGAGAAATTTTTCAGATCCTTTGATGTTTGACGAGGAAGAGAATGATGAAAAAGTACTGTCCTTCAAAGAAGATAAGCAATCCGGAAGTTGCCGCTGTTTTCGCGTCTTATCCCCGGAAAATAAAGGCGAAACTAATGTTTCTCCGTCAGTTGATATTGGACACGGCAGCGGCCACGGAAGGCGTTGGAGTAATAGAGGAGACACTTAAATGGGGGGAACCCAGCTATTTGACACCAAAGACCAAAAGCGGAAGCACCATACGGGTGGATTGGAAAAAAACGCAGGAAGAACACTATGCCATGTATTTTAAATGTACGGCGAATCTGGTGGATGCATTCAGAGAAAGATATCCACGGGAATTTAAATATGGCGGAAACCGGAGCATCCTTTTCTATATGGATGACGAGATCCCCGTGGAAGAATTAAAAAACTGCATTTCCTTGGCGTTAACCTATCACCTGAATAAAAAATTGGAGACAGCGGCGAGGTGGACGATGGTTGAAAAATTACGCCAAAAACAAAACCGACGGACCGCTGAAAAATCGCTCGCGTAACAAGAATCAGCCATCCGGACGGCTTTGACGACAAGCCTTATTGAGATGGCTTCTACACGGTGTTGACAACAGAAGTCGTCGGGTAGTGGGTTCGGCAATTAGAATTAACCGTGTGATTAAGGCCAGCACTTGCCGGACAGGAAAAAACCTAATGCAGAATATACGAATCCTCATGTTATTACCGCTGTTATTCGCTGCCGGGCATTTGGTTTCGACGACCATAGATATTGAGGCACTCCATTTTCTGACCGTCTCACCCGGGCGAATCTTACCCCTTGTCATGGCGGTGCTGATGCCGGTCTGTTTCGCAGTGGCAGCCATGATATCGAATCGTCGGAATTTGGAATATCGCCTTCTCACGGTGCTTTCCCTTTGCGCCTCGGCCCCTTTGGCGGTCTTGTATCCCTGGGCCATTGTCCCTGGCGGTTTAGGTCCGGGTCTTGTCGGATACCCATTTTTTTGAAATGGATCACCAGATATCCCAATTGCGGGCCTGTAAATATCGAGGTTTTTCTGGGGACGTGTTGCATGATTCTGGCCTCATGTATTCCGGCGGTATTTACATGAGGCCAGAATCCGCACGTGCAAATGAACATATCTCTATAGCCCTGTTTTTTAGCAACGATTCCCAAAGCATTCAAACACTGCACACGCTTGCTGAAAAATCACCCAACCCGCTTTGCCCTCTGCTTCTCAGCAAAAAACTTCCCGAATCCCCAAAGCGCAGGTATTGACAAATGAATCGCATAATTGCTTGACACCACCAGTCGTTACCGATATAGTGCACTACAAAACTAATACACTAAGAATGGAGTCAACATATGATCACCATCGAAAACCTTAATTTCGGGTATACCCAGAAGGCCCTCTTCTCCCGGTTGGATCTGACCCTGGAGGCAGGCAACATTTGCGGTCTGCTGGGGAAAAACGGTGCCGGCAAAACCACATTGTTGAAGATTATGGCCGGCCTTCTTTTTCCACAAAACGGCCGGGCGGAGGTGATGGGGTATGTGCCCGGTAACCGTCGTCCGGAATTTCTAAGGGAGGTGATCCTCCTTCCTGAAGAGTTCCACCTGCCGTCGGTTACGGCGTCGGATTACGTATCACTTCACTCACCTTTTTATCCGCTATTCAGCCGGGAGCTGTATTTACAACACATGGCGGATTTTGAATTGGATACGGATCAAAGCCTGGACGCATACTCCTATGGACAAAAAAAGAAATATCTCCTGGCCTTTGGCCTGGCCTCTACCTGCCGGTTGATGTTGCTGGACGAACCCACAAATGGTCTGGACATCCCTTCGAAACGCCAGCTCAGAAAGGCCTTGGCTGCGGCCATGACACCGGATCGCACCTTTATCATTTCAACGCATCAGGCCAGGGATTTGGAACATCTCATAGACCCGGTGGTGATTCTTGACAGCGGCCGCATCATTTTCAATCATCCCATGGATGCCATCTCGACCCATCTCGCCGTCCACCGACGGACCCTGCCCCCGAGTCCGGACACCGCTCTATACGTTGAAAATCTTCTGGACGGTTATTTGGTGGTCTCCGAAAATATGGATCAGGAGGGGTCAAGCATCGATCTTGAAATTCTTTTTAACGCCGTCATCGAAAACCACGACAGGATTTCAGACATCCTGGACCAGGGAGGTGCCTCATGAGATTCGGATCGTTTTTATCAATTAACCGTCTCCTGTTGCTCACTCGGAACACCCTTATTCTCAACAGGTCCCAACTTTTGGTATTGGCCGCGACGGCGGGGGCCATCGGATTGATCATTTCGGCTTTCAATGCATTTGGCGGAGATGGACCTGCCATCCATCAAAAGCTCTTTGTACTGCTTCTGTTAATCGGCGGTGTGATCATCAGCGGACGACTGTTTCGCGACATTCATCGCCCCACCCGGGCAACCGCCTGGTTCATGACCCCGGCATCGATATCGGAAAAATTTATCAGTCTGCTCCTCTTGTCCACAATCGGATTCATCGTGGGTACTGCTGCATTCTGGTTTCTCGTGTCCCTGGTTTCAGAAGGATTGAATTATCTCCTGTTCAAGCACACCAATAATCTGTTCAATCCTTTTGAAATAAGGATGTTTAAATTTATGGGTCTTTATATCATCCTCCAGGCCCCGTTTTTATTAGGGGCTGTCTACTTTAAAAAAATGACTTTCAGCAAAACCGTTCTCTCCCTGGGACTTTATTTTATAGCCTTGCTTGCCGCCGCTCTCATGGTGGTAAAGCTGATTTTCTGGAACGATTTTGAGGGGCTGGTGCCCTCTTATGAATTTCTCAGTCGATTCATGGATACGGTTGGGAGCCGGGATTCATCGACGGTCCGGTTTTTTGAGGGATTGATGGTTTCTCTTAAATGGGTATTCCGGTTGGCCATGGCACCGCTTTGCTGGGTCATCGCATTTTACCGTCTCAAAGAAACAGAGGTGTGATATGGACTTTCACAGCAACCAGGCGATTTATATTCAGATTGCGGATCTCATCTGTGAGAATATCCTGACCGGCAAATGGCAGCCTGAAGAACGGATACCGTCGGTCCGTGAATTGGCGGTGCACACGGAGGTGAATCCCAATACCATCATGAGGACATTTACGTATCTGCAGGAAAAAAACATTATCTATAACAAAAGGGGCATCGGATATTTCGTGGCCGACGATGCGTGGGATACCACCCGTGATCTCATGAAGCTGAAATTCATGAAAAACGATCTCCCGTATATATATAAAACCATGAAATTGCTGGATATCACTATAAAGGATCTTGGTGATTTGTTTCAGCAATTGGGAAAGGAGCGATCATGAAGACCAGCAATAAATTACTATTGGCGGCAGGGGTCGGTTTTTTCGGGATATTCATCCTCTTTCCCCTTATTGTGCTCAAAACGTCGGTGGCCACACCGGCTGAGAAAACAGATACGGATTCGGCCATCCAGGACCGGACCCGGAGAAGTTTTGCCGTGACGGATTTCACGGAACTTTATATTGACGGCCATTGGGAGGTTAAGATCCGGCAGGGAACGCGATTTGGTGTGGTTGTATCCGGATCACAATACGCAGTCAACCGGGTTGACGTCAACCGACAGGGGGAAACACTCAGATTAATCGTGGGAAGGGGTAGTTCTAACTTAGCTCCGGAATCACAGCACAAGGTCCATGCCCTTGTCACGCTTCCCCGTCTCCGGAATCTTGAACTGGAAGGGCTGGTAAGAGTTGAACTCAAGGGATTTCACGAGGACTATTTAAAATTTAAAACCGATGGATATACCGAGATTTCCGGTACGGATAATGCCGTCACCGATCTCAGTGTGGAAAGTGATGGATTGTTCCGTCTGGCGTTTATCAACAATCCCGTGAACAATGCCGATCTCGAATGTGAAGGGATGATCGATATCACCCTGACCATGGCCGGTGGCGACATTACAGGTGAGATCGACGGATTCGGACGCCTTGATTATGACGGTGAGGTCCGGAATAACCGTCTCAAGAGATTTGTGTGGGATTGACCGGATTTTTGTCCGGGGAACGGCAGCGTGAATGGCGAAAAATCGCCCGCAATAATAGAATGAAGCAGCAAACTATTGTCCCCACCGCCGATGCACGAGGGATATTTTACGTATGGGAATACATGCAATTTAATGTCAAATATCAAAACTCAAATATCAAATGACGGCATGTTATCTATTTTTTTTAAAAAAACCGGTAAAGGAGTCAATCATGGAACTCGGTGCATTTTCCATCAGCCTGGCTGTAAAAAACATAGAAGTTTCAAGAGCCTTTTATGAAAAATTCGGTTTTAAGGTAATTGGTGGAGAGGCATCACGGAATTGGCTGATTCTGAGGAACGGCGATCACACCATAGGTCTTTTCCAGGGGATGTTTGAAAAAAACACCCTGACGTTCAATCCGGGTTGGGACAAAAACGCCGGGCAGGTCGACACATTTACGGACGTCCGCGAGATACAGCGCCGGTTAAAAGCACAAGGTATGGCGCTGTTGACCGAAGCTGACGAGAACACCACCGGACCGGCCAGTTTTATCGCGGTTGACCCTGACGGAAATCCAATCCTTGTGGATCAGCACGTGTAGTTGGAGCAGGATGCAAACGAGACTATGGGTGGTAAGCATGCTGAAGCTGGTCCAATCATTTTTTCGAAATAAAGGGCGGCAAGCCTATGAGAGGCGGGCATACTTTATTGCTTTGGCTTCTTTGCATTCTCATCTTTCATGTGTCGGATTGAATAATAAATCATTTTCCAAGTAGGTCTGCTCAATCTCCTCCTGGTGCTCTTTAACTGAATTGCCGAGATGGTTGGCTACTTCGTGCACCAGGTAGTTGATCAGGCAGGAAAGACTGGTGGGGCTACCTAAAAACGGAATATGCTTGGAAGGCACCACAAGCGAGAGTTGGGAAAAGGGGATGACCGGACAAGACGAACCATCGGTGATCACCATCAGCTCCATGTTTTTGCGGCGGGCCCAGCGTCCCACGCGTACCAGTTCGTTCGGATAGCGGGATGTGGCGACGACAACCACAAGGCTGCCTTCGGGAGCAATGGTCAACCAGTCGAATATCGTGCTGTCGCTTCCCTTCAGAATTCGGATATTCTTTCTCACCTTGGTCAGCGACCACCCCATATAATAGGCGATGGTATAGGATAGCCGGGAACCAACAACATAGACGTAGCTCTTTTCGCACAACATGCGGACAGCTTGCTCCAGGTTATCCAACTGCATGGTTTGATAGAGATAGGTGAGGTTTTCGATCTCTTCGGCTACTGTTTTTCGAAACCCTTCGACGCCGTCACCTCTTTGACTCAATAAATCCCGCCGATCGAGGAGCGTGAGTGCGGTATCCACATAGTCGCGTAGCATCTGCTGCATTTCACTGTAACCGCTGAATCCGAGTTGCGCAACAAAACGGACAACTGTTGCCTCGCTGATATCGCAGGCTTTTGCCAACTCCCGGGCGGTCATGAAAACTGCTTTGCGGGAATGATCCAAAAGATATTCACTGATAAGCCGGCCCTTCGGCGTCAGTTTGTCCGGCAGGGTTTCAATTCTTCGGATCAATGGATGAGTCGTTTTCTTGATCATATCCACTCCGTTTGCTCGATATATATTAAATCGTAATAATATAAGCGGTTTACCGGAAAACGTGTCGTTACCATCAGCATATCCGCTTTTAATTTGGATGGGTATTAAATCAAATTGTTGTATCAATGTCATTAAAAAATACTTTAATCAATGAATTGTTGTCGATAAATATCAAATTGAAACGAAAACTATCAAAGTATAGTGTCCATATATCGGATTGTTTTGCCGCATAGATATCCATATTATTCAAATATAAAAGCACATAATAATTACTATGAGAATAATTAGGCGGAAATATCGCCCGATGATTGCATTTTTATTTTGACATTAATCGTTGCATATGAAATGAAATTATTCATTATTTAGAACAACAACCCGTTGAATGGCGAAGATCATGTTATCCACACAGTGCCATGAGATAGTGGCTCAATGTAAGGATGTCATTCAGACCTTTGAAGGCCCCGATTTCCGAGAAAAAAGCGAGGTCAAATGAATTTGGTACAGATGGAAACATCCAGGACATTATTGGGATCTGCGACAGTAGACATGCTGATGAAAGTCCATGATGATGCCCTCTGGATCCTTGAAAACATGGGTGTTGGCTGCAAACAGCCCGATATGCTGGATGTTTTCAGGCAATTTGAAGCGGATGGAAAAGCTATTGTTTATGACAATCGTGTGTATATCATGTCGGAGCTGGTTAGGGATTGTCTGGCAAAAGTACCTGGCATTGAGCAATTTTTCGTTCCGCGAAACAGTTTTTTTGTCGGCGGCACGGCACCGTATGTATATGATGACGCCGTCGGTGTTGGGGGCGTGCTGCCGACACCGGACCATGTGAAACGAATTGCTCAAATCGCAGAGGCCAATCCTGTTGTGGCAGGCATGGGAAGAGGCCTAAAACTCAAGAATGAAGTCGACCAGATCGATGTCATGGTCGATAACTGCACCAAACCGCTTTACTATGCGGTTACATCTGAACGCACGCTTGAGCGTGCCAAACAGATCTACCAGCAACGCGGCAAAGAGATGATCGTATTCTGCCTGACGCGCCCCCCTTTGGAGGTGAATGAAAATTTTTCGGATAATTTCGTACAGGTGGTCAGAGCCGGGCTGCCGGTATTCATCTCCGCCATGCCGATGGCCGGCATCAGTGCGCCATATTGCTACAACGGCGTACTTGCCATGACACATGCGGAAGTCCTGTTCGGCATCTGCACTGCTCAACTCCTCCGGCCCGGACACACATGCATCCATGCCGGTTTTCCGACCATCGCGGATCCGCGCTTCGAATATAATCCTAATTACGGCCTGAAAAGCCACTTTATGCTCAACCTGCTGCAGGCCCATTTGAATTTGATACTGGATCTTCCCACATTCCAGAGCGGATGCACCACCAATGAAGAGCACCCGACCGAACGCGCACTGGATGACGCCCGTACCGGACAGGCGCTGTGTAAAAAGTATGGTTTTCATATGATGCGCCACAGTTTTGGTTTTTTGCGGCATCTGGTCGATTTTTCTTTCGCCAAAATGGAAGCCGCCATCCGCATTGCCGAAGAAGTGACTGCGGATGAGGCCCCTGATGTGAAGATGCCGATCTATGATGAGCGGGGCATGGAATCCATCCAGCGCGTTGGCCTGGGTATGTATATGGACGACTCATTGACCACCGCCAACATCGGGTGTGTTTTCGTGGATTGATAACGGCAGAAGCCATGAACACAATTTTTCGACAAGCCGAAGATCCATTAAGGGTGCCCGGGGGCGAGCAAACCTGTAACATGCTGTCCCGGATTCACCAGGACGCACTGCGTATTCTGGAAGAGGTTGGTGTATTATGCGGTTCGCAGGAAATACAAGAACTGCTGGCCGATACCGGTCTGGCGGCATATGATGATGCCACGGGCCACATTCACGTACTTACACCACTGGTTGATCAGGCTCTTGCCGCAACACCGGGGCGGAGAGACTATTGGGTTCCCGCCAACAGCTTTGGTGTTGGCGGAACAGCGCCGTTTGTTTTCGATGACGATAGTGGTGAATTAGTCTCCCCTACTTTGGCCGACATCGCCAGTATAGCAAAAATCGTCGATCAGGCAGAACCGGTGAATTTTATGGCCAGGGGGGTTCTGGTACCGGACAGGGAAGTAGAGGTTATGGATACCATGATCGCCCATTGCCAGAAACCGATTTACGTCGGCGCAGTTACTGAAGCCGGCATCAGACGGGCCAAACAGATCCATGAAAACCGGGGTAACATCACCGTTCAGTTCTCCATCATCAACAGTCCATTGAATATAATGGAGGGACAAATCGCACCGTTTCTGTCCTGTGTCCGTCAGGGCATCCCGATTTATTTGTCCACCATGCCGATGGCCGGCTTGTCCGCGCCATACTCCATGTCGGGCCTGCTGACCCTCACCCATGCCGAAGCCCTGTTCGGCATCACCCTGGCCCAGGTGGTCAATCCGGGGTGCACTGTAGTGCACGCAGGTTTGCCCTCTATCGCGAACATTCAGAAGAAGTATGCCGTTGATATGGGGCTGATGGCTCACACCATGGCCAACCTGCTGATGGACAAAATATGCGAGGATCTTGATCTTCCCTCGATCCAGAGTGCCTGCGGCACGAATGAAGAAAGACCCGGTCCGCAATCTGAGGCCGATGCGGCAGCCGGATACGCACTGTTGAAAAAACACGGATTCCACCAAATGAGACACGTGTTTGGTTTTTTAAAGGAGCTGGTTTCCTTCTCGTTGGCCAAGCTGGAGCGCCATATCGAATTGTGTCTCGAAACAGGTGCAGAGCAGGCTGCCGAGTATGTCGTTGAGCCGTACGATGAGGCCGGCGTGGAAGTCATTGCCCGCAATGGCAGCCGGCCCAACTATATGCGGGACGATCATACCCTGCACAATCTCGATCATTATTTTTACAAGTAGTCACCGACATATCCGCACCCCGCGAGGGGAAAGCAACAAGTAAATAATTGTCAAGCACATGGCGCTGGCCAAGGCTTTGCCGATCAGCCCGAAAACAATCAATGGTATGATGCTGTACACAACCGTTTTAAGGCCATTACATTTCAAGGTGAATTCGGAGATCTCATTGACTATAGTAGGTGGGTTGCGATACGATGACATAATCTAATCGAATATTGCTCTGAATTGATAGAACATACTATAGGCATCGGAGCCAAATCGCCATAGCTCAACAACGCACAGGTGACCCTTGGAAGAAATTATTCGTTACGTTGGAACCAATTACCCGACCATTTTTAAACTGACGATCGAGCATCTTTATCTGGTGAGCATATCGGTGGGGGTTGCCATCCTGACAGGGGTACCCATTGGGGTCCTTATCACCAAAGATAAAAAGCTTGCGGATGCCATTTTATACATCGCTTCGGTGATTATCACCATTCCTTCGGTGGCGATGTTTGGTCTCATGATTCCCCTGCTGTCGATGGTCAACCGGGGGATCGGGTTCTGGCCGGCAGCCATCGCAATTTTCCTATACTCACAGCTTCCGATCATCCGCAATACATACACTGCCATAAACAACATCGATCCTGCGCTTCGTGAAGCAGCGAAAGGCATGGGTATGAGCGACTGGCAGCGATTGGCAAAAGTTGAAATCCCGCTGGCAGTCCCTGTCATCATGGCCGGTGTCAGGATGGCTGTGGTCATGAACATCGCCGTTGCAACGATTGCCGTATATATCGGTGCGGGTGGTCTGGGGACAATTATCAACGAGGGAATCACCGGCACAAACAGCACCAAATTGATCGTGGGTGCGGTGGCGGTTTCGCTTTTGGCGATCATAGCTGACTATTTGTTTTTGTTTATCCAAAAAATGCTGACACCAAAAGGTTTGAGCGGGGAGATGTCATGATTCGGCTTGAAAATTTGACCAAACATTTTGAGATGCCGGGAAAAGAGCCGGTTATCGCCGCCAACAATGTTTCCATGGAAGTCGGCAAAGGCGAAATCTGCATCTTTTTAGGGCCGTCGGGTTGCGGAAAAACCACGGCATTGAAAATGATCAACAAACTGATCCCGAAGACCTCCGGAAAAATCTACATAGACAACAAGGATACGGACAATATCGATCCCATCGCCTTGCGGCGCGAAATCGGTTACGTGATCCAGCAGATCGGGTTGTTTCCGAATTTAACCATCGAAGCGAACATCTGCGTGGTACCGGATTTATTAAAGATGGACAAGCAGCAAAGCCGTAAAAAAGCCCGTGAGTTGATGGAGATGGTCAATCTTGACCCGAACATCTTTCTAAAGCGTTATCCAAGGGAACTTTCCGGCGGGCAACAACAGCGTATCGGCGTCATCCGGGCATTGGCCGCTGATCCACCGGTAATGCTTATGGACGAGCCTTTTGGGGCCATCGATCCAATCAACCGCGAAGTCATTCAGGACGAATTTTTAAAAATGAATGCAGAACTGGGCAAAACGGTCCTGTTTGTCAGTCATGACATCGACGAAGCCGTCAAAATGGGAGATCAAATTGCCATTTTTCGTGAGGGCATCCTCGAGCAATGCGACACGCCGGATGAAATTCTCGCAAATCCGGCAAACAATTTCGTCAAGGAATTTGTCGGATCGGACCGTGCCCTGAAGCGACTAAAGCTCATCCCTGTCAGCGAGGCGATATTACCCTTCCGCATGGCGGTCAATCCGGATGACCCTCTGGGTAAAGTCGCCGATAAAATGCGCAGCCGTGAAGCACACATCGCAGTAATGGTCGGCCCACGTGGACGGGCGCGGGGCTACATTACCAAGGAGGAAATTAATAGCGATCAGAGCGGCGTCGTCAGCGACTACAGCGACCCGCTACCCGGCACAATCCATGAGAATGACAACCTTCATGATGCCGTATCGCAAATGTATTCCCATGCAACCGATTGGATGCCTGTGGTGGACGACGACGGTGCATACAAAGGCTACATCACCCAGCACATCATTGCCAGCCTTCTGGGAGAAGCTCCCCGCAAGCGAGGCGACAGAATCACATAGGATGGATTCATGCCTTACATCATAGAAATCATTAATCGAAGCAAGACCTTGCTAATGTATGGCCTGATGGCGCTGACATTTTTGTTTGGTGTCTTTTCGGAATCGTCCGGCTTGATTAAAGAGTTCATGGACACATACGAAGACTGGATTTATTTGCTCAAGCAAAATACGATTATTGTCTTTGCCTCAGGCCTCACAGCATCGTTTCTGGGGATTTGTGCCGGTATCCTGATGACGCGTACATGGTTCAAGCGCTATGCCGAAGCGTTTGCCCAAAGCTTCAATATTCTTTCGGCGGTGCCGACACTGGCGATACTGACGATCATCATGACCCTGACCGGACTTGGTTTCAAATCGGCTTTTATCGGCCTGGTCACCGTCACCATATTACCGGTGGTCAGAAATACGTACCAGGGGATCAGTGAAGTCCCCGAACATATGATCGAGGCGGCAAGCGGCCAGGGTATGACCGGGCAGCAAATTCTGTGGAAAGTGCAATTTCCCAATGCGCTCTATGTCATTTCAGCAGGTATTCGGACCGGGTTTGCATTGAATGTCGGCACCAGCCCATTAATCACCCTGATCGCCGCCGATAGCCTGGGGGAGTATATCTTTACCGGAATTCAACTGAATGATTTCAATTCCCTGCTGATCGGTTCCTTATCAGTGGCAGCATTGGCGATTGGCACGGATTTTATATTGTCGAAATTGCAGTTTTGGTTGTTACCCAAAGGAGTAAACCCGCAACGGTTTGTGCAAGAATAACCCCAAAGTTGCATCATTGGGGATAACTTTTATTAAGGAGGAGAAGACCTTGAAAAACACATTTAAAATGATCAGTTTTGGAGTGATTTTAGTCATCGCTATGTTTTCGGTGCAAACGGTGTTGGCAGCTTCCATTGTCGTTGGTGGAAAGGGCTTTACCGAACAGCTTTTATTGGCTGAGGTCACCGGTCAATATCTGACAAGCAAGGGTTTCGACGTCGAGCTGAAAACAGGCATGGGCACCTCGCTGGTACGTGAAGCACTGGAAAACAGGCAAGTTGATCTGTATTGGGAATATACGGGAACCGCATTTTTGACTTTTCATAAAAATAAATTTGCCAATCAACCAGGAGAAGAGATCTATAAGGCAGTGAAAGCCAAGGATGCCGGTATCGGTATTGTGTGGCTGAATGCCTCTTCTGCAAACAACACCTATGCGCTGGCAGTACGCCAGGCCGATTCCGGGTCAAAGGGCTTGAAAACCCTGGAAGATCTCGCTGCAAAACTTAATGCCGGTGACAAATTAACGCTGGGTTGCAATATTGAGTTCTACAAGCGGGATGACGGTTTGAAGCCGCTCCAGAAAAAATACGGCTTCGAGTTCCCCCGTTCGGATATAAAGCGTATGGAAACCGGTTTGGTGTATAAAGCACTGAAAGATGGTGATGTCGATGTGGGGCTCGTCTTTGCGACGGACGGACGGATCCCCGCATTCAATTTTGTTGTGCTCAGGGACACTAAAAATTATTTTCCGGCATATGCCATAACACCGACTGTTCGGGAAGAGACCTTGAAGGCACATCCGGACTTGGCTGAGCATCTGAACAAATTGTCCAGTCTCATCGACGACGCGACCATGTCTGCTTTAAACGCGCAAGTCGATGTGGAGAAAAAGTCTGTGACCGAAGTAGCTGACGGCTTTTTAAAGGCAAAGGGATTGAAGTAAGCAGGAGCAATGCTCCGGCATGACGGTATCATATTCGTCGTGCCGGGTCGTTGCTGTAGCCGTTCGGCTCACTATGACGGTGGGCAATGATATATCCCCGGGATACTTTCGTCGATGATGTGAAACCGCTTTTCGGGAGACAACTGTGAATGCTTCTTCCAAGGAGCCGAGACCCCTCGCAGCGGGCGGATGCCTCTGCGGAGCGGTCCGGTTCGAAATCCATGGCATGTTGATGGACGTAATCAATTGCCACTGCAGCAAATGCAGGCGTTTTCACGGTCATGTGGGCGCCTACACTGCAACGGATCGGAAAAACCTTGTCCTGCTCCAATCCCATACCTTGAAATGGTTTTACTCCCCTACCGATGAAACCCCCAACGTACATCGTGGTTTCTGCAGCCGGTGCGGGTCCAGCCTGTTCTGGGATCCCCGGGGGAAACCGCGTATTTCTATTGCCGCCGGGGCATTGGATACTCCAACTGGCCTTGAGACCCGCGGGCATGTCTGGGTTGCCCAAAAAGGTGATTACTACAGCATTTCTGATAAATTGATTCAACACGACGAGCGCTTCGCGCGAGCGGAGTGACAGGACGAATAAAAAATCATGGGTTCAATGACCGACCATGCCATTGGTTTTGCTTTGGGCACCCACTGGCAGGACCTACCCCCGGAAGTGCAACATCAGACTAAACGATGTCTTTTGGATACACTGGGTGCACTGCTGGCCGGCACCCAAACGCCTGTAGGCCGCATGATGGCCCAATTGGCCGCCGATCAATATGGCGGTAGAGACGCGACCATCCTCGTCGACGGTCGCAAGGTGTCGATTACCGGGGCTGCCCTGGCCAACGGATTTTCCTGCAATGCCCTGGATATAGACGACGGCTACCGACTGGTAAGGGGCCACCCTGGGGCTTGCGCACTACCGCCGGTATTGGCCGCAGCGGAACTGACACCGCAGTGTAGCGGTAAACAGCTACTGACAGGTCTTTTGATTGGATATGAGATCGGCATCCGAGCCGGTTTGATCCGCCATGCAACCTATGAAACGTACCATTCATCTGGAAGCTGGGGAGCCATCGCCGGCGCGGCAGCTGCCGGTCGCATCATGGGTTTAAACGCTGAAACCCTGCGGCATGCTATGGGGGTGGCGGAGTACCACGCCCCCATCGCCCCCATGATGAAGGGGATTGAAACACCATCCATGGGCAAGGATAGTATTGGCTGGGGCGCTATGGTGGCCATGGTCTCCGTATTGATGGCCCGTGAGGGATTTACGGGTATTGAACCGCTGTTTTCCGACACGCCGAATCCCTACTGGGTCGAGAAACTCGGACAGGACTGGCAGATTTTCCATCTATACTTCAAGCCCTATGCAGCTTGCCGCTGGGCCCAGCCGGCCATAGAAGGCGCTCTGCAAATTAAAGCAGCGCATGATCTCAAGGCTTCAGACATTAAGGCCATCCGCGTTCGAAGCTTCCACGCGGCCTGTGCTTTGAGCACTCGTGCACCGGCCAATACCGAAGAGGCCCAGTACAACATTGCCTATCCCGTCGCGGCGGCCCTCGTCGATGGAGAGGTAGGCCCGCACCAGGTGCTGCCTCCAAGAATATTTAATAAAAACCTCCTGGAACTGGTAGCTAGAATTACAACTGAAGTGAAGCATGATTATGAAGCTGCCTTTCCAGCTAAAACCTATGCCCAAGTTGTGATCGAGACCACATGGGGTGAGATCTTTAACTCAGGGCGCGTTGAGCCACGTTGGGAACCGCCTGCCAGTGTACCCACGGATGAAGAACTGGAAGCAAAATTCCGGTGGCTTGTCGGCCCTGTGCTTGGTGATGCTACCGGCGATTCGCTGGTAAACATGGTCTGGTCATTAGATCAGCAGCGTCACGTCGGCATGCTAATCCAGGCCTGCGTCATGGATACAACGTAGACCCTATTATAGAAAGTAAAGTAAATGTGCGGGATTGTAGCGTATTTTGGAGGGGCGGGTAACAATATCACCCGAGTTTTATCGGGAATGTCCTCTATTATTTATCGTGCACCGGACAGCACCGGCATCGGGCTTTTTGGGGACGATCACGAACCTATCCGATTGCGCAAATCACTGGGCTCGGTGGAGCAACTGCTCAATGTGCTCCAAACCAAGATGGTCTACCCGCACCCTGACCCTGTTTTGTATCATATGCTATCAGTGGATTCGACTTCCTATGATTTACAAAGCCGGCAGCAATCTTTGCTTATGTTTGAAGGTTTCGATCTCCAGTCCCACGATCCCCATGCCGAGGCTCCAGATTTTGACGCTCTGGTCGATTTGGTGGCCGAACAACCGGCGCGTCTAGTTCCGGGTTGTAAGGGTCAACCCCAATTTCAATCCGAATACCGCATTCAGTCGCGAAAAGGTTTCTCTCGTCTGATCCGATTGCTGATTGCTTCGTTTGATCTGTCACCATTGGCAATCCATACCCTGATTCGTAGCGCATTGGTGGAGACCATTGCGCGTCGCCGCCAATCCGGTGCGGTCAGTGCATCCGATGCCGACATTATTGCTTCGTTTGATGATTTGTTTGAGGCCACACGCACCGGCGCCAGAGTTAAAAAGTTGCGCCGCCCAAAGTTTCGCCCCATGCCCAAACTGCCCAACGCCCGTAAGCAGCTTTGGCAGTGCCTGAACGAAACCGTCATTCGCATCCCCGATGACTACAACCGAGACGGAGTTTGCTGCTTATTTCGTCTGCTGGATGCCGCTTTACTGAGCCGATTGGCTACTGATCCAACTATGGCCGAGGAATTGAACCGCGTGCTGGACACGATGTGGCTGCCAGCTCAACGCCCGCATCCGGTCAACTGGCGCACCCTGTATGCGACTGAAAAGGTGTTGAACGTCTATGGCTGGGCAGGAGCGGCGGGCCTCACATATCTTCAGCGCGAGATATTTTTCCCGGCAGTGACTGCGGATATTTCGCGCAAAGGGATGATGACAGCCGATTCTGTGGTGCCCGGCAGGACCGATCCGATGTTTCTGCGATATCTGGTCACGCCCATCATTGCCCACGGACGGTGGGCAATGCAATCGGGTGTCACCGAAAAAAACGCACACCCCCTGATGGATGCACACCGCCAGCGGGCCCTTGTTTTGAACGGGCAGTTTGACAGTCGTGTCGAGGCCCGCTTGCGCACTTTTCTTGAATCAGTGGGAGGGTATCGTTTACGAAGCAACAATTCCGCTGAATATGCCGCTTTTTTATGGGGACACTTTTATGACCAGCTACATGGTGAACAACGTCGCAGCGACCTGATACGAGAACAGGTGAAAAAAGATATGGCCGATATTGCCATTGGCAGTCAGTCCATCGATTTCAACGTTTACCACCGGGTGATCGGCCGCACAGCGGCTGAGCTGGACCGCATGGCGTTTATCGCCGCCGCGCGGCAGATTGTCCGCGATGGCGGTCAGATCGCAGTTGTCGGGATCAGTCTGGTTTCATCACGAAGGCTCTATGTGGCGAGTCACAACCGGCCGGTTTTCATCGTACGCCGACTGGATAACGACGATTTCATGGTTGTGTCCGACATCAATGCCGCCTTAGGCCTCTTTCCACAGGTGCTGGTGGAAAGGACGATCAATGCATTGGAGAAACTGAAAGAACGCCGAGCCGCGGCTGTCGCCCAAATGGAGGGAGAAGGCGGAGATCGGGAAATTCTTCACAGCTGTGCCAGCGCCTTTGATAAGGAGCGGGAAAAGTTGCTGAAATCCTTTGCCGTAGAAGTCCATGCCCTTGACGGCGAGGAAATTTTTGCCCTTATCGAAACCGGACTTGAATCCGGAACCGTAAGCCGGGCAGTATCCATCAGTGATTTTAGCGGCCACGCACTTCCGGAATTAGAACCGTTTAAAACGCACCTTAATCCGGTGACCGTACGCAAAGATGTGGACAAATCGTTTCACGAATCCCATCTGCGGGAAGTACCGGATCGATTCCGCTATATTCTCAATAACTACAACCCGGACACGACCGGCGCCAGCCCGACCATCGATCTTAAAATCCGTACCCTACGCCGCCGCTTCAATCGTCGCCTGGAAGGACTGCAGCGGTTGATCCTCATCGGCGCGGGCAGCGCCTTTAATATGGCCACCATCGCCAGTCACTTACTAAGGGATTTGATGCCCGAGATTGCCATTGACGTCATGTGCCCTGGTGACATCGAAAACCCCAAGCGGGAGTTCCAGTCTCAGCAGGATCTGGTTATCATGTTGAGCTGGTCATCCACCACTGCCGAAATGGTCCAACTGGCCCAGCAGCTATACGCCAATAACATCCTCATGATCGGCATCACGGAAAAGCGCTATGCCGATATGGCCCTAACCGTGGAAAAATCGGGCGGAGTGATGTCCATCTATAGTGGAGAAGAGGTCACCATCGCCGGTGTGAAAAGCACCCTTTGCATGCTGCTGTGTGTCAATTTGCTGGGTGCTTGGATTTGCACCCGAAAAGGCCTGGTGGCCTGTTTTGAAAAAGTTTTCAAATATGTTAATGACTTGGCCGATCGGATTCAACAGCTCAATGATGATGCGGATGTCATCGCGTTTTCCAAACAGACTTCAGCAGACATGGCCAAGGCCGATGCCGTTGTGGTTGTAGGTGATTCAGCGGCAGCCGGCACTGGTAATGACGCAGCCCTCAAACTTGAGGAGTCAGGATGGTATGCTGTTGGTAAATGGTATTCTTACGACGATATTCTCAATAGCGATCCGGGCCGGTGGTCTGCGGGCCGATTTGTCCTCGTCCATGCCACCTGCCGCGCTCATATCGATGCAGCTGTCGCCGTTATGCAAAAATTTGCCGCAGCCGGTGTCGATTTTGTTGCGATTACTTGTCCGAACCGAAACCGTAAAATGATCGACCAGCTGTGCGGCAAACGTTGTCTAATCCTGCCATGGGCAGATGACAGAAGCCAACCCTATATTGATCTTGCTTTTTACTACCGCCTGGCCCTCGATTTCAGCATCGCCTGCGGTCATGGACCCGGTGTAGTACCCCGCAACCGGGCTAAATCATCGACCGTTACCCGGTCACGGCCAAAAGTTCTTAAGTCGCCAACCGCTGAACTCAAACAGCTATCAGCCGTTTCACCGATTCGACCGGCGGCCAATACCAGCGAGGCAAAACAAGCTGGTATTCCATGGGAAGACGCATTATACGAGCCTGTACCGGTGAAGACGCTTGAAGAGTTTCGTCGGTTGGCGAAAAATTTATGCGCGGATGATCCTCTAACAGCCATGGGAGTATATGCCCAAGCTGATCTGAGACAACTGGGGTTTCTGCTCTTCGATCCACGCTCCAAAATCAACGATGTGACGATGGTGTCCCTGAATGCGGAAGCCTACGGAGTTGTCAAGGATGTAGTGACCATCTGGCGCCGACTGATTAACCTGCCGATACGGGTGTTGTCGGCTGGAGAGTGGCCCCATCATATCACTGATGACACCATTGTACTGGTCGCGGCAACGGCAACCACCGACTGCAAGCAAGGCCGTATGGCGTTGCCTTCAGTCGATAATAACCACAAGTTGGCATGGCTTGGGCCGACGCCACCGTCATGGTTCGACGATAGAATGACAACTGCAGGACGCTTCATTCTGCCGTCAGTAGACGGCCAATGCCCGGCGGCACGATTGTATGTCGGATTGAATCTAATCATAGCAAAAGCCTGGTCTAATCAGGCACCGCGAAAAGCGGCCATCGCCCAGCGCCACATTTCCGATGCAACTGAAGCCATCACCGCTATTATGGATGATGCCGATCTCTTATCCAGATTACGCAAGATAGCATCTGCCAATGTCAGATACCGTACGGCCTTTTTCATCAGCCCCTTTGCCAGTAGTGGGCGTGTATGGGAAGATCAATTCGATGGCTCAGGCCGATTGACATTGGTCCATCACGTTCCCGGTCATTCCAACCATGGCCCGATTGTGACCGTCGATAGCACGGCTATCGATAAATATGTGGCCTTGGAAAAACGTGACGGCTTAACAGCGCGCTATGGCAGCGCTGCTGTTGGCCGCTGGGAGGCACACTATCTGGACGGCCGCAGTATTGATGATTTTCTGGCGCGGCCACCGGAAAAGCTACCGATGAGAACTCAGGTCCCCTTTTATGCCGACAATAAATGGTATTTACCTGAGCTGCAGCCGGAATACGATACCCGCCGTGATAATTTGATCATTCTCGATATGACCGGCGAACGCAGCCTGCCGCTCATGCTCGATGAACTGGCCCTTCTCGGCAGCCGGGTACCGCGGTTGATTGTGATCACGCAAGAAGAGCGAATTCATGAGATTGGAGAGAAAATCCTGTATGCTTTCCCCATTAACAATCTGCTCGTGCTGAGATCACCGCGCCATTCACCAATTGCGGATATGCACCTGCCGATAGTCCTCAACGCTGTGGGGGTTGCGATGGCAGCCGTGTGGCAAGCGCCACCACTTGAATCCCCGTCTCATTGAACAGGGTAATACCCCAAATGGAAAAGTTTCAACTCTTACATGTGCGTATGGCCTGCCAGGCTTGTGGCGCAAAAATACTCGGCCTATTAGGAAAGAAATTTCAGCATATAATTTAGTTCCCTGGGGATATTGTTGGTACGACACTCCTTATTTCTGATTGCCGGTGAGCACCGCGTTCAATTGAGATTATACAGCTCAAGCTTATTGTAAAGCGTGCGCCTGCTGATACCCAGGATGGCGGCGGTGCGTTTGCGATTGTTCTGAGTCCACTTCAGGGTTAGCATGATGAGCGTCCGCTCGGCTTCCTTCAGGCTGCATCCCATGGGCAATCTGATTTCCGGTGACTTTTTGCGTACTTTCTGGAGGCGATCAGTCAAATGTTCGGGGAGCAAAATCCCTCCGGTCGAGTTGAGCACTGCACGATGGATGACATTTTTGATCTCTCTTACATTTCCTGGCCAGTCATAGGACTCAAGAACCGAGATGCATTCCGGAGAAATACCGACGATATCGCGCTGATAATCATTGTTGAATTGCTTGAGATAGTGATTCACAAGCAGAACAATATCCCCCCCGCGTTCACGAACTGGTGGCAATACAATTTGAAAAATATCCAGACGAAAGAAGAGATCCTCTCGAAACCGCCCCTGATCAACGGCTTCTGACAAGTTTTCGTTGGTAGCAGCCACAATGCGCACATCGGCGGAGATGGTACGGGTGCCGCCTATGCGCTCCAACTTGTGTGTCTCCAGCAGCCGCAAAAGGCTTATTTGCATTTTTTCATCAATGGTACCTATTTCGTCCAGAAAGATGGTCCCGCCTTCCGCTGTCTCAAATAGTCCCCGATGGGTTTTGGTTGCTCCGGTGAAGGCCCCCTTTTCATAACCAAACAGCTCGCCAGCCACCAATTCTGGTGGCAGTGCACCTAAGTGAATGGGTGAAAAGATTCTGTTTTGGCGTGAACTCTGCTGATGGATCGCTCTGGCCACCAAGTCCTTTCCCGTGCCGGTTTCGCCGGTGAGTAACACCGGCATGTCCGTGCTGGCCGCCTGACGGATCTGCCGGTAGACATCGACCATTTTAAGCGAGCCCCCCACCATGGATTCAAACGAGATCTTTTCGGCCTCGGATTTCAATAGCAAATTGGGCGTGTATTGGGGTTGATGAAGCAGGGCGACATCGATGAGCATCTTCAGCTCGTCATCTGAAATAGGTAGCTTGGCGTACTGATAGGACCCTCGCTTGAGGGCTGCAAAAACCAGCGACATGTCTTTTGATGTTGCCAAAAACAAGATTTGGGTGGCCGCACTTTTTTCTGCGATGATATCCAGATACTCGATGCCGAAAATTCTTCCGAAACGGGCCACATTGCCGTTCAGCAGCAAGATATCGATTTCATGATCCTCAAATTTTTCGAAACCATGTTCGATCGTTTGTACACCCATTATATTGAATTTTTTCTCGCCGCAGATGCGTCTTAGCTGGCGGATCAGTCCCACGCCGTGCTCGATAACCAGAATCGTGATCTTTTTGACTGCCATCTGAATAATTCCATGGTGTTGTAATCAATGAGACGGACCGTTAGCAGATTTTCGTTTTCAACCAGTCTGCCTATCCTAACAAGCTGAAATATGATTTATTGTGTATAAATATTTCACTGTCAAGTAAAAAATGCTTAATGTTTCGATTTCAGGTATGGTATATTAATATGTACCTTACTATTCAATATCTTATAGGAAATAATTATTATTATTCTGCAAATTGAGCATGTTAGTAAAAGATTAGCTCTGTGCAAAATTTTTACAATTCCCTATCAATCCGACCAGGTTGTGTGTTATATTTGCACATATCCAAGACTGCCTAACCACAAATTACATCAAGTCAGTAGGCCTCTAAACGCAAAAAAACTTTAATTACGAATAGTTACACAATTTAAATACAGGTTGGCATGCTTGTTGTTATACTAATGTTCTTTTAGTGTGCTGCACGGACCCACTAATTATGATTATTGCTATTAATTAAAAATAGAATGTCAGGAGGATAGATGCACAGCTGTAATTTACAAGTAAAGTATCCCGGCAGAGAGTGCATGCTGGAGCAGGATGAAGAATGGTTTCATCTCATGACTAAGGATGGGCAGGAGTGCATTCGTATTCACGAATATGAGCGTGTATATGATGTCCCCGGCTTATATGAAGAGGTCGTTTACAACAAACTCCAATGCGACTCTCCCCAGGTGCTGACCGCGTTGCTAAAGGAAAACATGGAAGCACAGGGCGAAGAAACGACACCTCTGAGGGTGCTGGATTTTGGCGCCGGCAATGGCATCGTGGGAGAATGCCTGCAGGATGCGTTCGAGACTGAAGCGATTGTGGGTGTCGACATCATCAAGGAGGCTAAAAGGGCCGTTGAAAGAGATCGGCCTGGTATATACGACAACTATTATGTCATAGATCTCAGTCAAGAAGATAACAGAAACAAGAAGAAATTAGAAAGTTGGAATTTCAACACGCTGGTAACCGTAGCAGCACTGGGGTTTGGCGATATTCCCACACGGGCATTTGTCAACGCATTTAATACCGTCTCAAATGGCAGTTGGGTCGTTTTCAACATCAAAGACCGATTCTTCAGTGGTGACGACGATAGCGGCTACAACCAGATGCTGCAAGAGATGATCGGCAAGAGCCTGAAGGTGTATAAAAAACACCATTACTGCCATCGGCTTTCCATGGCCGGAGACCCTCTCCACTATTATGCTATTGTCGGTCGTAAAGAAAATGACTTTGAATCGCCCGCCATCTCATACTGACAGCTGACAAAACACAGCAAACCCTACTCCCCAATGGCCTTAGAGTTTTTGAAGTGACGCCCGCAGGTGATTACTCTGTATTAGAACGACTTTTACGGCCACAGGAAAAAAGATAAGGAGGTTGATTTTGAAGCAACCCGCAATCAATACATTTCGTCCGCGAATGCGTGTACTGAACGAAGAACAGGCCTGGGCCATCCACCATGCCGCCCTTGAAATTCTTGAAAACACCGGATTCATCATGGAACATGAGCCGACCCGCCGCATGCTGCTGGAGGCTGGCTGCCGTACTGACCAGGAGGACCGCGTGTTGATGCCGGCGCGTCTGGCTGATGCAGCCTTAAAATCAGCACCCAGACAGATCGCCCTATACGACCAGCAGGGTCGGCGGGCCATGTCTCTGGTGGACGACAATTTTTACTTCGGCACCGGTTCGGATACCATCTTTACCATCGACCTGGAGACTGGTGAGCGCCGACGCACTGTATTGCAGGATTCGGGCAACTTTGCCAAGTTGGTGGACGGTCTGGAAAACATCGATTTTTCCATGTCCATGGGGAACCCCGAAGACGCTCCTATTGAGGAAATCTACGTCCACGTCTTCGCCGCAATGGTGCAGAACGGCAACAAGCCTATCTGTTTTATTGCTGATAGCGGCAAAGATATTGCCAAAATCCATGAGATTGCCTGTCTGGTGGCTGGGGGTGAAGATGCCTTGGCTCGAAGGCCTTTCATCCTCAACTATTCGGAGGCCATTAGCCCGCTGCGCTTTCCAATCAATGTCATGGAAAAGTTAGTGTTCTGCGCCCGCAAACGTATTCCCATCTGCCTGCCTTCGGGTTGTAATGCCGGCGGCGGAGGCCCGAGCACCCTGGCTGGAGCCATGGCTTTAGGACTTGCCGAAAATCTGGTGGGGCTCACCATCCACCAGCTGACCAACGCAGGTGCACCGTTTCTCTTTGCTCCTAATGTTAGTGTTCTGGACATGCGCCATACGGTGGTCTCATACGGATGCACCGAATGGAGCCTGACCCAGGCAGCCCTGGCCGATATGCGCGACATGATCTACAAACTGCCCGTCTGGTCCTTTGCCGGTGCAACGGACGCCAAAACAGTGGACGCCCAGGCAGGTGCCGAAGGGATGCTCTCCATCATCACGGCTATGCTTTCCCGCTGCAACTTTATCCATGATGTGGGCTATATCGAATCGGGGCATACCTCCTCGCTGGAGATGGTGACCCTGGCGGATGAATTGGTAGCGATGAGCCGTTATTTTGTGGATGGGTTGCGTGTTGACGAGGACACTCTGGCGTTGGATGTGATCGACCGTGTAGCGCGTAACGTGGGCAAGGGCGCTATCTTCCTCAACGACGAACATACATTCAAACACTTTAAGACGGATCTGTTTCATCCCAAACTGGCCGATCGAAGCCGGTTTGAGCTATGGCATGAAAATGGGGCCAAAGAAATGCAGCAGCGCTGCACCGAAAAGGCCCGAAAGATTTTGGTCCAACACCAGGTAACGCCTAAGTCTGAAGCCGTCCTGAAGGGAATCGAAGCAATCCTTGCACATAAAACTTATCAACGCATCTGATGTAGGTGTTCTATAATTTTAGGAAGCTTTACTTACAAACGTTGAATCCAAATCATCGACAGATGATTTCTTAACAGGAGACAAAGAAATGAGCACACAGGAGATTTACAATGCAATACTGGCATTTGATGAAGTCTCGGTGAAGGCAAAGGTCCGGGCGGAATTGGGCGCTGGAACAGACATCCAGACCATCCTGGACGACGGGTTGGTCAGAGCCATGGACATAGTTGGAGAAAGGTTTAGTGCCGGGGACCTCTTCATCCCGGAGATGCTCAAGTCCGCCCAGGTCATGAAGGCCGGACTGGAGCTTATTAAACCACTGCTGACCACCGATCAAAGCCGGAGCAAGGGCACCGTGGTTATCGGCACAGTCAAGGGCGACCAGCATGACATCGGCAAGAATCTGGTTGCCATGATGTTGGAGGGTGCTGGTTTTAAAATCGTGGACTTAGGAGTGGATGTGGAAAGCGAGGTCTTCGTCAAAACAGCTGCAGAGCAAAAAGCCGATGTGATCGCTCTGTCATCACTTTTGACGACCACCATGCCGGCCATGGAACAAACGATCAGGATAACCAAAGCGGCTAATTTGGCAGTAAAGACTATTGTTGGTGGTGCTCCGGTCAGCCAGGCTTTTGCCCACCAGATCGAGGCAGACGGATACAGTGCTGATGCCCCTGGAACCGTCAAGCTCGTCAAAGAACTTGTTGGTTGAAAGGCAGGGACGTCTCATGATTATCATCGGTGAACTGATTAACGCCAGCCGCGAGGCAATCAAGGCGGCCATCGAATCTCAGGATAGCGCAGCCATTCAGAAAGTGGCCCAAGATCAGGCCAGGGCCGGAGCGGATTATATGGACGTCAACGCCGGCATCTTCTTGGACCAGGAGCCTGAGTACCTCAAATGGCTGGTGCGGATGGTGCAAACAGCTACCGACAAACCCTGCGCCATAGACAGCCCCAATCCAGCCGTCATCGAGGCGGCCGTCATGGTGCATCAGGGCACGCCCCTGATCAACTCAATCAGCCTGGAGAAGGAGCGGTTTGATAGACTCTTGCCCTTCGTCGCCGGTACGGATTTTAAGGTTATCGCTCTGTGCATGAGCGACGAAGGTATGCCCCAAACCGTGGACGACCGCTTAAGAATTGCCGACAAACTTGTGGGCGGCCTGCTAAACAACAACGTCAAGGTGGAGAACATCTTCGTCGACCCCTTGGTACAGCCGTTATCGGTGAACAACTCATACGGCCTGGCATTCATCGACGCCATGGAAAAGATTCTGGACAACTATCCGGGGATCCACACAGCCTGCGGTGTATCAAACATCTCTTACGGTCTGCCGGCACGCAAATATCTGAATCACATATTCATGACCATGGCCATTTCAAAAGGGCTGGATGGGGCCATCATCAATCCACTGGATCGGCGCTTAATGGCCGGCATCATCGCTGCTGAGGCTCTTGCCGGCAGGGATGACTTTTGCATGAACTATCTTAAAGCCTTTCGAGAGGGCCTGTTTGAAGGATAGGCACCCATGAACGGAATCCAACGCGTAAAACAGGCTATCGGTCATGACAGACAAATGTCTGTTGCCAGAGGAGAATTCGTTCTGGATCGCCAATTCGCAAAGAACTTCTTAACCTGGAAATCGAACGGCTGCGAACCGGATATGAGAAACGATACCGATTTACTCATTGCATGTTGTCGTGCCCTAAAGCTTGATCTTGTTTGTCTGCAGTCAAACAAGATCTTTGGAGAGGCACCGGAGTGTCGGGTGCTACTGGAGGACATCCCTCGCTTTTCTGATGAAGGCCTGTTCGTCTTCTGGATTGTCGACGGTGTGTTCCAGACAGTCGTGCAGCGCCTGGGGTTGATGGCAGTCTTTAGGGAAATCGCCGAATCACCCGATGCGCTTTTTAAGGAATTGGAGCGCATGTCCGACCAGGTTATGTCCTCCATGATTCAGGGTGTGTGTGCCGGCGCTCATGGGATCATCATCGCCGACGACATCGCTTATAACCAAGGAACTTACATCTCTCCTAGTATGGTCGAACAGTATTTAAAACCCTTTTGGGAGATTCAAACCATGAAGGCTGCAGAGTTGGGTGTACCGGTATTTTTCCATTCAGACGGTAATCTCGACAAGGTTCTGCCAGCTATTGCCTCAGCCGGATTTGCTGGTCTTCAATGCATCGAATCAGCCGCCGGTATGGATATTGGAAAAATAAAAGTGCGCTACAATCAAAGCCTTTGTTTGATGGGCGGCCTGGATCCGTCTCTGTTGGATCAAGGCCGCGTATCTGGTGACAGGCACATAACCTGTGGTCACCTGCATCGCGAGATGAAGGCGTTAATGACATCTGATGGTAGTCAAGGCGGATATATATTCGGCACCTGCTGCGGACTGCATGCCGGCATGTCCCCCGAACTCGTGGATTTGGCCTATCGCTTATCCTTTGAATTTGAGCGTACGCAAATGCGACCCAATTCTTCATCAATGAACTAAGAGAAGTAAAATGGCCTGGCCTGGTCCGGCTGGGTGCAATAGCTCCAGGCAGCAGGCTGAAACATCCCCACAAGACAGACAAGAAACCAGGAGCATTGTGGCATCGATTTGAAATAGTGAATCAAGTACCAGCCATAAAACTGGTTGATAATGTGTATTTCGGGGCTTTGAAAACAGTTTAATGCAAATCTTCCTAATTATCCAAGGCAAGTGGCTATGGTTTTCTACTTAAATCTCTCCTGACAAACAACTAATCCAGGTGTCAAAACGGTTTTCGCCAGCCGGTCGAAGGTTGAACTCAGCACCGGCTTTCAGGATGGCAGCGACCATGCTGTCGCCATATCCCCGGCTGCAGGTGAGCAGAAATCCACCGGATCCATCCGGCGTCTTTTCCAGGATGACGATTTGGCAGGGGATATGGCAAAAGGGCCCCTGCAAAAGAAAAGGGGCCTTTCCGGCCGGATCCATAAAATCAAGGTTGGTCAGTTTCTCGGCGATATAAAATACCCCGGGCCCGAAAAGCGCCAGAAACACCATCGACTCGCTGACATCGGTGTAGCCCGCAAAATCAGGCAGCGCCGGCGCCTTGGCGCCCAGATGATAGATGGAGGCCTGGGTGCCGTTCATACGGTTGATCAGTGTGCCGCCGGCCAGGGTGCACCGGCCCGGAGAGGCCGGAATGGTCAGGCCGGAAGGCTTCACCGCATCGATGTTGCCGTCCTGAAGATCCCAGCGGATTTTATGGGCCAGGTCCGTCAACCAGGGGCCGTCACCCTCATCATCGTATGCAAGGGTAACCGTCCAATTGTCGCGCACCTCTGTCCGGCAGGGTCCGGTGTTGAACCGCATCGGTGATTGTCTTCTGATATCGGCCATGGGTATTACCTCATTATCGGGAATGATATTGGCTATTATAAACAAACATGAACACCCTTTCCGGCATGTTTTTCATGCACCTCTGCGGTTTAGCTTTTCATGCGTTCGCCTTCGGGATCGTAAAATGGCATGGGAACGACGCGGGCATAAATCCGCACACCGTTGCACTCATCTTCGAAAATCTCCAACCGGGTACCGGCACCGGCCAGTTGGGACTCCACCAGCGCCATGCCCACGGCCTCACCGCTGGTAAAACTCCTGCGCATGGTGGCCACATAACCGCGCACCTTATTATCCACGATGAGCGAGCCGTCCCGTGCGGGCCGGGCGTCGTCCTCCATACGAATGCCCACCAGTGTTAGTCGTCCGGTATCGTTTGCCGCCTGGCGCAAGGCTACGGCACCGACGGTCCTGGCGACTGTTTTACTGCGATCCCATAGAAAGCCCAATCCCACATCCAGCAGGTTGGTACGCTGTTCCGACTCCTGTCCGAGGATGATGTGGCCTTTCTCCATGCGCAGCACATTCTGGGCCTCCACACCGAAGTTGCGGATGCCGAATGCTTTGCCTGCTTCCGTGAGCAGATCCCACACCGCCTGCATATAAGATGACGGTACGTGCAACTCATACGAGAGTTCGCCCACGAACCCCAACCGCAAGGCCCGTGTGAAGATGGTATCCTGAATATAGAACTCACGGTATCCGGAAAAGGGAAAGGCCTCGTTGGAAAGATCGATATCCACCACCTTGGTCAGCACCTTGCGGGCATTTGGACCGGAGAGGTTGATCACGCCCATGGCGTCGGTCAGGTTGACCAGGTGAAAGTCCCAGTTGTCATACCGGGTATGATAACGAATCCACTCCGCGGTTTGTCCGGCCCGTCCGGTTGACGTCGTAAAATAGTAGTCGTTCTCTCCCCGTTTGACCACCACGCCGTCGTCGATGACGCAACCATCGTCATTGCACATGGCTGAGTATTTGATGCGATCCTTTCCAGCCTTTCCCATGTCCGATACGTATACCCGCTGAAGGGCTTTCAGGGCATCCGGGCCGTGGATGCGGAACTTGCCCAGGGTTGAAGCGTCCAGCATCCCCACATTGTTGCGCACGTTCAGGATCTCTTCCTTACAGTCAACATCAGCAGTAAAGTAGCGCGCCCGTTGCCATACGCCGATGTTGCGGAAAATACCGCCATCGGCCTTCTGGGAGTGGTGGATGGGTGTGCGTTTAAACATGTGATGGTTATAGCCGGCATAGGTGGCGATGAATGCCGGCACCAGGGGGGGGCGTACGGTGGTCGGCTTTGGTGTTTCCTTGGATGCGGTGTATTTCGCCACGAAAAGGGGCAGGTTGTGCCCGGGTATACCGCCTTGACCCGGCCCAAGTCCCACACCCGCAAACCGCTTGACCAGCTCGGGGACATCGAATCCCTGATCGATTGCCTGTTTCACTGATTTGACGGTGGCATCCTCATCGAAACAGATGAAACTCTTACGGCCTTTTACCGGCGCAATGACCAGCTTGCAGCCGCGTTCCGGTCCGGGCATCGCCGCCAGGGCATTCCTGGTTTCGGCAACCTTTGTCCACAAATCGGCGCCGGCGGCGGATGCCGCTTCGAGACCGGCCAGCCGACCTGATGTTTCGATGGCATCGGGATCGTTGATACCGGTGATACGACCCGCAGGGAACATCTTCTCCGGTAATTGGTCGGGTAGAAAATACCCCGTGTGATCGTCATAGCCCATTATGGCCTGAGCTAGAATGAATGGCCCGGAAACGGGCGTCAGGCCGGCGGAGGCCACCAGAAGGTCACAGGAAAATTGGCGTTTGACCATACCGTCAATGGTGCACAGGGTTGCTTTCTGCACCATTTTGGAACCGTGGGCTTTGGTGGCCACCCAGCCTTTGAGCACCGGTATCTTTCGCTCGGTAAGCGCCAGCAACAAGGCAGGGTCCTGGCCGTCTTCACGAATGTCGGCCACGCAGTTGATCTTCAACCCGAGGTCGAAAAGATCCACGGCTGCTTCAAGGCCCGGATTGTGCCCCACGGAAAAGACCGCCGCGTTGCCGGGCAGCAGACCATAGGTGCGGGCCAGGCGATGGGCGCAGCCCACCTGCATAACGCCGGGGCGCTCGTTGTTGTCGAAAAGCAGGGGGCGTTCGATACAGCCTGTGGCCACCACAACACTGTCTGACCGGATCTCGATATAGCACTCGGTGAACCCGTCGTCAGCTTTACCCACCTGAAAGGCGGTAATCAGGTTATTGTTGTATGCCCCCACCATTGAGGTGTGTTCGAACAATCGGATATTGGTGGTCTGTTTCACTTTTTCGGCCAGTTGGCGGGCGCGTTCGTGCAGGGGGGTACCGTCCGATGTGGTACTGACGCGGTAGTCGAAACAGCCTCCCAGGTGCGGACGGGACTCGAGCAGTATAACACGGCGACCGGATTGTGCAGCGGCCAGGGCAGCGGCCATGCCGGCCGCGCCGCCGCCGATGACGGTTACTTCCGCCTTCAGGAATTGCTCGTCATACCGGCCCTTCATTTTATGGTCGGCGGAGATAATACCCAAACCGGCGGCCTTCCGGATCTGCTTCATGGCCATGGGCCAGATCGCCGCAGGTTTGTGCATTATTTTGTAGTAGAAGCCGGCCGGCATCATCCAGTCCAGCTTGTCCATAAACCCCAGCCAGTCCCTTTCAGCCGATCCTTTGACATTCTGCTCCTTTACCGTCATCCCATTTTCCAGCAAGGTGTTCTCTGCGCGCACATTGGGAATACCGTCGACCTCCATACAGGTGTTGCTGCACTCGCCATCGAGGCTGTATAGTCCCCGGGGCCGGTGATATTTCAAGCTGCGCCCGAAAATCCGAACACCATTTGCAAATAGTGCCGTAGCAACGGTGTCTCCTGCAACGCCTTGATAGGTCCTTCCCCGGTAAGTCAGAGAATGGTTTACGGCAGGATCGATTCTCAACGTCGGCAGTTGGTTCAGCCTGTTCATTTGTTCGCCTCCGGTGGTTCGGCTTCAAGGTTTCTGGTCGTGTCGCGCCAGGTTGTGAACCAGGACCCGCAGCCATCACGGTGAAACCACCACTCTTTCTGGACACCGGCCGTGCAGTTGTTCATATGGACATAGTCACACCAGGCGCCGGGTGTCAGTCCCTCTTCCGGCGGGCGGGGTCCCTTGTCTTCGCCCCCGAAACGAAATTCGTAGCCATTGCGTTTGCCACAGATGGGGCAGGTGAGTGTTAAGGCCATGATTCAAACTCCTTGTGCGTCGCGGCCGCGATGCAACCGTTAACCCTATCGTTGCGAACGTTTATAGGGTTAATTGTCCGGTGTATAGTTAACCAGGGCGGCGGTCTCTCCCATCAACCGGTGATTTTCATACCGGCGCAGGTGAAACGGCTTGAGTATGTCCGGGCAATTGCCTGTGGCCATGTATTGGGCCATGTACTTGCCGACGGCGCTGCATGATTTAAACCCGAAGTAGCCCCAGCCGCAGTCCATATATAATCCACCCACCGGGTCGTTGCCGTCCATGATGGGGGCCATATCGGGCGTCATGTCCGCCAGGCCGCCCCAGATTCGCATGAATTTTACGCCGCGCAGGCAGGGCAGCCAGTCAGAAAGTGCCTCTGCCTGGTGCTTGATATAATGCGCCGTGTTCTGGGTGGTGTAGTTGGGCCATGGATCCATATGCGCGCCGGTGGCGATTTCTCCTTTGAGGGTCTGGTTGGCATAGCAGTGATAGGCACCTGAAGAGACCACATGATCAAGAATCGGTTTGAGCGGCTGGGTCACCATGGCCTGAATGGTCAACACACTGATGGGCAGGCGCAGGCCCAGCATCCGGTTGATGATCCCTGCACTGTATCCTCCGGCACTCACCAGCACACGGTTGGTGCTGATGCGGCCCCGGGTAGTTTCCACACCTGTGATCCGGCCGCCTCCGGTATGGATGGCGGTGGCTTCGGTCTGTTGATGAATGTGCACACCCTGTTTGGCGGCCCCTTTGGCCAGTCCCCAGACCACAGCATCGTGGCGGACGATTCCTCCGGGAGGATGATACATGGCCCCATGGATAGGGTATGTAATATCCTCGCTGATATTCAACGCCGGCACCAGGGCCTTGGCCTCTTTGGCATCGATAAGGTGGCTCTCCACACCGTGAAACTGGGCCGTGGCGACATTCATACGGGCGGCTTTCATTGCCGCCTCACTGTGCATCAGATTCACATTGCCACAGTTATTGAACATCAGGTTAAAATCCAGTTCTTTGGTGAGCACCGGCCACAAGTCCAGGGCTTCCTTATATAGCGGTACATTTTCCTGGGTGCGCTGGTTGGCCCGAACAATGGCGGTGTTACGGCCCGCCCCGCCTAAGCCGATGTAACGTTTTTCGATTATCGCCACATCCGTCAACCCCTGTTCCTTTGCCAGATAATAGGCTGTGGCCAAACCGTGCAGGCCGCCGCCGATGATCACGGCATCATAGCTGGATTTGAGCCGTTTTTTCTTACCCCACAAGGGTTTGCGCTTGCCGAGCATGACAACACCTTTCGTTGTAGTAGTGTTCGAGGTTGTACCCTGCCCACCCATTCCACGGGAAACCTTCGCACCATTTTCACATAGACCGCAGAATTTCCCTTGGCTGATGGATCCTCTATCCTAAATGAAACGAACAATGTCAAATAAAATATGTAATGAAAGAAAAAAATCTTTATTAACGGTTTTTCACTTGCAAAACATATCAATCTGGTTTGAGATGAGGCAATTTTAACAGAATCCGGTGAATTGAAACTTTTCTTTCAAGATATTGCCCGCATAGATATGGGGTGGGAACTATGAAAAACGCTACGAATCCGGTGGTTCAACATATCGTTAATCATATACCGACATTGACGCCCAAAGGACGTATTCTCGGAAACTATGTGGTACACAATCCCCGGCGAGTGGTGTTCATGACCACCAAAGAGCTGGCTAATGCCTGCGCTGTCAGTGAAGCCACCGTTGTGCGTTTCGTCAGCCAACTGGGGTATGGGACATATGGGGCGTTTCTTCAGGCGTTGAGAGATCTGGTCAACACCGGCATGACCTTGCAGGACCGTGTCGATCTACCCGGCCTGAAGGGCGCCGAAAACGATCGCCTCGGCCGGGTCATGGCAGAAGAGATGGAAAATATGCGCCAGCTTTACCAGACCATGGACCGGGAAGTCCTGAACACCTTCATAAATGAAATCGGTGATGCTCCGGCGGTGTATGTGGCCGGCTCCAGGCTGTCATTCACATTTGCCTACTACCTCGGATGGTCGTTGTCAAAAGTCCGCAAGGGGATTGACATCCTCAACGGTAGCGACAGCACCGTCGTTGATCGACTCAACAATGCATCTGCCGGCGCGCTGGTGGTCATCGTGGCGACATCCCGCTACCCCAATGAACTGATTCGACTCGCTAAGGTGGTCCGCCGTCTCGATTTTACCCTTTTGGTGCTGGCGGACAGTCCACTGTGTCCATTGCTTCCATTTGCCCACAAGACGATGGTGGTACCCTCCCAGTCCATTCCATATATTGGTTACATCGCCGCCATGTCCAGTCTCATCAGCTACATGATTCTGGAATTGGCAGCCAGACATCGCGAAAAGGTAACCTCCCATCAGGAGAAACTCGAACGGATTTACCTGGAGAATGATATCCTTTTTAACTTGCCGGTTATCGATAATCCATAACCCTCCTTTGGTTTTTCCTTCAAGTTTCAACGCACCGCTTCTTTTTCAGCCCCAGCCAAGCGTTTGACCCGACCCACCTGCCCGTTTGTCAGCCGGACCTTGATGCCGTGGGGATGGGTGGGGGATTTGGTGAGGATATCCTTGACGATGCCCCGGGTCAGTGCGCCGCTGCGCTGGTCTTTTTTGAGTACGATATCAACCTCCAGGCCGGGTTTGATTTGTGATCTGTTGGTGCCGTTCATGTGGTAATTTCCTTCCAGATTTGGGAAAATATGAGATGATGAAATCAGCGGCGGTTTAAACTGATTTGTTATCATTCAAGACATTCCAGTTATTGTGCCAAGGTGCAGATTGTTCGTTCCGGCGCCACCACCACCTCACACATCCAGCCGGAAATCAGTTTGTCAAAGTCGGACTGCGCCAAGGTGAGTACCGGCACCCTTACCCCATAAAAATGTCCGGCCACCACCGGGCCGGTGGTGAGGATGGGTTCGGTTCTCACATTGATGATGGCGGCCGGAGCCTTCTGGGTGCGGGCCAGTTCCAGGAAAATCAAAGAGCCGGTACTGGAGCCCTTGCCCATGGGAAACGCCAGGATTTTTCCGGCCACCGACACATGGCACAATTCATGGCGGGCGTCACAGATACTGCCCGTGGCCGGGTCCACGTCTCCCCAGAAACTGATGGAGCGGGTGGATACCAGGAGTTCCCCGGTGGCGTTGCCTTCCACGATGCATCGGCCTTCAAGGGTCAGCGCCATGACCGGTCCTTTCGTTGAATCCGACCGGATACGGCGGTTTCAACGCATTCACCGATGCTCAAAAGACCTGCCGGTAAGCCGGTCTGGGAGCGGCAGTAGTGGGTGAACTTGGCGGAATCCGATACAGCGGCGGTAAAGTGCCACCGGGTTTTGGGATATTGCAGGGGGCAGCCATCGGTGAAAACATCGATTCCGGCCCGGTTCAATTCGGCGAGGATACCGTTCTGTTCCAGCAAGGCATAGACCATCCGGCTGGTGAAGACCCAGAAAACGACCGATGAATGAATCTTTTTGTCGGACATGAGGCGGGCCAGATGTCGGCATTGTGCAAAAGAGTAATGCGGGCAGCCCGTTACGATCCAGTCCACGGCATCGGTGGGCAGGGTCCACAGTCCATGAGCGGCATTCCGCAAGGTATCTGCGGTGATATCAAATACCTGCTCCGGCGGTTTTCCGTGAAAACACATTTCAAGGTTCCGGGCTTCGGGGGTGATACCCGGCAGATGGAACAGGCCCACGGCTCCGGAAGAGGCGGCTGCCGCACTGAAGGATTTGAGTGCATCCACGGAAACATCCGGTGGTAACCCGGTGAGCGCTGCCACCCGGTCGCCGGCCATTTTTCCGAATGTATATCCCAACAGGGGGTACAGGGCGGAATCTTCAGTCATATCCGGTGAGAAATCCCGGCAATCGATGCGCACCCGCGCCCGGCGGTGCTCGGAAAGGTGCAGACCGAATTCGGGTGTTTTACCGGCAACGGCGGCGCAGATGTCCATGAGATCCGCGATACGATTGGTCCTGGCGCCGAGAACGGAATTGGCGAACGCGATGGCATTGGATTCCCCCCAGGCGATATGTTCCCCGAATCGCGGTACCAGTCCCTGCTGGTAGGGGGCACAGGTCCAGGTGGGGGCGGCCCCCATACGCATATAGGCGCGTTCGAGCCGGCGGTTTTTTTCCAGCAGATCCGGCGGTACGCGATAGGCCTGCCAATGGGTCAGGTCCACGCCGCTGGGATTCAGGGAGGTGGGAACGGCGGTTTTCGCATTTCCACCGGCCATGAATTCGGCGAATTCAATGCCCGCATCCACCATGTATAAGGTGGCGTCGATGTGGACCTGGGATACGGGGATCAGCCGCTGTGCACCGTGAAGCCGGCCCAATTCCACCAGAATGGACAGGGCCATGCGTTCCGCCTCACCCCTTTTACCGTCCAGAATATATTTTTCATCATCGGTAAGGTACATGTTTTTACGTGATATTGGTCCGGTGGTCTGATGACCTGATTTTTATATTGCGCTTAGAATATTTTTTGCTAAGATATCTGTCAAGGTTGAATTTCTTTCGCATTTCCAGCCACAGGCACTTTTTTATGTTCAACACCACAGGCAATATATTCAAGATTCAAAAATACGCCATCCATGATGGTCCGGGTATCCGCACAACCGTTTTTTTAAAGGGATGCCCGCTGTCCTGCCGGTGGTGTCATAATCCCGAAGGCATCCCGGCGGGCGGGAACCCCGGAGGACGATCCGTGACCCCCGAAGAGGTGATGGGTGAAATTGCCAAGGATATCATTTTCTACGATGAATCCGGCGGCGGGGCAACGTTTTCCGGCGGAGAGCCCCTTGCCCAGGTGAAATTTCTGCTGGCCCTGCTTGAACAATGTGCGGCCCTGGGTATCCACACCACCGTAGACACCACGGGTTTCGCCCAACCGGCAACTATTGCGGCGGTTGCGGAACTGGCGGATTTATTTCTGTTCGATCTGAAACTCATGGATGATGCCATGCATCGCAGGGTTACCGGTGTATCCAATGCGGTGATTCTGGAGAATCTCAGGCACTTGTCCGGACTTAAAAAAAAAATCCGTATCCGGTTCCCGTTGATCCCGACCATTACCGATGCGGATGATAATATTGAAAATATGGTCCGGTTCGTCCGGTCACTGGAAACCATCGGGCATATCGATATCCTGCCCTTTCACGACATTGCCGCCGCCAAATATCAGCGGCTGGGGCTGGAAGACAAAATGAACGGCATCACACCACCGGACGATGATTCGGTTAATCGTGTCAAGGCATACCTGGAGCTGTCCGGATTTAATGTCCGCATTGGAGGATAATCATGAACCGACGCATTGAAACCTTACGCCGTCAGAGCCTTGAGGCCATACCCGGCATATCCGCGGAACGGGCCGTATTGTTGACCCGGTTTTTCCAGGATCAGGCGGTATCGCGGTATTCCATACCTGTTCAGAGGGCCCTGGCATTCAATTATATCCTTGAACACAAACAGATCTGTATCAACCATGGGGAGCTGATTGTGGGTGAGCGGGGACCGGCCATAAAGGCGACGCCCACCTATCCCGAGGTCTGCATCCATTCCGAACATGACCTCGAGGTGTTTGATACCCGGAAAAAAGTGCCGTTTTCGGTGGCGGAGTCGGTGAAAACAGCCTACACGACGTCCATTATTCCATTCTGGAAGGGGAAAAGCATCCGGGAGAAAATTTTCGAACATTTGCCCAGTGAATGGAAAGAGGCATACGAAACAGGGGTATTCACGGAGTTCCAGGAACAGCGGTCACCGGGGCACACGGTTCTGGGAGACAAGATATATCATAAAGGGTTTCTGGATCTGAAGGTGGAAATCCGGGAAGCGCTGGACAAGCTTGATTTTTATGAAGATACCGAAGCGCTGGACAAGAAAGAGGAATTGATGGCCATGGCGGTTGCGGCGGACACCCTCATCCGGTTTGCCGGCCGCCATGCAGATGCCCTGGAAGAGCTGGCCGCTGCTGAGAAGGACAAAACCCGCAAAAGTGAACTCATGGAGATGGCCGGGATCTGCCGGAAAGTGCCGGCCCATGCCCCGGAGACCTTCTGGGAAGCACTCCAGTATTACTGGTTCGTCCATGTGGGGGTCATCACCGAACTCAATCCCTGGGATGCCTTCAATCCCGGACGGCTCGACCAGCATCTATGTCCGTTCTACAAGCGGGAAACCGGTGCCGGTACCCTGACACCGGAAAGCGCCAGGGAACTGCTTTGCGCCTTCTGGATTAAATTCAACAACCACCCGGCGCCGCCCAAGACCGGCGTGACCGGCAAGGAGAGCAATACCTATGTGGATTTCGCCCTGATCAACCTGGGTGGCGTGACGCCGGAAAACAGGGATGGCGTGAACGATCTGACCTATCTGATTCTGGATGTAATCGAGGAGATGCGGCTGCTCCAGCCCAGTTCCATGGTCCAGCTCAGCAAAAAAAACCCGGACCGGTTTATCCGGCGGGCGTTGAATATCGTGAAAACCGGATTCGGCCAGCCCTCCATATTCAACACCGACGCCATTGTCCAGGAGCTGACACGCCAGGGAAAGCGGGTTGAAGATGCCCGTGCCGGCGGCGCTTCCGGATGTGTGGAAGCCGGAGCATTCGGTAAAGAAGCCTATATCCTGACCGGTTATTTCAATTTGCCTAAAATTCTGGAGTTGACCCTGAATAACGGCATCGATCCGCAAATCGGACGGCAAATCGGTATCCAAACCGGTGATCCGGACGCCTTCGGCGACTATGAAACCCTTTTTGATGCCTTCAACCGGCAGCTTCGCCATTTCATCGATATAAAAATCAAGGGAAACAACATCATTGAACGGATCAACGCCAAGTACATGCCGGTACCGTTTCTGTCCTTGTTGATCGACGATTGCATTGCCAACGGCAGGGATTACAACAATGGCGGGGCCCGTTATAACACAAGCTACATCCAGGGCGTGGGGCTGGGCAGCCTCACCGATGCCCTGGCCGCTCTGAAATATCATGTGTATGATCATCAAACTGTCACCATGGGCGATATGCGAAAAGCCCTTGAGTCTGATTTCAACGGTTTTGAACGATTGCACGAGTCTCTGAAGCATCATACACCCAAATACGGCAACGATGACGATTATGCCGACACTATCCTCCAGCAGGTGTTTGAAGCCTATTTCGATGCCGTGGATTCCCGGCCCAACACCAAGGGCGGGGTGCACCGGATCAACCTGCTGCCCACCACCTGCCACGTGTACTTCGGCAGTGTCATCGGCGCCCTGCCCGATGGCCGGAGGGCGGGTGCCCCGCTTTCCGAGGGAATTTCACCGGTGCAGGGCGCGGACAGGGAAGGACCCACGGCCGTGTTGAAGTCCGCCGCCAAAATCGATCATATCCGTACCGGCGGTACCTTGCTGAATCAGAAGTTCATACCGCAGCTCCTGGAGGACGAGGCCGGTGTCACCAAACTGGCTCACCTCGTGCGGGCGTATTTTAAAATGGACGGGCACCATATCCAATTCAACGTGGTGGACCTCGAAACCCTCCGCCAGGCACAGAAACGTCCGGATGATTATCGGGACCTGATTGTCCGGGTGGCCGGATATTCAGACTATTTTGTGGACTTGACCGAAGAACTTCAAAATGAAATTATCCAACGTACCGCCCATCAGAGACTTTGAAACGAACAGGTGTCCCATGGCATTTGAGATGATTCAAAAAAGCACGGCGCCGCAGATGGTGGTTGAGCAGATGCTCGAGAAGGTGAAAAGCGGGGACATCCAACCCGGCGGACAATTGCCGCCCCAGCGGGAGCTCGCCGTTATGTTCGGCGTGGGCCGATCGTCAATTCGTGAAGCCCTCAATGCCCTGGCCGTAATGGGCTACATTGATGTGGTCCAGGGAAAGGGCACCTTTGTCCGTACCGATATTCCCCATGACGATCCTCCGCTATCCCAGCTCACCAGGGCAATGGCCGTGGGGTCTCTGCTGGATCTCATGGAGGTCCGGGAGTTGCTGGAATGTAAATCCGTGGAACTGGCTGCCGATCGCGCAGAAGAAAAGCAACTCCACCGGTTGGATCGCATCGTGGACACCATGGAAGCCCGCCTTGCAGACTATAAGGCGTTTCTCGATGCCGATTTGAAATTCCACTACGCCCTGGCCGAGGCCACCGGCAATATCGTGATCTGTGAAATGATGAAACTCCTGGCAGAGAAGGTGTCCTGGCATCACGCACAATTGAAAACCGCTCTTCTCTCCATGCCCTACCGGGAGCA